>NZ_CP061171.1:3236311-3883574 GCF_014692875.1 Pedobacter riviphilus | reverse complement strand
AATAGTACCTATGGTGGTTTGTTGTCCGTAGTTATGTGTTGGGAATAAAGCATACAGCATTTTCTCATACATTTTACGGCCATCGTTATCCATACCGATGTTTTTCTCTTCGTACACAGCTTCTAACTCCGTATGGAAGATGCGGAAAACAGGGGCACGGAAACGTTCTGCCTGCACAGCCAAAAATTTATCAATGGCATTTGACGGAAGATCCTCTTCATAAACGGTTTCTTCTACCGACGTGTGTGCATTGGTAGAATTACTTCCGATCGATTTCATCATTTTATCATATTCATTTGCGATAGAATAATTTGAAGCTTCGCCCGAAGTTTTGTCAATTTCCTTATAAATCTCTTTACGTTTAGCCGGATCGGTAGTTTTGTTGTAAGTTTCGTAAAGTGCTTCGATTTTATTTAAAAGTGGTTTTTCTTTGGCATAATTTAGCGTTCCGAATTTATCCGTTCCTTTAAATAAAAGGTGTTCTAAGTAATGCGCCAAACCGGTATTGGTACGAGGATCGGTATTACTGCCCGCTCTTACCGCCATTTTATAGGTAATGTTCGGCTCTTTGTTGTTCTGTGATAAAATTACTGTCAAACCGTTTTTTAAAGTATAAAAACGTGTTTTGGTCGGATCGTTAGTTACATATTTGTAGGTAAAGCCACCAGAAGTTCCTGTTTTCCATTGGTAGGTTGTTTGTGCCTTCGCGAAAGAACCCGTAATTAGAAAACAAGCCAAAGTAAATAGTTTGAATTTCATTGAATTGGTTTTGGTTTATGATCATGAATGTGCACCTGTTAGTTTAAGCATGATCTCAAATACAGCATTCATTTTTAATAAGTTATTTATTCAAATATAGATGCTTTCTTGCAGGGAACGAAATAATTTTGATCTCAAAACTAAAAATATAGGAATAAATGATTTTTGCATATAAACCTTGCTTTATTGTGCCTTGAATTTATAATCTGTATTTTTACCGACATGACAAAGCAGGGCACAAAACCAAATATTTTAGTTGTAAATGATGATGGGATTACAGCTACAGGTATAAAAAATTTAATGGAGGTAATGCAGGAGCTGGGCAATGTAGTTGTAGTTGCTCCAGATAGTCCGCAGAGTGGAATGGGGCATGCTATTACCATAGGTAAACCGATCCGTTTTGATAAGGTTGATCTTTATGCAGGCGTAGAAATGTATAAATGCAGTGGAACCCGGTTGATTGTGTTAAAATTGCTGTAAATAAAATCTTTAAAGGTAAAAAACCTGATCTGTGTGTATCAGGAATTAACCACGGATTAAATAATTCGATTAACGTGCTGTATTCAGGTACCATGTCTGCCGCGGTAGAAGGTGCGATAGAAAAAATTCCATCTATTGGTTTCTCACTCGATGATTTTGCTGCCGATGCCGATTTTAGCCATACTAAAAAATACATTAAAAATATCTGTGAGCAGGTTTTAGCGAATGGTTTACCCGAAGGCACACTTTTAAATGTGAATTTCCCGAAAGGTGACAATCTAAAAGGTGTTAAAGTTTGCCGCCAGGCCAATGCGAAGTGGATGGAAGAATTTGATGAGAGAACCGATCCTTACAAACGCCCATACTACTGGTTAACCGGTGTTTTCGAAAATTTTGATAAGGGTGAAGATACCGATGTTTGGGCTTTGGAACATCATTATGTTTCTATCGTTCCGGTTCAGTTTGATTTAACGGCGCATCACGCTATACAGGCCTTAAACAGCTGGGATTTCATAGGTAACAAAGATTCGAAATCTGCAGGTACCAAAGTTTCAGCGCCCGATGGCATTAATTTAGGTTAAGCGCTGCCATTATGATTGATCGATTGAAAAGATTAAATAATTCTGTATGGATCGGCTTGGGAATTGGTTTGCTTGTACCAGCAATATTTTGTTCCATTGCCTGGTATATTATTCATCACGTGGCTTCTCTTGCCAAGGCAGATTTATTATACATTGGAGGTATTGCCATAAATGCTTATACCATGCAGTACTTTTTTAAATACAATAAAGAAAATATTGGCAGAGGCATATTGGCCGCAACGTTTTTGTGCGCTTTTGTGTTTTTTGCTTATAAAGTGTTTTAATGAAACGGGCGTCATTGCGAACTGAAGAAGGGGATTGTGGACTAGGGTGAAGCAATCTTTCCAAGACAAAGGAAAATTAAGGAATAAACAATAACATAAAAGATTGCTTCGTCGTGCCTCCTCGCAATTGACGATATTGTGATAACAAAAGAAACTATGAAGTACTACCTCGTAGCCGGAGAAGCCTCAGGCGATTTACATGGTGCCAACTTAATGAAAGCCTTAAAAACTGAGGACGGCGAAGCTGTATTCAGGTATTTCGGGGGCGATAAAATGAAAACTGAAGGAGGAGAGCTGGTTAAACACTATGCCGATATGGCTTTTATGGGCTTTACCGAGGTGATTTTAAATTTAAGAACCATTTTCAGAAACCTCAAAGCTTGTAAGGACGATATTTTAAATTGGAAGCCTGATGTATTAATTCTGATCGATTTTCCGGGCTTTAATTTAAAAATTGCAGAATTTGCAAAGACCAATGGCATTAAAGTATGTTATTACATTTCACCTAAGGTTTGGGCCTGGAATCAGAAGCGGGTGCTGAAAATCAAAAAGGTTGTCGATCATATGTTCTGTATTCTACCTTTCGAGGTCGATTTTTACAAAGAATGGGGCATGAAGGCAGATTATGTAGGCAATCCACTATTGGACGAAATTGCACAGTTTAGCCCAGATGTAAACTTCCGCGAAAACAATCAACTGGGAGGTGAAAAAATTATTGCCCTATTGCCCGGTAGCCGCAAGCAAGAAATAGAGCGTTTATTGCCTGTGATGTTAAGCATTACCGAAAGTTATCCCCACTACATATTCGCCATTGCTGCCGCACCAACCTTTACCGAAGCTTATTACCACCAGTTTATGGGAGGTAAAAAAGTTAAACTTCTTTTTAATAATACCTATAATTTATTGCACTACGCCCATGCAGCAATTGTAGCTTCTGGAACAGCTACGCTAGAAACTGCTTTATTTAAAGTTCCGCAAGTGGTGGTTTACAAGGGAGGGACCATTTCAATTGCCATTGCCAGGATGTTGGTGAAAATAAAGTTCATCTCATTGGTTAACCTTATCGTAAACAAAAAGATTGTAACCGAACTGATCCAGGAAGATTGCAATACCCAAAAAGTGAATGAAGCGCTTAAAATCATCATGGAAGGAGCCAGCAGGAACCAGATGTTAAAGGATTATGATGAGCTGCTTTTGCTTATGGGAAAACCTGGTGCTTCGGCAAAAACGGCGAAGCTAATTGTCGAAAAATTAAAAAGTTAAGCTTTTTAGAGGTGTGAGGTTGAACAACAGTATACCCAGTATCGGGTATTTGTAGTGTTTTGAACATGGGTTATTTTTAAATAAAAAATTAACATCATGATTAAAGCCTCAACCATTACCCTTTTAATTGCCATTTTTTTTATTTCCAATAAATCGATAGCGCAAGATAAGCCGGAATATCAGATTGTAGAATTAGATTCCGTTTTATATAATAGTCTTAGTGGAAAGATTAAATATTTCGTAGATAGAAACCGAAATAATTTTAGTTTTAATGATGATATTGCCTCTTCTATTTTTTTATCAAAAGCTTCGTTTGTTGCAAACAAACGATGGATGACCAAAAGTGATTTTTCTGATCGGAAAAGTTTGATTTTGGATGCCAAAATCAGTCCATATATTAATATTTCTCCATTTAACTGGACAATAGGTTTAAATAAAAAGAGAGGAAGTTACCTCATGTTTGCGCTTTATTTCAATCCAGAATTTGAAGTCAGGATTTTTAAAAATGACAAAACTGTTGGGGATAGTTCATTACCCGTGCGCACGGCATCATCACGGCCAGGGGGTGAGTTGTTCGTTAGTCATAATAAACTCTATAAACAGGGTCGAAAGTATAATTTTGGTTTCTCAGTTAAAGGCTATCACCATTCTAACGGACAGGATGGCGAAGAATTTAACAGTATTGATAAAGCTTGGGGTAAAAGGGGATATTTTAACACCTATAACGGAAATTTTAGCGACGATTTTGTGGTCGAACTAAATGGGATCATGTTTCTTAAAAATGCCAATAGTACCATCAATCAGTATTTTAAATTTGGTTACGGGCAATCATCAGGTCTGGCGCCGGGAATTAAAAAATATAATATTTACGGTACCAATAGGTTTAATTTATTTTATTCTCTCAAAAGTTCGAAAAATTATAAACGTACCATTGTTGATCATGATCAAAAAAAGATATATGATATTACCAGGTACAATCCGATAGAAAGTTTTAGACTAGAATTTTTTGCAAGTTTTATCACCAACCAGATGAATGTTGGCTCTATTTATAATTTATCCAGAGCAACATTCCAAGATCGGATAAATTTTCATTCAACTTTGCACTACAGACTGCGGGGCTTTAGTGCAGCCGGATTATTTGTAGAGGGTGGATATTATGGGCAGGACACCTATAATGCGTATTTTCAGCGAGCAGCTTGGTTTGCAAAAGCTGGTCTTAGTTTCGGATTATTTAACTATCATAAGCGGGCTGATGATCTAAAATAATGCATAGCATTAATACTCTCATTTTCTCTCTTAATTTATTAATAAAGATTTATTTTATCTGTCAAAGTAACATTTTGAGATTTTTTTTAACAATATACCATTTAGGTCGATACCAAAAATAGTGACACCATACAGTATCCTTAACTTTCAGGAACTGAACCCAAGGATATTAATTTTGATACAAAAGGCACTCTGATAGCGCCTTTTGTTGTTTTAAGCTTTCACACTTATATTATGCCATCCTTTAATAAGCGTTTCTAAAACGATTAACATAAAAAATGTTAAATTGCGTTTTTATAACAGGCAAAAATTTAAAAGCTACAATTTTTATTTAGCTTTGAATTGATTAATTTAAAGAAATCCCAACCAAATGAAATCGCTTTCTATCAAAGATATAGCCGTAAAAGCAAATGTATCCATTACCACAGTTTCATTCATTATTAACGGTAAAGCAAAAGAGAAATCGATAAGCGAAGCAGTAATAGAGAAAGTAAAAAAAATTATAGAGGAAAGTGGTTATAAGCCTAATCAGATTGCAAGAAGTTTAAGAACTGGTAATTCCAATATCATCGGCTTGATTATCGAGGATATTTCCAATTCATTCTTCTCGAGGATTGCAAGGTTAATCGAAGATAAAGCCTATAAAAGAGGATATAAAATTATTTATTCCAGCACAGAAAATAGCATCGATAAAGCGAAGGAGCTGATCAATATGTTCAAATCGCGAAAAGTTGATGCCTATATCATCTCTCCGATAAAAGGAATAGAAGAAGATATTCAGATGCTCCTTGATGATGGAAATCCGGTAATTCTTTTCGATAGAAATTTGCCAGACATTAATACCTGCTATGTTGGTGCTGATCATTTTAATGCTTCATACCAATCCATACAGAGTTTTATCGATCAGGGCAAAAAAAACATCGCTTTGGTTACCACTGATATAAATGTGGAACAAATTATTGAGCGATACGATGGTTATAAAAAAGCATTGGAAGATAACGGAATCAAATATGATGACAACCTGGTTTTAAAGATCCACTTTAACCAGGAAGAAGACGAAACGATTGCTCAGATTCAAGAACTCTTCGAAAATAAAAAAATCGATGCAGTGTTATTTGCAACCAATTATTTAGCGATTAGTGGTTTAAAAGCGCTAAAACAAATCAATAAAAAAGTAGGAGATGATTTAGGAGTTATCGCATATGATGACCATGAAGCATTCGAACTGCATACCCCCCGTATTTCTGCTGTCCAACAACCCCTGGAAGAAATAGCTGAAACCATTATTAAACTCATTTTAAACCAGCTTTCCTCAAAAGGTAAATCACCTGCTGAAGAGGTAATTATCCCTGCCCGTTTAGTCATTAGAGACTAGAAAAAAATCATCCCTCGCTCGATTGTAATATTTTTTTTACTTACTAAAACGTTTTATTATAATTTAAAATTGTTATAATTGATCGACTAAAACGTTTTAGCATAGCCGGACTAATTTTATGAGTATTACAGCAGTTCTCTACTGAATTTTAATGGATTGTGTCAGCTACAGGGATAGATATTCTCGTTGGGATTTTTTCTGTTTGTCCAATCAAATCTTCAAAACAATAAAATAATAGAAAACGTCAGACACTTAACCTGTCTGGCCATCGCTTTCGCAGATAAATAATACCAGAAACAAAAACTAATCATTTATAATTAAAACAAAACCGTTAATGAAAATTAATTTACTTAAAATTACGGGGCTGTCTGCTGCAATTGTGTTGCTAAATAGCCCAGCGTTTTCAATGAATTCGGAGTGGGAAGGCACACGGAGGTTCTTGAATGCGAACATGCTCAGTGGGCGAGTTCAGGCGCAAAAAAATGTTACCGGAACAGTAGTGGATGATAGTGGCCTGCCGGTTCCAGGTGCCAGTATCAAAAATCAAGCTACCGGTAGAACAACCCTTACCGATGCTAATGGAAAATTTGCTATCGAGGCCGATGCCGGGCAGGTGCTCCGTTTTACTTACATTGGTTACGAAACGCAGGATATAACTGTTGGCCAATCGTCAGTTATCAATGTAAAATTTGCGGTATCAAAAAATACAAACCTAGATGAAGTAACCGTTGTTGCTGTTGGGTACGGCACCCAATTGCAAAAGGAGGTAACTTCAGCAGTTGCACACGTTGGTGCTGAAGATTTCAGACAAAGTGGTTCGAGAAATGCATTAGACCTTATTCAGGGCAAGGTAGCAGGTTTGAACATCACGCGTAGTGGTTCAAATCCAAACTCTGGTGTTAGTGTTCAGCTTCGTGGTGTAGTTACAGTAACGGGAAGCTCAAGTCCGTTATTTGTAATCGATGGAATTCCTGGCGGTAATCCAGATTTATTGCAGCAAGATGATATCGAATCAATCGATGTTTTAAAGGATGGTTCTGCAGCTGCAATTTACGGTTCTAGTGCCAATGCAGGGGTAATTTTAATTACCACTAAAAAAGGTAAAGCCGGCCCTCCTCAATTCAACTATTCTGGTTACGCCAGAAAAGAATATTATAATCAATGGTTAGATTTCTTATCGCCGGCAGATTATAAAGCGAAAATTGCCTCAGGCGAGATTAAACAACAAAATTTTGGAAGTGAAACTGATTTTGTTGACCAGTTAATCAATCACGATAACCTGACTCAAAACCATAACTTAAACTTTAGTGGTGGCACAGATAAAACGAGCTATAGAGCGAGTATTAACTATCGCGATTTACAAGGTATTGCAAAAGAAAATAGTCGCGAAGAATACACTTTAAGATTTAACATTAACCAAACTGGTTTAGACAACAGATTAAAGATTCAGGCGAATCTGGTAACTAACTTTAACAAAGCCAATTTATTAGGTGGTGGAGGCTGGGAAAGTGAGCAAACCAAAAACCCTACTTTATCCAACTATAATCCAGATGGAACTTATCGTTTCGATTTAACCAGTACCAATGAATTTGCCCGTTTAGCTCAGGAAACCTCTTACCGTAAACAACAAACCAGCTCTGCCGATGTTAAAGCTGATTTAGATATTGTAAAAGGCTTAAAAGGATCAATTTTTGGCTCAGTAACCCGTGATAACCGTTACGATGGCCAATACCGCCTTAAAGCAAGTGAAAACTCATTAGAAAATACCGATTTTCCAGGTGGTGGTTATGCTTATAAAGGCGATTATTTATCGCAGGCCTGGGCAGTAGAACCAACTTTGCAGTACAACACAACCATTGCATCAAAACACAATTTAACTGCTTTATTGGGTTATAGTTACCGTTATTTCATGGAAGAGAGCTCAAGTGCATCTAACCGCGGGTTTATAAACGATTTATTCCATGAAGATAACTTAGGCCAGGGTGCTGCTTTGGGCGTTGGTAAAGCGTCGATGAGTAGCGGTAAGAATGATAATACTTTAATCGCTTTCTTTGGTAGAATTAACTATAACTATGATGGTAAATATTTGTTAACAGCTACTTTAAGAAGAGAAGGTTCGTCTCGCTTCGGTGATAATAACAAATGGGGTAACTTTCCGGCAGTTTCGGGAGCGTGGAATATTACTCAGGAAGATTTCATGAAGAATATCAGATGGGTTAACAATTTAAAATTAAGAGTTGGTTATGGAGAAACAGGTAACAGTGGTTTTGCAAATAATGCATCAAGGGTAACTCTTGGTGGTGGTGGCCGATATTTATATCCAGATGGTCAATATCTCGAAACTTACGGCCCTAACCGAAACCCAAATCCAAACCTGAAATGGGAAACCAAAAGAGAAGCTAACATCGGTTTAGAATTTAGCTTATTGAAAAGTAAACTATCAGGATCATTAGACCTGTTTAAACGTACGACTAAAGATTTACTTGATACTTATACCTCTCCTCAACCGCCGTTTGTTCAAAGCTCTATTTACACTAACGTAGGTACAATCTCTTCAAAAGGTATTGAGTTGGCATTAAGTTACGCTGCATTTAGGACAAAAGATTTCAGCTGGGATATTGATGCAACAGCGAGTACGCTAAAAAACACTTTGGATTCTTATTCAAACGATGAGTATAAAATCTTATACAAAACATTTGGTGGAATTGGTGGCGCAGGTGCCTTAGGTGATGCGATTGTAACTTACGAAGGTGGTGCTTTAGGCGAATTCTGGGGTAAAAAATTCGCTGGTTTTACTTCTGATGGTAAATGGTTGTTCTATAACAGAAACGGACAGGCAGTGCCAAATGCGCAGATCAATAACTCCAGAGATAAAAACGTAACAGATTTACAAATGATTGGTAATGCGATTCCTAAGTATTATGCATCAATGGCAAACAACTTCAGATACAAACAATTTGATTTACGTGTTTTCTTAAGAGGTAAATTCGATTATGATATCTTAAACAGAAATGCACTTTCTTACGCCAATAAAACATGGTCTGGTAACTTATTAACCAGCACTTTCGATAAATATAGCCAAATCAATGATACCTATATGTACTCTGACTACTATTTGGAAAAAGGCAGTTATGTTAAGTTAGATGAGGTAACCATAGGTTATAACTTCAAATTAAAAACCAAGTTAATTAGAAACATGCGCATTTATGCAACCGGACAAAACCTGGCTACCATTACCGGCTACACAGGCAGCGATCCCGATTTCATTGCCGATACCGGTACCGGACCAGGTGTAGATAACAGTGGTGCTTATCCAAGTACACGCTCTTTCTTGTTTGGATTAAATGTTGGATTTTAAAGTTTAAAAAAATGAAAAATAAATCAATCATATATAGTTTGCTCGTGGGTACTTTGTTTCTAACAAATGCCTGTACCAAGTTAGATGAAAATGCTTATGATCAGCTATTGACAGATAACTTTTATAATAATAAAACTGAGGTTTTATCGGCCGTTTTAAGACCCTATACACACGCAAATGCATGGGTTACCCCGTCTGGCCAGGATGGATGGTGGCGTTTAGCCGAACTTTCTGGAGATCAGTTAGCATGGCCAACCAAGGGTCGTCACGGCGAAGATGGTGGTAAATGGAAAAGATTACATTACCATACCTGGACTACAGATGAAGGCGGAATTAACAACGCATGGTCTTTAATGTTCTGGGGCATGGGTTTATGTAATGATCCGATTGGAAATATCGAAAAACGTGATATTTCGCTAATGGGGATTACACAAGCTGAAAAGGATGCATTTATTGCTGAATTAAAATTATTAAGGGCATTCCACTATTTAAAATTAATGGACTTGTTCGGTAATATTCCAGTGGTTACACAAGTAGGTACACCTGCAAAACCAGAAACAAAATCGCGTAAAGAGGTATTCAACTTTATCGAATCAGAAATTAAATCGAACATTGATAAGGCACCTAAATTATCTCGCGCTATGCTTGGCCGTATGAGTCAGGCGGGAGCTTATGCCATGTTGGTAGAACTTTATTTAAACGCTGAAGTTTGGACTGGTACAGCAAGGTGGGATGATTGTATTGCAGCGGCAAATAAATTAATTGCAGGTGAGGGTGGAGCACAGAATGGTGTAATGGCACTTGATCCCAATATAACAGACCAGTTTAAAACGACTAACGATTTGTCTAAAGAAGCTATTTTCTCTATTGCTTATAATTATTCAATAGCCAATTTTCAGCCATCGTGGCCCGGAGAATTCTATCACTTTAAACAACAACAAATTTATGGTGGTGGTAGAAATGGTAACGATGGTATTGTATTAATCCCTGGGGTTTTTACCACATACGAAGATGCAGACTTAAGAAAAAGAACATGGCTTTTAGAGGGGCCAATGTTTCAATTTGTAGCGCCAACTGAGCCTGTTTTGGCATCAGAAGAATATAACGGATCGCAATTGATCTTTGTTGATAATATTCGTAAAAACAAAACCGGATCTACGGTAAGTAATATGAGCGAGGGCGAAGAAAATTCAGGTGTTCGTTTTAACAAATATAAATTAGGGAACCAATTTGCAGGTCCTGGTGGGACTCCGGCTATTGATCCGAATTATAATAACGGTGACTGGAATATCTATCGTTTAACCATGATTTATTTTGCCAAGGCAGAAGCGATTATGCGTAAAAACGGAGGAGTAGCTACAGCAGAAGCTGTTCAGCTAATTAATGATTGTAAAAAACGTGCATTTAGTGAAGCAGATTTTGCTACCCGTGCTTACACAACTGCATCTTTAACATTAGATGAACTTTTAGCCGAAAGAGGTCGGGAATTTATCTTCGAAGGGATGAGAAGAGATGATTTAATCCGTTTCGGTAAATTTGCTACTGCTACATGGTGGGATCACTCCGCTAGTAACGCAACTAAAGCACTTTATCCAATTCCTCAAAGACAAAGAGATTTGAATGGAAATTTAACTCAAAATCCAGGCTACTAACTGGCCGATCTATCAAAAGGTGCTCAATTTTTGAGCACCTTTTTTGTAACCTATATGTTACAATTAGACAGATCTAAACATGAAGATATTTTTACTAATATTGAAACTAGTAAAACGTTTTACTTTGCTCAGGCTTTTACCACCTGAAAATCCAATTTAAACCAGCATATCTTTCTCCGCTTATTTAAGCCTGGCATGAGATATTTAGTAGATAATTTGGTAAAACGATTTACGGAATAAAGCCAAATATTAATTTATGAGAAAAATTTCCTTAGCGGCTCTTTGTCTTTTTTTAATTTAATTACAAAAGTACAAGATAAAGCACCTGCCTATCTATTCATTACAAATGATGCCTATTTCAGTATTTGGTCTTTCGGTGATGGACTCAACCAATCGGCTATTAAACATCGGAATGGAAGGAGCTGTCTTTATAAAGATTGATGATAAATATTATTGGTTTTAAGGGAATAAAGCAAACACACAAACAAATGAAACTTAAATTAATTGCATCCATTTTATGCTGCCTTATTGCCAAAGGGTTATTGGCGCAGCAGAAAGATTGGGTCCACTATGTGAACACACTGCAGGGCACCAACTCTAAACACGAACTTACCCGAGGGAATACCTATCCAACAACGGCATTCCCATTTGGCATGCATACCTGGACCCCACAAACCGGTAGAAATGGTGATGGCTGGAAATATCAATACTTTAAAGATAAAATCAGAGGCTTTCAGCAAGCGCACCAATGCAGTTCGTGGACGAGGGATTATGCCGTATTTTCTTTAATGCCCATGATTGATGAACTGATTGTAAATGAAGATAAACGCGAAACCAAGTTTAGTCATCTGGATGAGGTTGCTAAACCAAATTATTACAAAGTAACATTTGAAAACGAAATTACCACTGAGATTTCGCCATCAGAACGTGGCGCACACCTCAGGTTCAGCTATCCAAAAGGCAAAAGAAGTTTTTTAATTTTAGATGGATACAACAGGTTAAGTGGTGTTCAGATCTACCCTAAAGAAAATAAAATAACGGGCTGGGTAAACAACGGCGAAGGTTTTAAAAGAGGTTGGAAAAGTTATTTCGTCATCCAGTTCGATCAACCGATTAAATCTTACGGTACTTGGGAGAATAAACGGAATACCGTTGCAAAAGATTCTATTTCTGCCGAAGGATTGGGAAAAGGTGCATTTGTACAGTTCGAATCCGGGACAAAAGTTCAGGTGAAAACAGCTTCATCTTATATCAGTTTACAGCAGGCCGAACTCAATTTAAAAAGAGAACTGGGCAATGATAAAACGCTGGAGGATACGAAAGCAAATGCCGCTGCGGTATGGAATAAATTGCTTGGCAAGATAGAAGTAGAAGGTGGATCGAAAGCAGATATGGAAACTTTTTATTCTTGCTTTTTTAGGGCAAGCCTGTTCTCCAGAAAGTTTTATGAGATAAATGAAGCCGGAAAACCATATTACTTTAGTCCGTATGACGGTAAAGTACATGATGGATATATGTTTACCGATACGGGTTTCTGGGATACCTTCCGTGCACAATTTCCACTAAATACACTGGTGCAGCCAGAAATGCACGGTCGTTATATGCAGGCTATGCTCGATGCCTATGAACAATGCGGTTGGTTGCCCTCGTGGTCTTTTCCCAGCGAAGCTGGAAGTATGATCGGTAACCATGCTATTTCTTTGTTAACCGATGCCTGGGCCAAAGGAATCAGAAAGTTTGATCCAAAAAAGGCACTAGACGCTTATTATCACGAAGCGATGAATAAGGGGCCATGGGGGCCGGCGAATGGTAGAGACGGCGTAACCGAGTATAACCAACTGGGTTATGTTCCTTATCCAAAATATAGAGAAGCTACAGCCAAAACACTAGAATATGCCTACGACGATTATTGTGCTTACGCTTTAGCCAAAATGATTGGCGATAAACATTATATGGAGGTTTTTGAGAAACCGATGTTCAATTATAAAAATGTTTACGATCCATCTACGCGTTTTATGAGGGGAAGGAACGCGGAGGGCAAATGGTCGCCAAATTTTGATCCAACCGAATGGGGAGGCCCATTTACAGAAGGAAATGCCTGGCATTGGCAATGGTCGGTTTTTCATGATACCAAAGGTTTAATTAATTTGATGGGGGGCAACAGCAATTTCACTGCAAAACTAGATTCTGTTTTTAGCGAACCCAATAAAGTAAATGTGGGTTCGTACGGTGGGATGATCCATGAAATGACCGAAATGGTAATGGCCAACATGGGGCAATATGCACATGGTAACCAACCCATACAACACATGGTTTATTTATACAACTACGCCAACCAACCCTGGAAAGCACAATTTCATGCCCGCGAGGTGATGCATAAACTGTACAATGCAACAGAAAATGGTTATCCGGGAGATGAAGATCAAGGACAAACTTCTTCCTGGTATGTATTAAGCGCTTTAGGGTTTTATAGTGTAACCCCTGGTACTGGTGAGTATGTTTTAGGGAGTCCGATGTTTAAAAAAACAACCATTAACCTAGAAAATGGTAAAAAATTCGTCATCGAAGCGCCTGCAAATGATGTTCATCATGTTTATATAAAATCGGCAAGGCTAAATGGTAAAAATTATACCAGAAACTTTATAAATCATAGCGATTTATTAAATGGCGGGGTGTTAAAATTAGAGATGAATGTTAAACCTTCGTTAAATAGGGGATTATTAGAGGAAGATAAGCCATTTTCGATCAGTAAATAAAATTGAATTGCTACTTTTGGCGATTAATTCAGATTAAAGAATAGATAACAGAAATATATAGAATGGAAAAGCCTGTTGCATTAGGTGTAGATATTGGCGGCTCGCATATTACGGCCGCATTGGTAGATTTGGAAACAAGAACTTTGGTGAAGAATTCGATCAAACGTAGCCCTGTGAATTCGCAGGAGAGTAAAGAAGTGATTTTATCGGCATGGTGCGATATCATCAATAAGGCTTTTAAAAATATTAAAAACGGTGCCCGAAATGTTGGAATTGCCATGCCAGGTCCTTTTAATTATAGTGAGGGCATTTCATTAATTAAAGATCAGGATAAGTTTAAATCTCTTTACCAGATCAATGTAAAAGAAGAATTGTCTGAAAGATTGGATATCCCTGCGGAGCATATTCACTTTATAAACGATGCGGCGGGTTTTTTACAAGGTGAGGTTTTTGCCGGCGCTGCCAAAGGAAATGTGAGTGTATTGGGCTTAACGCTTGGTACGGGACTAGGCTCATCGCTTTGTCTCAATGATAAAGCTTTTGATGCTGACCTCTGGAACTCAGAATTTTTAGACGGAATTGCAGAAGATTACCTTTCTACGCGCTGGTTCGTAAAACGTTTTAACCAACTTAGTGGCAAAACGGTAGATGGGGTGAAAGAATTGGTGGAATTAGTAGAAACTAATCATTTTGCGACTATGGTTTTTATGGAATTTGGCTATAACCTGGCGCAATTCCTGATCCCTATTATTAAGAAACACAAAATAGACACAGTAATAGTTGGTGGTAATATTGCGCAATCTTTTAGCGCATTTGCACCTGAATTAATTGCAGCACTTAAAGGCAATGGAATAGATACTGAAATCAAAATTTCAGAACTAAAAGAACATGCCGCGTTAATTGGTGCTGCAAGCTGCTGCGATTTAAGTCTTACTTAAGTTTAGTTTTTATCTTTCTTTCCCGATTATCGTCATTTAGAAAATTACATTCAACAAAAATCACCTAAATGACAGATGGTCTTTTTGCAGATTATTGACTGCGGAAGGTTATACATTGCGGGCGGGCTTTTTCAGCTTTCGAGGCAATCTTACAACGATCACTACTAGTGTGCAAAGATTGCTTCGTGCCTCGCAAAGACGCCCTGCCGGTTACAAATTTTTTTTGTAATATTTTTATTTCTAATGGCCACTGTGGCACTACGCTGTGCGTTTAATGAAAATTTCTATCGCAAAAACATGAATTTAATTTTCGCTTACGTAGTAATATGCTTATTATTGTTTACTTAAACGTTTTAGTTTAGTTTTAAAGCTGTATTTTAGTTTAACACGACAGTACTTGCCATTATAACTGATGCTTTATGGGAAGTGATTTTTGTTAACTCCAATTGTCATTTTATCATACACCAAACAAACCAAATGAAAAAGAAATTTTTACTCGTTGCATTAGTCTCGTTTTTAGGTGCTGCTGCTTTTGCTCAGAACCGGGGGCAGAGAGAATACAAAATTACCATCAATGATGCGGATAGCATAGCCAACGCAACATTGGATGGTAGACTCAGAACAGCGTTTTTTGAAGTTTATCCGTTTTTTGCTCAGGCCGATGGTTATCGTACCAAAAGAAATGTTGTATTGGATTTGGTAACCGACGAAACCCCTACAATTAAGGCCAAAGCCGGAGAAATTAAAGTAAACAGCCAATGGGTTAAAAATAAATCTCAAAAGAAAATACAAAAAGAACTGTTCGCGGCACTTTCAAAAAATTGGGTTTCTTACAGCAAAGAAAAGCACAAAGGTTATGAATTAACCTTCATCAGCAAAGACCCGGATTTAGATCCAACGGTAAGAAAGAAGTTAATCGCTACTTATTTCGAAATCTATCCAACTTTGGTTAAAACATTTAACAATCAATCTACACACGAGGTGCTATTTGTGGTAGATACAGCCTATAAAGCGGTTGCAGAAGCAAGTGGAAATAGAATTTTGTTTAGTGCAGGTTATATGAAAGCACACCCAACTGATATAGATGTGGTAACGCACGAAACCATGCATATTGTGCAGGGATATGGCTATAGTGCTGGCCCGGTTTGGCTAACCGAAGGCATAGCCGATTATATACGCTATAAATATGGTGTTGATAATGTGGGGTCGAAATGGAGTTTGCCAGCGTATAACGAGAAGCAGAGTTATAAAAATAGCTACCGCATTACAGCGCGTTTTTTTGCCTGGTTAGAACAAAATGTAAAACCGGGTTTAATTGCTACTTTAGACCAACAGTTAAGGGCACATCAGTATACCGAACAATCATGGGCAGCTTTAACTGGTAAAACTGTCGATCAGCTTTGGGAAGATTACGGTAAAGAACCCCAAAAAGTAAGTCTTACTTATAGCAGTAAAAAATAGTTATAGAGAAGTTAAGTTTTATAGGCTTGTGGCCAGGCAAACTTAACTTTTCTAATGCATTTTGTATAAAATAATTCATCTATAAAGTAAAATTTTTGATCATTTAGTAAAACGTTTTACATATTATATTTATTTTGCAGAACCAAATACCCTAACCAAAGCCATAAATCACTGATTAATGAAAAAAATATTCACCATTTCGATTTGTGCAGTGCTGATCTCGGCTTTTTCTGCACAGCTAAAAGCACAGGAAATTATTAAAAAGAGTGGTTACACTTTATCTTTCGAAAGCAATTTCGCAGAACTTGATCCGCAATTGAAGAAACGGTTAATCAAAACTTTTTTCGAAGTTTATCCAAAACTGGCCAAAGCGTATAATCCAGTCACCATAAAAGAAGTGAAATTTTTTGTAGATACGGCATACAAAGGTGTGGCAGCAACTGCTGATGGTAAAGTAACTTTCAGTTCGATCTGGATGACAAAACATCCTGAAGACATTGATGTCGTAACCCATGAGGTGATGCATATTGTGCAAGACTATGGCCGAAGCGTTGGCCCGGGTTGGTTAACAGAGGGGATTGCAGATTATGCCCGTTATAAATTTGGTGTAGATAATGCTAGTGCCAAATGGTCGCTTCCTGCTTTAAAACCAGATCACAGTTATAAAAAACAGCTACCGCATTACCGCAGGTTTTTTCGCCTGGATGGAGAAAAGTGTAAAACCAGGTATAATCAAAACCGTTGATGCTTCTTTAAGAGATCACACTTATACCAAAGATATCTGGGTAAAATTAACAGGTAAAGATTTAGATGCACTTTGGGCAGATTACGTTAAAAATTCGGAAGTTTAAAAAATAAGTACAAGCATATAAAAAACACAAACACAAACAAATGAAAAGATTATTTATCGCCTTATTGAGTGTTGCGGTGTCAACCAGCTTCGCACAAACAATAGGCAAAATTACAGATCCGGTAGATTGGATAAACCCTTTAATGGGGACAGCATCCAAACCATCATTATCTAACGGAAACACCTACCCGGCAATTGGTTTGCCTTGGGGAATGAACATGTGGACACCACAAACGGGAAAAAACGGCGATGGATGGGCTTATGTTTACGATGCCGACAAAATCCGTGGTTTTAAACAAACACATCAACCTTCGCCCTGGATGAACGATTACGGCGCTTTTTCCATTATGCCTGTTACGGGTAAATTAAGATTCACAGATGATGACCGCGCAAGTTGGTTCAGCCATAAAGCGGAGGTTTCTAAACCATATTATTACAGTGTTTATTTAGCAGATGCAGATGTAACCACCGAAATCACCCCAACTGAACGTGCTGCCCAATTCAGGTTTACCTTCCCTAAAACGGATAGTGCTTATGTGGTAGTAGATGCACAGAATAAAGGCTCCTACATTAAAATTATACCAGCAGAAAGAAAAATTATAGGTTATACTACTAAATATGCCCGTGGCCCACTGCCTAAAAATTTCAAAAATTACTTTGTAATCTATTTCAACAAAGATTTCAAATTGGCTAAAACCTGGGATGATAAAAAGCTTAACGATAAAGATTTAGAATTAACTGTAGATCATGCTGGTGCCGTTATTGGTTTCGCTACACAAAAAGGCGAGCAGGTAACTGCAAAAGTGGCCTCTTCATTTATCAGTTTTGAGCAGGCCGATTTAAACCTAAAAAGAGAATTGGCTAACGATGGCTTCGATGCAACCAAAGCAAAAGGTAGAGCAACCTGGAACAAAACTTTAAGCAAAATTTCGGTTGAAGGTGGTACTATCGATCAAACCCGTACATTTTATTCTGCAATGTACCGCACTTTATTTTTCCCGAACAAATTATACGAAGTTGATGCACAAAACCAGATTGTGCACTGGAGTCCTTACAACGGACAGGTTTTACCAGGATATATGTTCGCTGGTACAGGTTTCTGGGATACGTTTAGGGCATTATATCCTTTCTTAAACCTGGTTTATCCTTCTATCAACAAAGAAATGCAGCAAGGTTTAATCAACGATTACAAAGAAGGTGGTTGGTTGCCTGAGTGGAGCAGCCCGGGTTATGCCAACATTATGGTGGGTAACAACTCTGCCTCGGTAGTTTCTGATGCCTATATTAAGGGGATGCGTGGTTATGATATCGAAACCTTATGGCAGGCGGTAAAACATGGCGCCAACAACGAAGGCCCGATGGAGGCAGTTGGCCGCGATGGTGTTAAATATTACAACGAATTGGGTTATGTGCCTTTCGATGTGAAAAAGAACGAAAATGCTGCTAAAACATTAGAGTATGCTTATGATGATTTTACCATTTACCAGTTGGGTAGAGCTTTAGGTAAACCAGCATCAGAGATTGATATCTATAAGAAAAGAGCCATGAACTACAAGAATCTTTTCGATCCGGCTTCTGGCTTAATGCGTGGAAAAAATCAGGATGGAACTTTCCAAAGCCCGTTCAGCCCATTTAAATGGGGCGGTGCATTTACCGAAGGCAACAGCTGGCATTATACCTGGTCGGTTTTCCAGGATGTTGATGGTTTAGCCAAATTAATGGTGGCCACAGTAAATTTGTAACCAAATTGGATTCGGTTTTCTCTATGCCTCCGGTATTTGATGAGAGTGCTTACGGTGGTGTAATCCACGAAATCCGCGAAATGCAGATTGCCAACATGGGCCAGTATGCGCATGGTAACCAACCTATACAACACATGATTTACCTGTATAATTACGGCGGTGCCCCTTATAAAACGCAATATTGGGTGAGAGAAACCATGAACAGGATGTATAAAGCTACTCCAGATGGATATTGTGGTGATGAGGATAACGGGCAAACTTCTGCCTGGTACGTTTTCTCGGCAATGGGCTTCTACCCGGTAACACCAGCAGTTGATCAGTATGTTTTAGGTGCTCCTTTGTTTAAAAAGGTAACCATTACTTTAGAAAATGGTAAAACTGTGGTGATTAATGCGGCGGCCAATAGCGACAATAACCGTTATGTTCAATCATTACAGATGAACGGTAAACCATATTCCAAAAACTGGATCAGCCACAGTGGTATACAAAAAGGCGCGGTGTTAAATTTTAATATGACAGCAACGCCAAATAAAACCAGGGGTTCGAATCCTGCTGATTTCCCTTATTCATTATCAACAGAAAAATAGAGAAGATAATTATCCATCGGATAAAGCAACTATCCGATGGATTTTAAACAAAATTTAGCTTTGAGCTAAAACTAATAAATCAAATATATGAACATCTCAAAGACGGGTTTTACAGCCATTTTATGGCTTTGCGGAACCCTGTTGGCATTTGGCCAGCGTATCGATCTCAAAGATCTTTCAGCCTTTAAAAACCCTTCAAATTCATGGTCGCTGGCACAAAATGTAGCGGCCGACCTAAACGCCGAAAATGTTTTAAAAACAGTTAAAGGCGAAGGGATATTGGTTAACCAATCTACAGCAAAAAAAGCCGGTTCCGATTTATACACTATAAATGAATACGGTGATGTAGCGATAGAATTAGATTATTTAACTGCAAAAGGAACAAATTCTGGTATTTATCTTCAGGGTAATTATGAAATCCAGATTGACGATGCGTGGGGACTTAAAAACGCTAGTTCGTCAAACAACGGTGGTATTTACCAGCGCTGGGACGATAGCAAACCTGAAGCAGAAAAAGGGTTTGGAGGTGTTGCACCCCGTCAGAACGCAAGCAAGGCGCCAGGTTTATGGCAGCATATTAAAATTATATTCCAGGCACCAAAATTTGATGCATCAGGAAAGAAAACCCAAAATGCTAAAATCATCAGTGCAGAACTAAACGGCGTTCTGATCCATGAAAATGTCGAATTATTCGGTGCAACCAGAGGGGCTGCAAGCGCTGAAAAAGCAAAAGGACCTTTACGCTTACAGGGCGATCATGGTTCGGTAGCGTTCAGAAATATCCAGATTAACGAATTATCGGAAATTCCAAAACCAAACCAAAACGGCGGGGCAGATCCAATATACATTGAAGCAGCAAGCAACAACATGATCAGAAGTTTTGTTGATGTTGCGCCAAGAGTACGTTCGGTACACGCCATTTCTGTAGGTGGACCAGAAAAAACTGCTTATAGTTATGACTTAGATAATGGTACATTATTACAGGGATGGCATGGTGATTTCATCGATGCTACACCAATGTGGGATGGCCGCGGAAATGGTACCTCGCGTGCTTTGGGCAGTGTTACCCGTTTCACCAAAAAACCTATTTTGGCTATATCAAAGTTAGCAAATGATCAGGCTAAGTGGATTGCAGACACGGCTGGTACTGGTTTCAGAACCAAAGGTTACGTAATGGATAAACAAGACCGCCCAGAGTTTAAGTATATCATTAATGGAACAAATGTTACCGATGCCGTTAAGGTGATGGAAAATGGACAAGGTTTAACGAGAGAAATTACTGTTGATAAACCATCAAAAGATTTGTATTTCCTTTTGGCTACTGCTTCAAATATTGAAGAAGCTGGCAAAGGTTTGTACTTAATTGATGATAAAGCGTATTACATACAGCTTGGTGAAAGTACTGCAAAACCAATTATTAGAAATGTTGATGGTAAATGGGAAATGATCGCAGCCATTGGAAGTAAGTTGAATTATACCATTTTGTTTTAATTGTGAAAGTAATGAGAAATACATTTAAAAAATTAGCAATACTGGCATTAAGTTTTAGCTTTACTACAGTTTTTGCACAAGAAACACCGAAAGAAGAAGATTTTTTCAAGATAAATAAAGTACGCGTACCCGAAGGTCCCATATTAGAAGTGGGTGGCCTGGTTACCCTACCAAATGGCGATTTAGGAATTTCTACCCGTAGAGGAGAAGTGTACATTGTAGAAAACCCTACAAGCGCCAAGCCTTACTGGCGTAGGTTTGCCTATGGTTTGCACGAAATTTTGGGCATTGCTTATAAAAATGGTGCAATTTATGTAGCGCAGCGTGGCGAGTTGACCAAATTGATCGATAAAGATCAGGATGGCAAAGCCGATGTGTACGAAACCATTTATGCATGGCCTTTAAGCGGTCACTACCACGAATATAGTTTTGGTCCGAAGTTAATGCCTGATGGTACTTTTATGGTTACCGCAAATGTGGCTTTTGGTGACGAAGAATGGTGGCGCGCAGAAAGTCGTGTACCGATGCGTGGTTGGGCCATGAACATTACCGAAGATGGTAAAATGAGCCCTTATGCTGCGGGCTTCCGTTCGCCAGCAGGTATTGGTAGTATCGATGGTCAGTTTTATTATACCGAAAACCAAGGCGACTGGGTAGGCTCAGGTGGTTTATGGAAAGTAAATAAAGGTGATTTTATGGGGCATCCAGCCAGTTTACGTTGGACTAACCTGCCAAACTCTCCAGTTAAGCTGCAATCAGATTTCTTTTACTCGCAAATAGACGAGCGCAGAACCAAAAACGAACAAGGAAGGTACATTAAACCAGAAAATAGGGTAAACGAAACGTTTAAAACCTTATTTGAAATGAAGAAAGTATTCCCTGAACTACGTTTGCCATCAGTTTGGTTGCCTTATGGTATCTTAGGTATTTCTTCTGCAGAACCTGTTAAAATTCCTGCCAATACATTTGGGCCATTTGCTGGTCAGATTCTGGTTGGCGATCAGGGAATGAGTATCATTTCCAGGATTTTTATGGAGACAGTGAAAGGTGAGGAACAAGGCGCTGCCTTCCTTTTCCGTAAAGGTTTCCGTTCGGGGGTATTAAGGTTAGAGTGGGGTACTGATGGTTCGCTATTTGTTGGTGAAACCAACCGCGGTTGGGGATCGGCAGGTGATGCCAATGAAGGTTTGGAAAGATTGGTATACAACAATAAAACCCCTTTCGAAATGAAAGCCGTTAGGGCAATGCCTGATGGTTTTGAAGTAGAATTTACCATGCCTGTTGATCGTAAATCGGCTGAAGATTTAGCTTCATATGATGCAGAAAGTTTTATTTACAAATATCACCCGGTGTATGGTTCACCTCCTGTAAACACCGAGAAATTAAAAATCTCTGGGGTTAAAGTTTCGGCAGATGGATTAAAAGCCAGGATTATTGTACAAAACCTTCGTCAATATTATATCCATACCTTAACATTAGATGGTTTAAGATCTCAAGATGGCTTTTATTCTTTAGTTCATCCGGTAGCTTATTATACCTTGAACCAAATTCCTGATGGAAATAAACTTTCTGCCAGTGAAGTGAGTACCAAAAACTCAGCGGCACCAGTAAATGCTCCTGCTAAGAAAACAGTTGCTCCAAAGGCAACAACCGGAAAAGCGCCTGAAGCAAAAGGAACGGCTACTCCAGCTAAGCCTGCTGCTACGGCTAAAGCACCTTCCTTTAAAGAAGTTGAGGGATTGTTAACTAAAAACACTTGCCTGGCGTGTCATAATCAAACCAAAAGACAAATTGGTCCGCCATTCGCAGAAATTGCGAAACGTAAGTATTCGCCTGAGAAAATATTTCAATTGATCCACAACCCACAACCACAAAACTGGCCGGGTTATTCAACAGAAATGCCTCCAATGCCGCAGGTAACCAAAGCAGAGGCTTTAAAAATTGCAGGCTGGATAAATTCCTTAAATAAATAAGTTAGTTTAATTGTTAGGAAACGGTTGGTAGAAATGCCAGCCGTTTTTTGTTATAAAAGAAATGGGGATTCCACTATTGCAGAATCCCCATCATCTAAATTAACGCTCTCAGATATATAAACGCTGTAAATATGATTTATTGTATTGTACGTAAAATTTTTTCGCCTTGATTAGTGTGGGGTAGTTGAGTCGTTGTGGGGCATCGTCATTTCGATCCGATCTATCGGATGAAGCACAGCGAAATGGAGAAATCTACAAGTTAGCCCGTCACCCTGAATTTATTTCAGGGTCTATTAAATGAAATGGTCCTTCGACTACGCTCAGGATGGCATAATTCATGGGAAAAAGAAATGGGGATTCCACTATCGCAGAATCCCCATCATCTAAATTAACGCTCTCATATACATAAACGCTATAAAAACGATTTATTGCATCAGCAGTAATTTTTTTTCGTTTCGGGATGTTTTCATAAGCCTGTTCTTAATTATGCCACTACAGATATGGCCCAACAGGATGTAGCAAGATCTGTCGTTACCCAATAAAATACGAGTTATTAACCTACTGCCAATAATACTTATCCTAGGTACCTGCTGGCGGGGAGCATCGGCCCTGACTCACCGAAGAAAGTCCAAAAGCAGTGCCTGGCTTTACCTTTTAGGTAACCAAAAGGTAAAGAAAAGGTAACCCAGGGGTTAACCTGGGGTTAACTTGGTAGCAAGAAAGGGTAAAGAACAGGTACAGGATAGGTAAACAAAAACCTTTGTTTTTTTAAGAAATTTTCTCCTTGTCGCATCACAACGGAATCGCCATTAACGACGTTTGTGATCATTCTATTCGAATATCATTCAAAAGAAATGGGGATTCCACTATCGCAGAATCCCCATCATCTAAATTAACGCTCTCATATACATAAACGCTATAAAAACGATTTATTGCATCAGCTATGAAATTTTTTTCATTTTTGGGATGTTTATCATTTAAACCTATTTTTACTTTATGGCTACTACAGATAAAACACAACAAGATGCAGAGAAATTGGCAGCTGCCTTGGCTGCAGTAAAATTTGTTAAAGATGGCGATGTGGTAGGCTTGGGTACGGGATCTACCACAACCTTTGCCATTAAAGAATTAGGTAAACGTGTAAAAGAAGGGCTTAAGATAAAGGCTGCTGCAAGTTCCATCCGAACAGAAGAACTCGCAAAATCTCTGGGCATCGAAATGCTTGATCTTGGACGGTTAAGCAAAATAGATATCAGTATCGATGGAGCCGACGAATTTACTGAATCACTCGATCTGATTAAAGGCGGGGGCGGGGCACTGTTTAGAGAGAAGATAATTGCTTCACTTAGTCAAAATGCCATCATCATTACCGATGCTTCTAAAAAAGTTAAAAAGCTGGGTGCTTTTACTGTTCCTGTCGAAGTAATACCATTGGCCTATCAATATGTATTCGATCAGATTAATAAACTCGGTGGAAAAGGCATATTGAGGTCTATAGGTGACAAAACATTTATTACCGACAATGGTAACCTGATTATCGACGCCGATTTTGGCCTCATTGATGATCCTGCAAAACTATCTTCTGATCTCAATCAGATTAACGGATTATTGGCCCATGGTTTATTCATTAACATCACTTCGAAAGTAATCATGAGCGAAGGGGCAGATATTATCATTTTCGAATGATAGTTGGTTTACTGGTTCATTAACCATTGGTTTATTGTTTACATCGATTCATCGACTTAGGACTACTGACTTCGGACTAATAACAGTTTCACCGATAAATCCTCCCTTTCTTAGATCCTCTTAATTTTTTTACCGACAGTTTTATTTCACTCACCGATAAAACATTACAATTAGGGGAAAAACCATTCGCCAGCATTGATATTCGTGATACATTTGAATCATAAAAACAAACGGTCATGGAAAATTTAATCAAAAAAAATCACGCAGATAAACAATTTGGTTTAGGTGTTTTAATTATAGTAATCGGTTCGGTGTTCTTGTTAAGAAACTCAGGGATAGATGTTCCACATTGGATATTGAAATGGCACACCATTATGTTAGGTATCGGTTTGTGGATGGGTTACCGTAAAAACTTTCAGGGAAGTGGCTGGTTGGCATTAACCATTATTGGAGGCTTATTCACTTTTAAAGCGATAAATATATTTGATTTCGATCTGTTTAGGATTAGTATTCCAATGGTATTGATCGGCTTAGGCTTATATGTAATCTTAAAACCTAAAAAAGTACAAAATTTCGATCAGTATTTTGAAAAGAAACCAGTTGATTTTACTGATAAAGAAAGCTAAAATTCTTAACTCTATCATATATCTAAAAAGGGACGTTTTTTAACAATGTCCCTTTTTTATTTGAAATAAATGTGCCTAGAAATGCATGATAGATTATTTAGCTACTTTGCCGTCTTTTCGATTAAAGTGGAGCGGAACGGAGAGATCTGTTCAAAAGATCCTTCGACTACTACCATTGATAGACTTTCAATAAAAAGCATCGTCATTCCCGAGTAGGCGGGAATCTTAAAGCGCACGCTAGTAGCGATCGTTGTAAGATTGCTTCGTCGGCTGAAAAAGCCTTCTCGCAATGACGATTCCTCGCATCCTATTACTGGAAAAAAATCTCTCCTGTCATCTGTATTGACTTTTATACAATAAATTATCCCTCAGGATAACAGACAAAAAAGAAACGGGGATTCCACCCTTAGGCAGTATCCCCGTCATCTAAATTAACGCTCTCACATACATAAACGCTGTAAATAGAATATATTGTGTACAGCTTAAATTTTTTTTATTTTTTTCTGGAAATCTATTTAAACCTGCAAAACAGGTACGGCTTTATGGTATTTGTTCCGGTATTCAATGGGTGTTAAACCCGTTATTTTTTTGAAAACATCCCTGAACGATTTTGTATCTGTATAACCTACATCAAACATTACCTCAGTTATGTTTTTTCGGCTCGACTCGAAACTTCGCTTGGCAGCCTCAATTTTAACCCTTTGAATGTACTCGATTACTGTATTTTTGGTCGCACTTTTAAATCTCCGTTCAAAACTTCTTCTTCCCAATGCCAACATATCAGCCAGTTGATCTACCGTAATCCGGTCTTGGTAATTGCCATCAATAAATTCCTGTGCTTTTTTAATTTTTGCATCTTCGTGCCCCTTTTGCCCTTGAAACATCATAAAAGCCAGCTGACTCTCGCGATCGATATCAATAGCGAAGTATTTAGCGGCTAAAATGGCGGTATCCCTATCCGTATGCTTTTCAACCAGGTATAAAAGTAAGTTCCAGTAAGAGTTTGCACCACCGCTAGAGTATAAACCCTGAGCATCGGTAATAATACTACCATCTACCAGCTCTACTTCAGGAAACATTTCTCTGAATTGGTTGGCAAACAACCAATGCGTAGAACATTTCCTCCCATTTAACAAACCAGTTGCAGCCAGTAAAAAAGCACCCATACAGAGCGAGGCTACTTCTGCACCTTTAGCATGCTGTTTTATAATCCATGGTAGTAGATCCTGGTTGGCTTCCATCGCATAACCTATGTTGCCGCTAATGGCTGGTACAAATATAAGGTCGGTATGTTCAACCTCATGTAACAATTTATCAGCGTGCACAGAAAAAAGGCTGTTGTTCAACCTCACCTCTTTCGTCATTCCTATAAGCTCAACTTTAAAAAGCGGGAGTTTGCCCGATGCCTGTAAAAATTCGTTAACAGCGGTAAATAGATAGCGGGGATCTGCAATGGCTTCAATCACGGCAGTCTCTGGAATTAAGATAGATACATGTTTCATAATTCAAATATAACGAGGCTATTTGTCGTAAACAACCCCCGCAATTGTCGTTTCTGCATATTTAGCATGTTGATTTCTGCCCGTATGTTTGTGTTGTTAATCGTTTACAGTTAATCTTTAAAGCGGTAATGCCGATAATGACAATGGAAGAGTATATTTTAAATGAGGATATTAAGGTAATGTGCATTACTGCAGAATCTTTCCCAAAAGGAGTATTAGCGGCGCACCAAAAACTTCATGCACTGTTTCCCCCTGATCAGCAACGCAGGTATTTTGGAATAAGCAGACCTAATGAAAAGCGAGAGATTATTTATAAGGCTGCCGTTGAAGAAATAACAGGTGGCGAAGCTGAGAAATTTAGTGTCGAAACTTTTACCATAAAGAAAGGAACATTTATTAGTGAACTGGTTCCCGATTTTATGAAAGATGTTAGCCAAATTGGGAAGACCTTCGAAAAATTGCTCGATCAATCCAACATTGATCCAAAAGGCTATTGCCTTGAAATGTATATGAACGAAACAGATGTGCGCTTAATGGTAGGCATCAAAAAATAAATTCAATTGGCAAGTATAAATTCATATCTCACTTTTAACGGAAACTGCCGTGAAGCAATGACATTTTATCAGGAATGTTTGGGGGAGAATTGACCCTCGAAACCATCGGCGAATCGGTTATTGTTGATAAAATGCCCAATATTATGAAACGGAGCATTATGCATGCTGTTTTGGCTAAAGATGATTTGGTGATTATGGCAACAGATATGGTAGAAGAACGTGGATTAATTAAAGGCAATTCAATTTCTATGATGTTGAATTGCAGCTCGGAAGAAGAGGCCCAGTCTTTTTACCATAAACTTTCAGCAGGAGGGAAGGTATCGCACCCGCTACAGAAAACATTTTGGGGAGCACTTTTTGGCGATTTAACAGATCGCTTTGGGAATAATTGGTTAATTAATTACGATAAAAACAGATAATATGAAGAGGTTAAAAACATGGTATTGGATTGCCACCATTATTTTCGCGTTAATGATGATTATGGATGGCATTGGAGGAATTACTCAGCAGGAAGCAGGAAAAGAAGTACTTAAGCACCTTGGCTACCCGATGTATCTGCTTACCATTGTTGGTATAGCAAAATTGCTTGGGGCGGCATCTGTCTTACAAAATAAATTTATTACTCTTAAAGAATGGGCTTATGCAGGTTTTGCCATTAATTTTATTGGTGCCTTTGCCTCCAGGGCATTTGTTGGCGATGGTATGTCGCTTTTAATTCCACCGCTTATTGCCCTGGTAATTATGTTTATCCCGTATACTTTATGGAAGAAACTGGCATCAAATGTTAAAATTAGTTAAAACTAAACGGCTAGTTTAGTTAAAGGCTTTTCAGAACCAAATATTGTTAACTTTGGGTATTGTAAACAACCAAACACAGTACATGAAAGCATCATGATTTTTAGATCCATAAATGGATAAATCATGACCGCTCATTACCATTAAAACAAAAACATACGGATGAAAAAGAGCCTTTTATTCATAATTGCTTTATTATTTACAACCACTGCATTTTCTCAAAATGTAATCCAGCTCTTCAA
Source organism: Pedobacter riviphilus (assembly GCF_014692875.1). Taxonomy (NCBI): domain Bacteria; kingdom Pseudomonadati; phylum Bacteroidota; class Sphingobacteriia; order Sphingobacteriales; family Sphingobacteriaceae; genus Pedobacter; species Pedobacter riviphilus. Next base: position 3,855,353 of record NZ_CP061171.1, on the reverse strand, counting down.
CGGTGCAAACGACTTTTTTAAACTGTTGCAGGAAGAGAAATTTAAAGATGCCCATGCCTTCTTTGACGATACTTTAAAAACGAAATTAACAGAAGAAAGTTTAAAGAAACTTTGGGGCGATATTGGAACAAAGTACGGAAAGGCAGAATCGTTAGATGCCATCCAAAGTAAAGCCCAGGGTGAGTTTTTCGCGGTAACGGTAGAAGGTAAATTTGCCAACGGTGATCAGAACTTTATTTTAGGTTTTAATAAACAGCAGAAAATAGTTGGAATCTTCCTTGCACCTTCCCGAAAGGCGGCCAGTTATTTAAAACCCACTTATGTTGATACCAGTTTATACCAGGAAAAGTCAGTATATATTGGCCCCGCAGGAAAACAATTGGCAGCTATTATCACCACCCCAAAAATGTCAAAAATTTCCCTGTAGTGGTATTTGTTCACGGCTCTGGCCCTGCCGATATGGATGAAACAGTTGGTGCGAATAAACCTTTTAAAGATTTGGCCGGTGGTTTAGCCTCTAAAGGAATTGCTTCTGTTCGTTATGTAAAACGAACCTTAATCTATCCAAACGAATTTAATAAAGCGTTTACCGTAAAAGAAGAGGTACTGGATGATGCAACTGCAGCTATTGCACTTGCAAAAACGGTTGCTGGCGCTAATCCTAAAGCCGTTTATGTATTCGGTCATAGTTTAGGCGGGATGTTAGCGCCTAAAATAGCAACGCTTACACCTGATTTAGAAGGGATTATTTTGGCAGCAGCACCTGCACGAAAACTAACAGATATTATTGTTGATCAGAATAAGTATATGTTCGATCAGGCTAACGATACAACAGCTGCCTTTAAAAAACAATTGGCAGATGCTAATTTGGAAATTGATAAAAGTAGAATTTCGCAGTTGGGAACTACCATAAAGCCTGATTCTTTAATTTTAGGACTGCCTGCAAAATATTGGGCAGATTTAAATACCTACAATCAGGTTGCTGTAGCAAAAAGCCTTTCGAAACCTAAAATATATGTATTGCAGGGCGGTAATGATTTTCAGGTGGGTAAAGTAGATTTTGATTTATGGAATACTGCCTTGAGTAAAAAGAAAAATGTGGTTCTTAAATTTTACCCAGATTTAAACCACCTGTTAAGTTCTCAAACAGAAAAGGGTACGATGGCCCAATATCAGGCTGCCGTAAGTGTATCCGACATTTTAGTGAACGATATTGCATCGTGGATTAAGGCCAAATAACATAAATCTCGCCTATCGACAAAGAATACAGCTCCGACTAAAATTCGGAGCTTTTTTTGTTTGAAATTTAAGAAGAGCTAATTTTATTCGCCCCAAGCTGTAATAATTAATCTTCTTTGCCCGCCATGGTTGCGATGTTCGCAAAGATAAATGCCCTGCCAGGTACCAAGCGCCAATCGGCCATTTCTGATTGGAATGGTTACAGAACTGCCCAAAAGTGCCGATTTTAAGTGCGCAGGCATATCATCCGATCCTTCATAGTCATGCTCATAATCGGGATCGTTTTCTTTTACGGTTTTATTAAAGAACATTTCAAAATCAGCCCGAACCGTAGGATCTGCATTTTCGTTGATGGTAAGAGAAGCGGAAGTATGCTGTATAAAAACCTGGCAAATGCCAATGTTAATCTCATCAAGCTGCGGTAAGGCATCTTCAATTTCGTCGGTAATGATATGAAAACCTCTTCTTCGTTCTCTAAGAGCTAAAGCTTGCTGGTATATTTTCATTTGAATTAATTCTCAATGATTTTAATGAAATCCTTTTCACTAGGTAAAACCGTTAAATACTTACTTGCGAAAATTTGTTCGTTGTTTTCTGGAAGTGTATATCTTACTACGGATTCACTTTTATCTTGACAAAGGATAATACCGATGGTTTTGTTTTCATCCTCAAGTTTTACTTCTCTATCGAAATAGTTCACATACATCTGCATCTGGCCTATATCTTGATGTTTTAATTCTCCGATTTTTAAATCGATAAGTACGAAACACTTTAAGATACGGTTATAGAAAACTAAATCTATTTTGAAATGTTTTTCTTCGAAAGTTATTCTTTTTTGACGTGCTACAAAGGTAAAGCCATGGCCTAATTCTAATAAAAAATGTTCAAGTTTATCTATTAACCTTTGCTCTAAGTCATTTTCTGAATAAAAACTTTTTTCGGGCAAGCCTAAAAACTCTAATACATAAGGGTCTTTTATTAAGTCCTTACTTTTTTCGATAACCTGTCCCTTTTGCCCAAGTGATATTACCTCTTCTTTATTTTTACTTAGCGCTAAACGTGCATATAGTGCTGAATCATATTGACGTTGTAGCTCCCGTAGACTCCAATTGTTTTTGATTGCCTCTACTTCGTAGAAATTACGTTCGTTTACATCGGTTATTCTCATTAACTTAAGGTAATGAGACCATGTAAGTTTGAATTGCGCAGACAGTGTCTGCTGATTTATAGATTTACGAGATACTGTATCGGCAATTTCTTCATTTTTGAATTCGTCGGGGGCTGTCTGATCTTTTCCCAATTCAGCAGACACTGTCTGCTGAATTGAATAGAGTAAATAAAAATTGCGTATTTGCCTCAAATTTGTTTCAGAAAAGCCTTTGCCAAACTTTACAACCAGTTTTCCCGAGAGTTCTTTTAAAACTCGTTTACCATATTCTGCTTTTTCTTTTCCTTGCTGCTCTTCTTCAACAATCATTCTGCCAATTTCGAAGTAAGTGGTAGCCATTGTATTATTAATGGTTTGTGCTACATTTTGCCTCGCTTGGTTAAGCAGTTCAATAATCTTAGTATATAAATTTTGCCTTTCAACTTGCATGCTTATCACAATAAAATGTATTAATCTTATAAATTGAAGAATAGTTTTTTCACTTCAAACTGGTATTAACGATTACTTCAAAAACTCCACATTCCATATTTTCTCTGCTTTTCTTCCAATCAACCAAAAAGAGGCTGCCAGGACTGAAAAGAATAAAGCTTTATGCCAGCTGTCCCAAAAGTATTCGAAATAGCGTGTGTAAAGATTAATAAAGAGAAAAGTGATCCCGAATTCGCGGGCGATATCATCACGGTATTTTAAACCAAATAAAGTACTTGCCACACAAATGGCTCCTGAAATTAACGCCCAATAAAACAAACTCAGCTGCCTAACTTTGTACCATTCTTCTAAACTGGCAAAATTGCCGAACACCGATAAGGTCCAAAGTGATACAAACAAGTACACCATCCCTGCGATATAGGTGACCTGAAAGAAGTTTTGTGTTTTGGGGAAAATTTTCATAATGAAGGATGCTGCGGTTAATGCAGCGCCAAAAACCACAAAGCGCAAGGGATAATTCATGCCAAGGAAGTAATAATTCCAACGGCTTAAATAACCTGTTTCAGTACCAAACCAGGCACCTAAAGATATCAAAGCAAAAACCCAGATTAAACGCGAATTGAAGATATAACCTAAAGCACCATAAATGAAGACAGATATTAAAATCAGGATGGAGAAATTGCCAGATCCATTGTCCAGCGCTTTCCCGAAATAGGCAATGGCATTCGCAGTAAGTAAAATGGCAGAAAAAACGATGGCCTCATTACTAAACTTTAAATGGGCCAATTTCTTTTTTCGCTTAAAACCTAGAATGTAAAGCCATGCTGCCAATCCGCCGGAAACAATAGCAATTACGATGTTTGGTGTATTGTAAACCCGTTTTAAATAGTTTAAGATCGAATTATCAATGAGGAGCGATCCAAGTGCAATAAAACCGCAAGCCAGGGCTACCCAAAAAGCATACTGTGCCAGGCGTAACCAATCGAAGTTTTTTGCTTCATAACTTTTACGGAGTTTATCGCCTGTTTCATTATTAATTAAGCCGTCACTTTGCCATTGCTCAATCATATCATCAAGAAACTCACTCTTTTCTCTATCGACTTTCATAGGTTAGGTTATGTACGAAGATATGTTTTTTAGTCCTTAGTCAAAAGTCCTCAGTCAATAGACTTCCGGCTTCGGACTAAGGACTCCGTACTATCTATATAACCTCCTTGATCTTCTTGTTATTGCCTACAATCCAAATTACATCGCCATTGTCGAATACAAAGTCTGATGAAGGATTCAATATCCGATCAGTACCCCTTTCTATGCCAACAATTAATGCCTGCGCTTTTTCGCGGATACCTGCATTTCTAATGCTTAATCCATAAACCGGCGATTCGGCATGAACAACTACCTTTTGCAAGGTCATTTCTTTATTTGGGAAATTACTTTCTTCAGCTGTTTCTGGAGCATCAACTTCTAAAAGTGCTTTAACAGCAGCCAATTGATCATCAGCACCAATTAATAGCAGTTTATCGTTTGGATAAAGCCGCTCGTCTCTTCCAGGCGTTGGAATGTTATTTCTTCCACGTTCTATTAAAGCAATGTTAACGCCATATTTTTCCCTGATCATTAATTCGGCGAGTGTTTTTCCAACCACTTCCGATTCGGGAGAAACAATGAGTTCAGTTAAGTGGGTATCCCAAGGTAAAATATTTGGTTTTTGGCTTTCACGGGCGTTCAGGTTCAACATGAAACGCCTTTCCAGTTTATCATAAAATGACTGTAATTTTCGCGAGAAAATGATCATACCGATGACAATTAAACCCAATGCAATTACAGCGGCAATCCAGGTATCAAAAAACTCATACATTAAAAAACCTACAAAGAAAATCCCTAAGGCAATTCTGAAAAACTCAATGGCAATTAACGGGCCCCGGGTATATTTTTTGTTCAGCCAAAGGTGGGAATAGGCTGTTCGCTGGATCCTTCGGATAGATAACGCCCATAAAAATGGCGACATTAAAATAAACGAAACCACTACACTGATAATAATAGAAGTTAAACTATCGGAAATATTGCTTACAATAAAAGGCTGAACATATCGGTAAGCCAGAAATATGATTGCTATGATGATTACCGAGTGGATAATCGTATTAAAGATATAAGACCTCAATAAAACCTTCCAATCGCTTAAGGTGGTAATCCCTTCGGTACTGGAGCTATATCTTTCGATACCATTAAGCCATTTTTTTGGTAAAACACGGTTCAAATACTGGTAAAAAGGCTCAGATAGTTTAATTAAATATGGTGTAGTAAAGGTCGTGATCGCCGCTGCTGCTACCGCGATAGGATAGAGGAAATTGCTGGTTACTTTAAGTGTTAAACCTAATGAGGCAATGATGAATGAAAACTCGCCAATCTGTGCCAAACTCATACCTGATTGTACCGAAGTTTTTAGCGGCTGGCCAGATAATAATGCACCTAATATGGTAAATATGATTTTCCCGAAGATAATAACCACGGTAGCTACTAAAATTGGAACCCAATACTTAACCAGCATGGAAGGATCAATCAGCATACCAACTGAAACAAAAAACACTGCTGCGAATAAATCCTTTACCGATTTAGTTAAATGTTCGATTCTTTCTGCCTGTGTGGTTTCTGCTAAAATGGAACCCATAATAAATGCACCCAGGGCAGGAGAGAAGCCCACCTTATCGGCCAGTAATACCATTACCAAACATAAGGCTAACGATACCACCAACATGGTTTCGTCATTCATTAATTTCTTGGTTGCTTTGAGAAATGATGGAACCAGGAATATTCCGCCCAGGAACCAAAGTACCAGGAAAAAAGCCAGTTTTAAGATGGAATAAAGCATTTCTGTACCTGCCGATTGCTGACTAACCGCCAGGGTAGAGAATAATACCAGTAACAAGATGGCCACCAGATCTTCAACAATTAAAACCCCGAAAACCAGGCCAGCAAACTTTTTATGTTTTAAACCAAGTTCTTCAAAGGCCTTAATGGTAATCATTGTTGATGAGATGGACAAAATCCCCCCTAAGAATAAACTATCCATGTCTTTCCAACCCATTGCTTTACCGACTAAGTAGCCCGCTAGAATGATAAAAAGGACTTTTACAATCGCCGTAATAGAGGCTGAACCGCCAACTTTAACCAGTTTTTTAAAACTGAATTCTAAACCTAAACTGAATAAAAGGAAAATTACGCCTATTTCACCCCAAATATTGATGCTTTTTGTATCGGTAACTGAAGGAAAAAAATCTAAATGTGAGCCAACCAACAGGCCAGCCAGTATATAACCTAAAACCAGGGGTTGTTTAATTCGTTTAAATATGAGGGTGGTTATCCCTGCAGCAGCAAGGATTAATCCTAAATCGGCAATTAAATCGGGTAAATGCATCTATAAAAAATGGGTATTGATGATTAAATAATTTATTTCCAAGTATTATTACTTGGCATTTTATTGAAAACTCCACATTGTGGTTAAAAATGAAATTACTTACCAAAAAACATGTTTTGGATAGAGCATTTTAAACAAACACCAATAATTATATTTTAATCTCTTGATTATAACTTTGGTATTGATGGTTTTGTTCTTGAAAAAAAGGAACAGCAAAAAAGTAATTAGTACAAACGCACTGGAAGATATTTTTATAATTGGGTTGTTAATAAAATCTTTTTGCAGACTTTCACTGTCCTGATTGAAATCGGAATTGGATTTAATATTTTTTTTGCTTGAAATGAAACTTATTTTGGTGTTTTTTAATGGTACATCATTTCTTTTTTCCTGCGATGCGAAGGCCGCAAAATTAATGGAGATAGATAGAAAAAAGATGATGTAAAAAAGCCTCATTGCCGCTAATATAACGAAAATGAGGCTTTTTTGAAAGGAAAATTGGATTTAAATCTGTTAACTTACAGATTCAAAATAAGCTAAAGTAGCCTCCTTGTCTTTTTGTAATTGAATGGTTAGGGCTTCTAATCCGGTAAATTTTACGTCGTGACGAAGGAATTTCAAAAAGTTCATTTTAATATCCTGGCCATAAATTTCCTGGTTAAAATCGAAAATATTTACTTCAATATTTCTGGTCATCCCGTTAATGGTTGGTCGCTGCCCAATGTAGGCCATTCCTTTATAAGTTCGAAGTCCAGAGTCTGAAGTCTGAAATCTGTTTGTCGATTCTGGACCTTCTTCTTTAAATTCGGCACTCATATCAACAGTAACCGCATAGATGCCATCGCCTGGAATCAGTTTATAAGTTTCTTCGACAAAGATATTAGCTGTTGGGAAACCAATTGTTCTGCCAATTTTATCACCTTTAATTACCCTTCCAAAAATAGAAAACGGATAACCCAGATAATCATTGGCTAAACTTACATCTCCAGCGAGTAATGCCTGACGGATTTTGGTAGAGCTTACCGCAACATCATGAATATCCTGCTCCATAATTTCTTCAACACTAAAACCATAATGTAAACCAGCGGCTTTTAAATCGCTTAAATTTCCAGAACGGTCTTTACCAAAACGGTGGTCGTAACCAATAATAATATGCTTGGTGCCAATGTTATTCACCAATGTGTTTTTTATATAATCTTCAGGCAACTGATTAGAGAAGTCTCTTGTAAATGGCGTGATGATTAAATGATCTACACCCAGACCTTTTAAAATCTCGGCTTTTTCATTAATGGTATTGATCATCTTCAGATCCTGGTTTTCTGGATCGATAATCATTCTCGGGTGGGGGAAAAAAGTTAATATTACACTTTCTCCATTATCGGCCTTCGCCTTTTGTACCAGTTGTTTAATGATTTTTTGGTGTCCGAAGTGCACACCGTCAAAAGTGCCAATGGTTACAATGGCATTATCTAATTTTTTAAAATCCGAAAGGTTATTGTATATCTTCAATGGGATAAGAAATTAATGTAAGGCATGGCGTTTAACCACCCCGCCTTTTAAATCGGCAATCTGTTGTTGTATTACAAAGGCATCCGAATCAATCTGCCGGATAGCGGTTTGTAACTTGCTCATCTCTAACTTGGTAACAACGGTGAAAATAATGTCGATATCTTTCTTTTCTCCGTAACCACCTTCGCCTTTATAAATGGTTACACCACGTTTCATTTCGTTAATAATGAACCCCTTTATGGCTTCCTGATGTTCTGAAATAATGGTCACACCCGTGTATTGTTCTATACCGTTTACGATGAAATCGATAGTGCTCGACGCTGATAAATACGTTAGAATGGCATACAGCGCCGTTTCGATATTTAAGAAATAAGCAGCGAAAGCAAAAATAATGATATTTAAAATCAGGATGATATTTCCAACAGTTAAAATGCTGTTTTTACTAATGTAGAGTGCTAAAACCTCTGTACCATCAATTACGCAGCCACCACGCATGGCCAATCCAATCCCCCCACCTAAAAATAAACCGCCAAAAAATGCAATAAGCAATTTATCGTGTGTAATGGGCTGAAAGGGTAGGATAATTAGCGCCAATGAGAGTGCAGCAATGGCAATAGCAGTTTTAAGAGCAAAGCCTTTACCAATCTGCCTGTAACCTAAAATAACAAATGGAATATTGATTATGGCAATAAGGTACGATAAGTTCCAGCCAGTTAAGGTGCTTAGCAAAAGAGAAATACCCGTAACACCGCCATCAATAAAATGGCTGGGCATTAAAAAGCTTTTTAAGCCGAAACATGCCGAAGTTACACCTGCAATAATTAAAAGAATTTCTTTTATAAACCTGGTATTCCTGTTTTTGACGTGGTTCATGCCTCTGCTTCAGTTTTAGCTTCTTCTTTCTTCGTACGAATATAATTAACAAGTTCTAATACCTCAAACGCATCTTTTAACAAAAAGTTTCCGCTTCGGGTACGGGTAAGTTTGGAAAGATAAGCCCCGCTATTTAAAGTTTTACCAAAATCGGATATTAATGAACGGATGTAAGTGCCTTTACTACATACAATTCTAAAATCGATTTCTGGCAGTTCGATCCGGGTAATTTCAAATTCAGGAACACTTACAAAACGTTTGCGTAGCTCTACTTCTTCGCCTAATCTTGCTTTTACATATAACCGTTCGCCATTTACCTTTACAGCAGAGTGTGCGGGTGGATATTGTTCTATATCGCCAATAAATGGTTTACATGCAGCGTAAATTTCGTCTTTTGTAATATTACTGATGTCAAAACTTTGATCTACCTCAGTCTCCATATCGAATGATGGGGTAGTAGCACCCAAAATCATAGTACCGGTATATTCTTTCTCTTCAGCCTGGAAAGTATCTATCTGCTTAGTTAATTTCCCTGTACAGATAATTAGCAAGCCTGTAGCAAGTGGATCTAAAGTGCCGGCATGACCAACCTTTAGTTTTAGCGGTTTTAAAGAATTACGGATTTTGCCCACCACATCAAATGAAGTCCATTTGTATGGTTTGTTAATTAAAAGCAATTCGCCTTCAGCAAAATTGAAGTCTTTGAATTTTGAATTTTCGGTACTCACAAATCTTTTTTGCGCAAAGATACGGATTCAATGTCGTTTTTTACCACAGATGAAAAGGATGCGCACAGATAACAATCATCTGTGTAGACCTGTAGTTAATATTCCGGGATTATATAATCTGTAATTTGTGTCCGCTGAGCAATAAGATGATAATAATTAAACCAGCAGCAATTCTATACCATCCAAAAACCTTGAAACCATTTTTGTTTAAGTACCCGATAAAACTTTTTATCGCCAAAAGTGCCACTACAAAAGCAACTACATTACCAATAATTAAGAGGTTCGTTTGCTCATGGGTAATGGTGTGCCCTTCTTTATAAAAATCGTAAAGTTTTTTCGCTGTTGCAGCAAACATGGTAGGTACTGCTAAGAAGAATGAAAATTCTGCGGCAACTTTTCTGCTTAATTTCTGACTCATACCACCAACAATAGTGGCTCCCGAGCGCGATACGCCCGGTATCATGGCAATACATTGGAAGAAACCGATTTTCAATGCCGTTAAATAGGTTACGTTCTCCTCTTCATTAATGGTTGGTTTGTTGAACCATTTATCAACAAATAATAAGATAACACCGCCAACTAATAGCGAAATACCAACAGCCATTGGGCTTTCCAGTAACTCGTCGATTTTTTTGCTTAATAGCAGGCCAAATACTGCCGCCGGAATAAATGCGACTATTAATTTAATGTAGAAATTTATTGATTTGAAAAATCTTTTGAAATAGAGTACAACAACCGAAAGTATTGCACCCAATTGTATCGCAATGGTGAAAAGTTTTACAAATGGTTCTGATGCAATGCCCATTAAAGACGAGGCAATAATCATGTGTCCGGTGCTCGATACAGGCAAAAATTCAGTTAATCCTTCAACAATGGCAAGGACAATGGCTTCAAAAGAGTTCATATTTTTAGAAAAGATAAGAAATAAAGAAAACGCTTAACCAGTAAATTAAGCGTTTTCAAGTATAATCCTTTAGGATAAAATTATTTTTTTAGGATAGCATAAATACCAAAAGCAAAACCCGCTAACACCACTATCGGTGCCAGTAAAGTTCTTCTGAAATCATAAATATTGCCAGTGGTACCCATCATTAATATAAAGCCAACTGCAACAATTGCAATGCTGATTAACAATAACTGGTAGTTTTTCTTGGTAAAAACCAATTCGCTTTTAACGTCCTTTACAACCGGACCTGTTTTTTTTTCTGCCATTATCTATAAAGATGATAAGATTTTAAACGTAAATATCTGCTTACTGCAAACCATGTACTAATACCTGTTATAAAAATACCCACAATTAAAAGGCCTATAAATACGAAGCCAAATTCCTGGTAGTTATTTAAAATAATAATCTCTGGTACCTCTTTGCGGGCATAAATTAAAGTTGCCAGTAAAATAATAATGGCAATAAATGCGGCAATTAGGCCGTGCAAAGCAGCATACAATAAGAAAGGACGTCTAATAAAGTTTTTCGTTGCACCAACCAGCTGCATACTTTTAATTAAAAAGCGCTGCGAGTAGATTGCTAATCTTATTGTGTTGTTAATCAGTGCTATAGAGATAATCAGTAGTAATGCTGCAAAGGCTAAAATAATTAAACCGATAGTATTAATATTTTTATTTACCATATCAATTAAAGAACTTTGGTAAACCACTTCTTTAACCACAGGGTTTTTAGAAATATTTGCTTTTAAGGCATCAATACTTTTGTTATTCGCATATTCCGCTTTTAAATACACATCAAAGGTAGAAGTTAGTGGGTTGTATCCTAAAAAGTTAACAAAATCTTCACCTAAATCCTGGGTTAAATTTCTTGCGGCAAGCTCTTTGTTTACATATTGAGTTTGTTTTACTGCAGGATTTGCATTTAACTCTTTCTGAAAGGCTAAAACATCGGCTTCTTTTGCACCTTCATCAACAATAATGTTTAAAACGATGTTTTCTTTAACGTAGTTAGACAGGTTTTTGGCATGTACAAGTACCAAACCAAGCAGCCCCAGCATTAGTAAAACCAAGGCAATACTGATTATAGTAGAAATATAAACGGTTTTGGTTTTCTTGGATGCATCACTTACTTCGAATTCTTCCATGTATTTCATTTTTGTTTCTGCGAAAATATAAATTATACCTGATAAACACCAATTAATGATTGCTAAATGAATACTAACGTATGCGATTCGCTTTTAGTTTGAGAATTAAATTCTTAAACAAAATTTGCTTTTTTTTGAAAGGCGGTACGAAATTTGTTGATACGGCGTTAATTATAGATATCTTAAAACTAAATTTAACTATGAAAAGACAAATTACTATTCTAAGCCTATTCTTACTTATCGCCTCTACAATTGTTTCTTGCAAAAAAGATGATACTTCTTTAAAAGCCCAAATGATGGGGCGTTGGACCTTAAATAAAATTGTAACTTCCGGTTATACTGCTGAAGAAACATTGAAAGATCCAAAAAAGGTTAATGGGACTGTTACCTACGGTACAACAAGTGATTATATTGACTACAAATCAAATAACGATGACCAGGTAGAGCTAAGTTTATCGGGTAACAGAACAATTGGAACGTATGTAATTATTTACTCAGATCAATTTAGTATGGACATTAACGATGGATTGAATTATTGTAAAGTAAACAGTATTACTGCAAACAAATTAGAGTTTACTGCTAAAATTGATAAAACAAACGTTACTAAAGTATATTCTTTATCAAGATAAGATCTTAATCCCTCGATTATTTGCTGCGCCATTGGTTTTAAAATCAATGGCGCATTTTTTTGTGGTGATACAGGTGGCTAGTGGTGGTGTCAGCTCCTAATTGTGGTGTCTGTTGTTGCCAACTGACTAAAAGCACATATTCTAGGTATTTCCTTATTTTAAATAACCTGTAGTCAGATGGTAACATCTGACTACACAAAAGGCGCCGAGGTTTTACCCTTAACCTCTTCTAATTCTGCATTTCTGCTGGCAAAATATTATCATTAATCTGCTTTTTTAAGCCCCTTAATTTCCGTATTTTCGCCCCTTTAAAAATTTAAAACTTGCAATGGATTACCAATTCAAAGAAATAGAACAAAAGTGGCAGAAATTTTGGGCAGATCATCAAACGTTTAAGGCCGAAAACAATTCTGAAAAACCAAAATATTATGTGTTAGATATGTTTCCTTATCCATCAGGAGCAGGCCTGCACGTTGGTCACCCACTGGGTTACATTGCATCAGATATTTTTTCAAGATATAAACGCCTTAAAGGTTTCAACGTATTGCATCCAATGGGATATGATTCGTTCGGACTACCAGCAGAGCAATACGCCATACAAACCGGACAGCATCCAGCCATTACCACCGAAGCAAACATTGCAACCTACCGCAGGCAGCTGGATCAGATTGGTTTTTCTTTCGATTGGAGTAGAGAAGTGCGTACCAGCGAGCCTTCTTATTATAAGTGGACGCAATGGATTTTTATGCAGTTGTTCAACTCGTGGTACAACCTAGAAAACGATAGGGCAGAAGATATTACCACTTTAATAGAAAAGTTCAATGCTTCTGGTACAGCTGATGTTAAAGCCGTTTGTGATGAGGATACTAAAGAATTTATGCCTAGCGATTGGGCAACCTTTACCGATGAAGAGAAACAGATTGAATTGTTAAAATACCGCTTAACTTATCTTCGCGAGAGTACTGTAAACTGGTGCCCGGCTTTAGGAACCGTTTTGGCGAACGATGAAGTTAAAGATGGTTTCTCTGAACGTGGCGGTTTCCCTGTTGAGCAAAAGAAAATGATGCAATGGAGCATGCGGATTACCGCTTATTCTGACAGGCTTTTGCAAGGTTTAGATACCATTGATTGGCCGGAACCGATTAAAGAAATGCAACGCAACTGGATTGGTAAAAGCGTAGGTGCATCAGTGAAGTTTCAGGTAGAAGGAAACGATAAACAGATTGAAGTTTTTACCACCCGTGTAGATACCATTTTTGGGGTTTCTTACCTGGTTTTGGCCCCAGAGCATGAGTGGGTGGCAGAATTAACCACTCCAGAACAAAAACAGGCTATCGAAGATTATATTTCTTTAACCAAAAAGAAATCAGAGTTAGACCGTATGGCCGATACCAAAACGGTATCTGGCGCTTTTACAGGTACATATGTTATCAATCCGGTAAGCGGTGAACGCGTTCAGTTATGGATTGCCGATTATGTATTGGCAGGTTACGGAACTGGTGCGGTGATGGGCGTTCCGAGTGGCGACCAACGCGACTGGTTATTTGCTAAACATTTTAATTTGCCGATTGTACAGATTTTAGACGCACAGAAAGATATTGATGTGCAGGCAGATCCAACCAAGGAAGGAAAATATATCAATTCTGGTTTCATTAACGGAATGGACTATAAAGAGGCTGTTGCCTTTTTAAATAACTGGTTAGAAGAACGTGGCGCAGGCAAGGCAAAAGTAAATTTCCGTCAGCGTGATGCGATTTTTGGTCGCCAGCGCTATTGGGGAGAGCCAATTCCGGTTTATTTTAAAGATGGATTGCCTTATCTGGTACAGGAAGAGGAATTGCCATTGTTATTACCCGAAATAGATAAATATTTACCAACCGAAACAGGTGAACCACCTTTGGCCAGAGCCGAAGACTGGGTTCCTAAAGATGGCGGACATTATGAATTAAGCACCATGCCGGGTTGGGCAGGAAGCAGCTGGTACTGGTACCGTTATATGGATGCCAATAACAATAACGATTTTGCTTCAAAAGAAGCGGTTGAGTACTGGAAAGATGTCGATTTGTATATTGGTGGTTCTGAACACGCAACGGGTCACTTACTGTACAGCCGTTTCTGGAATAAATTTTTGAAAGATTTAGGTTATACCAAAGAAGAAGAGCCTTTCAAAAAACTGATTAACCAGGGCATGATCCAGGGTAGAAGTAATTTTGTTTACCGCATTAACGATGAGAACGGAAAACCTACCAATACCTACGTATCAGCTGGATTAAGAAAAGAATATAAAACCTCGGCATTGCACGTTGACGTGAACATTGTTGAAAACGATACTTTAGATATTGCTAAATTTAAAGCCTGGAGAGAAGAATATGCCAATGTAGAATTTATTCTGGAAGGTGGAAAATACATTTGCGGTGTTGAAGTAGAAAAAATGTCGAAATCAAAATTCAATGTGGTTAATCCCGATGATTTGATTGAGCGTTACGGGGCAGATACTTTACGGATGTATGAAATGTTTTTGGGCCCGTTAGAGCAAAGCAAACCTTGGAACACCAATGGTATTGAAGGTGTATTTAAATTCTTGCGTAAATTCTGGCGTTTGTTCCACAATGAAGACTGGACTTTCCACGTAAACGATGCGGTACCTACAAAAGCGGAGTTAAAATCGCTGCATAAAATCATTAAAAAGGTGCAGGATGATATTGAGCGTTTTTCATTCAATACCTCTGTATCGAGCTTTATGATTGCGGTAAATGAATTAACGGATCTGAAATGTAAAAACCGTCAGATTTTGGAAGATATGGTGATTATCCTTTCGCCTTATGCGCCACATATTTGCGAAGAACTTTGGCTGTTGTTAGGTAATGAAGCCGGAACTTTATCTTATACTGCTTTCCCAACATTTAAACCTGAATATCTGGTTGAAGATGAGTTTGCCTATCCGGTTTCAATTAATGGCAAAATGAAAATGAACCTGAATTTGAGTTTAACATTGGCTCAGCCTGAAGTTGAAAGCATTTTATTGGCCGATGAGCAATTCCAGAAATTCTTAGACGGAAAACCAACCAAAAAGATCATTTTTGTTAAAGGAAAGATTATTAATGTAGTTGTTTAAGGAGTCTAAAGCTAAAAGACTAAAGCGGAAAGGTTTCCTTGCGCTTGCCTAAGCTAGAAATATAAAAAGTTCCGTCGTTCCCGCGCAGGCGGGAACCACGAAGTGCTCAGCGAAGCTAATCTTAAAGCTATCGGATTGCGATTCCCAATCAAGTTAAGTTGGGAATGACGCGGCGTTTTAATTCATTGATTATCAGGTTAGACTAAAGCGATAAAAAACAAAACCCGGACTACGTTTCGTAATCCGGGTTTTTGTCTAATAAAATTGTGATCATGCTTACAATACGTCATGCTGAATTTATTTTACAAGTAGACATAGTATTTTCAATTGCCTTGTAGCTACTACGTGGTCAGCATCTATCTTCAAGTACGATTCTGAAACAAGTTCAGAATGACGGTTGATATGATCTAGTCTCTTTTTCTTCTATTGCCACCAAATCTTCTGTTGTTGCTGGCGTTGCGTGGTTTGCCGCTCATATTGCCATCACCACCTTTTTTAGCACCGCCACCACCTTTAGATTGGGCTTGTGGTTTACGTTTAACCTGGTTTTTAGCCAGCATACTTTCCCAGCTTAGTGGATAAGGATGATCATCTACAACCGGAAGTGTAATTTTGATTAGCTTCTGGATATCCAATAAGTATTCGTTTTCTTCCGCATCGCAGAAAGAAATGGCAATACCATTTGCACCAGCACGGCCTGTACGGCCAATTCTGTGTACATAAGATTCAGGGATATTCGGCAATTCGAAATTGAAAACATGTGATAACTGATCAATATCAATACCACGAGCAGCAATATCGGTAGCGACCAAAACGCGGATTTTTCTGTCTTTAAAATCAGTTAATGCCCTTTGTCTGGCATTTTGCGATTTATTACCGTGAATGGCGGCGGCTTTAATGCCTGCATGGGCCAAATCCTTAACAATACGATCTGCACCATGTTTGGTACGGGTAAAAACCAAAGCAGTTTCGATCTTTTTATCCTCAAGAAGGTGGATCAATAATTTCTTTTTATCAGGTTTGTCTACAAAATAAACCGATTGAACAATCGTTTCGGCCGTAGAAGAAATAGGGGTAACTTCTACTTTTGTCGGGCTAGATAAAATCGTATTGGCCAACTTCTGGATTTCATCTGGCATGGTTGCCGAGAAAAATAAAGTCTGGCGTTTAGCTGGTAATTTAGCCACCACTCTTTTTACGTCGTGAATAAAGCCCATATCGAGCATACGATCGGCCTCATCCAATACGAATAATTCGATGGTGTTTAAGCTAATGAAACCCTGGTTCATTAAATCTAATAAACGGCCAGGTGTTGCCACTAAAATATCAACACCTTTTCTTAAGGCTTCTACCTGCGAGTGTTGATTTACGCCACCAAAAATTACCAGATGGCGTAGATTTAAATGACGGCCATAAGCTTTAAAACTTTCTTCAATCTGGATGGCCAGCTCGCGTGTGGGTGTTAAAACTAGTGCCTTTATATTTTTGGTTGCTTTGGTGTTGATGTGTTTTTCGTGCAGTAACTGCAACATCGGGATGGCAAAGGCTGCTGTTTTTCCGGTGCCGGTTTGTGCGCAACCTAATAAGTCTTTACCTTTTAATATCGTTGGAATAGACTGCTCCTGTATTGGTGTTGGTTGTGTATAACCTTCTGTCTCAAGGGCCTTTAGAATAGGCTCAATGAGGTTTAATTCTTTGAATAACATGTATGTTTCTGTGTAATATTTATCGAAGAAGCTAGAACAATCATTTATTGAAGGACTAACTTGCGGAGAGAATATGCCATTCAGAATGGCAAGCCCTTATTCCTGCTTCGGCGGCAAAGATACAAAAAATGTATGACAATATGTTATTTGGTAAATGTAACCTCAAATCGTTATTTATTGCTGTTATTGATCTAACGCATTAATCCTTTTAGTTAGTATTTTATAGTCTATTTATAAATGTATTTTTTGTATTATAATTACTTTTTATATGTATATTTATTTTTATTGAAGTGTACATTATACACTAATGCATTGTTTACTAAAAAATATCACTATGTAATCATAAATAAAATAATACCTACAAGCCTATCTAACCACCTACTTATGAGAAAAAATCTACCTATTGACAGGAGAAATCCATTCTTCTTGTATGCCGCAATCCGGCAAACTAAGCCACTTAAATATGTCGTCGTAATTGATGGCGATAAACTGATGCTGTTAGCTTATTAATCTAAAAGCGCATCGGCTGTACGAGTACGCATTATTTCACCTAATCAATATAAACCTATGAAACAAAATCTATCTTGTATCAAGAGGAGTTTTCTTCTCTTGTGTTTGGGGATGTTATTTGCCCTTGGCGCCATGGCCCAATCAAAAATCACTGGTAAAGTTATTGCCAGTGATGACAAATTACCTGTGGTTGGTGCCACAATCAAAATTAAAAATGGCAGCGGTGGTACCTCTACTGATGAAAATGGCGCCTTCTCGCTGAGCGTAAAACCTACCGATGTGTTGGTTATCTCCTTTGTAGGTTACGGCAGTAAAGAAATTGCTGTAGGAAATCAAACCAATATCTCCGTTACTTTACAAGCCGACAATAATAACCTAACAGAGGTTGTAGTGACTGGCTATTCTTCTCAGCGGAAGAAAGACTTAACTGGTTCTGTGGCTGTGGTAAGCATGGAACTGTTAAAGGCCCAGCCTGCTGCCAGCGCTGTAGAAGCATTGCAAGGAAAAGCAACAGGGGTACAAATTGTAAATGACGGGGCTCCTGGTTCAACGCCACAAATCAGAATCCGGGGCTTTAGTACCATTAATAATAATGACCCACTCTACGTAATTGATGGGGTTCCGTTTGAGGGAAAACTATCATGGCTTAACCAGAATGATATCGAAAGCATGCAGGTATTGAAAGATGCTTCTTCGGCTTCTATATATGGTTCAAGAGCAAATAATGGTGTGGTAATTATTACCACTAAAAAAGGCTTGGCCGGAGTACCAAAAATTACGCTTGATTCTTACTATGGCACACAGTTGCCAAGAAAAAATAGCTTCCCAAAAATGATGAATCCTCAACAATATGCTCAATATGTATTTAATGGGTATACTAATGCCGGAAAGCCTGTTGCTGCTGGAGATAACTATGGTTCGGGTACGGTACCGGTATTGCCTGAATATTTGGTGGCAGGTTTAAAACTCGGTCAGAATGTTACTGCCGCAGATGCAGATCCTTCCAAGTACAACTATAGCCGTGATCCAAATCTGTTTTATCAGATTACAAAAGCAAATAAGCAAGGTACCAATTGGTTTGATGAGATAACTGAATCTGCACCAGTTCAGAATTATAATATTAGCGCGCTGGGTGGTTCAGACAATGCAACCTATTCTATTAGTGCCGGATACCTGAACCAAAAAGGAACAATAAAATACACAGGTTTTAAACGTTATAGTTTTAGATCGAATACTGCGATATCTGCTTTTAATAAAAGGGTACGTTTCGGAGAAAATGCACAATATAGTTACTCTGAAGGTGTTGGGTTTGGCGTTAACCCGAATACTCCTGGTGGTTATCAGGATCAGGGAAGTGCTTTAGGATGGGCATACCGTATTCCAACAATTATCCCGGTTTACGACATTGCCGGAAATTTTGCCGGTAGCCGCGGTAGTCAGTTGGGAAATGCAGAGAATCCACTCGCATTTCTATTCAGAGCAAAGGATAATGTTAATAAAAACAACTTCTTTTTTGGGAATATCTTCGGTGAGGGTGATATTATTCCGGGTTTAGTATTAAAAACCAATTTTGGGATACGTTACGAGAATTACAATAGCTTATCTATGCGTTATCCAAATTTGGAATTCTCTGAAGGCAATAATTCAAATAATTTAAGCGAAATCCAAGGATATAATACGGAATGGACCTGGACTAATACTTTAAATTATAACAAAAAATTTGCTGAAAAACACAGTTTAAATGCATTAATTGGTACGGAGGCAATCAGATCCAGAACCAGACAATTAACTGGAGGAAGAAATGATTTCTTTCTTTTGGGCAATCCGGATTATTATTATTTGAATACAGGTTCTTCAAACATCAGCAATGCCAGTAGCGGAGCAATAGGGTCACTATTCTCCGTGTTTGCAAAGCTCGATTATTCCTTTAATGATCGTTATCTCGCCAGTTTTACTATCCGTAGGGATGG
The DNA here is from genome assembly GCF_014692875.1 of Pedobacter riviphilus. NCBI lineage: Bacteria > Pseudomonadati > Bacteroidota > Sphingobacteriia > Sphingobacteriales > Sphingobacteriaceae > Pedobacter > Pedobacter riviphilus. The sequence goes on along the minus strand of NZ_CP061171.1, from coordinate 3,835,975 downwards.
TTCATCTAACTTCGGTTCTGCTAATAAGTATGGTAATTTCCCGGCAGCAAGTGCTGCATGGAGGTTATCTGAAGAGGAGTTTATGAAAAGTATCAAATGGATTAGCGATTTGAAACTTCGTGTTGGATATGGCCAAACCGGAAACCAACGGATACCAGGGTATCAATATATCAATAGATTTCAAAGTTCTATTGTTAATTCAGCTTATGCTCTTGGTGGCGGTAATGGTCTTACAACTGGTGTGCGACAAAATGCCTATCAAAACCCTGATATAAAATGGGAAGCTGTAAACTCCCTAAATATTGGTCTTGATTTTACTTTGTTAGGTGGAGCTGTTGATGGATCAGTAGATTGGTATAACAAGAAAACGACTGATATGCTTTACCCGGTACCGCTACCAGCAAGCATTGTAGGAATGGGAAGTTCACCTTTTGTAAATATTGGTGATATGAGTAATAAAGGGGTCGAATTTAATGTCGCTTATCATTATGGAAGAAGCGCTGATAGCCCTTTTAAATTTGATATTGGTGCAAATTTCTCAAAAAATAACAATAAAATCGTAAGGTTGGCACCAGGTATTCTCAATCAGGTTTATGGCAATTATAGGAGCTTACAAACCAGTGTTTTACAGGAAGGTGCGCCACTGGGTTCGTTTTTTGGATATAAAACTGCAGGAATTTATCAGAGTACCGCCGATATCCAGAATAACCCTTCTTATTCAGGTGCCAGGGTTGGTGGATTACGTTATCAGGATATTAATGGTGATGGTATTATTGATCCAAAAGATCGGACTATTATTGGGAGTCCACATCCTGATTTCACTTATGGTATAAATTTGAACGCATCTTACAAGAATTTTGATATTTCGGCTTTCTTATATGGTGTAAAAGGAAATGATATATTTGAAGCTACACGCTATTTTACAGATTTTCCTTCTTTTGATGGAGCAAAAAGTGTTAGATTACTTGATGCCTGGAGTCCTACCAATACATCAAGTCTGATTCCTTCTGCTTATGCCGGAGCCTCTGATCTGGAGTTTGCTTCTTCGAGTTATTACATTCAGAACGGAAGTTTTTTAAGGTTGAAAAATTTGCAAATTGGCTACTCCATCCCAACCGCTAAAGCTTTTGGGCCAAATTCTGGCATCAGTAAAATTAGGGTGTATGTTAGTGCAACCAATGTATTTACCATCACTAAATACACCGGATTGGATCCGGAAATAAGTCAAATTGTAGATGGCTTTTCTGCTCCAGGAGTAGATCAGGGTGTTTACCCTTCACCACGTCAGTTTTTAATCGGTATTAATATTGGATTTTAATTAAAAGTTATCAAAATGAAACATATAAAATATATTCTTCTTTCCTTATTAATTTGCAGTACTTTTTCCTGCAAGAAGGATTTTTTAGCATTGCAACCGCAGGGCGAACTCACCGAGGAACAGTTAATGAGCCAGGAGGGGGTTGAAGGACTTTTAATAGGCTCCTATAGTTTACTTAATGGTAATTTAGACGGAACATGGGGTAATTATGGTGCCGCACCAAGCCAATGGTTATTTGGCGAGGTTGCATCTGATAATGCGCATAAAGGGAGTAGCACAGGAGATCAGCCGCCTATGAATGCCATTGAACAGCATTCGCCAACCAGCACAAATGATAATTTATCGAATATCTGGAACAGATGTTTTGAAGGAATTCAACGCTGTAACCGTACTTTAAAAGTCCTTGCTAGCTTACAGGCAGGTTCGGGATCGACCAAATTTGATGATGCCCGTGCAAAAGAAATTCAAGGCGAAGCCAGATTGTTACGCGGACATTATTATTTCTTTTTGGTTCGTATATTTAAAATGGTACCTTATGTTACCGAGGCCAATAGCGGTACTTTTGTTCCTAATGATAAAGACATTTATCCTAATATTGTAGATGATCTTCAGTTTGCCGTAGCCAATTTAAGTATAACCAAACCAAAAAATCAAAAAGGTAGGGTAGATAAATATGCTGCTCAGGCTTATCTTGGCAAGGTATTTTTATACCAAAAGAAATATACTGAAGCTTATGACTTGTTGAATGCCGTAATTTTGGCAAAGCCGAGCTTGGTTGATATGCCTTATACTGATAATTTTGATATTACCAAAGAAGACGGACCTGAAACGATTATGTCTGTTCAACATTCAGTTGGAACCGATGGTACTGGCGGAGATAATGGGAATGTAGGCGATATGCTTAACTTCCCGTACGGCAATGCGCCGATTAACTGTTGTGGTTTCTTCCAGCCAACCATAGATCTGGCCAACTCCTTTAAGGTAGATGCCCTTGGCTTACCGCTACTGGATGGCAGCTATCGGACTAATCCATATAAATCTGATTATGGATTAACCGGAACGGATAAAACAAATTATGCAGTAGATAAGACTTTAGCTTTAGATCCACGAATCGAATCGACAATAGGAAGACGTGGCGTTCCATATCGCGATTGGGGTTTAATGCCTGGCGATACCTGGATTCGCGATGCCAGCAATGGCGGCCCTTTTCTGGCTGTTAAGAATACCATTGATGCTTCGCAGATTTCGAGCGGAACAGCCCCGGGGAGTTCTAATGTAACCGGATTAAACGTAAACCTGATCCGCTTAGCTGATGTTTATCTGATGGCGGCAGAATGTGCGGTAGAAAAAGGCGATTTGCCCAGGGCCTTAACTTTGGTAAACGCAGTAAGGGCCAGGGCAGCTAAAATAACCCCTCGTGATATAAATGGAACGCCGGCGGCGGCCTACAAAGTTAGCCAGTACATCTCATTTCCAAATGATACCTACGCCAGAAATGCGGTGCGTTTCGAACGCAGATTGGAATTGGCAATGGAAGGCCATCGGTTTTTCGACCTTGTGCGTTGGGGTATAGCCAAACAAACCCTCGAGAGTTATTTTTCTTTTGAAGGTGGCTACTTTAACTACTTAAAAGGCATTACCATCGAAACCAGGGATGATTATTTTCCTTTACCTCAAGATCAGATTGATAGAAGTAATGGTACCCTAAAACAAAGCCCGGGTTATTAGGTTATAAACGAGTACATGAGCGGAGCGGTGATCATGAACATTGCTTCGCGAATGTATTTTATACTATGAATATACAAAGTTTGGAGCATGACGATCGCCTTAGGAATGTGTATTAAAAACAAATAATAGAACTAACAAGAGATGTATCCACACGATAGGCTTTGGTACGGGACAGGGCGGCTGAAATACTGCTACTATCGGGAGTAAAATAAACCCGACCAACAGCGTTATCCCGATTTAGGAATGGTTTAATTTATAGGTTCTTTTATCGGGATTAAGCAGAGGGCGGGGCGACTGTAACCGAAGCAGCACAGAAATTGCTTTCCTATAAAAAATCAAAATTGGGCGTAATAGAGCAACTACGTAACTATTTCTCCTCCTTAAACCTACTAAAAAACAATAGGGCAATTAAGCAAAGTCCGAAACCTACAATTCCATTCAATCGTAACCCGAAATCGTTTCCTGGATCTTTGCCGTAAATGGTAAGCATGGCGAAAATAGCTATGCCTAAGGTTTGGCCGAGTTTTACAAAAAGGTATTTCACGGCGAAAAACATACCTTCTTGGTTTTCACCCGTTTCTAAAGTATCTCTTTGGGCAATATCGGCTAAGATCGCCGTGGGTAAAATACCGAGCGCCGCTAAAGGAAAAGAAGCGGATAGTACCAGGATGTAAATCTGTGTATGCGGACCTAATGGTAATTTGCCCAAAAAGAAAATGGTTACAAAGATTAAGCAAAGTACACCGAAGGCCAGTAATACAAAAGGTTTTTTACCAATTTTAGCAGAGCCAAAATTAACCAGCGGGTAAAATAGCAAGGAAGCCAAAACCATGGCACCCATAAATTTTCCACCTTCTGATTCTGGCAGTCCCAATAAAACGGTGCAGAAAAACAATAAACCGCTTGATATAATACTCAATGCGGTATAAAAAGCAAAATCAGAGATCAGGTAATATTTAAAATTGCTGTTTTTAAAGGTACTCCTTATTGCAGGCCATAAAGGTATATGGGTAGGTTTGGCCGTCGAAAATTCTTTTTCGTTGATGAAAAAAATCGGTAATAACATCACCAGGCCCGATAAAATGCATAAACCCCATATGGCAATCTGGATAGCCTCGCTACGGTTGGCTACATGGAAATTGTCTTCAACGAGATCAGCAAAATTGTTGGTGCAAGCCGATAAAATAATGCCGATGACAAAGCCCACCTGCTGATAGCTGGACAGCTTAACTTTCTGTCTTGGCGTATTGGTTACTTCTGCCAGTAAAGCGTTATAGGGGATAATATAAGTGGTAACCGATACAAAAAACAAACAAAGCGTAATGGTTAACCACCAGGCATTGTGCAGGCTTTCGGTTTTTTGGACCGGATAGAAAACCAGTCCGCAGAAAAGCATTGCTGGGATAATAGCCCATTTCATAAAAGGCATTCTACGGCCATTTTTATTGGTGCTTGCATCGCTTTTAGATGCAATAAAGGGGTCGTAAATGGCATCTACCAATCTACCTGAGGCAGCAATAATAGAAAGAATATTAAATGCACCCAATAAAACGAGTTGTGGTACCAAAGGTGGCAGGCCAGCATTGCTTGGCGGCAAATAGAAATAAGGAAGCATTACGATGATAATATTTGTCATCGTGCTCCAACCAATCATACCTGCAGCGTAAGCAATTTCTTGTTTTAAGGAGAGTGTTTTGTTCATTAATTATTTTAAGTTCTTTTATGTTTTTTGTAAAGCAGGTTTCTGTGTTAATTGGTTAAATCAGTCCTGCTTTCCATTTTATTCCGCTGCGCTTCATGTTCATTCCAATCAGATTTATTTTACTTAGGTCTGCCTTTAGCAAATTGTAAAGATCTGGCGTCATTCCCGCGCAGGCGGGAATCTTAAAGCTTATTGCATTAGGATTCCCAATCAAGTTGGGAATGACGATCCGCGAACAATTATTTTTTCTTAAACCATTTGCTCACAAAATAAACCGCCAGAAAGCCAATAAAAATATATAAACCATTTAATGCCGCATTTTGATCATCAGCATAAATACTGAAGGCAACAAAGGTATAAGCGGCAATAAATATGATAGGCAATATAGGATATAAAGGAACAGTATAGATGGTTTTTTTATCAAGATGTGCTGTTCTTTTTCTGAGGATGAAAATCGTGGCTGCAGAACTGGCCATGCTAATGCTTTCCAGGAAAATGGTATAGTTTAGAATCTTGTCGAAGGTTTTGGCATAGAAAATAATTACCACGGCAATTAATGTAAAAACTGTTAAGCTAATGGTAATTACCGCTGTTTTTTATTTATTCTGCTGAATATTTTTGGCAGGGCACCTTCTTCGCCCATGGCAAACATTGCCCTAGGGTTGCTCAATAGGTTTACATTTACATAACCCATTACCGAGAAAAAAATAATTACAGAAAGGGCGTTGAATCCTGCCGGACCAAATATTTTCGAGGCTAATATCGCCGCTATACTTTCTGCTGATTTTAATTCTTCGAAGCCGATAACCTTTACGTATACGTAGTTAATAGCCAAATAAAGGATCACAATAATAGTTAAGCCGATAATGATGGAACGCGGGATTACTTTCTTGGCTTCTTTAACCTCGCCACCAAAATTAATGGTCTGCGCATAACCCGCATAAGAGAAAGAAACGGCAATTAAACATAAACCTAATGCTTTTCCGTAATCAGACCAGGTTGGTAAAGTGCTGTTTGCTGTTTTAAAAATTGGCGTAATGGTTTGTGTTTTTCCGCCGAAAAATACAGCGCAGATGAGTGTTAAAATCATTCCAATTTTAATTACCGTTAACACATTTTGTGTTTTAGCACTCGCTTTTAAGCCTAACAGATTAATGAAATAAAATACCAAAATGGTGGTAATGGCAATGGTAACGCGGTAGGTTTCATTCTGTTTATCGATAGGTAAAATAATTTTGCTCAGGTATTCTGCACCAATAATTGAAATTGCCGCTACAGATGCGGCGCTCGAAATAATAACGATACAGTTAATGGCGAAAGCAATAGAAGGGTGATAAGCCGCTGAAAATATTTTGTAATACCCGCCTGTTACCGGAAAACGCGAACCAATTTCGGCATAGGTTAATGCACCGCAAAAAGCCACAAAGCCACCAATAAACCAGGCCAGGTAAAATAACTCCGGAATCTGTGCTTTCGCCGCTACATTTACAGGCGTACGGAATACCCCCATTCCAATAACCAAACTCACCACAATCATGGATAAATCGAATAGCGAAAGTTGCTTCTTTTGTTGCATTAAATAGAATTATGAATATTGGGTTGAAGATAGGGAAATTTGAATGATTGAGTGAGAGAATGATGTAAGATGGAAAAGAGACTATGAACATAATCAGTTGACAATTGCCGATTGGCAGTTTTCAAAGGTAATTAAACCGATAAACAAATGAAACCTCGCCATCCATTGTTTACATGTGGAAATTTTCTTTTGCGAGCCTCAAAGAATAAATCTATTATTGTATAATAATTCTGAAGAACGTATTTAAAAATATTTTTATTTCAATCATCAGGGTTATTTCTACAAATTCTTCATCGCTTTGCAAACCAAAAATGCAGGGGTTTTCATTGAAGAACAGATAAAAACAGTATGGCAGAAGTAGTTTATAACGACGACAGTATTCGTTCATTAGATTGGAAAGAGCACATCAGGCTTCGTCCGGGGATGTACATTGGTAAACTTGGCGATGGTTCTGCTCAAGACGATGGTATTTATGTTTTGCTAAAAGAAATTGTAGATAACTCTATCGATGAGTTTGTAATGGGTACCGGAAAAACCATCGAAATTACGCTTTCGGAGCAAAAAGTGAATGTACGCGATTACGGCCGTGGTATACCATTGGGTAAGGTAATCGATTGTGTAAGCAAAATAAATACCGGCGGTAAATATGATAGTAATGCCTTCCAAAAATCGGTAGGTTTAAATGGTGTGGGTACCAAGGCAGTTAACGCGCTTTCCACCAGTTTTACCGTACAATCGTACCGTGATGGAAAAACAAAAAAGGTAGAATTCTCTAAAGGAGAAATTGTAAACGAACAACCCGTTATTGATACTACTCAGCGTAACGGTACAGCCATTACTTTTTATCCGGATGAAACCATTTTCAGAAACTACCACTACATTCCTGATTTTGTAGAGAGTATGGTTTGGAACTACGTGTTCTTAAATACTGGTTTAACTATAAATTTCAATAACCAGAAATATTTTTCGGAAAGAGGTCTATACGATTTGCTTTCTAAATTTAATAAGCCGGAAGAAATTCGTTACCCGATTATCCATATGATTGGGCCAGATATCGAAATTGCCATGACCCATGGTCAACAGTATGGCGAAGATTACCACTCTTTTGTGAATGGACAACACACTACACAGGGTGGAACCCACCAGGCGGCATTTAGAGCTGCGGTAGTGAAAACCGTTCGGGAGTTTTTCAAAAAAGAGTTTGATGCAGCCGATGTGCGTTCATCTATTATAGCGGCAATTTCTGTGCGCGTACAGGAGCCTGTTTTCGAATCGCAGACTAAAACAAAACTAGGCTCACAGAACATGGGGCCTGAAGGTCCATCGGTTGCTACTTTTATTAACGATTTTGTTAAAAAAGAGCTTGATGATTACCTGCACAAACATCCTGACGTTGCTGATGCACTTTTAAAACGCATTATTCAATCGGAACGGGAGCGTAAAGATATTGCAGGAATTAAAAAACTGGCTAATGACAGGGCCAAAAAAGCTTCGTTACACAATAAAAAACTGCGAGATTGTAAGGTGCATTTTAATACTACGCACGAGAAACGTTACGAAACCACCTTATTTATTACTGAGGGCGATTCAGCTTCAGGCTCAATCACAAAATCGCGTGATGTAGATACCCAGGCGGTGTTCAGTTTAAAGGGGAAGCCGCTAAATTGTTACGAGCTGACAAAAAAAGTGGTGTATGAAAATGAAGAGTTTAACCTACTGCAACACGCTTTAAATATCGAAGATGGTTTAGATGGCTTACACTATAATAATATCGTTATTGCTACAGATGCCGACGTGGATGGTATGCACATCCGTTTGCTGATGATGACTTTCTTTCTTCAATTTTTCCCTGATCTGGTAAAAGCAGGCCATGTTTATATTTTGCAGACACCGCTTTTTAGGGTGCGCAATAAAAAGGAAACCATTTATTGCTACAGTGACGAAGAACGTAAAAATGCAATCGAAAAACTGGGTAATAAACCAGAAATTACCCGATTTAAGGGTTTAGGAGAAATTTCTCCTGATGAATTTGGGTTATTTATCGGGAAAGATATCAGGTTAGACCCTGTTATTTTGAAGGATCAAACGATTAAAAGTTTGCTGGAATATTACATGGGTAAAAACACGCCAGACAGGCAACAGCACATTATCCGTAACCTAAGAATAGAGAAGGATGAAGTAACTGAAGAGCCTAAAGTGATTACGGAAGAAGTAGCATAAAAAAAGATTCAAGTTTTTAAAACTTGACTTCTTAATTAATGCGTTGCGTAGAAAAGATCCTGAAACAAGTTCAGGATGACGACCGACTTATTCTTTAGGTACTTTTACGGTATCTTCCGGGTGTTGTGGGGGCAATACATCTACCTTTTTTTCTACAATAGTAATTTTGGTAAATACGGCATACTTACTGGGTGAAATGCCATTATCGTACTTTTCGGCATAAGCCTGTGTAAATTCTGCGCCGAAGTAGAGTATAATAGAAGTATAATAAATCCACAATAAAATAACGATGATTGAACTGGCTGCACCAAAGGCCGAACCTGGATTACCTTTTTCAATATAAATCCCGATCAGATATTTACCTAAACTGAACAGAACAGCCGTGAATAAAGCGCCAATTATTGCCGATTTCCATCGGATGATAACGTCTGGTAATACTTTAAATATCACTGCAAATACAGCCGTTACGGCAGCTAATGTAATTACATTGTTTAAAATATAAATCAACAATGCCATGGTATCATTTGCAACCGGAATCACTTCGTTTATATTGCTTTGCGAAAGCAGATTGGCCAATTTAGAACCCAAACCCACCACTACACTGTTTACAACCAATGATACCAGTAACAGGAAGCCCATCGACACGATTAAAGAAAAAGACAATAACCTGTTAGAAAGCATTTTTAGCCAACCTTTTTTGGGCACAGCTTTTACTTTCCAGATCATATTGATGCTATCCTGTATTTCAATAAAAATAGCGGTCGATCCGATAATAAGTGCAACAATTCCCACTACTAAACTAAATGTTGATTGACCTGTTTTGTTGGCATGTTCTACAAAACCCTGGATCTGGCCCGCCGCATCTTTACCCACTAATTCGGTAACCTGACCAAAAAATTTCCCCCGTGTTTCCTCATTTTTTTTATCACCCAAAAATAGAGTGGCGGCAGAGAGGAGGATTATAATAAGCGGTGTAAGCGAAAAAATGGTGTAATAAGCAAGTGAAGCACTTAATTTAGTTACCCTATCTTCCATAAAACCTTTTCCTGCGGCTATAAAAAGGTGATAAATGGCAACAAAAAAATATTTGATTTTATGTAATACTCTTACTCTTTTCATCGAAAAATTAAAAAGGATATCCTATCCCAATGTTAAAAATTAAATTCTGTTTACGCCAATCCTTATTCCCGAATGCGATATCATTAAATACCCATCTTTGTCCTTCTGGTAAGTATGGTTTACGTACAGGAAAAGCCACATCTAAACGGACTACAAAAATGCTCACATCTACCCGTAAGCCTGCACCCGTACCAACAGCCAGTTCATTAAAAGCATTTTTCAGCTTAAAACCAGATCCAAGTCTTGCCGTCTCTGGTTTGCCAGGTTCTCCAAGATCTTCTTTCCTTAGCCAGATATTTCCGGCATCTACAAACAGTGCTCCATAAAGTACGCTCACTATCTTAAAACGCAGTTCTGAGTTGAGCATTAACTTAATATCACCACCCTGATCGGCAAAAATAGCATCATCTCGAACTTTATAAGTACCCGGCCCTAGTGTTCTGGCCGGAAAAGCCCTGATATCGTTACTGCCGCCTGCAAAAAACTGTTTAACAAATGGCATTGAGCTGGAGTTTCCATAAGCATAACCATAACCTAAGTTTAACCTGTTTGCCCAGATTAAGTTTCTGGTAATTTTATAATAGTCTCTTAAATCGGCTTCTACTCTGATAAACTGCGTTAACGGTTTGTTAAAGATAGATCGTTGACCATTTTCATCCTTTGGGGTAAATAACCCCCAAACATTACCTCCGGTTTCTAATCCTCCAAAGAAATAGGTGTTATTTCTCCGGCTATCTTCCATCTGGTTGGTATAGGTGAAATTATAATTGCTACCAATAATAAACTGACTTTCTAACGTAGTTCTTAAGAGTGGATTTTGTTCGTATATTCTCTCCTCAGTCGTGTCAGATGGAAAAGAAGTAGAAACATAACTTACTGATATTGGGTTGAAATTATGCTCTTTGTACTGATTCTCTTTAAAGTTGTAACCATATTGCCCCTTAAATGCATGTAAGGTATATTCAGAACCACGGTTAAGCATTTGGTAAGAAAGCGAGGCAATGGTTTTCGGGATAAAGGCATTGGTACTATTCGGTTTGTAAAATGGCACAATAAACCTGGGAAAGGTCAGTTTTCCTTCGGCGGTTAACGACAAAGAGTTTTTGCCTAATGAAGTTCCTTTGGTTTGTGTTTCGAAACCACCACTTAAACTGATGTCTAACTGTTCGGCATTTCTAAATAGGTTTCTGGTGGTTTGTGTAACTTTTACCTCTGAGCCGACAAAATTGTTTGATTTACTTGTTCCGGTAACAGAAAAGGTAAGTGAATTTTTCTTTAAAGGTGTTAAATAAATGTTCAGATCAAGCTGATTGTTTTTGAAACTATCAACTGGTAAAAATTCGGCCCTCACATCTTGAAATGCACCTACATTTACCATTCGGTTTAACGATTGGTTATGATCTTTACGGTTATAAGGTTCGCCTTTTTGGAAGAACACCAAGCGGTCGAAAAGCCTTGGTTTAAAGGTGTTTCGGTCATCGAATATATTGAAATCATTATACTGAAGTGGTTTTAACTTTCTTAATGTATTATCTCTCCTTAAAGAATAGTTAGGATATATGTTAATATTTTTAATGGTATAAGGCTTTAATGCCGCATCAGGAGCGATATCTTTTACCTTAACCGAAACATTAACCAGGTTTTTACCAATGGTACTATCTACCTGCATAATTAAATAATCTGGACTGAAATAGAAATAGCCATTTTCTTTTAAATCGTTATCAATCCTGATCCGCTCATTTTTATAGGTATCGATATCATAATAATCGCCAACTTTTAGCAAGGTTTTGTCTTTGTTTGCATTAATGATTTTTGTGAGTACTCCTGTATCTGGCGGGAAATTAATTTTGTTGATTTTATACCTTTGCCCAGTAACCGCAGTATAAATGGCCTTACCCTTTTTTTCTTTAATAACGGTATCGCCGGTAACATTTGCCTGTAAATATCCTTCGCTAATGAGGTAACTGGATAATACATCGTTGTTGTATTTCAGTTTTACATCGTTCAATAACACTGGGGCTTCTCCTTGTCTGCGCAACCAGTTTCTAAAACCTTTTGGCTTTTTGGGTTCGCCAGCAAGATTGTAAATGCCCAGTTTAAATTTTATACCCAAAATAGATTTATTGGGACGTGGCCTTGTTTTAGCTTCCAGATCGGTTTTAACCTGTTTTTCATTATCAATTTTTCCGGATGAATCAGGATTGATTTTTACCTCAGCACCGGTATACAAAATCTGGCCTGGTTTTAAAGATTTGGTACTGCTGCAAGCTGCCCAAACTAAACAGGCCAATAAAAATAAAAGCGGTCTAATTAGTTTTCTCATCTTGTGCTTTCTGTTCAATGTTTCTTATTCTTCTGATCCTTTTCTTTTGGAAAATCTCTCTAAATTTATTGTAATCTACTACTAGTGTAAAGCCCAGGCCTGTTTCAACAATCTGCCCTTGTACAATCATATCGTTCTGGTTTCGGCGATAGGCCCTTAAACGGTAGCGTCCATCAGCAGAAAGCGCATATTCTACGTTTACATTCCCCGCAATATTGGTCGATTTTTCTCCTGGAGCCTGTGGCCCTTCTAATGCAAAAGAGCTTCCTACACTAACGGTTAGCCTGTCGTTTAAAAGTTTTTTCGATAAGCCAACTTCCAGATCCGTTTTTTGCTGCATTGAGCCGGTTGAATAATCTTCAGATGAATTTACACCGAAGTTTAGATCAACACCCTGAATTAGATCGGAGGTTAAATTATTCAATTGCTCGGTTAACAGTTTACTTACACTCGAACGGGCAAGCGTAGAAACACCGCCGCCGCCGCCCGCCAAACTTTGGAAGGGGTTGTTTGCAATAAACCGGTTTAAGGCAAGTAAAGAAAGAACCTGTTTGTTCAATTCGCTCTCATCGCGGTTTACATTAATCAATTTGGTATAAACCTGACCACTTAAAGCCCCACGCTCATTTTCTGGCAGATCGAGCTTAAAGGAAATCGTAGGTTTCAACAATTCCCCTTTTATCATCAAATAAACCTGGAAAGGCAATTTGGTTCTGGCTTCGTAAAGATCTGGTTGATTTAACAGATCGATAGGTGCCGCGTTAACTTCGTATAGTGCCGTAATATTTGCAGTAGCAGAAGTAGGTTCGCCTGTCCACACAATGGTACTCCCTTTAACCAGTTTAAATTCTTTTTTTACAACGGCCAGTGTTAAATTGTATGAACCATCAACAATCTCGTACCTACCGGTCATACTGATTTTACCACTAGGATCCATTGTTACATTTAAATCTGCATCACCTCTAACTTTTAAATTATCACCAGTAGATGGATCTACCACAACGTTTAGTTCTGCTTCTGGGTCGACCGTTACTGCCGCCACAAGGTTTAAGCCTTTGATGGGTGATTTGCTAATACTGTCAACCTTTAAAGCTTTTTGTCCGTTAAAGGGAGGAGCATCGGCATCAATAAATTGCACTATACCTTCCTGATCAATAATTGCCGGATCACTTGAAGGTAAAGCAAAGAAAAATTTTGTACCCTTATTTACCTTGATGTTCATGTTTACATCTGGTTGGTTCAAATCTCCACGCACCTTAACATTGCTGGTTAAAAACACCGTACCATAAATCATATCGTTATCGGCTGCGGTAGAATTGATTGCCCTGAAATTGTTTGTTCGGATATCTAAACCGAAGCGGTAGTTTTTAAAATCGGTGGTGTAAACCTTTCCGTTTACTGTTGCTTTTTGATTTAGGGAATCAATTAGTGTAAAGTTATTAAAACTGATGCCTTCATTTGTAAACGATATTTTTTCATTCGGCATACGGAAATATGAGTTTACATAAGCCACTTTGATTCCTGCATTGTTGAAGGTTAAGTCGCCTAGAATTTTCGGAGCTGTTAGCGCGCCTTTAACAGTAAGTGCCCCGGTTAAGGTACCTGTGCCGTTTTTAAGCTGGCCTGCAGATAAACTTTCGATGTTTTTCATTTCAATCTTATCGACGTTTACCGTAAGATCCAAAGCGCTTTCTGGTGCAGTATAATAGAAGCCGTTAACCCTTAACTCATGCACGCCGGTTAGCGCCACATTTACCTCGAAGGCATTTTCGGTATTATTGTTTACAGCGAGGCGCAAGGTACCCAGTTGATCTTTTTGGTAACGTAACTGATCGATGGTTAAGTTAGCTTCAAATTTTGGTGTGCTGGCCAGGTCTTTAACATTCGCTGTTCCATTTAAACGGCCACCAACCAAAGTAGTATCGGTTTCTGCAAATTTGGTTAAGGTTTCTAGTTGGAAATCTTTAAATTCTACTGCCAAGGGCGCATTTGCTTCGGTAGGATTACTATTGATGGAAAGTGATTGGCCGCTATTGCTGATCTGAAATTGATTAACCAATACACCTGAGGCACCGAACTGGATATAATTATCTTGCGAAACCACCCATTTCTGGTAGTCGAGCAGAAGTTTCTGTGGATCGAGGGTGAATTTAAAATCTTTGTTAATAGATTGGAAATTACCACCAATTACATATTTGTTTTTACGCTGCCTGTCTCGTAAGAAAACATTTACGCCCAAATTATTGTTCGCTGCTTCGCCACTTACTTCGGTATTGAAGAGTGCAATAGATGGGCTTTGAAGACGCTTAACGGTTAAACTATAACCTAATTTGCTGTTGTCGTTATTGATGTTTAACACGGTGGTATCTACCTTAAAATCACCATATACCACCTGCGGGAAATTTCCCTTAATCTGTAAGCTATCTTTTTGTGTATCGATTAATCCATAAAACTGTGACGGCTTGAATACTGTTAACTCGGGTACAAATTCTTTTAATAATTTAGAATCATATACTTGTACGAAAAACCTTAACCTCTGATCGGGAACTTTAGCAACGGTACCAAAGGCGTAGTATTTATTAATTTCGTTGATAATGGCATCGCCTACTTTGGTGAGCTGGTATTTGCCATCAATTTTAGCCGATAGTATTTCAGATTTTAAGGTCAGCTCATTTTCTGTAGCGGTCGATTTTGCCCGGATGGAAATCGTATCTACATTGATTTTTTGTTTGTCTTTTACCAATTGTAAGCTGGTAATATCAACCGATCCGTTTAAATAATCGGCATCGGCAGTGGCGAGGTCTACTTTAACTATGCCTGCAGCACTTAATACCGTTGGACTAAAGTTTAATGCCTGTAGGTTTACCTGTTTTAAATTTAAATCGGCTTTTACCGCTGGATATTTACCTGTCATGTTCACTTTAGCAGCTAAATTAAAGTTGGCATTGCTATCGGGCATGCTACTTTTAATGCTGATGTTCTGGTTGCTGTAATTGCCGGCAAGGCTTAAATTGCGATAGGTATATTTATTATAGTAAGCACTAATAACCTTTGCATTAAATTTTGCATTAATTTTTTTAGGATCGAGCCCTGTACCTGCAACATTTGCTTTAACCGAAATCCTACCCAATTTTGGCTGCATTTTTAAGAGTCTACCTACATTGAAGTTATTTAAACTAATGTCTGCCTTATAACTTTCTTTACCTTTAGGACCTTTCATTCCTGCTACCACAACTGCACCACCCATATCGGTATTAATGTTCATGTTGGCATTAAAATCGGTCATTGAGCCCTTAAAATTACCTTTAGCATCAATTACGTTTGGCAATTCGATTGTTGGGGGTAAAGATTTTTTAGGTACAGCCACCAGGATATCTCCTTTGGTAACATGAAGTTTTTTAATGTTTAAATCGAGATAAGTTTTCTTGATATCTGGCAGTCCCTTTGCCCTTCCACTAATATCAATCTGGGTATTTTTCAAACCACTGATCTGCAGTTTTGGGATATTCAGGTTATTCAGATAACCATTAACATTTGCTGTTAGTTTTATTTTTTCGTTACGGTAATTTGCTGGAACGGCATCGCTGAAAAAGCCAGCATCTTTTAATCCGATGGTGGTGTTCTTAAAAGCCAAATTCAATTTTACGCGTTCAGGATGTTTGGTTAAATCCTCCATCGAAGTAAAATTTAATTCAGTCGCATTTTCGATCGAAGTGTTAGGCGTTTTTAAAATGAAATTGCTCAGTTTGATCTGTTTGTCATTATAAACTGCATCACCTCTTAATTGATCCAAGACGAAACCACTTTTTTCCTTTAAAGATCCATTTTTAACATTGGCCTTTATACCTGCAGCGCTGTAACTTACATCACTGGCGCCTAAATTGAGCTGGTTAATTTTTAGGTGGTTAAAGTCCATGCCTTTTGGGGTAGGTTTAGCGCCAAGATTATCGAATTGTACATGGTTATCCGCTAAGCTGATATTCTTAATAATTAAACCCAAAGGCGATTTTTCGGGCACTACCGTATCTTTAACTTTCTTTAAATCGTTACTTGGTGCTGGTTTAAAAGCAAAAAGAATATTTGATTTGTTTAAATGTGCATCATCAACAGCATATTTACTGTTGGTTAAATCTACTTTCAGGTTTACCAACCCCAGGTCGTTTACGTCGGCAACAGCTTTGGTAGTGGATAGCTGATCGTCGTAATTTACTTTTACCTTACTGAAAATGAAGTTCTGCACTTCTATTAATGGTAACTTTCCCTGTTTTTTCTCACTGCTATCAACACTATTGGTAATATGCTGCACCAGGTGTACCAGTGGTTTTTGCTGTAGATAACGTAAAGAAGTGTTCACTAAACTTAATTCTTTAATTACATAATGCTGATTGGCCAGATCAAAATCTTTGATTTTGGTTTTAAATGCACCCAGATATAATTTTACATCATTACCCGCCACATCATCACGATAGTTGATGCCTATATCTTCGAAAGAAACTTTATCAACAGAGAATTTAAGGGTAGAGGTAGTGTCTTTATCTACTTTTTCTTCAGTCTTTTTCTGATCGCTCATAAAAGCATCAACCAGAAACGAAAAGTTGAAAGTTGTATCAGGACTAATACGCTTAACATTTGCACGTATGTTTTTCAGCTCAATATTGTTAACCTCTATGGTGTTTTTTAACAGTTTAAATAAACTGATATCAACGGCCAGTTTTTCCGCATACAATAAGGTATCACCTTTACGGTCTTCGATGTAAAATTTGTTTAAAACCACATCTTTTGGCAAGGCGATTTTAATGCTTTCTAAACTTACTTCAGTTTTGGTTTTGCTTTTAAGGTAGTTTATAGCTTTTTCTTTAACAAAATTCTGAACCGCCGGGATATTTAAAGATAGGGCTAAACCAACAACCAGAATAATGATGGAAGCAATTACCCACAATAAAATTTTTAGACTTTTGCGTACGTATTTATTCAAAGCTAAGTGTGTTTGGTGTTTGATAAATGCATGCCATTAAAATTAATTTTACGGCGATTTTTACTAAATAATACAAAAAATAACTTAAATTGTTCGCCCGCTATAAAAATTTAACATTGGCGGTTTAATAATCGGTTACAAATGAATTCAATAAATCTAAATATAACTTTTGAACAATACGAAAGTATTATAGAATTAACATCAGCAGATAGAACGCTTTGTGAACTTGCAAAGCAGGCTTTAAATACGTCTTATTCCCCATATTCCAAGTTTAGAGTAGGTACGGCAATCCGTTTGGCCTCTGGCGAAACCATATTGGGCAGTAACCAAGAAAATTTAGCCTATCCATCAGGACTTTGTGCAGAGCGTGTTGCACTTTTTACCATTGGTGCTACCTACCCAAATGCAGTTATAGAAAGTATGGCCATAACTGCCCAAACTGACAATTTTGAGATTTTAAAACCTATTACCTCCTGTGGAGGCTGTTTACAGGTAATGGCAGAGTTTGAACGTAAACAAAATACACCAATTGAAGTGATTTTTTATTGCCTAAACGGAGAAGTGTTAAAAGTGCCAAGTGTGAAAAGTTTACTGCCTTTTGCTTTTGTTGAGGATCGATTGGAGCGGTAACGAAATAGCACCTCTCGACGGGTCGTCATTGCGAGAAGGCTTTTTCAGCTGACGAAGCAATCTTAATGCGGTCGCTATAACCCATAGTTGTAAGATTGCTTCGTTGTTCCTCCTCGCAAAGACGACTTTTCTATTAGAATGTAATTATTCCTTCCAACTCCCGACCTCTGACTTTTATACTTATATTTGGTTTTTTAACCATATGAAGCATCTCTGCATCCTTATTTTTTCGATTTTTCTTTCTTTTAAACTGCAAGCTCAAGCCGTACTTAAAAGTAATGCGGTTTATAAAATAATTTATTTCCGATCTTCAGATGGAAAACCGAAAGAAGACCAGAATGCTATAGTGGTATTGGCTTCGGCAAGTCAAAATTTAATCAGCAATGCTGGCATCCTCGATAATAAGGCGAAATATCCTTACGAACAAAGCATTGTTGCTAAGCCTGCACAAATTTTATTTCAGGTTGCCGATTTAGGTGCAAATAAGCAGATTGCAACTGCTGATAGTGTTGCAGTTGGTAAGCAAACTTTTGAGTTGAGCAACGAAACCAAAGTGATTTTGGGTTATACCTGTAAAAAAGCCACAACAGTTGTTAATTCCAATAGAATAGACCTATGGTATACTAACGATGCCGGTATAAAAGCCGCGCCAACCAGTTTAGGCCAGAATCTTGGACTGGTTTTAGAACAGGTGCGTAATGGCAGTAGCTTTGTAACTGCTACAAAAATTGAAGAAGTTAAAAAATCGAAACCAATCGATCTGCAAAAAATAAGTGCTAAACTAACTGATGGATTAACTTATAAAGATTTACTCTGGAAAAGCAGGTTTACCACACTAAGTGTTTTTAATAACGAAACGATTAATTTTATTGATAAACCACAATCGAACGATTCTGTATTCCGTTTTGCGGGAGGGACAGTGATTGCCAGGAAAGTAAAATTTCCCGAGTTTCAGTCTAACCCCAATGTTTTTGTCGATTTAACCGAGCAATCCAACGGCGATGCATACGATAGAACAGGATCGGTATTTATTATTCCGACTGATAAACAGATCAGTTTAATGGATGCACTTAAAAACTCTGTTAAAAACCTACCTGTTTACGATAATGGCAATGGAAAGCAATACCAGGGTGTTGTAGCCACAGCAAATTATAACCCCGTTATAGAGTTGATGCGTTTTTTTACCCCTTTCGGCGTTGGTAAATACAATACTTTAAAATTGAAGGATAAAAATTGGGCAGAAAAAGTTTACTATAGACAGGATATTTCGGAATTGTTTCCGCTGGTAAATGGCAAAGAGGCTTGGATAGCTGTTTTTGTTGGAAACTATGATAAGGGCGGACATAAAGTTTCTTTAAATATTACACTGCACAACGGTGGAAGACAAAAGGAAGCCAAAGAAGTGATTTTGCCCTTATTTAATTCGACTAATGTAATGGAAATGGCTGGACAAGAATATGCAACCATGTTTAGCAGTGATAAAGGTTTGGAAGTTTCTTTTACCTTAGCAAAAGACCTAAAAGATGCGAAACTGCGTTACATTACAACAGGTCACGGCGGCTGGGGAAATGGCGATGAGTTTGTGCCACGGAAAAATACCATCTGGCTGGACGAAAAAGAAGCATTCGCTTTTACACCATGGCGACAGGATTGCGGTTCGTACCGATTATCGAACCCTGCCTCTGGAAATTTCGAAACTGGTCTTTCTTCATCTGATTTAAGCCGTTCTAACTGGTGCCCAGGTACCGTTACCAATCCGGAATGGATCAGCTTAGGAGATTTAAAGGCAGGTACGCACACTATAAAAGTAACCATCCCAATGGGTAAACCAGAAGGCTCCAGCTCTAGTGCATGGAATGTTTCGGGCGTGTTGTTGGGGGTAGAATAGTGCAATATTTTTTCGGGGATGAGTATCCTCCTGCAACCCTAAATAGCAGCACAAAACTATTTTTCTAAACCGGATTGAAGGGGAGATCTTTTTTGCCGCCTGAGCGTAGGGTTGAGTGTAAAAAAGATCGTACCGGAAAGCCGGAGGAAACATTAATCAAACCTACGGAACCCTGCTTTCCAAATCAACACAAACAAATTTAGATTTGGGCAGGTGAAACACCAGCCGATAGAATGAGAAATCATTTTATAATATGCAAGCATTAAGATTCCCGCCTTCGCAGGAATGACGGCAAGAGCTAAGCAAAACGCACCTTGCCCTTGTTTTTTAATAAATTTCCTATCTCGAAATGTGAATAACCTCTCTTTATTCTATGCAATCATTTTTATTATATTTACAGCTGCCAATTTTTGTAGATAAATGAGTGAAGAATTAGATCAAAACGTAAACGAAGAGCACAAACATACCATAACCCCAATCAACGGTTTATACGAAAACTGGTTTCTCGATTATGCGTCTTATGTAATTCTCGATAGGGCAGTTCCGCACATTAACGATGGATTAAAGCCTGTTCAACGGCGCATTATGCACTCGCTTAAGGAGATGGATGATGGGCGTTTTAATAAGGCAGCCAACGTAATCGGTAACACCATGAAGTACCACCCGCATGGTGACGCCTCTATTGGTGATGCGATGGTGCAGATTGGACAAAAAGATTTATTGATTGATATGCAGGGTAACTGGGGCGATCCGGTTACTGGCGATAGCGCTGCGGCACCCCGTTATATTGAGGCACGTTTATCCAAATTTGCCAACGAGGTGGTATTTAATCCTGATACTACCGAATGGCAGTTAAGTTATGATGGACGTAACAACGAACCGATAACTTTACCTGTAAAATTCCCTTTGTTATTGGCGCAGGGGGCTGAGGGTATTGCTGTAGGTTTAGCTACCAAGGTAATGCCGCACAATTTTATCGAATTATTAGATGCATCGATAGAAGCATTGAAAGGCGTACGCCCCAATATATTGCCTGATTTTTTTACGGGCGGTATGGCCGATTTCTCGAATTATAATGAAGGACAGCGTGGAGGTAAAATCCGTGTGCGGGCGAAAATTACCGAGAAGGATAAAAAAACTTTGGTGATTAGCGAAGTCCCGTTCAGTACCACAACAGGTTCTGTTATCGATAGCATTTTATCGGCCAATGATAAAGGTAAAATCAAGATTAAAAAGATTGAGGATAATACCGCGGCCAATGTAGAAATTGTAGTGCACCTAGCACCAGGGATTTCGCCCGATGTTACCATTGATGCGCTTTATGCCTTTACGGCCTGCGAAGTATCGATCTCACCAAACACCTGTATCATCCAGGGAGATAAACCACACTTTTTAAGTGTGAACGATATCCTGATCGAAAATACAAAACACACCAAGGGTTTACTCAAAAAAGAGCTCGAAATCCGCCTGCACGAGTTGCAGGAGAAGATTTTCTTTAGTTCGTTACTTAAAATATTTATTCAGGAGGGGATGTACAAAAATCCTGAATATGAAAACTCATCCAATTTTGAAACCGTAGTTGAGGTATTACACATTTTATTCGATCCGTTTAAACCATCGCTTTACCGCGAAATATTACCTGAAGATTTTAAGAAGCTGATTGATAAGCCAATGAGTAGCATCACCCGTTTTGATGTGAAAAAGGCTGATGAGCAGATGAAAAACCTGGAAGATGAGATTAAAGTAGTTAAAAACCACTTAAAACACCTTACCGATTACGCCATTGCCTGGTACCAGAAACTAAAAGATAAATACGGAAAAGGAAGAGAACGTAAAACCGAAATCCGTTTGTTTGATCGGGTAGAGGCGTCGAAAGTAGCATTGGCGAACGTGAAACTGTATATGAACCGTGAAGATGGATTTATCGGATCGGGTTTACGTAAAGATGAATTCGTAGCAGACTGTTCGGATATTGATGAGGTAATTGTTTTCCGTGAAGATGGTAAATGTATCATTACCAAGGTGGCCGATAAAACCTTTGTAGGCAAAGGCATTATTCACGCCCAGGTATTTAAGAAAAACGACGAGCGTACCATTTACAACATGATTTATAAAGATGGTGCAAGTGGTACTTCATATATTAAAAGGTTTGCCGTAGTTGGGGTAACACGCGATAAGGAATACGATTTAACCAAGGGATCGAAAGGATCGAAAGTTTTATATTTTACGGCGAACCCTAACGGTGAGGCTGAGGTCGTAAATGTTGCCCTGAAACCCCATTCTAAATTGCGCAAGCTTCAGTTCGATCAGGATTTTGCAGAAGTGGCTATTAAAGGGCGCGGATCGCAGGGAAATATCATTTCAAAATATCCAATTAAGAAAATTATTTTGAAGAGCAAGGGCGTTTCTACCTTATCGGGGCTTAAAATCTGGTACGATGATTTATTAAAGCGCTTAAATGTTGATGGCCGTGGAAAATACCTGGGTGAATTTGATGGCGACGATCGTATTTTACAGGTACACAAAGATGGATATTACGAATTAAGTTCTTTCGAACTCAGCAATCACTTTGATGATGGATTAATCTTGATTCAGAAGTTTGATCCGGAGCTGATTTTTGCTGCAGTCCATTTTGAAGGCAAAGCACAAAACTATTTTATCAAACGTTTTGCATTCGAACTGCAAGCCAACGGAAGGAAAACTATTTTCATTAGCGAAGAGCAGAAATCGAGATTGTTGCACCTTACTTCAAATCCGGCAGCAAAAGTTATTGTTGATGTTTTAAAGGGTAAAACCCAAATTCCGGAAACACTGGATTTAACCTTGGCAGAACTGATTGATGTTAAAGGACTAAAAGCAAATGGCAATAGACTGTCGCCGCACGATGTTCAAAAAGTAGTATTAGAAGAGCCTGAAATAGAAATTGAAGAGGTGGAGATAGCAGCAATTGACGAGGGAGAAGATGGTGAAGAAACACTAGATGAAGCGGTTACAAACGAAGAGATGATTGCGAATGAGGAAACAGTAACAGAAGCAGAAGTGCCGGAAGAGGCAGTAGACAAACCTGTTGTAACGCAGCCAAAACCAAAATTCGAACGGGCAGAAATTCCTGTGGTTAAGGCTGATGAACCCGAGGTAAAAGAAAAACCTGCTGTGGTAGAAAAGCCTGTGGTAGAAAAAGCAAAGCCAGAAGCCGAGCCGGTTAAAAAAGAAGAAGTTAAAGCCGAAGATAAACCCCAAGCAGAAGAAAAACCTGCCAAAAAGATAGATTTTGAAATCACCAATCCAGATGATATCGATATTGATGATAAGGGGCAGCTGGGCTTGTTTTAAATAGACCTGAGAGTTGTCAACTTTAAAATGGCCTGGTGGCAAGAAAGTTGACAACTCTCCACATTTCAATCAAAACATTTCATTTTTAAACCTATATTTGCCTTGCTCAAAGGGGTGCTTGTTGATGCTGCAATTTCTGTTGCCATCAATTTGCTGAGATTATACCCATTTTAAGGTGAAAGGTAGATAGGTAGAAGGCAGAGGGTTTCCCCCTCGACCTTACAACCCTCCAGCCCTCAACCTTAAATGAACCTGATGCGGGTAATGCCGCCGTAGGAAGAGGTTAAAACTTACAAAACTGTTTCGCCCCGAAAACGGTGTCTAATTATTTTTACTGGTCGCAGGCAAATTATTGTAAATGAATTTTCAAGATTGGTTTAAGCTTTTTCAGGAGCAGATTATACACACCTCATTAATCGAATGGCTGGCTGTTGGTTTCGGCGTATCTGAAGTTTTATTGGCGAAGAAGAATAGTATCTGGCTTTATCCAACAGGAATAATTTCTGTTCTATTGTGGATGTTTTTATTGCTAGGTGTTAAATTATATGCTGAGGTGCTTTTAAATATTTATTATCTGGTGATGAGCGTTTACGGATGGATAATCTGGAAAAAAAGAAAGTTGGATGGAGAAAACCAGGTTTCATGGTCGAGCAATAAAGAATTAATCATTGCTGTTTTAATTGCTGTGATCGGATTTGGAGCGCTTTATCTTGTATTGAGGCATTATACTGATTCGGATGTGCCCTTATTCGATGCATTTGTTTCTTCTACCGCCTGGGCAGGCATGTGGCTGTTAGCCAGACGCAAAATAGAAAACTGGATATTCCTGAACATTTCGAATATTGTTGCCATTCCATTGCTGTTTCATAAAAAGCTTCCACTTATGGCCTGTTTAACTACATTTTTGTTTACAGTTGCCATATTTGGATTTTTCGATTGGAAGAAGATCATTAACAAAAGCAGGCTCAAACTGGCTTAACTACTTTCGTACGCAAAGCAAAAAATAATTATGCAAGAAACATTAACCGTCACCTGGCAGGAGAAAGTAAAAGCTTATGCAGCACTTTCTGAAAAAATGGGTAAACTTCATCCAGAAATTTTAGAACTGGCCTATCAGGAGAACTGGTTTAAGCTTTTTGTACCCGAAATTTATGGTGGGCCAAACAAAAAACTTCCTGAAATTTTAAGATTGGAAGAAGAACTGGCAGAAGCCGACGGAAGTTTAGGTTGGACCATAACCCTTTGCGCCGGCGCAGGATGGTTTGCCGGGTTTTTAAATCCTGGATTGGCAGCAGAGATTTTTGCCGACCGTGAGGTTTGTTTTGCAGGGAGTGGTGCTGTTGGTGGCGTAGCCATTAAAACCAAGGGAGGCTATCTGCTCAATGGAAAATGGAGTTATGCCAGTGGTGCATTACATGCTACTATATTTACAGCTAACTGCACACTTAAAAACGAAAATGGCGATGATATTTTGGATGAAAATGGAGCGCCTGAAATTAAATCGTTCATCCTTAAAAAAGAAGAAGTAAATATTTTGCCCGGTTGGTCTTACTTTGGTTTAATAGCTACAGGGAGCCATGCTTTTGAAGTTTGCGATTTAAGCGTTGACGAAAATAGGACCTTTAAAATTAATCAACAAATTGAAGTAGCAGATGCTGGCTTTGATTACCCTTTTTTACAGCTCGCAGAAACCACGTTAACCGTAAATAGTTTAGGAATGACCAATCATTTCATTAAACTGGTAGAACAATCTTTTTATTCGCGTTCCGGATTGGGCAGGTATAGCGAGGCGCAAATTTTGTTTTTTAATAGCGAACTTAACCGTTGTGAAGAAGAAGTACTGGGCCTTCGTACAAAATTCTATGATGCGTTTGACGAGTCTTGGGATCAGCTAATAGATAATGGGGAAATTGCTGATGAGAAATTAAGCGAGGTGAGTTTAATCAGTCGTAAATTGGCTCATACCTGTTGGAAATCGGCAGCTACTTTATTTCCATACTGTGGTTTAGAAGCCGCGAAAAAAGAATCAGAAATTAATAGGGTTTGGAGAGATATTCATACGGCTAGTCAGCATGCCCTGCTTACCTTCGAAATTTAATTATTCCAAAAGCTCTGGTTTAATTTTATCTTTAAAATCAGTAGCAAACTTATTCAACTTTGGTTGTATCACAAAAGCGCAATAGGGTTTTCCCTGATTGTTATTAAAATAGTTCTGATGATAGTCTTCAGCCTCATAAAATTCGGCTATAGGAGAAACTTCTGTCGCAATTGGCTTGTTGAAAATATGTTGTTGGGTTAAATCTTCAATTATTTCCTCTGTTAGTTTTTTTTGCTCTTCATTTTCGTAAAAAACCACTGAGCGGTATTGTGTACCAACATCATTCCCCTGCCTGTTTAAGGTTGTTGGATTATGGGTTTTAAAGAATACCAATAGAAGGTCACTGAACGAGATAATGCTTTCATCGAATGTGATTTGAATTACTTCTGCATGTCCGGTATCGCCATTACAAATTTCCATATAGGTAGGGTGCTTTAAATCTCCTCCCATATAGCCCGCTGTAACCTGGCTTACTCCATTTAACGTCTGAAAAACGGCTTCAGTGCACCAAAAGCAGCCTCCGCCAAATGTTGCTGTTTGCATATCCTACATTATATATTTATTCCAATTTTTAAATAAATCAAAAAAAGACATTTTTTTGATATTAAACATTGATCGGATAGCGATTATTCCTATAAGTTTTAAGTAGGCGCTTTTTAGACAGTAATTTAGGGTTAAATGTATTGAAAAATAGATATTCTGTTGGCCCAGGAACAAAAAAAGAGGTTGCATCATAAGTCATTTTTAGCCTTAGGATGCCAAATTAAACTTGAAGACTATCTTTTGCTTAAATAAAAAGCGGCAATTTTCAAATCGAAAATTGCCGCTTTATTGCTTTTAATTCTTTATAGAGATGTAGCTACATTAACCTGTTTGTTTAACTCATGATACATCCTCTTTAAATTATTGGTATTGAACATATATCGGTTTTGGTGTAAGCTTTAACAGCTCTTCAGGAGTCATTAACCGTTTAGGATCTTTCTTTAGGTCATTTTTGTAAAACAGCTTGAAGCCTGTAAACTGTACAGGCTCTGCCTGAATGAAATGGCGATAGGTTCCTTTTTTCAATTCAGGTTCGCCCCATCCATCCATATGCACCACTACCTGCACCTCAGGACGTAATTTAATGTTAGCTGAATTAGTTACCATCTTCTTTGTAAAACGGTGTAATACAAATACTTTTGGAGGTAAATTGTATTTTTTAACAATGTCTGCTAAATATCCGGTTACATAATTAACATCTGCAGCATCGTAGGTGCCAATTTTTTTGCCTGGTAATGTTCCGTCTTTCATTGAAAATTCTGGATCAATACCTAAATGAACGTATGGCAATTCCAGGTATTTTGCGATATGAGGTAATTCTGCTTTTATAGTACTTAAAGCTACCTGAAGATCTAAAAATACTATCGTGTTAGGTTGCATTTTGGCAATTTTCAGAACAGAGTCGATCTGTTTATTGCCCATCCTGTTGATGTATTTTCCATCTTTCCCAGGTGTTCCACTTGCTACTGCGGCAATATAATGTAATCCTGGTTGTACCGGGGTAGAAGGATCGGCCTTTTCCCAATGTTTAACTTCAGCATTTAAGCGTTGCCACATTTCTTTAGGCGCATATTCACCAAGTGCACCCATTTTTTTCGAATGCAGGTTTCCATAATAAACAACTATACGTTTAAAAGGTAAAATAGCTCCAGCCAAAGGATATGGTTGCTTTTTTACTGGCCATTTCCCGGTAGTATCTCCGTTTGCCAATTTTTTTACCAAAGAATCATAAAGCTTTGGATCAACCGGTTTCATTACGTTTACTGTTGAGTCCGTTTTCTTTTTAGTCGAATCAGAAGAAAAGATTTTACCGATACCGCCACTACTCTTGCCATCTGAGTTACAGTTGGCAAATAAGCTGATTGCGGCAAAACCAAGTATTAGTGTGCCTGCTAATTGAGGGAATTTCATAAATATATTATAGATAATTAAAGTTAAACAGTTTTCCGAATCTGTTTTGATGAAAGTAGGGTGGAAATCTGGTAGTTTAAAATAAAGTAATCAACATTTACACATTGCAGAATTTGCCAAATACACCCAATGGTAATTTGACGCCTGATGTAGCCTGTAGAAACAGTTCTCCAGTCTCAAGGTTTTGTACTGATGGGAATGATGTGCGGATTAAATTTTCAACAATTACCGAAGAAAAACCAAGTGAGTAGGTGTTTAGGATAAGAAAATGTTCTTTTTCATCCAGCAGCTGTACAACATCCTGCATCATTTCCTGGATATGGTCTTCCAGTTTCCATTTTTCGCCATTAGGGCCATGGCCATAAGCTGGTGGATCTAGAATAATACCGTTGTATTTTTTGCCTCTTTTTAATTCTTTCTTTACAAACTTTAGCGCATCCTCAACCATCCAACGGGTGTCTTTCAATCCCGAAAGCTCCTGATTTTCATTTGCCCAGGTTACTACCTGCTTAATCGAATCTACGTGGGTAGTTTCTGCGCCTGCCGCATTTGCAATTAGCGATGCCGCACCAGTGTAAGCGAAAAGATTTAAAACCTTAGGTTGCGGTGTTTTAAATTTTTTAATCGATGACGAGATAAAATCCCAATTTACGGCCTGTTCTGGGAATACGCCAACATGTTTAAAAGAAGTTAAACCTAAACGGAGTTTAATGGCTACTTCATTATTTTCATATGCTACATGCCAACGGTCTGGAATGGATAGATTTTTCTTTACCCATTCGCCAGAAGTAGCTGAACGCCCCCTAAAAGTGATGTTGGCTGTTTTTTTCCAATCCTGTTCTGAGTATGTTTTTTTCCATACCGCCTGCGGCTCAGGACGGATCAGTATGACATTTCCAAAACGTTCTAATTTTTCAAAATCCCCGCAATCGATCAGTTCATAATCTTTCCAGTGGGTGGGGGCAAGTAATTGTATCATGTGTTAAAATAACTTTAAATTTGGATAGCTTTTGATATATTGATCATCTGTTATCAGCATTAAATCATTAGCTATTGCTTGTGAAATAATGAGCCTATCAAAAGGGTCTTTATGTATTAATGGTAATTTAGAATAAGTGATAAAATCGTATTTAGAAGGTTGAAGAATTTTTACCTGATACTTATCGAGCAATTGATAAATTGAGTTTATATCATCTTTTAACTTCAGCTTTCCAATATTTAGCTTTATTGTAATTTCCCAAATGCTAACAATACTTATATGTTTTTCGGTATCAGGATTGTTTATGACCGCTATAATCTTTTTTGAAATGGCATTATCTCCATTAATAAAAAATAGAAATATGTGTGTGTCTAATAAAAAACGCATTACATATAATCCTTTAGCTCGTCTAATGGCTCGTTAAAATCATCAGAAATATAAAGAATTGTTCCTTTGGCAGCGCCATAAAGGCCTTTTGGTTCTTCAACAATATTTTTTTCTTCGCTTTTTGACTTTGGAAAAGTCTTTGAATGTTTAGCTTTTAAAAAATCAATAAAATCTTCTACCTCGTTTACCATGCTTTCTGGTAAGGTTTCCAACTTGTGAATGATATTTTTTGTAGCCGTAGTCATATTACAAATATAAGAATTTTCTTAAAACTTATCTTTTGCAGCTTTCATGAAGCGGCTGGCAAACACAAAGTCGTTCAGCTCTTTAATGTCGGTATGTGCGATTTCTTTGTTGCTGCCTTCCCAGAATTTTTTTCCTTCGTGTAAGAATAAAATATAATCACCAATTCCCATTACCGAGTTCATATCGTGCGTTACCACAATGGTGGTGGTTTTGTATTCTTCGGTAATTTCCTGAATCAATTCATCAATTACGATCGAAGTTTTCGGATCTAAACCGGAGTTCGGCTCATCACAGAACAGATACTTCGGGTTCATGGAAATAGCACGTGCAATACCTACACGTTTTTTCATTCCGCCCGATAGTTCTGCCGGGAACAATTTGTTCTTACCTGCAAGGTTTACCCGCTCTAAACAAAAATCAACCCTTTCTAGTTTTTCTTTTCTGCTTTGATCAGTAAACATGTTTAAGGGGAACATGATGTTTTCTTCAACGGTCATACTATCAAACAAGGCAGAGCCTTGAAATAACATACCGATTTCTTTACGCACTTCAATCCGTTGTTCGTAGGTCATTGGTGTAAAATCACGACCATCGTACAACACTGAACCTGAATCTGGCTGGTGCAAACCCACCATACATTTTAACAAAGTTGTCTTTCCTGATCCCGAGCCGCCGATAATTAAATTGGTTACACCTTCTTCAAACTTTCCAGAAATGCCTTGTAATACATCATTGCCGGAGAACGATTTATAAATATCTTTAATTTCGATCATTACAATAACAATTGGGTCACGATATAATCGCAAGCTAAAATAGAAATACAGCTAATAACAACAGCCCTTGTACTGGCCTGCGAAACTTCTAAAGCACCACCACGCACATAAAAACCTTCGTAAGCCGGAACTGAAGTAATAATAAAACCAAACACAAATGCTTTTACTAAAGCTACTGTTATGGTGTAAGGGTTAAAATCGGTTGTGATGCCCTGAATATATTCGGCAGGTGTAACAGCACCTGAAATAGAACCGCCAATATATCCACCGGTAATACTTAAAAACATAGAAATGATAACCAGCATAGGTACCATGGTTATGCCTGAAATAATTTTAGGGAGGATAAGGTAGCCTGGGGCATTTATACCCATAATTTCTAAAGCGTCAATCTGTTCGGTAACACGCATCGAACCAATTTCTGATGAAATGGCCGACCCGATTTTTCCTGCCAAAACAATTGCACTAATAGTTGGACTTAACTCTAATATACTCGAATCGCGGTTTACAGAACCGATAATTGTTTTTGGAATAAAATCACTAACCAGCTGGAAAGCAATTTGTAAAGTCATTACTGCACCGATAAAAGTAGAGATAATAGCAATTAAACCTAAAGAGCCTACACCAACATAATCCATTTGTTTGGCTATTTCTTTCAGGTATATTTTCAGTTTTTCCGGCCTTCTGAATACAGACTTGAGTAGCAGGATGTATCTGCCGAAATTGGTAAAATTCATTCCGTATATATTTGCTTAATTTAAATGATCATTTATAATACTACAAAGAAACGATAAAAAAGTTGGAGCGCTTAGCTAATTGCAAAAATATTCGTGGTTTTGAATATAAATATGGTTTTTTGTTAACAAAAATTAAACCATAAATAATGAAAGCTGTAATAACCGGTGCAACTAAAGGAATTGGTAGAGCTATTGCCTTTAAATTTGCCCAAAATGGGTACGATTTAGTTTTGATAGCAAGAGGTTTAGACGAACTCGAAAGGCTCCGACAAGAATTAACCCCCTATGGGAATGCTGTTTTTATCCAGGCAGCAGATTGTTCGGTTAAAGAAGAGGTGTACGCTTTTTTAAATTCGACAGCTATAAATCTTGATCAAATAGATGTTTTGGTAAATAATGTGGGGATCTTTTTGCCTGGCAGTATGCTCGATGAGGATGACGAAACTTTCGAAAAACAACAGCATTTAAATACGAATGCCGGTTATTATATCAGTAAGTTTATTGGGAAAAAAATGCGCTCAGCCAAGCGAGGCCATATATTCAATATCTGTTCAGTGGCCAGTAAAGCACCTGTAAAAGATGGTGGTAGTTATAGTGTAACAAAAGCAGCGATGTTAAGTCTAAATCATGTATTGCGGCAAGAGTTAGCACCTCACAATGTTAAAGTAACTGCATTTTTGCCAGGTTCTACTAAAACTTCATCTTGGGAAGGCACAACAATTCCAGATGAAAAATTTGTGCAGCCTGAAGATATTGCAGAAACTTTGTTTACCATCTTAAACTTAAGTAAAGGGGTAAATGTAGATGAGGTTTTAATTACTCCGCTTGATTTTTAAACACAAAATGAACAACGTTATGGAAAAGAAGCTTTTTAGAAACGAACACGATAAGATGATTGCCGGTGTAGCTTCGGGACTTGCAGATTATATGCAAGTTGAGGTTACCATAATCAGATTATTGTTTGCATTATCGGCTATATTTATGGCTGGAGGTGGCTTAGTTGCCTATATTGTAATGTGGATTATTGTTCCGGTGAACAACGATCCGACAGCAAGATTTTCTAAATTTAACGATTACTTTGGTAATAAAAATCCAAATGCACAACCGTTTGGAACTGCCGATCCTTTTGCAGGACCTGCTAATCAGGGAAATCAGAATTGGACACAACCTGTAGACGGCACACAGAAAACACCTTTCGAAACACAGCCTGATTTCAGTAAATTCAATAAATCTAATGATACCGGCCGCACCATAGGCGGATTGGTATTGCTGGTAATAGGATGTTTTTTCCTGATGCGAGAAATGGATTTTATACCTGATTGGTTTAGTATCCGCAATTTATTCAGGTACATGTGGCCGTTAATATTTATTGCTTTAGGTATAAGCATTATAGCCAAATCAAAAAGAAAAAATGACTGGGCCGCATTTCAGAATCAACAGGAGGCTGAACAACAAAAAACAGCTGATTTTTCTGAAGCTATTGTAGAAAATGAACCTACAGCACCTGTTAATAAAGACGATAATTCAACATCTGCTAACCCTCAAGTATAAATAAAATGAAATTAGATAGATTAATTTGGGGTATTATCCTGCTTTTTATCGGCGGTGTACTTCTACTCGAAAACTTTGGCGTAATCAATTTTTATTGGCGCAACGTTTGGAGCTTTTGGCCAGTATTCTTAATCATAGCAGGTTTAAATATCCTGTTTAATAAAAACAATTCGCAAACAGGCAGTATTATTTCTATTGGTGTTTTAGTAGTTGCCCTTTGTTTCCTTTTTTATAAAGGCCAGCAGGTTCCCGCACATGGCAATTGGTGGGGGCGTCAATTTAAAAAAGATGTCGACATTAATATCGAACACAACAATGATGATAACGACGAAGATGATAAGGATAACGACACATCATATAATCACTTAAGGTTATCTGAACCATTTGTAGCTGCAGATAATACGAAAAAAACAATATTAAATATTTCTGGAGGTGGCATTTCATTTAATCTTGATGGTGAAACATCGGAATTGATCAATGCCGACGTAAAGAAAAGACATGGTAACTTCTCTTTAAAGAAATTGCTTACCGATAGTGCTACGGTACTTACTTTCCAAATGGACGATAAAAAGAGTAAGTGGAATTTTGGTGATGGCGGTAACGATGTTAACTTTAAATTGAACAAAGAAGCCAACTGGGATATTTTAATGAAACTCGGCGCTGGTGAAGCAAACTTTGATTTTGCCAATTACAAAGTACGTACTTTCCGCTTTGATGGTGGAGCAGCAGCTTTGGATATTAAATTGGGAGATTTATTGCCAATAACTGATGTAATTGTGAAATCTGGTGTGGCAGATGTTAAAATTAAGGTGCCTACCACTTCAGGCTGCCGAATTAAAACCAAAACAGGTTTATCAGCTAAAGATTTCGATGGTTTTGAAAAATTGAGCGATGGTGTTTACGAAACTTCAAATTATAAAACCTCAACCAAAAAAATCTTTATCAATTTAGATGGCGGATTGAGTAACTTTGAGGTGAGCAGATACTAGGAGACGGAAGGTTTTAAGGTGAAAGGCCGAAGGCTTTATCCGATCTAACTTTTATACAGCACAGATCCTGTAATCCTAAAAACCAAACAATCCTGATTTTAAATGAACCCTGATAAAGAATACGTAGTTGTAGTTAACGGTAAGCCACAAGGGCCTTATAGCTTAACCGAACTTAAAGATTTAGACATCAAACCCAATACATTTATCCGTAAACCTGGGATGGATGATTACAAAGAAGCTCACGCAATTCCCGAATTGCGTGAGCTTTTGGGTTTTAGTTATCAAAAAACAGCTCCACAATATTTTGCCGCCTTCGACCAAAGATTGCTGGCATCGGTGATTGATCATTTTATTATTTTTGGGATATATAGCATTGTTATTTTAACAAGCTATATTTTTATCCAAGGAAAAGATCAGCGGATTATGGCTTTTCTAATCCCATTCCCGTCCATATTTATTATTAAACTAATTTATGGTAGTATTGCAGAAGCATCGGCCAGTCAGGCCACTATAGGTAAAAAACTCCTTAACATTAAAGTAACCGATTTAGAAGGCAGCAGGGTTTCTTTTGGTATTTCTTTAATCCGCAATTTATCTAAAATCTTATCGGTAATTCCTGTTTTCTTTGGTTATTTATATAGTTTCCTCAATAAGAAAAACCAATGCTGGCACGATATTGCAGCCAATACCTTGGTGATAAAAGACAGATTGATTTAGATTAGAAAAGCAGGTACAGCAGGCCTTTTATCGTTAGCCCGGCTGTTCGCTATATCTCCGATGAAACCTGTGAAACAAGCAAGCATACCACAAATAATAAATAACAATGCTTAAATCGGAGGATGCCGCTTCCATCCCGTTTATGAAACTTAGGCTGGTGCAATGACGCCAAACCCACCCACCGTTAAAAATAAACCCGATTGAAGCGAACACGAAGTGCAACGGAGTAAAGCGTAAAGCGGGACTGCATTTCCCAGGTACTGCTGCCCTTCCGTTTCCAAAAAAAATCAAATTATTCCTTTATAATCAACCGATTTAATTACAACATTACAACATCAAAAATTCCAACAATCCTTATCTTTGCCGGTAGATGGAAAATATATTGGCAAAACATGATCTGGCTGGCGGATATTGTAACAGTTTAACCGCTTATTCAAGGTATTTAACCCGAGAAGTTAACATAGGTGATATTGCTTTAGGTGGGCACAATCCGATCCGGATTCAATCGATGACAACCACCGATACCATGGATACTTTGGGTACTGTAGCGCAGACGATCCGCATGGTAGAATCTGGCTGCGAATATGTTCGTATCACTGCACCAAGCATTAAAGAAGCCGAAAATCTGGCCAATATTAAAAAAGAACTACGTTTCCGAGGTTACCATGTGCCATTAATTGCCGATATCCATTTTACACCTAATGCGGCAGAAATGGCTGCGCGTATTGTAGAAAAAGTAAGGGTTAACCCTGGCAATTATGCAGATAAAAAGAAATTCGAGAATATAGAATATACACAGGATGCTTACAATGCAGAGTTAAGCCGGATTTACAAAAAGTTTATCCCTCTAGTTAAAATCTGTAAAGAGTACGGCACGGCCATGCGCATTGGTACAAACCACGGATCGCTTTCCGACCGGATTATGAGCCATTATGGCGATACTCCCCGCGGAATGGTTGAATCGGCAATGGAGTTTATCCGCATGTGCGAAGACCAGAATTACTATAATCTGGTGATCTCGATGAAAGCCAGTAATACCCAGGTAATGGTTCAAGCCTATCGCTTGCTGGTAGAAACCATGGCTAAAGAGGGGATGAATTATCCTTTGCATTTAGGCGTTACCGAAGCCGGTGATGGAGAAGATGGCCGCATTAAATCAGCCGTTGGTATTGGAACTTTATTAGAAGATGGACTAGGCGATACCATCCGTGTTTCGTTAACCGAAGATCCTGAATTTGAAGCACCTGTAGCTAAAGCCCTGGCAGATCGTTATGCTTTAAGAAGTCCGAAGTCCGAAGTCGGAAGTCAAGAGTCGATTAATCTACGGTCCACAACCCATGCCCTCCGCTCAACATATAGTCCTTACGAGTACAACCGCCGTATCACCACACCTGTACAACATATCGGGGGCATCACCACCCAGTAGTAATGATCGATGTTTCTAAAGAAAATTTAAAAGATCCTTACTTTTTAAGTTCAGTTGGTTACCATTACAGTGCAGGTTTAGATAAATATAATTTGGCCGATCAGGCTTGCGATTTAGCCTTCTTGGGTGATAATTTACCATCGTTCTCTTTCCCTGGAAATTTAAAACAAGTTTACAACTACCAAACATGGCTAAAACTTAACGATAAAAACAACTGTCACCCTTTATATACGCTTGCAGAATATGGTTCTGCGGAGATTAAAGACGAATTTTTGAATTTCGTACAGATTAATTCAAAACAATTTAGCAATGCAACAATTGCACAATTGGATAACACGGTTGTTCTAATCCTCGAAACCAGTGCAACACACGGAATGGCCGAACAAAGAGCCTTTTTTGTTGCTCTACAGGAGGAAAACATCCAGATTCCGGTTATTATAAAAAGAACTTACCAGGATGTTGATGCCGATCATTTAATGCTTTACGCTGCAACCGATATTGGCGCTTTATTTACCGATGGCTTTGGAGATGGTGTGTGGATTGATGCACAAGGTCAAAACCTTTCGTTGATTAATGCTACCAGTTTTGGGATTTTACAGGCTACACGTACACGTATTAGTAAAACAGAATATATTTCTTGCCCAAGTTGTGGAAGAACACTTTTCGATCTACAAGAAACCACTCAATTAATCCGTTCACGTACCGACCATTTAAAAGGGATAAAAATCGGTATCATGGGCTGTATAGTTAACGGTCCAGGCGAAATGGCCGATGCCGATTACGGTTATGTAGGCACCGGGCCTGATAAAATTACTTTATACCGCGGTAAAGAAGTAGTAAAGAAAAACGTAACTACCGCTTATGCCTTAGACGAACTGATCGATATCATTAAAGACGACGGCAACTGGGTAGAAAAGGTTTAAAATGCGTGCAGTAGGTTTGTGTCCTCTCATCCTTGGTC
This sequence comes from Pedobacter riviphilus, assembly GCF_014692875.1. Lineage (NCBI taxonomy): Bacteria > Pseudomonadati > Bacteroidota > Sphingobacteriia > Sphingobacteriales > Sphingobacteriaceae > Pedobacter > Pedobacter riviphilus. The sequence continues at coordinate 3,800,349 of NZ_CP061171.1, read as the reverse complement.
TGTGTCCTCACAGATCGGTATAAATGTTTTAATCAACTTATTTTTACTTTCGGTCTGTGATGACACAGACCAAGGAGTTAGGCTAATGGTTTGTGTCTCACAAACCATTTTGCTTTATTTAGCGACATTTAATTTTCTGATCAATAAATCCTAAATTGCCTTAATGAACATCCCGGAGTTTCAATCCCTGTTTAACGAACTCAGAAACTGGCTTGCTGGCAAAGGTCTTGCTGGTGGCGAGCTCGTTTATGCTTACTTTTTTATCGGGCTGCTTGGTGTTATTTTATTTCTGTTCATCACCATATTTTTAACGCGACAGCTTTTTATCGGTGTGGTAAAAAGTGCAAAGACAAAATCCGACTGGCAGAAAGCGCTGTTCGAATTCCGTGTTTTCAGGGCATTTGCATTAATATTTGGGGCTTATATTATTTACAACGCTGTTCCTTACCTTTTTATCGATTTTAAAAACGGGTTATTTTATGCCTTAATTTTTGCTAAAATCTACATGGTTTTAGCAGTAATGTTTGCTGTAAATGCATTTCTGAATGCTTTGGTATCCATCATGGAAACATCAAAGAAATACGCCGATAAACCCATTAGAAGTTACAAACAGGTAGCTAAAATTGTTTTTTATATTGTTGGTTTTGTGCTCATCCTGTCGATTATTCTTGGCGAATCGCCGCTGTATGTCTTCGGTGGTTTTGGTGCAGTTACTGCTGTGTTTATTCTGGTTTTTAGAGATCCGATTTTAGGTTTTGTAGCTTCTGTACAAATGAGTGCAATTGATCTGGTTAGGGTAGGAGATTGGATTACCGTAGAGAAATATGGTGCCGATGGTGAAGTAACTGAAATAAATTTAACTACCATTAAAGTGCGAAACTGGGATAAAACCGTAACCATTGTACCAAGTTATGCCATTGTGAGCGAATCGTTTAAAAACTGGCGCGCTATGGAAGAAAGTGAGGGCAGGAGGATTAAACGACATATTAATATCAAGATTTCGAGTATTAAATTCTGTGATGAAGAGCTGATTGGAAGACTACAGAGTATCGATTTTTTGAAGGATTACCTTAAAGAAACACAACAATTTATAGAACGTTATAATGCCGAAAATACGGTGAATCCCAATAATTTGGTTAACGGCCGCCACATGACCAACATCGGAACTTTTAGGGTTTATGCGGAAAAATACCTCGAAAGCAATCCACACATTAACAAGGAACTCACCTTTATGGTGCGCCAGTTACAGGCCACTGAAAACGGATTGCCGATTGAGATTTATGTATTCTCGAAAGAAAAAGGATTAAAGCGTTTCGAAGAAGTTGCCGCTGATATTTTTGATCATTTGTTAGCTGCGGTACCCTATTTCGATCTGGAGATTTTTCAAAGCCCTAGCGGCAGCGATATGCGAAATTTTGTAAGGAGAGGGGATGATTAATATTGAAAAAATTAGAACTCCCATAAATAATGTGCACCAAAGTAGTTTCTTAGGAAAACCAAAGAAATGATAATCAAAAAGACTAAAATTCCTTGGAGGGTAACGTTTTGTGCTAGTTTACTGTTAAAATAAAGAATTATCGCTAGAAAAACACCTAAAGTACTGGTAACTAATCCAAAAAAATCATCTTTAAAAAACCGGGTTTTACCAACAATAATTACATGAGGTTTCCGCAAGCCATAATATAAGATAATGCCGGTTATTTTGGATCTATAGATTAACAACGAATCATTCTCGTTTATAATATTAAAAAGCTGGGCCGAGATCCTGTATTTTTTATTGGAGGTTTGAACACTAAAAATACGTTCTTTTCCGTTTTTGGAGCGATAGCCTTCAGAATCATTAATAAATTCAGCATTTGATTTTACAGGCGAAAAATTGCTGTCAAGAAAAATAATAAAACAGAAAAATAATATTAATCCAATCAAGATCTTCTTAAATATAGTTTGATTGAAGCTTGAGAGGCTGATTTTATCTTGAGCCATAATTTATGATAGCCCAAGATAATTAATTTATACTTCATTTATAAAAGTGATTACCTTTTCGCAAACCTTAAATAAAAGTGGTGGTAAAGTCTCGCTAGTATAAGGTTGCGTTGCCCCATAAACATGATTGGCACCTTCAATTTTAACCAATCTGCTACCGGAGTTGGCCTCTGCCAGGGTTTGTGCAGTTTCGAAAGGAACATTTACATCATCATCGCCATGGATAATCAACCACGGAATATTTACCCGTTTTGCTGCTTCTAAAATATTCAATGTTGCTGTATTTTCTTCAAAATCTTCCAACAAGGTTACGTTTAAAGGCATTTGCTCTTTTGTGCGGGCATTGGTAACGAATATTTTGCCGGTTTTTTTCCATTCAGCTTCCTGTTCTTTTTTCCAAAGGCTGCTAAAATCGCCAATGGCACTCCAGGTAATCAGTTTGTTAATCCTTAAATCGTTTGCGGCTTCTATAATGGATAATCCGCCACCGCGGCTATGGCCGATCAGGTTCACCTTCGTGTTTTTACCGTATGCTTTTTCAATAAAATCGAGTACAGCGTTTAAATCAAAAAGTTCTTTCGATACAGTATTGCTGGCAAAGGCATCCATATCGGTCACATCTATTGGGTTATTAACCGGCACACCACTATGCGATAAATTGAACTTAATGTAACGGTAACCATTGCTGGCAAAATGTCTGGCTACTAAATTGTGCGCCCCCCAATCTTTAAAGCCTTTAAAGCCATGGACAAAAAGTATGATAGGTGTGTTGGGATTTTTCTCATCGAAAGTGATGTCGCCGATAATTAATTTTCCGTCAGCACCACTAAGGCTAAAATTGCTTTGTGTAATCATAATTTAAAGGAATTGGTTTAAAATATAAACCTACGAAATCTAATTTTGTTGTGGTGTTTGAGGTTTAGAATAGGGAAATATTAATCACAACCCCTATTAAATAGCCCTGATGGAAATGGAAATCCCTTTTGGAATAGTTAAATTGTTATTTAGGGATGTTATCCAAAAGGATTGGAATGTACAGCAAGACGGAGCCTTTCCCAATAGCACTGTTACTGCGCTTCAAAAGCACATATATTATTTAATCAATAAATAACGACTGAAAAGTGATCAACATCAGGATAAATCAATAAAAAAAAGCCAAAAAACAATCTCCAATATCCCCAAAAAATAAATTAAAAAGCCAGGTGCAGGCAACCATTTTGGCATAATTACGTATTATACTGCAGTGGACAAAAAAGTGGTTACACCCTGCTAGAACGTAAAATAGGAACATAATCTAAAGAAAATTATGCTGATTGGTTTGCTAACGTAAATCGATGAGGTTTGATTTAATCTTTAAATCCTTTATTTAAAACCGTTCTAAATTGATGTAAATTACAGGTTAATGACAGTCACATGCATTCACCATGTTACTTTTGTATCCCGATAATAGTTAATAACGGAAGCACTTGGAATATTTAAAAGTAATAGCTTTTACGCATCACCACATCGACCTGAAATCTTTAGGGAAATTAGTTATATGTGATCAGAGTTTAGATAGCAGGTTGAAGAATGTTCAAGCAGAGCTTCCCGTTAGCGAAATTTTCTATATCGGAACCTGTAACCGTGTGGAGTTTGTTTTCCTTACTAAAGAGAAAACCGACAAGGAATTTGTAACCAGATTTCTTACCGTTTTAGACATGGGCCTGCCTCCTGAATTTATGGAGCGCTTTCTGGATAATGTTACCGTATACGAAAACGAAGAAGCTTTTAACCATTTACTCAGAACATCGTGTTCTTTAGAGAGTTTGGTGGTTGGCGAAAAAGAAATTCTTGCCCAGATCCGTAAAGCTTACGAAAACTGTCGCGATGCAGGTTTTACTGGCGATTACATGCGTATGATTATGGATCGTGTGGTTAAAACCGCAAAAGAAGTTTATACGCATACCAATATTTCGAAAAATCCTGTTTCTGTTGTTTCATTGGCCTACCGCAAGCTAAAAGAGTTAAATATGTGTGGCAATTCACGTATCTTGATTATCGGCGCTGGCGAAACCAATCAGAACATTGCAAAGTACCTCAACAAACATAAATACTCCAATTTCTCGATTTTTAACCGTACGTTTTCTAAGGCTGAATCTTTGGCAGAAGAACTAGGTGGCAAGGCTTATCCTTTAGCAGCACTTGAAGATTTTAATGAAGGATTTGATGTAATCATTACCTGTACTGGCTCAACCGAGGCAATTATTAACGAAGCTTTATACGCTAAACTTTTAAATGGCGATCAGGGCAAAAAGGTAATTGTAGATTTGGCCATTCCGAATGATGTTATACCTGCAGTAATTCATAACAATCCTGTACATTATATTGAGGTAGAATCGCTAAAAGAGGTAGCACGCAAAAATATCCAGGAACGTTATAACGAACTGGTGCATGCCGAAGAAATTATCAGCAACAACATTACCGAATTTTTCTCTGTTTTAAAACAACGCCGTATCGAACTGGCCATGCAAGAAGTGCCAAGAAAGATTAAAGAAATCAAAAATACAGCTATAAATGGCGTGTTTGCCGATGAAATTAGCCAGATGGATGAAGCCTCACGCGAAGTTTTAGAACGTGTAATGAATTACATGGAGAAAAAATACATCAGCGTTCCGATGGTAATGGCAAAAGAAATTCTGGTAAATCAATCTTAATTTTACCGCAAAGATCGCCATCTTGTTATACTGAACGCCGTGAAGAATCTTTGTTTTTCTAGATAAATCCCGAAGCCAATTCCCTTGTCGTCCTGCTGAACTTGTTTCAGTATCTTTCATGCAACCAACTTAATGGACTTACATTCTTTATATGGTTCAATCACCAGCTAACATATCATAGTGAAGTCAGGTATTATCATCTGACTTATAGTATATCTAAAAGGATCAGGTGTAAGATGGTAACACATCTACACCACGTTATACTTTCATGTCGTAAATGTCACAGAAATCCTTTAAATTCCCTATTCTGTAACCTCACTGTCTCATTTTTAAACAATTCATGGTATAAACCACTAATTAAATTAAATTTGCAACTCATTTAACCTTTATAGTGAAGAAATTAACCATTGGAACACGCGGTAGCGACCTGGCTTTATGGCAAGCAAATCATATAAAAGATGAATTGGCTGCAATTGGAATAGAAGCAGAAATAAAAATCATTAAAACGCAGGGCGATAAAATCCTGAATTTAAGATTGGACAAACTGGAAGGCAAGGGCTTTTTTACCAAAGAACTGGAAGAAGAGCTTTTGGGTGGAACAATTGATCTGGCTGTACATTGCCTTAAAGATTTACCTACTACGCATCCCGAGGGATTAATTATCGCTGCTTTACCACCGCGGGAGGAAGCAAGTGAATATCTTTTGATTTTAAAAGATTGTGTAGATGTTTCGCAGAAGCTATCGCTAAAAAAAGGTGCAATGGTTGGCACTTCATCTAACCGACGTAAAGCGCAGTTACTGGGCTTACGCCCGGATTTAGAGGTTGAAGATTTACGCGGAAATGTACCCACCCGTATCCAAAAACTCCGTGATGAAGATTACGATGCCATCTTAATCGCAAAAGCAGGTGTTAAGCGTTTAAATCTTGATGTGAGCGATTTACATGTGGAAGAATTGGAAACCACTGAGTTTATCCCGGCACCTGCACAAGGCGCTTTGGCTATTCAGATCAGGGAAAATGATACCGAGCTTTTTGATGCATTGCAAAAACTGCACGATCTGGATACTGCAGAGACCGTAACTGTAGAACGTAAGGTGTTAAACCTTTTCGAAGGGGGGTGCCACATGCCTTTAGGCTGTTATTGCAAGAAGGAAAACGGGAAATTCGAAATATGGACTTCGAAAGCAGAAACTGCAGAAGATTTTCCTGAGCGTTTGTTTTTACGTGCAGACAGTACCGAAGGTTTGGCAGAAAAAATTGTTGACAAGTTTAATAAAGACAGAAAGAAACCGGCAAAGGTTTTCATCTCGCGTGAAATTGGTGAGCACAGTTATTTCCGAAGGGCATTAGAAAATAATAATATTGAAATAGAAGGACGTTCGTTAATCCGTACGTTTCCAATAGTAACTGTTTTAGATCAGTTTATCTTAAGACATGTAGACTGGGTTTTCTTCAGTAGCCGCAATAGTGTCGAGTATTTTTTCAACTTAAAACCTGTACTGCCTAAGAAAACTAAATTTGGTGTAGTGGGAAGAGGTTCGGAAGATGCCTTGCGTAAATTCGGGCATATTGCCGATTTTGTTGGTGAGAGTGGCGATATTACCGAAGTTGCAGAAGATTTTGCACAATTGGTAGGTGGTCAGCAGGTATTGTTTCCAAGAGCACAGGATTCTTTGCAGTCGATTCAAAAATCGTTACCAGCTGATGCTAAAATAATCGATCTGCCGATTTACGAAACTGTAATCGAAGATGATATAGACCAGAGTTATGCCGATGTGCTCATTTTTACCAGTCCATCAAATGTTGATGCCTATTTCGCTGATAATTTATTGGAGCCAGGCCAACAGGTAATTGCTATTGGAAACTCTACTGGTAAGAAATTTGATGAAATGGGCGTGAAGTATGCATTACCTTATTCGCCTGATGAAATTGGACTAGCTGAGGCGGTGTTTGGGATTGAGATGAGATAAGGGTAGAAAGGTTTAGGGTGGAGGGCTTAGAGTTTAAGGTTTAAGATAATTAAGTCTTGATACCCGATACTATAATCTTGATACTAAATCTAAAATCTGTGTAATCCTAATCTGTGTAATCATCCGTAAAGAAAAAAGAAAATACTATAGTCTTGATACCCGATACTATGGTCTTGATACTAATACTTGATAATTAATATGTTAAATCGTCCGCGTAGATTAAGGAAAAACCCATTGGTGAGAGAGATGGTAGCCGAAACCCGGTTATCGAAAGATATGTTTGTGTACCCTTATTTTATTGTACCAGGCCATAATGTTACCCATGCCATTGATGCCATGCCTGGAGTAAACCATTTTTCGATTGATACCTTGGTGAAAGATGTTGAAGCTGGAATGAAAAAAGGGCTCAACAAAATTATGCTTTTTGGTGTAGGTGATGAAAAATCTGAAGATGCTAAGTCTGCTTATCATGTTCATTCCTTGGTTCCAACTGCAGTTCGTGAATTAAAAAAACAATTCGGAGATGATTTATATGTAATTACCGATGTTTGCGTTTGTTCTTATACCACCCATGGCCATTGCGGTATTTTAGAGAACGATTATGTTCAAAACGATAAAACAGTTGAAGTAATTGCTAAAATGGCTTTAACGCATGCTGAAGCTGGTGCTGATATGTTTGCTCCGTCTGATATGATGGACGGAAGGATTGAAGCCATACGTAATCTCTTAGATGAAAACGGCTTCGTTAATGCGGCCATTATGAGCCATGCCACAAAATTTGCTTCTGCCTATTATGGCCCTTTTAGAGAGGCTGCAGACTGTGCACCAAGCAAGGGCGATAGAAAAGCTTATCAGATGGACTTCAGGAATCCTTTAGAGGCTTTACGCGAAGCCGCTTTGGATGAGCAAGAAGGTGCTGATGTTTTAATGGTGAAACCAGGTTTAGCCTATTTGGATATTATACAAAGATTAAAACAGGATACCAATTTACCAATTGCAGTTTACAACGTATCTGGCGAATACTCCATGGTAAAAGCAGCTGCCGAACGCGGCTGGATAGACGAACAAAAAGTAGTAATGGAAACCATGCATGCCTTTGCCCGCGCAGGCGCAAGTATTATTACCACTTACCATATAAAAGATATTTTAAATAATAACTGGATTTAGATAAGCTGAAAGCAAAAAGACCAAAGCCATTTTATAGTGCTTTACTTTTCGCTTTAAGCTTTAGTCTTTCAGCTTTAAGCTTAATAAAAATGTTAGATTCATTAAAGAAAATGTTTTCAGGCAACGAAGCCGATATTCCGGTAAATACAGGCAGTAAGCCTGATATTTCGAGGGTAAAATCTGCCGAACTGTACGAGAAATCAAAAACGTATTTCCCAGGTGGCGTAAACTCACCTGTAAGAGCTTTTAAATCTGTTTACGGTACACCACTTTTTATCGAAAAAGGTGATGGCTGCTATATATGGGATGCCGATGGCAATCAGTTTATCGATTTTTGCGGAAGCTGGGGACCGCTAATTTTGGGGCATAACAACCCTAAAATCCGCGAAAAAGTTACCGAGGTAATGCAGAATGGAATGAGCTTTGGTGCGCCAACAGCTTTGGAAAATGAATTGGCCGAACTGATTATCAAAAACAATCGTTTTGTGGAGAAAATCCGTTTTACGAGTTCTGGTACTGAAGCTGTAATGTCGGCAATACGTTTGGCAAGAGGTTTTACGGGTCGCGATAAAATTTTAAAGTTCGAAGGCTGTTACCACGGCCATAGCGATTCGCTTTTGGTTAAAGCAGGTTCTGGTTTGGTTACTTTTGGCGAAACTTCTTCTGCGGGTGTACCAAAATCTTTTGCCGAAGAAACCATTGTTGTTCCTTTAAATGATAAAACGGCCATAGAGCAGGCTTTTGCGCAGTTTAAAGATCAGATTGCTGCGGTAATTATAGAAGGTATTCCGGCAAATAATGGATTGATTATTCAAGATGAAGAATATATCCATTTCTTGCGTAAAATTTGTACCGATAACGGTTCTCTTTTAATTTTTGATGAAGTAATTACCGGATTTAGAGTTGGTTTTGAAGGTGCAGCGGCACATTATGGCGTTACACCAGATATTGTTACTTATGGCAAAATCATAGGTGGCGGATTGCCTGTTGGGATGTATGGTGCGTGCGCTGAAATTATGGCGCACATATCCCTGATGGTGGTGTTTATCAGGCAGGTACCTTATCTGGAAATCCGGTAGCCATGGCAGCAGGTATTGCAACCTTAACCGAATTGAGTAAATCTGGTTTTTATAAGGATCTGAATAATAAAGCACAAGAATTTGTGGCCAGCATTCAACGTTTTGCAACGGCGCGTAATTATAAATTTAAAGTATTTACCATTGGTTCTATCTTCTGGTTTGCTTTTACCGATAAAGATAAAATCCAATCTGCTGATGATATTGATGCCAATAGCATGGAGAAATTCAAAATTATGCACAGGGAGTTATTGAATAGAGGAATTTATTTAGGCCCATCAGGATATGAAGTTGGTTTCGTATCTTCAGCACATACGAAGATAGAATTGGAGAAAGCGAAACGTGCTATTTTTGAAGCATTAGATTTGGTTTTTAAGAAATAAGGCTTCTTTAAGCTAGGATGAGGGAAAACAATCTGTGAAATCCAAAAACCTGTGTAATCAACCCGAAGGAAAAATCGACGAATGAAGAAATCTATAATCATATTTTACGCATTATTGCTTTACGCACTTATTCAACTCATTTCATGGGGAACCTTGGTAGTGCGTTTGCAGCCCAGCCGCATGACGATGATTATGGGCGAAGGTTCGGTGTTTTTGTTTTTGCTCTGCATCGGTGGGTATTTCCTTCACCAATCGTTAAAACGTGAGGATAAGCTAAGGGAACAACAGCAGAACTTTTTGATGTCGATTACCCACGAGCTGAAATCGCCTTTGGCAGCGATAAAACTTTCTATCCAAACCATTGTTAAACGTGATTTGGATAAAGCACGCCAAACTTCATTGCTTAACAATTCGCTAAAAGATATTGAGCGTTTGGATGACCTGGTTGAAAATATGCTGTTGGCCACCAAGATTGAAAACCGTTCGTATACTTTTCCGAAGGAAGAATTTAACTTCTCCGAATTAGTGTATAAAATTACAGATAGGCTACAGGTTCATTCTTGTGGATGCGAGCAGATCATAAATGCTAAAATTCAGCCAAATTTGCAGATAGTAGGTGACAAATTTGCCTTATCGTCAGTAGTAACGAATTTAATTGAGAATGCGGTGAAGTATTCGAACCCATGTGATGAGATAAATGTGCATTTAAACAAGGTTGATGGGCATATTCAATTAAGTGTGATGGATCAGGGGCCAGGTATTTCAGATGCCGAAAAAATGTTGATATTTGATAAGTTTTACCGCGTTGGTAACGAGAATGTCAGAAAAGCGAAAGGAACAGGTTTAGGCTTGTTTATTGTGAAAGAGGTTTTACAATACCATGATGCAGATATTACAGTAAAAGACAATTTGCCTCGAGGAAGTATTTTTGAAGTAACATTTAGTTAATCTCAATTATGTCACAAAAATTAAGAATTCTATTGGTAGAAGACGAGGATCACTTGTTAGATGCTATCAAATTAAACCTTGAACTTGAGGGTTATAAAGTTCACGCCGTTAAAGACGGAAAAACCGCTCTTAAAATTTTTAAAGAAGAACGCTTTAATCTAATTATTTTAGATGTAATGTTGCCTGAGATGGATGGTTTCCAGGTTTGCGAAACAATCCGTTTAGAGAATGCAGAAGTTCCGATTATGTTTTTAACAGCTAAAAACACTTCAGAAGACCGTGTTTTAGGTTTGAAAAAAGGAGCTGACGATTATTTGGTTAAACCTTTCAACTTAGAAGAATTAATTCTTCGTGTTGGTATTTTGGTTAAACGCAGTTTAAAATCTGATGATTTAAAAGAATTGAATTCTTACAAAATCGGTGATAAAACAATCTATTTTAACTCTTTCGAACTGAAACATGATGATGGTACCATCACACCGTTAACGAAAAAAGAAACGATGTTGTTAAAACTGTTGATCGAGCGTAAAAACGATGCCGTTTCAAGAGAGCAGATTTTAGAAACGGTTTGGAATTATGATGTTTACCCATCAACCAGAACAATCGATAACTTTATTTTAACGTTCCGTAAGTATTTCGAACCAGATCAAAAAAATCCAGTTTATTTCCACTCTATCCGTGGGGTAGGCTATAAATTTACCGATAGTCATTAATGTACAATAATAAAGGCAGGTATGCTTTAATGGCCGTTTTTGTGCTGGCTGCGTTGGTTTGTATTTTTTATAATCAATACCAGTTGGCTGCTGTTTCAGGATTATTGTTTGCCTTTGTTGTTTGGAGTCATTTTAAGCACAGTTCGGTTTTAATGGCATCGAAGCATTTCAAAAATAACGAATTCGGTAAAACCAAAGCCTTATTGGCTGAGGTGGTTAAGCCAGAGCGCTTGGCTAAAAGCCGAAGGGGTTATTACGAATTCATGCAGGGCAATATGGCTTTGAAGGAAGAGGACTATGATAAGGCTGAGTATCATTTTCAGTTGGCAAGCCGCTTTCCCGTGGGAGGTAAAAATGAGAAATCGTACGTACTGATCCATTTGGCTAATCTGGCTTTGCGTAAGAAAGATAAAGAAAGGGCAGAAGCTTATACGAAATTGGCCAAAGAACTTGCCGAAACGCAACGCTCGAAAGACATTATCGTTAAAATTGAAAAGGAAATAAGCAAGTTATAATATTAATATTGTCATTTTGAACAAACGAAGCACCAGTTTTTGATAAAAAGGTACTTCGTTTTTTTTTTATTTATACCTTTGCGCAATTAAAAATTTAGGCAGCCCGTCATCCTGTCCCGAACGTTCGGGATCAGGATCTAACTAAAGAAAGATGCTGAAATAAATTCAGCATGACGCGTAGTGAGACAGCAAATACAAATCATGAAGAATAACTTATTTTTAGACGCAGCATTTTCAAAACAAACTGAACGCCCACCAGTATGGATGATGCGTCAGGCAGGTCGTTTTATGCCACAATATTGGGAAATTAAAAACAAATACTCTTTTTTAGAGATGTGTAAAAACCCAGAAATTGCTGCAGATGTGACCATGTTACCAGTTGATTTGCTGGATATTGATGCCGCGATTTTATTCTGTGATATTCTGGTAACCGGAGAGGCTATGGGTGGCGATTTGAGTTTTACTCAGGGTGTTGGACCTAAGTTTGCAAATCCGGTACGTACCGCTAAAGACATTGAAAACTTAAATGTTGATTGTTTGGATGAATTGCAATACGTTGCCGATGCGATTAAAGTGATTCAACAACGATTGGATAGCAGAATCCCATTGATCGGTTTCGCAGGTGCGCCATTTACCGTAATGAGTTATTTAATTGAAGGAGGTTCATCTAAAGATTTTAAATTAACCAAACTCTTTATACACAACCAACCAGAGCTAGCGCATAAACTTTTAGCTAAAATTGCTAAAGTAACAGCTGACTACCTGAATCTTCAGATTGCTGCTGGTGTTAACGCTGTTCAGATTTTTGATAGTTGGGCACTTGCTTTATCATGGAATGATTACCAGGAGTTTTCTCACCGTTATATTCAGGAAATCATTGCTAACTTAAACAGAAAAGATATTCCGGTGATTTCTTTCTGTAAAGGAAGTTCGGTTTTTGCTCCGATTATGGCAGAGGCCAAACCAGATGTAATTTCGGTTGACTGGAATGCTGATTTATTGAACATTAAAAATGCTTTACCAAAGGGTATTGCCGTGCAAGGGAATTTAGATCCACATATTTTATATGCCGATAAAGCGGTAATTAAAGCACAGATCCATAAGTTATTCGAACGTATGCGTGGTACTGAAGGATTTATCTTTAACTTAGGTCATGGTATTATGCCAGATATTCCTTTCGATAATGTGAAGTACGCAATTGAGGTTGTTAAAGAATTTAGGTATTAAACTAAATTCAATTAATATTAAAACGATGCGTCACCCTGAATTCATTTCAGGGTCTTTTTGAGTAAAAGATGCTGAAACAAGTTCAGCATGACGTTGAGTATAATTTTGAAACGTTAAAATGTAACTTGCAGTTAAGTATTAATTAAAAATAATATCATTGAGCCCTGTTCAATATAATCTGGTATGATAGAAACCTTATTGCCATATTACCACTATTTTCTTGCAGTACACATTGTATTTGTAATTAGCTGGATGGCGGGATTGTTTTATATCCTTAGTCTTTTTATCTACCACACAGAAGCAAACGATAAACCTGAACCTGAAAAAAGTATCCTTCAGAAACAGTTTGTTAAAATGGAGGCTACTTTATGGAAAATTATTGCTACCCCGGCCATGATCATTTCGGTTTTGGCGGGTGCATCCATGTTAACTTTAAACTCGGATTTGCTTCAAGCCGATTGGATGTGGGTTAAGCTGGGTTTTGTTATTGGTTTGCTTATCTATCATTTCATCTGCCAAAACATCGTTAAACAGCTTAAAAATAATCAATACAAGCTAACAAGCTTTCAGTTGAGGTTATGGCGAGAGCTGGCTACCATTTTTATGATTGCCATTGTATTCGTGGTCATCCTTAAAAGTGCCATTAACTGGATTTACGGTTTAATTGGTATAATGGGCGTGGCGATGGCCATTATGATTGCAGTTAAGCTGTATAAGAACTATCGTAAAAAACATGGGGAATAATCTTCGCCACAAAGTGGCCAAGAATGTTATTTAAGAAAACTTTGTGTTCTTTGTGCCTTGGTGGTGCTCAACCTATATTCACTTTGTTTCCTTTGCGTAAACTTGCACCGACTTCTTGATACTTGATACCCTGTCCTTGATAATTTAATAAAAAACTATTCTAAATTTGGGCGATAAAATCCAAGCCCATGTCTACAAATACAGGTCTGAAAAAGGCCTTACTCTTACTACCATTTCTTTTTAGTGTTTATTTCGCTTCGGCTCAGTTTAATCAATTGGCTTTTGAAAACCGGATCCGGCCAGATAGCAGCTTAACCAATGAGGTTCACTTTAATTTTTATAATTTAAACTACGTTCGCAATTACGAGTATACTAACGATTTTCATGATGGTTACACTTATTATGGAACACAGTTGCAGCCGCAAATCGTTTACTACGCACATCCAAATCTGGCCATCACTGCTGGTGCATTTATCAGAAAGGATTTTGGCAGGAACGGGATTTCTGATGCGAAACCATTGTTCAGCGTAAAATACCATAAGCGGAATCTCACTTTGATTTTTGGTAGTTTAGAAGGTAACATCCAGCATAAATATATCGAACCTTTATACGATTTCGAAAGAATAATAACTACACCAATTGAGTATGGTACGCAGTTATTGGTGGAACGTAAGAAATTTACTTTGGATGCCTGGATTGCCTGGCAGAAAATGATTTACAAGGGTGATCCGACCAAAGAAGAAATTATTGGAGGTTTATCTACTGAAAGTACTATTGCTGAAGGAAATGGCTGGAAATTTAGTTTGCCTGCCCAATTTTTGGCTTTCCATCAAGGTGGACAAATTGATGTGCTTAAAGAAATTCCGATTACCACCATGTTTAACGGTGCAACAGGTTTAAAACTTCATAAGGAAATTAACACCAATATTAAACAGGTATATACCGATAACTATATTGCGGTGTATAAAGATTTTTCACCTGATAAAAGAAGAGCTTACCAAGGTGGCTTTGGTTTATGGTTAAATGCGGGTGTAGAAAGTAAATGGGGCAGTTTGGTGGCTTCTTACTGGAAAGGCAATAACTTTATTTCGATTAAAGGTATGCCGCTTTATGAATCGGTTTCAGATAACCTGTACAGTCCAGGTTTGAAGCAGAGTGCTAGAAACATTGTTTCGTTGCGTTATGCATACCAAAAAGAACTGATTCCACACTTTTATCTTGATGTACGTTTCGAACCGCATATCGATCTCGATCATACCGATAAACAACTTCAGTTTAACCACTCGTTTTTCTTGACCTATAAACAGGATTTTAAATTATTTAAGGTGAAGAAGAGTGAGCAGTAAAAGATGTAAGGTTTAGGCTGGTTAAACTCATAAAATTTCAAACCCCATAGGTTTCAAAAACCTGCGGGGTTTATTGTTTTTAAGCCACTGGCCTATGTTCCTAAACCCGATAGCAGCGAAAATACGAAGGTGAGGAACGAGCCGAGGCTTTAAAGCGAATGGCTCCAAAGGAGTGCCTTTGGCACGGGACTGCTGCTCCCGATGAAATACTGCATGTTCATTTTCAAATAAAAAATCTATATCTTTCTTGAAATTTATTTAAACTATATCTTATTGATAATCAGTTGGTATTGAGCTAATTTTAACTTTATTTAACTTTTTTTCTCACCCCATGCAACCATTGTTTGTAATCTGCCATCTTCTATATACAAACACACAATGAAATTGACGCGAAGCTATACAATAAACGATTTGATGGAAGGCTGCAAAGCTGGCGACCGGAAGATGCAAGAGCTGCTTTACAAGCAAACGGCATCGAAGATGTTGGCCGTTTGTATGCGATATGCCAAAGATAGAATGGAGGCAGAAGATGTGCTGCAGATGGGGTATATTAAAATTTTTCAGAAAATAAAAGAGTATAGAGGCGATGGTTCTTTTGAAGGCTGGATTAGAAGAGTAATGGTGAATACTGCGATTGAAAGTTACCGTAAAAATTTACGCAGCTTAAATGTGGTAGAAATAGACGAAGCTTACGAGCAGCCATCAACCGGATTTGATTTTGGTACTTTGGGTATGCAGGATTTAATGAAAGTGATACAGAAATTGGCAGATGGTTACCGCATGGTTTTTAACATGTATGTAATAGAAGGCTACTCGCACAAAGAAATTGGAGAAACACTTGGGATTTCGGAAGGGGCGAGTAAATCGCAGTTATCAAGGGCTAGGGCAATATTAAAAGAAGAAATTATAAAAATGGAGGGATTTGGTTATGCAACCTATACGGGATAAAGATTTTGATCAGTTGTTTAAGGATGCTTTTGCTGATGCAGAAGTAACGCCATCGAGGGATTTATGGAGCAATATAGAAAGCGAAATAATGCCGAAGAAAAAAAGAGCTTTACCAATTTATTGGTTATCGGCTGCAGCGGTTTTACTGGTGGCTACCATTGGGATTTTGCTTTATCAACAACAAAATACAACCAGCGAGCATAAACAATTGGCCAGTAATACCATTGAAAAAACTAAACCTGAGGTACAGGAACCTGTTGCCAAAGATACCCCAGCTACAGTAGTTGAAAATATTGCACCGGTTTTGCCAGCTCTACCTAAAGCGGTAAGCACTATTGCCAAAACAAAGGTTAAAAAGGACGTAAGGCCTGTTACAATAAAGGGAAAACAAAGCATAATTACTGCACCTGAGGTGATAAAACAGGAAATAGTTATAGCAAAAGTTGAGGAACCTAAAAAAGATATCAATACGAAAATTGAAGAGGCGATTCTGCAACCCAAAGAGGAAACTGTAATAGTTGCTAATCCAACAGAAATTAAAACTGAAGGACCTGTTAACGATAACGAACAAAGCAATAAAGGTGTCCGTAATATGGGCGATGTGATCAACCTCATTGTAAATAAAGTGGATAAGAGAAAAGATAAGTTGATCCAGTTCCGTACGGATGATGATGATTCTTCTCTTGCATCGATCAATATCGGTCCATTTAAAATAGGTAAACGAAATAAGAAGTAAACAGTTTTCAATTAGCAGTTCACAGTTGCTAGTATCTGAACCTTAAATATTACATATTCAACTTTATAACATTCAATAATTCACTCATTCAATAACTCAATAATACACACATATGAAACGTCTAATTTATACAACACTTTTGGTAAGCGGGCTTGCCGGTGTTATGGCTCCTGGTGCTTTTGCTCAACAAGATAGTACCAAAAAGAAAATCGATTATAGCGAAGGACATGGCATTATCCTTAAAACTAAATCAGACTCAGTAAAAAAAGGCCGTTTTGTAGGTGGAATTACCTTCACCAGAATTGACTGGGGTTTCTCCAGGTTAATCGACAATGGCAGCTTTAATCTATCTCCAAACAACGATTTTCTGGATTATAAAGGTGGCAAAACCAGTACATTCTCTTTTGACGTGTTACAGCTTGGCTACCGTTTTAACTCTAACTTTAAAGTGTATGTGGCTGGTGGTTTCGATTGGACTTTAATCCGTTTGAGAAAAGATATTACCATTGCTAAAAACGCTAATGAATTTGTATATACCGATCAGGCACCCGTACATTTTTCAAAAAACCGTTTCTCTAGCAGTTATGTGCATATTCCATTAAATTTTGAATTCCGTACCAATGAAAACAAAAATGGTAAAAGATTTTACCTGGTTTTAGGTCCTGAAGTTAGCTTTTTGTTAAATGGAAAAATTAAACAGATTAGCGAAGAACGCGGTAAAGAGAAACAATACGATAGCTACCACTTTCAATCGGTTCGTTACGGAGGTACAGTTAGATTTGGATACGGAGGCATAGGCTTGTTTACCAAATATTACTTTAATGATATGTTTACCACTTCTCAGCAAGCTGGTTTAAAAAATATGAGTTTCGGGGTTACCTTCGGATTAAATTAAAACACAGCAACACACAAATAAAACAGATCCTGTTTCGGTTAGGCGAGACAGGATTTTTTGTTTTATAATGTTTTTAGAAACATTGCAGGCGTTAATACACTTAACTTACTCCTTTTGTAGTCTTTAATATTTCGCGTAATTATAGCATTAATTGATCCATGGTTTTCAGCCGAAAAATTTTGGAGTGCATCTTCAAAATCTATGAATTCAGAATCGATTGAATTCAAAATAACGTTTTTGTCAATTATTAAAATATCTAAAAAAGTAAATAATATCTTAAAGTCGGCCAAAATATCTTTATGACTAAAGTGTTTTCTCAACAAATAATACGTGTTGGCTATTATTAAACCCGAAACAAAACCATTGATTTTTTGGTTGACACATAAATTCAGAATTTTTGATGAATCAATAAAAAATGGTTCTCGTTTCAGAAAAAAATCAAGTAAAACATCAGAATCAATGAGAATGTTATCTTTCATTATTATTTAAATATTTTTGATATTTCTCATCCCTGACTTTCTCCAGTTCTTTTTTATAATCATAATTATCAGGTAGTTCTACTTTTGGGCGGAGCATCAAAGATTTTATGATTGGAGAAAGCTCATCATCATCTTTTACAATCTCTTCTTTTTTGATAACAGCTTTTAAATAATTCTCTACCACTGCAGACAGGCTTCTACCTTGCTGTTCTGCATAAGCTTTTGCCTGTTTAATAACAGACTTATCTATAGTTAAGGTTAGTTTAGTGTTCATGGCCTTATAATTGCTGACGTCAAGATGTATTGATGTAAAGATACACAGATGCTTGTATACGTGCAAAAATAAAATATAATGCACGTGTAATTTTGTTTGCACTTAAGCCTTCCTCCTTAAAACCCTCTACCTTTTTCTTATCTTTACCGTGTGAGCAATATCCTAATCAGCGTTAAAAATTTAACCAAGCAATATCAGGCAGAACAGGCCGGTGGAATTAAAAATGTAAGTTTCGACATTAAAAGGGGCGATGTGGTAGCTATTATTGGTGAGAGCGGTAGCGGAAAATCGACTTTACTTAAATCCATTTACGGATTGCTGAAAACCGATTCAGGTGAAATCTTTTTCGAAAATCAGTGGGTTAAAGGACCGGACGAACAACTCATCCCTGGGCACAAGCAGATGAAAATGGTTACGCAGGATTTTTCATTAAATATTTATGCTAAGGTTTATGATAATATTGCCTCACAACTATCGAATACCGACCTTAAAACCAAAGCGGAAAAAACTTTGGCGATTATGGATCATTTACGGATTTTACCGCTTCAAAATAAAAAGATTATTGAACTGAGCGGGGGGGAGCAGCAGCGTGTGGCTATAGCAAAAGCAATGGTTGCCGATACGCAGGTTTTACTTTTAGACGAACCGTTTAGCCAGGTTGATGCTTTGCTTAAAAACCAGCTACGAGCTGATATCAAACGTGTAGCCTCCGAAACAGGGGTTACTGTAATTTTAGTTTCGCACGATCCTGCCGATGGTTTATTCCTGGCCGATCAGTTACTTATTCTAAAAAATGGAGAACTTTTACAAACTGGAAAACCATCCGAAATTTACCAACATCCTAAAAACATTTATACTGCGCAGATTTTGGGTAATGCCGTGGTTTTATCGAAAGCCGATGCCGAAAAAATCGGTTTAAAAACAGAAAAGGAATTCGTTGTGTTTTACCCCGAATGGGCCGAAATAAGCAATAGTTGGAGCAGTAGGCGCTATGAAGTAAAGGATGTGTACTACAAAGGTTTTTACGATGAACTGCTTTTAGAGAGAAATGGTGTGAACATCCGTGCCTTGCAGCTAAACAGGGGAGAACATAAAAAAAACGACCACGTTCAATTGAACATCAGTCGTTTTTTGGAGTTTTAAAGATTTTTAAAATTTAATTTCCAGCATAATCAGACGGAATAATAACAACCTTTACCAAAGTATTATAGTTAGGTGGAACTGTAGCTGTTAAATTATTAGTGTCTTGAACATCAAACCTTAAACCTCCATTAGAAACTTTATAACTAAAAGCATTGTAATTGAATGTATAAGGTAATTGAATATCACCATTTGGATCACTTGGGTGCTCAAAATAGACTAGAACGCCTTCGTCATCTAATGTTACGCCATCAATAGCGGCTAAAGGCTTACTTACAGAATAACTCCCATTGGCATTGCGCACCCATTCATTTGAGTTAATAGTGAAATTGTAAGTTTTAGCTCTTAATTCTTGATAAACAGTTTCTTTTTTGCAGGAAGCCAGACCTAGTGTGGCAATGCAAAGCATTAAGATGGTAAGTTTTTTCATGTTGATTAGTTTTTATTTGTGTGTGATATTGCTATTACAAATCTGCTGCCAAAAAAATATAATTAAAGATTTATGGATTAATTATTGTGCAACAGATTAAATGCACAAATGTTCACAGCCAAGTTTTTATCAATATGAAGCTCTTTTTTCGCCTCTTACCCTGGTTAATTTTAGTCGTTGCAGGGTATTTATTTATCTCTAAAAAGTTTAGTATCAATACCTCTGTAGAAAGCAAACACCAGCTTTTGGTTGAAAAAATTGAGGCTATTGGTAAATTAGAGCTGGTGAGGTATCAGATCAGCGATGTTTTAGAACACAAAAATAAAACAGATTTTTTGCCCGAAGCTAGTGTTTTGTTGATTGTTAAGGCCGAAGCGGTAGGTTGTATCGACTTAACAAAAATTACGCGTGAAGATATTGATATTGATGCGGACACTGCTGTAGTAAATTTGCCACAGCCTGAAATTTGCTACGTAAAAATAGACCATAAAAACTCTCGTGTTTACGACACGAAAATGGCTTTCTTTCGTGAAGCTGACCTGGTAGATGAAGCGTATAAAGCAGCCGAAAGGCAAATTACTGCTGAAGTTAAAAAATCGACCATTTTAACGCAGACGAAAACTAATGCTACAACCGTGCTTAAGCCAATTATTGAAGGATTGGGCTACAAGAATGTGAAGTTTACCTTTGAGTAATTAAATTGTCGTTATACTGAATTTATTTCAGCATCTTATTTAACAAAGACCCTGAAATAAATTCAGGGTGACGTAATCAAAAAATCTTCCCGATGCGGGTTAAAAATATCGATTAATAGGCCTGCTTCTAAGCAAACCACACCATGGAATACATTGGATGGTGCAAAAAATACGTCTCCTTCATTTAACACCTTTTTGTCATCGCCCATCGTTACTTCAAAACTTCCTTTGGCTACATAACTCATCTGTAAATGTGGGTGGTTGTGAATGGTGCCAATGGCGTCTTTTTCAAATTCTACTTTAACCAACATCAGGTTGTTATCGTAAGCCATGATTTTGCGTTTTACACCTGCACCTAAATTTTCCCAGTCGATATCGCCGTCTGAAATTAATGCCTGGTTGCTTAAGTCTTTGAAATTCATTTTTTTATTTTTGCGTCACCCTGAATGTCGTTCAGGGTCTTTCCGTATTAGAAAGATGCTGAAATAAATTCAGCATGACGATCGTGTTAAATTCTGCGTTTTTTGCGGTTAATCTTTAAACCAGATATTCAAACAAAGTTTGGTCTTGGTTTAGTTCAATAATTTCAAATTTAAAATCTTTCATGCGCTGCAATAAACTTGCATAATCGTTTTTATTAGAAAGTTCTATACCAACCAATGCAGGGCCATTTTCTCTATTCGTTTTTTTAATAAACTCGAAACGGGTAATATCATCCTGTGGGCCTAAAACCTCGTTTACGAATAATTTTAAGGCGCCTGGCCTTTGTGGGAAGCGCACAATGAAATAATGTTTCAGACCTTCGAATAGCAAAGATTTTTCTTTAATCTCCTGCATACGCTCAATATCGTTGTTTCCACCGCTTACAATACAAACTACCGTTTTGCCTACAATCTGGTCTCTAAGCTGATCTAATGCAGCCACGGAGAGTGCTCCTGCAGGTTCAACCACAATGGCATCTTCGTTATACAATTTTAATATGGTGGTACATATTTTTCCTTCTGGGATTAAATGCATCTGATCCAGAAGATCCTTGCAGTACTCATAAGTAATATGCCCGATTCTTTTTACAGCGGCACCATCCACAAAGCGGTCTATTTCTTCTAAAGTGTAAGGGCCGCCGTGTTCCATTGCTGTAACCATAGATGGTGCACCCAGCGGCTCAACACCAACCAGTTTTACATCAGGTTTAACGGTTTTCATATAAGCACTCACGCCTGAGGCCAAACCACCACCGCCAACAGGCATTATCAAAATGTCTAAATCCGGCAGGTCTTCGTAAATCTCTACACCAACCGTTGCTTGTCCTTCAATTACTTTTTCATCATCAAATGGAGGGATAAAAGTAGCCGATTTTTCGGCACTATAAGCCAAAGCCTCTTTCAAACAATCGTCGAAAGTATCACCAACCAAAACTACCTCTACACTGTCGCCACCAAACATATAGGTTTGTTTTACCTTTTGCTTTGGGGTAATTTCTGGCATAAAAATAACACCTTTAATGCCTAGTTTCTTGCATGAATAGGCTACACCCTGTGCATGGTTGCCCGCGCTGGCACAAACTACACCATTAATCAATGCATCTTGCGGTAACGTGCTAATTTTATTATAGGCACCACGCAATTTATATGAGCGTACAATCTGCAGGTCTTCTCTTTTTAAATAAATATTGGCATTGTAATGTGCAGAAAGTCCGGCGTTAAACTCTAAAGGTGTGCGTTTTACCACGCCTTTTAACCGTTGATGTGCAGATTGAAAATCTAGTGTATTTGGTGTTGTAGTATCCATAATTTAGTATCAAGAAGAGAGATATGAGTATCGAGACTAATATTTCACTTGTGTTTTTTGTAAAGCAGGGTTTGGTGTTCCATCGGTTGCAGCTGTCCTGCTTTACGTTTTATTCTGCTGCGCTTCATGCTCATTCCATCCGATAGCTATCGGATCAGGTTTAGAAAAATAAGTTAGTGCATTTGTCTTAAAACGCTAACCGCTTACTAAACCCTAACCGCATTAAGCTAAATGTAAAGCAACCAATTGATTTAAATCATGGTCGTTAATGCCTTGTTTGCTGTCGGCCAAAACTAAAAACTGTTTGTAAACAATATCTAAATGGTCTTTTTCCAATTTATGGCCTAAGCGGTCTAAATGGTGTTTTAAAGCGTGGCGGCCACTTCTTGCTGTTAATACAATTGTAGCATCAGGGAAACCAACATCTTCTGGCTTAATAATTTCATAGTTTTCGCGGTTTTTTAAGAAACCATCCTGATGAATACCTGAGCTGTGAGAAAATGCATTTCCACCAACAATTGCTTTATTTGGTTGTACCGGCATGTTCATCTGGTTGCGCACCATATGGCTCATTTCGTAAAAACGTGTCGCATCAATCTGGGTATTTAAACCTAAAACCTTATGCGTTTTTAAAATCATGACGACCTCTTCCATAGATGTATTGCCTGCGCGCTCACCGATGCCGTTAATGGTACATTCTACCTGGCGTGCACCATTCTGTAAGCCTGCGATAGAATTCGCTGTAGCCAAGCCTAAATCGTTGTGGCAATGCACCGAAATAATGGCTTTATCGATATTTTTTACGTTTTCTTTTAAATAAAGAATTTTCGAACCGTATTGGTCTGGTAAACAATAGCCATTGGTATCTGGAATATTTACCACAGTTGCACCGGCAGCAATTACCGCCTCAACCATTTTAGCTAAAAATTCGATGTCGGCACGGCCGGCATCTTCAGCATAAAACTCCACATCCTCAACAAATTTTTTCGAATACCTTACGGCTTCAACAGCACGTTCTAAAATTTCTTCACGGGTACTGTTAAATTTATGTTTTATGTGAAAATCGGATGAGCCAATTCCTGTGTGAATACGAGGTCTTTTTGCATAACGTAAAGCATCTGCAGCAACATCGATATCGTTTTTATTTGCACGGGTTAAAGCGCAGATAATCGGGTTGGTAACCGCTTTTGATAATTCAATTACACTGTTAAAATCTCCGGGACTAGATACCGGGAAACCTGCTTCAATCACATCAACACCTAAAAGCTCAAGTGATTTAGCGATTTCTACTTTTTGGTTTGTATCTAACTGGCAGCCTGGAACCTGCTCGCCGTCACGTAATGTCGTGTCGAAAATATAAACTTTGTTTGGGTCGTGAATCATAATCTTAAGTTTAGGAAGTGATTAATTTTTGTGATAAGAATTTAAGAACCAATTTGCCCATTTCGGCTGTGCCTAAAACTTTAAACCGGTTTGTATTTTGGTCGGCAATATCGTGTGTTCTAAAACCTTCTTTCAATACCTGGTCGATAGTATCAACCAATAATTTAGCTTCTTCTTTTAGTCCGAATCCAATTTCCAACATTAATGCTGCCGATAGGATAGAAGCCAATGGATTGGCTAAATCTTTGCCAGCAATATCGTGTGCAGAACCGTGGATGGGCTCGAAAAAACCTGTGCTTTCGCCAACAGATGCTGAAGCGAGCATACCCATTGAACCTGCAATCTGCGAAGCCTCATCTGTCAAAATATCACCAAATAAATTGGCGGTTAAAACCACATCGAATTTTTTAGGGTTTTTGATCAACTGCATGGCTGCATTATCGATAAACATGTGCTCTGTTTCTACATCAGGATATTGTTTTGCAATTTCCTGAACGGTTTCGCGCCATAAACGAGAACTTTCCAAAACATTTGCTTTATCTACCGAACATAATCTTTTGTTACGTTGCTGTGCGGCCTGGTAAGCTTTATGCGCAATACGTTCTACTTCATAACGGTGATAAATCATTAAATCCGAAGCGGTATTACGGTCTTCGGAGCGCGTTTTTTCACCAAAGTAAACATCGCCAGTTAATTCGCGGAAGAACAAAATATCGGTTCCCCTTAAAATTTCTGGTTTAATACTCGATGCCTGAAGAAGTTCGTCAAATAGTAATATCGGGCGGAGGTTGGCAAATAAACCCAGTTCCTTACGGATTTTCAGCAGACCTTGTTCTGGTCTAACTTTTAAACTAGGGTCGTTGTCATATTTGGCGTGACCGATTGCTCCAAAAAGGATAGCATCACTTTGTCTTGCTTTTTCTAAAGTTTCATCAGGCAAAGGCTCTCCGGTAACTTCAATAGCTGCATGGCCCATTAAAGCTTCTTCGAATGTAAACTCATGTCCGAAAATTTCGCCAATTTTTTCTAATGCTGCTTTTCCCCAAGTGGTAACTTCGGGTCCAATACCATCTCCAGGTATTACTAAAATGTTCTTCTTCATTGTACTAAACGTTTTCTAGTATAGTTTCGACGACTTTTACTTCGCCTTTTTCTAACAATATTCTTTTTTCAATGCAGGTTGGCAGCTGCGATTCAAAATGGCCAACATAAATCAGGGTCATCCCATTGCTGCACA
Source organism: Pedobacter riviphilus (assembly GCF_014692875.1). Lineage (NCBI taxonomy): Bacteria > Pseudomonadati > Bacteroidota > Sphingobacteriia > Sphingobacteriales > Sphingobacteriaceae > Pedobacter > Pedobacter riviphilus. The sequence goes on along the minus strand of NZ_CP061171.1, from coordinate 3,775,577 downwards.
GTTCATCAACCAATTGGTTAAAATGTTTTGTTTGCTGTTGGTCTAAACCCTGGCAAGGTTCATCCAGAATTAATAGTTCAGGATTTTTTATAATTGTTCGCGCTAATAATACCAATCGTTGTTTACCGAGTGGAAGTGCGGTTAATAATTCATTTTTATTTTCAGTTAGGCCAAAGTATTCCACCAGTTTATCTACCTGCGTACTTTTGGTATAAGGCAGCTGTTGGAAAAGTCCTACTGTATCATAAAAGCCCGAGGCAATGCTTTGCCAAACGGTAGCAGTAGGGTCGAAATACCAATGAAACTCAGGAGAGATTAAACCGATATGCTGTTTAATGTCCCAAATGCTTTCGCCACTTCCACGTCTGTTACCGAATAAATAAAGCTCATTGGCGTAAGATTGCGGGTGATCGCCATTCACTAAACTCAGTAATGTTGATTTCCCCGATCCGTTGGGGCCTTGTAAAAGCCATTTTTCTCCAGCCTTTACTTCCCAGTTGATATTCTTCAGCACCTGTTTTTCGCCATAGTTAATATTTACGTTAACCATTTTAACAATGTTCTGAGAACTGTAAACGGGCGACTCTTTTAAGAAATCCGGAATTTCTCTCAAATGGCTTTCGGAACTAGCAGACGTTTCTAATGCATCTACTTTAACCAATTGTCCATTTTTTATTTCAGCAAAAGAACCAATGCAACTTGGTAGTTCGGTATCATTACAGATTAAGAGCAATTGAACGCCTTCTTCTGCAATCTGATCCAACAAAATGTTCAGGTTCTTGCGCGAAGCTGCATCTAAACCGGTATAAGGCTGATCAATAATCAACAACTGAGGTTTTAACCATAGGGCTTTAACCAGTTGCAGCTTTTTATGTTCGCCGCTTGATAATTCGATTAGTTGTGAACTGGCAAAAGTAGCAAAGCCTAAAGCCTCTAAAATAGGTTCAACCTGATCGAAGTGAAGGCCTTTTTCTTTGCCATAACTAACCAATTCGGCATGAACCGTTAAAGTTTCTTTTGCTTGCTGGCTGGTATAACGTTGTTGGTAATAAAAATTGGCAACTCCTTCTAGGTTTTTAAACTGGTACCAGCTTTCTACGTAAAGGACCTCTTTTGGAAGCTTGCTCAATTGATCGAAATCAATTTCTATACTTCCCTGATATGGAATCAGGCCTGCAATAGCTTTGCCCAGCGATGTTTTTCCTGTTCCGCTTTGTCCACCAATTACATAGCTTTCGCCAATATTCATTTCCCAATACAAATCCCTGAGCACCACTTTGTTGTGGTAACTTAAGTTTAAATCCTGTATGTGAAGGAATGGTTTAAACATTATTTTGCTTGTTCGAATGCTTCAATTAATTGTTTTTGGTTCAAGATGAAATCGATATCATCATAACCATTTATTAGACACGATTTTTTGTATGGATTGATTTCAAATGATTCTTGAGCACCAGTTTCTACAATGGTAACCGTTTGGTTTTCTAAATCAACTTCTAAGGCCGATTTTGGATTGTTGTTAACCGCTTTGAAAATCTGCGCCAAGAACTCGTCACTTACCTGGATTGGTAATAAACCGTTATTCAAGGCATTTCCTTTAAAAATATCGGCAAAGAAGCTGCTAATTACTGCATCAAAACCGGCATCTTGAATGGCCCAAGCTGCATGCTCACGACTACTTCCGCAACCAAAGTTTTTTCCTGCAACTAATACCCGACCACCGTAAGTTGGATTATTCATCACGAAATCGGCTTTAGGCTGGTTATCGTTCTCATAACGCCAATCGCGGAACAAATTTTCGCCAAAGCCCTCGCGCGTAGTCGCTTTTAGAAACCGCGCAGGGATAATCTGGTCGGTATCGATGTTTTCTATATTTAAAGGCACTACTGCCGATGTTAATTTTGTGAATTTTTTCATGTCAATTAGTATCAAGTAGGGAGTACCAAGTAGCGAGACTTGTATTCCACTTTTTATCTTATTTTTTTAAGCCTTTTGCTTAATGGGGGTAATTTTATGCTTTAAGTTTTTACCCTCCGCCTTAAGCCCTACAACCCTCTACCATCTCAAAGTGTTCAACTGTTGGGAAAGGATCATAAAAGTGATGCAATAACTTTTTCCAATCCTGGTATTCTGCTGATCCCCGGAAACCTTCGGTATGTGCCTCCAAAGTTTTCCAGTTTACCAGCAGTATGTATTTATTTTCTACCTCTACACATTTTTGAAGCTGATGCGAAATGTAACCTTCCATCGATGAAATGATTTTTTGGGCTTCGCTAAAAGCTTTTTCAAAATCAGCCGATAATCCAGCTTTTACATTTAATACGGCAACCTCTAGTATCATATGTTTATTATCCGTCATTGTGAAGTAATCTACTTAGCTTGCAATCGCATTAAGATTGCTTCGTGCCTCGCAATGACGATTAGGCTTGGCATTTAGTTTTAACCTTCTACCTTCTCCAGCAAATCCCTTACATCGGTAATTTTTCCGGTTACTGCAGCAGCTGCGGCGGTAAGTGGACTGGCTAATAAAGTACGTGCATTTTGTCCTTGTCTACCTTCAAAGTTTCTGTTTGATGTAGATACACAATATTTACCTGCTGGGATTTTATCTTCGTTCATTCCTAAACAGGCACTACAGCCCGGTTCGCGTAATTGGAAACCAGCGGCTTCGAAAATTTTATCCAAACCTTCGTTTTTAGCTTGTTGCTCAACCTGTTTCGAACCTGGAACAATCCAGACCGTAACATTATCGGCTTTGCGCTTACCCTTAACAAAATCGGCAACTTCGCGTAAATCTTCAATGCGTGAGTTGGTGCAGCTTCCAATGAACACATAATCAATCGGTTTTCCGATCAAAGATGAATCATCATCAAAGCCCATATAATCTAACGCTTTCTGGTACGAAAGTTTTTCTTTTTCTGGTTGTGCACCAGTTGCCGGAATATGCTCTTGAATACCCATGCCCATTCCAGGGTTGGTACCATAGGTAATCATAGGTGCGATATCTGCCGCATCGAAAGTTAAAACACTATCGAATTTCGCGTCAGCATCGCTATATAATGTTTTCCAATAAGCTAAAGCTTTATCCCACTCTTCGCCAGCAGGAGCAAATTCTCTTCCTTTAATGTAATCGAAAGTGGTTTGGTCTGGTGCAATTAAGCCACCGCGTGCGCCCATTTCGATACTCATATTACAGATGGTCATACGGGCTTCCATACTTAAAGCCTCAATTGCCGAACCTGCATATTCGATAAAATAACCTGTACCACCTGCTGCAGAAATTTTGGCAATAATATATAAGATAATATCTTTTGCGCCAACACCCTTTCCAAGTTCGCCATTTACCTCGATTTTCATGGTTTTAGGTTTCGACTGCAATAAACATTGGGTTGCGAAAACCTGCTCTACCTGTGAAGTACCGATACCAAAAGCTATAGCACCAAAGGCACCATGGGTTGAGGTATGACTATCGCCACAAACCATTGTTTTACCAGGTAAAGTGATACCCAGCTCAGGGCCGATAACATGTACAATGCCTTGAAAAGGATGCCCTAAGCCATACAGTTCTATACCGAATTCTGCACAGTTTTTTGTTAACATATCTACCTGATAGCGCGAAAGCTCCTCTTTAATTGGTAATAATTGATTTAGTGTAGGTACGTTATGATCGGCTGTTGCTACAGTCTGTTTAGGACGAAAAACAGGTAAGCCTCTTTTACGCAAACCATCAAATGCCTGCGGAGAGGTTACCTCGTGTATTAAGTGTGTATCAATGTATAAAATATCAGGAAATCCTTCTTCACTTTTTACAACGTGAGCATCCCAAATTTTTTCTACTAATGTTTTTGACATTTTGTTATTATTTAATGTTTGTCAGTCTGAGCTTGTCGAAGTCTTTCTCGTTATAGAAAACGAAAAGAATTCCTTCGACAGGCTCAGGATGACATTCTTTTTGTTTCTATGCTGTTTTAATCGCCTTCATTGCTGTCATTGCTTTACGCAAGGTTGCTCCAATTTGTTCTACCTGGTGAGAGCGGATCGCCTCATTAACATCAATTAATTGTCTGTTGTCAACAGCGCCATCTTTACCTTCGTTGAAGTTTTTACCAACTAAATCAGTATCTACTTTTTTCATGAAATCACCTAAAAGTGGTTTACAGGCCTGATCGAATAAATAGCAACCATATTCTGCAGTATCAGAAATTACACGGTTCATTTCGAACAATTTCTTACGGGCAATGGTATTGGCAATAAGTGGTGTTTCGTGTAGCGATTCGTAGTAAGCCGATTCTGGTTTAATACCAGCCTGTACCATTGTTTCGAAAGCCAGCTCAACACCAGCACGAACAAAAGCAACCATTAAAGTATAATTGTCGAAATATTCTTGCTCACCGATTTTAACATCACCTGCAGGTGTTTTTTCGAAAGCAGTTTCGCCGGTTTCAGCTCTCCAAGCCAATAGGTTTTTATCACCATTTGCCCAATCTTCCATCATGATACGGCTAAATTCGCCACTCATAATATCATCCTGGTGTTTTTGGAACAACGGACGCATAATGTCTTTCAATTCTTCCGAAATTTCGAAAGCTTTGATTTTAGCTACATTGCTTAATCTATCCATCATGGCCGTAATACCACCTTGTTTTAGGGCTTCGGTAATTACCTCAACACCATATTGAACCAATTTAGAAGCATAACCCGCGTCGATTCCTTTTTCTACCATTTTATCGAAAGATAGGATAGAACCTGTTTGCAATAAACCACAAAGGATGGTTTGCTCGCCCATTAAATCAGACTTTACTTCAGCTACGAAAGATGATTTTAATACCCCAGCTCTGTGACCGCCTGTACCAGCGCAATATGCTTTTGCTTGCGCCAATCCTTTACCTTGAGGATCATTTTCAGGGTGAACTGCAATTAAGGTAGGAACACCAAAACCACGCACATATTCTGCTCTAACCTCGCTACCTGGGCATTTAGGTGCAACCATAATCACGGTTAAATCTTTACGGATCTGCATACCTTCTTCTACGATATTGAAACCGTGAGAATATAATAAAGTAGCACCTTCTTTCATTAAAGGCATAATTGCGTTTACAACAGCGGTATGTTGTTTATCAGGAGTAAGGTTGATCACTACATCTGCATTCGGAATTAATTCTTCGTAAGTACCAACTGCGAAATTGTTTTCAGTTGCATTTTTCCACGAATCACGTTTGCCTTCAATTGCTTCCTTACGTAAAGTGTAGCTTACATCTAAACCACTATCTCTTAGATTTAAACCTTGGTTTAAGCCTTGTGCACCGCAACCTACAATTACCAGTTTTTTGCCTTTTAGTGCGCTAACGCCATCTAAAAATTCAGAACTGTCCATGAAGTCGCAAACACCTAATTGGTTTAATTTTTCTCTAAGAGGTAATGTGTTAAAATAATTTGCCATTGTTTTTTATTGGTTAATTTCTATTTAATTATCGGGTTTATATTTTCTTTCCTTCGGTTTGATTGCACTGATTTAGTGATTTTACCGATTCTTTCTTTTTACCTTATACCAGTTTCTTTAAAGCAGAGGCGTAGCCAAAGTGCACATTATCATGTCCGATGGTAGTAATCAGTATCTCTTCAATACTATTCAACTGTACACCGTAGGTTGCTGTTAAAAAGGGCGTGGTGCTCGAAAATTTTCCATTTGCATAATCTTCTTTTATTCTTTCAATGCTCTCTAATGCGATGGTCTTCAATTCTGCTACTTCTTCTTCCGTTACTATATAAGAAGGTTTTGTATCCTTTTTATAATACTCGTTAAACTTTACAGAAGCAGCGTCTTGTAATACCCCTGTACGAACATAACAAAGTGTTTGTGTGCTCACTACAATATGGCCAAAGTTCCAGATGATGTTATTGTTATAACCATCAGGAATTTTATTCAATTCTTCGATTGTTAAGCCATCCACTAACTTAATAAATGCCTTGCGTGAGTTTATTATAAAATCAAATATCGGGTTTATCATGTTATACTTCGTATCTATCTAATTATCGTTTTGTTTTTCAGCTTCGGTTAATTCTTCGTTAAATGTAATCTTGTTAAAGAAGGGATCGTTTACGGTTACCGCCCAGGTTCCGTAAAAAGTTTTCTCCAAACCTGGTCTGTTGTACTTGTACTTTTTATCTATAATTTCTTTATGAAATGCTTTTAAACCTGTACAATCGATATGAATATGTGCACCCGGCGAACAATCTCCATGGTGTTCACTTAAGTGTAATTCGATACCATGTAAGGAAATCTGCATGTAAACTGGGGTATTTTTTTCAAAAGTATGCTCCCAGTCTATTTTAAAGCCTAGCCAGTTTATATAAAATTCAACTGCCTTATCGTAATCGAACATTCTTAAAATCGGTATCGCTTTATTGCATTTCATATTTCTTTGATTTTTAACCGCAAAGAGCGCAAAGATTTTTCGCAAAGATCGCTGAGCATTATATTTTTACCTTCAACCTTACACGCTCTAGCTTTTACCTTACATCGTAAAAATCTTCTGTCCTTTATCTAAAAACTCGTTTTCTACTAATTCTTCACCTGGTTCGAAAGCCTCGAACTCTTTCAACTTTTCGTGGAAACCGGCACTGTCTTTAATAATGGCTACTCTTGCAGATCTCACAAATTCAATCAGTTCGTATGGTTCTAAGGCTTTTACCAAAGCATCAGTTTCTTCTCGGTGACCAGTTACTGCAAAAACAGTATAGTCTTTACGGATTACCACTGCACTTGCACCATATTGTCTTAATAAACGCTCTACCGTTACTTTTTCTGCAATTTCATCTGTAGAAACTTTGTACAGTGCCAGTTCCTGCCAGATAATCTCGTCGTTGGTATTAAAATAAACTTTCAATACTTCGATTTGCTTCTCAATCTGACGGGCCAGTTTCCGTACCACTTCATAGCTTTCGTGAATCACGATGTTGAAACGGTGGATACCATCAATCTCAGAAGGAGAGGTGTTAAGGCTTTCGATATTGATTTTCCTTTTAGAGAAAATAATTGCAATTCTATTTAATAAACCGATGCGGTTTTCGGCATAAACCGTAATGGTATATTCCTGCTTACCTTCCAAATCAGCTTTATCTATTTTATGTTCTATTGTATTTTCAGTACTCATGATAATTTCTTTTTTACCTTAAACCTCTACCTTACTTCAACCTGATTTCGCTTACACTCATTCCTTGCGGAACCATTGGGAAAACATTGTTTTCTCTACCAACCATTACTTCTAATAAATAAGAACCTTCATGGTTGATCATGGTTTCTAATGCCTGCCTTAAGTTTGCACGTTCATCAACTTTGCTTGCTTCGATATAGTACGATTTTGCTAAAGCCACAAAATCAGGACTGGTGATATTAACAAAAGAATAACGTTTATCATGAAACAGTTGTTGCCATTGGCGAACCATGCCTAAAAAGCGGTTGTTCAGGATCAGAATTTTTACTGCTGCGCCAAATTGCATAATGGTACCCAATTCCTGGGGTGTCATCTGGAAACCACCATCACCAATAATGGCAATAACTGTTTTATCAGGAACACCATATTTAGCACCAATGGCAGCTGGTAAACCAAAGCCCATTGTACCTAAACCACCAGAAGTAATGTTGCTGCGGGTATTGTTGAATTTAGCATAACGACAGGCCACCATTTGGTGCTGACCAACATCGGTAACGATTACAGCATCGCCACCACAAATTTCGTTGATGTTGCGCAATACTTCGCCCATGGTCATTTCATCACCAGTTGGATAAAGCTCCGGAGTAATGACCTGATCTATTTCCTGTTGGTTATAATCTCTAAACTTGGCTAACCAGTCTTCGTGTTTATTTTCGTTAACTAAATTGGTTAGTAGGGGTAAAGTTTCTTTACAGTCGCCCCAAACACCAACTTCTGCTTTAACATTTTTATCAATTTCAGCAGGGTCTATATCTAAGTGTACTACCTTAGCTTGTTTCGCATATTTATCTAAACGGCCGGTTACACGATCATCAAAACGCATACCGATGGCAATAATTACATCAGCTTCGTTGGTTAATACGTTTGGTCCGTAATTACCGTGCATACCTAACATACCTACATTTAATGGGTGTGAAGTTGGGATAGCACCTTCGCCCATAATGGTCCATGCGGCTGGAATGCCTGTTTTATCAATAAATGCTTTAAATTCTTCTTCAGCTTTACCCAAAATAACACCTTGTCCAAATAAAATGAAGGGTTTTTTTGCTGAATTGATTAATTCGGCTGCCTGCTCGATATATTCAACCCTAACTTTTGGTTTTGGGCGATAACTGCGGATGTGATTGCATTTTACATATTCAGGAAATTCTTCCAATTGCAATTGTGCATTTTTGGTAATATCGATCAATACAGGACCTGGTCTGCCGCTTTTAGCGATGTAAAAAGCTTTAGCCAATACTTCTTGAATTTCTTTGGCATCAGTAACCTGATAGTTCCATTTTGTAACTGGAGTAGTAATATTAATCACATCGGTTTCCTGAAAAGCATCCGTTCCCAATAAATGAGCGAAAACCTGCCCGGTAATACAAACCAATGGCGTACTATCGATTTGTGCATCTGCCAAACCGGTAACCAGATTGGTTGCGCCTGGTCCGCTGGTTGCAAAAACAACACCAACTTCGCCGCTTGCACGTGCAAAACCCTGAGCAGCATGGATACCACCTTGCTCATGGCGAACCAGTATGTGTTCTAATTTATCAGCATAATCATAAAGAGCATCATAAATAGGCATGATTGCTCCTCCCGGATAACCGAAAATGGTGGTTACACCTTCTTCAATTAATCCATTCAACAAAACCTGCGAGCCTGTTCCTTTGAATAAGGTTTTTGAGGTTTCTGCTTTTGCCTCGTTTTGTTGTATTGTATCTTGTGCAGTTTCCATAGTTATGTTTTTGCGGTTCTACTATTCTTTAATTTTAAACCCAATTCTTTGTCTGTCGTTCCATTTTAATTGAGCAATTTTCTCGTCTATTAAATTTTCCATTGCATCATAAAGCTCGTTGAGCTGAACATCATGTTCGCCAATCCGTTCTTTAATTTCTGTCAATTGTTCGTTAAGGTTGCTTTGTTTTAGCAAAATTTTCCGAACATCAACAAAGGCTCTCATAATGGCAATGTTCATATTAATGGCTTTGTTGCTATTTACAACGCCGCTTAACATGGCTACCCCTTGTTCTGTAAAGGCATAAGGCGTTATACCCACATTTCTCTTATTTTGACTTATCATCACAATTTGTGATGATGGATCAACCGTTTCTGACGATGCGGTCACAATTTGTGACCGGATACTTTCCCATTCAACCTGAGTAAGCCTGAACATAAAATCATCAGGAAAACGCTTGATGTTACGCTTTACTGCCTGATTTAATACCTTAGTTTCAACTTCATAGAGCAATGCCAGATCAAAATCGAGCATTACTCTTTCACCCCTGATTTCATAAATCCTGTTCTGAATACTTTTAATTATTTGCATAATCTGTTTTTTAGTAATCAATTAATCGAGGGGATGATTTTTTGATTTTAGTATTCGTCGGTTACGCAACCACTTGCTGCATCCGATACTGTTTTAGCATATTTATATAAAACACCTTTTGTTACTTTTAATGCTGGTTGTACATATCTTTTTCTACGCTCAGCAATCACTTCTTCGCTGACTTGCAGGCTGATGATATTGTTTACAGCATCGATCAAAATCCGGTCTTCGTCTTCTACCAGGCCTATTAAACCGCCTTTGTAAGATTCAGGTGTGATGTGACCAACCACGAAACCGTGTGTACCTCCAGAGAAGCGACCATCGGTAATTAAAGCTACCGATTTACCTAAACCAGCACCAATAATGGCTGAAGTTGGTTTCAACATTTCAGGCATACCTGGTGCACCTACCGGGCCAGAATTTTTAATTACGATTACGTCACCCGGTTGAACACGGCCGCTCGAAATCCCAGCGATTAAATCATGTTCACCATCAAAAACACGAGCAGGTCCTTCAAATTTTTCACCTTCTTTACCACTGATTTTTGCTACAGAACCCTTTTCTGCAAGGTTTCCGTAAAGAATCTGCAAGTGACCTGTTGCTTTGATGGGTTCGCTTAATTTTTGAACAATTTTCTGATCATAATCCATAATCGATTTCACATCAGCTAAATTCTCAGCCATAGTTTTTCCGGTTACGGTTAAGCAATCGCCATGCAATAATCCTTCATTTAATAAATATTTTAGTACAGCAGGGATACCACCATATTGGTGTAAATCCTGCATTAAATATTTTCCGCTAGGTTTAAAATCGGCAAGTACCGGAGTTACATCGCTCATTTTCTGGAAATCATCCTGCGTAATTTCTACGCCGATGGCTTTACCCATGGCGATAAAGTGTAAAACAGCATTGGTGCTACCACCTAATACGATAATCGAACGGATGGCATTTTCGAATGCTTTTCGCGTCATGATATCTGATGGTTTAATATCTTTCTCCAGTAAAACCTTAATATATTTACCAGCATCTAAACATTCCTGTTTTTTCTCTGGGCTTATAGCTGGATTTGAAGAGGAATATGGTAAACTCATACCTAAGGCCTCAATTGCCGATGCCATGGTATTTGCGGTATACATACCACCGCATGCTCCTGCACCAGGACAAGTGTGTTTAATAATGCCCTGATAATCTTCATCAGAAAGATTACCGCAGATTTTTTGTCCTAATGCCTCGAAAGCAGAAACAATATTCAATTCTTCGCCTTTGTAATGGCCTGGGGCAATTGTACCGCCATAAACCATAATTGATGGGCGATTTAGACGTGCCATGGCCATAATAGCACCTGGCATATTTTTATCACAGCCCGGGATGGAAATGACGCCATCATAATATTGCCCGCCACAAATGGTTTCTATGCTATCAGCAATGACATCGCGGCTTACCAATGAGTAACGCATACCATCCGTACCGTTGCTCATTCCATCACTTACTCCAATAGTGTTAAAAACCAAGCCCACTAAATCATTATTCCAGACCCCTTTTTTCACATCTTTAGCAAGATCGTTAAGGTGCATATTGCAGGTGTTACCATCGTAACCCATACTTGCAATACCGACCTGTGCTTTAGCCATATCAGCATCAGTTAATCCGATTCCATAAAGCATAGCTTGGGCTGCCGGTTGTGTAGGGTCTTGTGTAAATGTTTTACTGTACTTGTTTAATTCGCTCATTGTTTAAATTGTATGTATGCTGTTGTTTTTCAATTATTTCTTTTTGAGGCAAAAAAAAACCGCCTCTTTTTAAAGAGGCGGTTCGATATGGTATATTTTTTATATTATACGCAACGATTTCCACCTCTCTTTTGAGAAATGACAATAATTAAGTTGCTAATAATGTTTGTGTTTATATTCATGCCTTTGAATCACAAACATACTAACTATTTAAAAAAAGTAAAGAACTATTTTAATGTTATTTATTTTTTTACTCCGATTACAATTCCCGTTGCCCAAACCTGTTTGGTTATTTGCAGATCATCACGGGATTCCAAATCTTTGATCAATTTTATTGCTTTATCTTGATGACCATCAGGCCAATTTTGCTGGGGCAACATATCATCGATGATATAAAGGCCGCCTTTATTGAGCATGGCAATTGATTCGTCCAAAAGCAAATATTTTCCATGCCAGGTATCAGCAAATATGTAATCGAATTTTTTTTCTTTATTTTTTTCAATCCACTCGGCGCCATCGGTATCAATCAAGGTTAAACGATCGTCGCTGCCGAGAAAGTCTTTCGCAATCGCCAAAAATTTAGCATCGTTATCTATCGAGGTTAATGTACTGGCCTCATCCAGGCCATCTAATATCCACGACGTAGACAAACCTGTACCAGTTCCAAGCTCCAGAAATTTACCTGAAGGTTTAGTAGCAGCAAGTGTTCTGAGCAAAGAACAGGTCAACACATCAGATGCCATATCAAATCCTGATGCTTTTGTTGCACCATTAATTTGTTGATAGGCTTTTGGGTAGTGCTGATTGATTTCTTCAGTCATTTGTTTTGCTTGCTTTTCTCTTTATTTTTTTACTTCAGGACTCCTGACTATATAATCACTTCGTAATTTACTTTTTCTAGCACCAGGTTTTTATAGGCACGTTGTATGGTATAACCAATAGATTCTCTCCATAATGGACGATAAACAATATCGTCGATTGAGGCAATACCTGCTATTTCGGTCGCCGTTCCACATAAGAAAGCACTGTCAGCATTCTTAAGATCTTCTATCGTTAGTTTTTTCTCAATACATTCAATATCCAGAACAGTGCAAAGTTCTTTTACAGTTGCGCGTGTAATGCCTGGTAAAATGTTCCCTAAAGATGGGGTATATAATTTTCCGTCTTTTTCGAGGAAGATATTTGCCCCCGATGCCTCGGCAACAAAACCATGCATATCTAAAAGCAAAGCTTCATCGTAACCTTTAATATTTGCTGCTGTAGTAGCTAAAATTGAATTAACATAGTTTCCACTCAATTTCGCTTCCATTGGAATCGATTTAGGGTTTGGCCTTTCGTAGTCAGAAACGGTTAATTTTAACAATTTGTTGCCAGAATATGCATCCCATTCCCAGGCACAGATTAAGATCGAAACGCCACTTGGTTCGTTTAATTTCATGTTTGGGTGGCAAAACACCAAAGGGCGGATATAAGCATCTTTCAGCTTGTTTAACTGAAGTAACTTATAGGTTGCAGCAATTAATTCTTGTTTATCCCAGGGGAATGGAATATTTGCCAACTGGCAAGAACGCTCTAAGCGATCAAAATGTGCAGCGGCTTTGAAAATGCGGTTGCCGTTATGTGTTTTATAGGCTCTAATACCCTCGAAAGCAGCATAGCCGTAGTGTAGCGACTGCCCGTAAAGATCAGTGCTACTATTTACAGCCTTTTCAAACTGTCCATCAAGGTAAATAATCGTATTAGAATTATAGTATTTCATCTGTTTATTTTATTGTTTTTTCATCAGTCAGATGGCGCTTGCCATGATTAAATAATTGTTTCATTTGTTTTTTGATTTATTTAATCATTGAAAGTTCATAATACTGTGTTTTGTTATTTAAAAAAAGCGTCCCGTTTGTATCGGGACGCTTTAGGTATATTTAGTTTTTTTAAATCTATTTAAACTGCGTCCGCTTATTACCCCATAAAATGTTTAGGAGTAGAAGGTTAAGTAAAATGACAGGTAAGAGCACTACATTGCCAGCTGCTTTTGCAGTAATGTAGGTAGAAAATGTGTTGCTCTGAAAGGTCATTATTATCTTATTGTTTATAAAAACCAATTTAGTTTTTGGTTCATTAATATGCAAGAGAAATCATAAAAAAGTTAAATCGGAATATTATTCTTTAAATTAATATTTAATCGGAATATTATTCGTAATTAGTGTTGTATTAGTTATTTAATGCCGATAGCCTTAGACCAAATATCAAAACGGTATACGGTCTGTTTGTTATGCTTGCATTATAAATTTTCTATTTTTCTGCCTAAAATGGCTTAGCGTGCGCTGAAAATTGAAAATTTTGATGCTATTTTGATGTTGAAAAGCAAAGAAAAATTGCTGCTTAAATTTAGGTATACAATTGGTATTATATGTATTTATTACTTATTGGAAATAGTTGCGTAATTTACTGTCAGAAAAATAACTATGAAAATCATTTATATCTTTTCGATCCTTTTAACCGGATTATTTAGCAGTTGTTCTTCATCGGATTCGGCACTCCGACTTAAGGTGGGCAATCAAACGATTTTAACTTCTGATACTGTGAAGTTATCTGTTAAGGTGGCAGGAAAAGGGCCGGTTTGTATCTATTTGCATGGAGGCCCTGGCCAGGATTTTCTTTCATTTGAAAAAATGGGCGGCGCTAACCTGGAGAAGTGCCTAACGATGGTTTATCTGGATCAAAGAGGATCTGGCCACTCGCAAAATGCCAAAGATTATAGTTTAAACCGGATTGTGAGGGATATAGAAGAACTGCGGATAAAATTGGGCGTAGAAAAAGTGTACTTACTTAGTCATTCATTTGGTGGCATTCTGGCGATTAATTACGCCCTGAAGTATCCCGAACATTTATCTGGTATCATCATGGCGAATACAATAGCCCATTTTATGAACCCAAATCAGGTTAAGGAACAAATTGAATATGGATATCGGTTGCTGAAAAAAGATACTACTATAAATGAAACAGATTTTAAAAAATTAATGGATGAAGCGGCGCTGGTTAGAAAAAAGTTAAGTACAGCACACCTTGGTTATAAATATATTGCCAATGATGTAAATACGATTATCAAAATGGATAGCATCGAAAGTTCTTATAAGCGCACATCGGATTTTGGAATGACATTATTTATGCCGTTGGTAGATAGTACAAAGGTTCAACATTATCCTGAGTACTTTAGAGATTATGCTTTATTAACCGGTAAAATTAACATTCCGGCTTTAATTATAACTGGGAAGGAGGATCATGCAGTTGGCCCGGATTATTATAAAAATTACAGATTTTCGAATCAAAAGGTAGTGCAGATAGATGGTTCCCACATGCTCTATTATGAAAAGAATAGGGAATTTACTGTGGCTGTTTGCGCGTTTGTTAAATAGAAAGATAAAACAAAAAGCCTCCCGATTTCAAAATCAGAAGGCTTTCTAAATGAGTTAATTGTTTTACCTAAGCGATACCTTCGGCTAAAACCACAATTTTGTTGTGGATAGCTTCAACCACACCGCCTTTAATAAAAAAGCGTTGCTCATCGGCTTTATTTGCTTTTATAATAACTTCTCCATCTTCTAAAGTAGAGATGATAGGGGCGTGGTCTTTTAAAATCTGGAAAGAACCTAAAGTACCAGGAACCGTAACTGCTGTTACTTCACCTTCGAAAACTTTTTTGTCTGGAGTTAATATTTCTAAATTCATTTTTTTTAGATTTGAGTATCAAGTAGCTGATATCAAGTATCAAGATTACATTTTCAGTCTTGATACCTGATATTCAAATTTCGATACTAGTTCGCTTCTGCTAATAATTTTTTACCTTTTTCGATTGCATCTTCAATGCTACCAACCAAGTTAAATGCAGCTTCTGGGTACTCATCAACTTCACCATCCATGATCATATTAAATCCTTTGATGGTATCTTTAATGTCAACCAATACACCTTTTAAGCCAGTAAATTGCTCAGCTACGTGGAAAGGTTGAGATAAGAAACGTTGAACACGACGCGCTCTTGATACAACTAATTTATCTTCTTCAGATAATTCGTCCATACCTAAGATTGCGATGATATCCTGTAATTCTTTATAACGTTGTAAAGTTTCTTTAACACGTTGTGCAGTATTATAGTGTTCATCACCTAAAACAGCCGGAGAAAGGATACGTGAAGTAGAATCTAATGGATCTACTGCAGGATAAATACCTAACTCTGCAATTTTACGCGAAAGTACCGTAGTTGCATCTAAGTGGGCAAAAGTTGTTGCCGGAGCCGGGTCAGTTAAATCATCCGCCGGTACATATACCGCTTGTACTGATGTAATTGATCCGCGTTTTGTTGAAGTAATACGCTCTTGCATTAAACCCATCTCAGTTGCCAGGGTTGGTTGGTAACCTACTGCTGATGGCATACGACCTAATAAAGCCGATACCTCAGAACCCGCCTGCGTAAAACGGAAGATGTTATCAACGAAGAAAAGGATGTCTTTTCCAGCGCCTTCGCCATCACCATCACGGAAATATTCTGCAACAGTTAATCCTGATAATGCTACACGTGCACGTGCACCAGGAGGCTCGTTCATTTGTCCGAAAACCAATGTTGCTTTAGATTCTTTTAATTTTTCAGTATCAACAGCTTTCAAATCCCATCCACCTTTTTCCATTGAGTGTAAGAATTCGTCGCCATAGTTGATTACACCTGATTCGATAAACTCACGAAGTAAATCGTTACCCTCACGAGTACGCTCGCCAACACCTGCGAATACTGATAAACCAGCATAAGCTTTAGCGATGTTGTTAACCAACTCCATAATTAATACTGTTTTACCTACACCAGCACCACCGAATAAACCAATTTTACCACCTTTTGCATAAGGCTCCAATAAATCGATTACTTTGATACCTGTAAAAAGCACCTCAGTTTCAGTAGATAAATCTTCGAACTTAGGAGGAGTTGCATGGATAGGGCGACCGTCTGTTTTATCAACTGTGTTGATACCGTCAATCGCTTCACCAACTACATTAAATAAACGACCTTTAATTTGGTCGCCAACTGGCATTTTAATCGCAGCACCAGTATCAACTACGTCCATTCCACGAACTAAACCGTCTGTAGAGTCCATCGAGATCGCACGTACGCGGTCTTCACCTAAGTGTTGTTGAACTTCTAAAACAATTTTCTGTCCATTTTCTTTCGTTATCTCTAACGCATCAAAAATTTTAGGTAGATGGGCATCATTAGCAAAGCTAACGTCAACCACTGGGCCGATAATTTGTGCTATTTTTCCTAAGTTAGGCATATCTGTTGTGAGTAAATTTATTACAGTCAATGAATTAAAGCTGTTTACAGGGGCTCCAATTCGGTTGGCAAAGTTAAGTTATTCTTACTTAATTTTAAATATATATTATAAATTTTTTCAACATGGTTTTTATGCCTTATTTAGTGCCCTAAATAAGGCATATGAAAACCATTTTAACAACAGGTAGCAACGGTCTTTTAGGGCAAAAATTAACTGAAAAAGTGCTTGCCGAAAGAAAGCTGAAATTGGTGGCCACTTCAAAAGGGGTAAACCGCTACCCGGTAAAGGATGGTTATGAATATGTAGAAATGGATATTTTGAATGCTGTTCAGGTTAGAGAAGTTATTGAAAGATACAGCCCTGATGCCATTGTGCACACCGCAGCCATGACCAATGTTGATACTTGCGAAGCCAATAAAGAACTTTGTCGCCAACTAAATGTAGATGCAGTTCAAACCCTAATATCAATATGTGAAGAAAAAAAGATTCAGCTTATTCATTTAAGTACCGATTTTGTTTTTGATGGCGCCAACGGGCCTTATAAAGAAGAAGATGCCGTTAATCCGGTAAGTTATTACGGCGAATCGAAAGTATTGGCAGAAGAGCTATTGCAAAATTCAAAAGCAAACTGGGCGATCTTAAGAACAATATTAGTATATGGGATTACCAGCGATATGAGCCGTAGCAACATTGTACTTTGGGCTAAAGGTGCATTGGAAAAAGCATCACCTATTAATGTAGTAAACGATCAGTGGCGTATGCCCACATTGGCCGAAGATTTAGCTGAAGCCTGTTTATTAGCTGTAGAAAAAAATGCAAAAGGAATTTACCACATATCGGGTAAAGATTACATGAGTATTGCAGATTTAGTGCGAAAAGTTGCCGATTATTGGGGGCTTAAACAATCATTCATTAATGAAATAAGTTCTGCAGGTTTAAACCAGGCAGCTAAACGACCAATTAGAACAGGTTTCGTTTTGGATAAAGCGATTAAAGATTTAGATTACCATCCCATAGTTTCGAAGAGGGTTTGGCAATTTTAGATCAGCAGATGAAAAGATAGATTTGAGTCGGTAGTCTTAAGTCATGAGTCACAAATAATTAAGCAATTAAACCATTTAACATACACATTAACTAAAAAACATAATGGCATTACAAATTGGCGATACCGCCCCTGATTTTAAATTATACAGTTCTGATTTAACAGAAGTTTCTCTTTCTGGTTTTAAGGGTAAAAAAGTTATTATCCACTTTTTTCCGATGGCTTTTACCGGTACATGTACAGAACAGTTATGTACCATGCGCGATAATTTCAGTTATTACGAAGGAATAGATGCACAGGTAATCGGTATTTCTGTAGATTCTCCTTTTTCCTTAGGTAAATTTAAAGAAGTGCAAAATTACCAGTTCCCGTTATTGTCTGATTTTAACAAAGAAGTATCTGCAGCTTATGGTGCTTTTTACGAAGAATTTGTTTTCGGATTGAAGGGTGTTTCTAAAAGGGCAGCTTTTGTAATCGATGAAGAAGGAAAAATTGCTTATGCTGAAGTTTTGGAAAATGCAAAAGATCTGCCTGATTTCAAGGCTATTAATGATGCATTGAACGCATAAAACATATCCTGCAAGGATTTATTTTAAGATTTTTTTGAAATTTAATTGGAAATTAAAATATCAAGTTATACCTTTGCAGTCCGTTAACGATACGGAAACGCATTCGTAGCTCAATTGGATAGAGCATCTCACTACGGATGAGAAGGTTTGGGGTTCGAATCCCTACGAGTGCACTAAAGGGAAGATTGAAAAATCTTCCCTTTTTTGTTTACTGTCATAACCTGTAATTATCTCATTTTTAGGTATTTAATAGGGGAAATATTCACCATGCCGGGTGTTCGATAAATACCATTTTCGTAGTAGAGGTTTGAATCGAACACCAGATCAATAAATTCCCGTTTTTCGAATGTATTATTTATGGATCTTGAGGGTAGGTTCTTCGGCTCTGGCGGAGTACCGAACTGGATATAGACTTCCTTTACACTGATGTTATTGTGTTTGGAAAGCTATAGCAGAACAAGACACATATTGCCGTCAACCATACAAAGATTAGCTACATTAATATATTTTTGATTTTATTACCATAGTAAAGAAAATTTGGTAAATTGTATCACTGATATCGTGATACGGGCTTGAGATGAAAATTAACATACCATTAATATAAAACAAAAAGTTATGAGAAAATTATTTTCACTGGTAGTCATTATGGTTTTTTATATAAACCTGAGTTTTGCTCAAACTACTATACCTGCGCAGTCAGGTTCAGCAAAAGCTAAAAAGGGAACTAAAGCTAATGCTAAAAAAGAAACGGAATCAGCTAGTGGCGTTAAACTAAAAAAAGATGGCACGCCTGATAAACGTTATGCTTCTAAAACAGAAGCAGCCCCTGCTACAAGCAAAGCCGCACCTAGTCCAAATGCGAATGGAGTAAGACTAAAAAAAGACGGCACACCTGATAAACGCTATGCTTCTAAAACAGAAGCAGCTCCGGCTACAAGCAAAGCTTCACCAAGTCCAAATGCGAATGGAGTAAGACTAAAAAAAGACGGCACACCTGATAAACGTTATGCTTCTAAAACAGAAGCAGCTCCTGCAGCTCCAAATGCAAGTGGAGTGAGATTAAAAAAAGATGGCACACCCGACAAACGTTATGCTCCCAAAACAGAAGCAGTTCCTGCTACAAGCAAAGCCGCGCCAAGCCCAAATGCTGACGGTGTAAAACTTAAGAAAGATGGTACGCCAGATAAGCGTTACAGTGCAGCCAAAGAAAAAGTAGCCCCAGCGGTACAAGCTGAAAATTCTGCCAATACAAAGAGTTATACACCAACGGTAGACAGAACACTATCAGGTCCGAATGGAGAGCAAGTAATAACAGGTCCTCGCGGCGGAAAATATTACATTAACAAGAATGGTAATAAAACCTATCTCAAAAAACAATAATTTAAAATAGACCTATAAATGAGGATTATCACAAAGTAGCTACTATAGTTAGTTAAAGTGGTACTCCCTTATGCCTTTACTATAAAAAACCCTGCTGTCAAACAGCAGGGTTTTTAGCGATTTTATCTTTACAATTTTATAAACCCGTTGAGATTGTTCATCTGGTCATCATAGTCGAGTTCAGTATCATCATAGATAGCTGTTCTGTCGTCATGTTGAACCATTGATTTTCCCACTTCCAAATCTTCTGGAAGAATGTAACCTTTTTCTTGTGTGGCCTTCACGATAACGAAACTTAGAATTTCCATTTGGTTTAATTGTTTTTATCGATCTTGCCTAGCACTATGCTTTCAATACAAAAATACAGGAAATTTAAAAACGCTCCAAATTCATGGCATAAGCTATCTGTTCCTGGCTTACTAATTGAGCCTTAATAATTTAATAGTTGTTTAATCAATTACTCTTTTTTTGCAAGCATCCTGATCTCGTAATGTTTTTAGTAAATAATTAAACTAAAAGCAGAGGAAAATGGTTCTATAAAGAAAGAGACGATGGAAAAATTATTTAACAATCTGGTTCCTCAACAGATTATCGGAAGCCAGATGGATGTGGTTGAAGAATGTAAGTTAAGTAGTCTCAGTCAGGCTCAGGAATTTTTTTCAGCAGCTGCGAAAAGATTACTTGCAGTGAATGAGTGGGGCAAAATCTCCGGGCTTTCAGACTTTAAGATTTTTGCACCTGATGGGAAGGAAGTGATGCGTTCAGCCCAAAAGGGAGATTTTATTCGTATCGATATTCCTGGGCCTGGACCGGTATCGGGAGGTGGGTTTGATTGGGTAAAGATTGAAGAAATCGAAAGGGTGCATGGCGGTGATCACGAAATGCTCAGCATGTGTGTCCGTCCGTGCTCATCACCATTTAACAAGGGTAAACAGACTGCTCATTTTTTGAAAGATCATGCCACTTCTACCTTTATTATACGCAGGAATAGAATTACCGTATCGGCAGAAGAACACGGCAGGAACGAGCAGGCGAACATTGATGACGGAAAGTTAATCGACAGGGCGCGGAATCTTATTGTTGGTTTTAGTGCAAAACTGGGTTTATCCTATCCCCAATGGAAATTGTTGGTAAAAGGACTACTTGATGGCAGATCTTAATGCTGTAAAATTGCGGGTTTTTCTTATTCAATTTAGATGGAACCGAGATAATCTATCAGCATCGCTGCACAGGCCTTAACGGTTGCTGAAACAATTTCCTCCCGTTCTCCTGTAAAAGTAAATCTCTCCGAAAATGCCAACTCACCTGATTATGGGCTGTCGCCTAAATAACAAGCTATTTTGGTAAATGGTTTTAAAGGAAAGGTTGTGTCAAATAGCTATCTTTTACTAACACGAATAAATTATAGATGCAGCTGTTAGCGAATTTGGCGGTCTGGATATTCTGGCTGTTTTTCAAATGTCACCAAAAAAGGGTTGAATGATTTATTGCCTGCTGAGTGGGAGGAGACATTTGTAAAAGAAATTGTTTGGCCAGGTTTACGATTATTTGAAGAAAATTCTGTTAAATATAAAAATGGCACAAGATTCTTCTTAGAATAAGATAAATGTCATTAAAATAGTCCTTTTTTAAATAAATTATCAATTTTAAATGGCATCTAAATTAATAATTATATATTTGCAGCCTCGAAAGTAAGCAATGTCTAATCCTATTAATCAGTGATTTGAATATTACTTTTAACAGAGCCATAGGAATAAGGCTTTTTTAATTTTTGAAGACAACCTAAACAACTTGAATGCTTAATTTAGTTCTCTTTGGCCCTCCAGGGGCGGGTAAAGGCACCCAATCTGAAAAGCTGATTGCAAAATATCAGTTGGTACACGTTTCAACAGGCGATCTTTTTAGAGCACACGTTAAAGGAGAAACCGAATTAGGAAAAAAAGTAAGTCAATTGTTAGCTGATGGGGAATTGGTTCCTGATGCCATTACAATTGCCATGCTTGAAGAAGAGGTGGATAAAAATCCTGATGCTAAGGGGTTTGTGTTTGATGGGTTTCCGCGTACCGTTCCGCAAGCAGTTGAGCTTGATTTATTTTTAGAGCGTAAAGGCAGTAAAATAGCAGGCGTTATTGCTTTAGATGTAGATCAGGACGAATTAACAAAACGTATTGCTGAACGTCATAAAACCAGTGGTCGCCCTGATGATGACGCTGAAAAATTGAAAAAACGGATTTCAGAATACTTTGATAAAACCATCCACGTATTGCCTTATTATGAAGAGCAAGGAAAGTTGAATAAAGTTAATGGAATTGGTGAAATAGAAACAGTATATAACGATCTTTGCGCTGTAATTGATCAATATAAAGTGTAAAGTTCAAATAAGTATCTAGTAAATTGGATTTGGATTAATTTTATTATCCGGATCATATTTCAAAAACATACAAAGAGTTATAATGTTAAAACGTTATAACTCTTTAATTTTAAAGGAATTGTTGTTTCAACGTTCCAGTATTAACATTTCAATATTAAAATATGTCACAGGGTTCGAATTTCGTAGATTATGTAAAAATTTGTTGCCGTTCTGGTAAGGGCGGGGCAGGTTCGGCACATTTGCATCGTGATATTTTAACGTCAATGGGTGGCCCTGACGGTGGTGATGGTGGTCGCGGTGGCCACATTATCGTTAAAGGCAGTATTCATATCTGGACATTATTACACCTTAAATACCGTAAGCATATTATTGCAGAAGATGGTGGTGCGGGTGGTAGTTCCCATAAATTCGGTAAGCAAGGTAAGGATGAAATTTTAGAAGTTCCGCTTGGTACCATTGCCAAAGATGCTGAAACCGGAGAAATCCTTTTCGAAATTACCAAAGATGGCGAAACGAAGATTTTAACAGCTGGCGGCCGCGGTGGTTTGGGTAATGCACATTTTAAAAATTCTGTTCAACAAACACCACGTTTTGCACAACCAGGTGAGCAGGGACAAGAGGTTTGGAACATTTTAGAGTTAAAAGTTTTAGCTGATGTTGGTTTGGTTGGCTTCCCAAATGCAGGAAAATCTACTTTACTTTCAGTAGTTTCGGCTGCTAAGCCAGAAATTGCCGATTATCCATTTACTACTATTGTTCCCAATCTGGGTATTGTAAGTTACAGAGGTGGAAAATCTTTTGTAATGGCCGATATCCCTGGAATTATCGAAGGTGCATCAAAAGGTAAAGGTTTAGGTTACCGTTTCCTGCGTCATATCGAGCGTAATTCGGTGCTATTGTTCATGGTTCCGGCCGATACAAGTCGCTCTATCAAAGAAGAATACGAAATTCTTAAAAGTGAATTAGAATCTTACAATCCTGAATTGATGCAAAAACCCCATGTTTTAGCCATTACCAAATCAGATATGCTTGATGAAGAACTGATGGAAGAAATGAAGCAGGACCTGCCAAATATTCCATCTATATTTATTTCGTCAGTAGCTGAAAAAAATATTTTAGAACTGAAGGATATGCTTTGGAAAGCGATTGAAGGATAATAATACTGGTTAATTGTATAATTTGTTTAAATCGGCTAATTGTCAATTTTGGCCGATGAAAAATTTCTCCCGATTTCACTAGCTAGGTTAAATAAACCCGATTGTCGGGAAGAGTTTCCGATCCTTCATCGGAACTCGTACCAAAAGCGGGACAGGATTTGCTAGAAGCGCAGAACCAACCATTTCCTAATTATTAATGTTTTTTCTCTTTAGGAAATGAAAGGGCAACATTTCATAGGGCTTAAATCGGGATGCCCGCTCCTGTCGGGTCTAGTTAACCATGGCTTGTTTACCATAGCCAGGTTACAAGGTTCACGATTAATCAGTTAACCGATTAACCTCTAACACGATCTACAATTAAGCCCATCCATTCTTTAAATAATAATTCCCATGTGCCTAATGCGCTGGCATTTGGGATGATAAAATCTCCTAATTTAAATTCCGTATTTCCTGAAAAATTGGTTGGGTAATATTCAATTTTCTGCTTAGTTTGTTTATCAAAAATTAATTTTGCTCTTGGGATGTGCCAGGCACTGGTAATTACCAGAACTTTAGCTTTAGGGTTCCTTTTTGCGATGAGGGCCAAACTGTACCTGGCATTTTCGATGGTATTTCTGCTTTGGTTTTCAATCAGAATTGCAGAGTCAGGAATACCAATCAATTTTAAGTATTTAATGGCTAAATCGGCTTCTTTTACCTGTCGGTCTATTAAATTTGAATTTCCACTGCTAAGCAATAGCTGTTTAATCTGGCCTTTTTTGTATAGTGCTATGGCTTGGAAAAATCTATCACCTGCCCAATTAAAAGCAATCTCATTATTTCGTTTATTTAAACCCGAAAAACCTCCAAGAATTATTCCAATGTCGTATTTTGCTGCTTTTGGATAGCTGGCTTCGTAACTGTTTATTATTTTTCCAACAATAAAGCCATTAGAGAAGAGGAAGAAAACAATTAAGGCACAGATTAAATATCTTTTTCTTTGTTTAGCTTGTTTTGATGCTATTGCAAAAATCAAAAGCACAAAAATCCACACTATGGGTTTAATAACGAAAATCAAAATCTTCGAGAGGATAAAAATCATATACAGATATTATCCTGTAAAACTAAGAAATTGTTTAACGGAATTAATACATGCCAATAACCTATTAATCTTCTTATATTTTTTATCCTTGCCCTTCCTGTACCTGGCCGTTTTCGTGTGCATTTTCTAAAATCTCTTGCACATCCGAATTACGTTTCTTTGCTACTTTATGTTTAAAGTGTGGCACTTCATGTGCGGTAATATCTTCTTCAATGGCTTCCACACCGAATACCTTTTCTTTTAAAAGGTTATATTTATCCTGGAATCCGTATCTCAGGTTCCTGGCCCCACCTGCAATTTTTCCACGGGTACCTGCACCACTATCAGGGGCAAATAAAATACTAATCACTGCACCTGCCGCCAGGCCAGCCACCAAAGCAAGCGCTACCTGGGCATTATTTTTCGATTTGTGCGTTAAATATTTTCCAATTAACTTTTTGTACTTCATGATCATGTGATTTTATAATGGAACAATTCGCCTGTAATAATGTTTGATGTTTTTTGCTTTAGGGAACAGCGGCAATAGTTTTTTGCTAAAGTAGCTTCATTCATTTTTAAAAAAAGACCAGACTTTTACCTAAGTTTAAAGTTAAAGCACAATATTTGGGATACTAAAATTAATTTACATGGTAAAAGCAACAATAAACAAGGAGCATTATGCGTGTTCGGTAAGCAACGGTTCTCATGATATTATAGTAGACGAACCTTTAGAACTAGGCGGAACACATAAAGGTTTTGCCCCTAAAGGATTATTAATGGCTTCTTTAGCATCGTGTGTAGCCATTACCCTAAGAATGTATGCCGATAGAAAAGCATGGCCTATTGATAAGATTGAGGTAGAAGTAAACATTGATACCGAAAATGGAGAAACTATATTTTTTGAAGAAATTGTATGTACTGGAATACTGACCGAAGAACAAAAAATCAGACTGGAAGAAATTGCGGCAAAATGCCCGGTAAGCAAAATTTTGGCCGCTGGTCACGAAATTAGGTCGAAAGTACTTTAATGATAATGGTGTAAAACTCGTTTGTACATTCATAAAAAGCTTTAATATCTTTACCAATAAAAAACCTTGGCGTGCTTTGCGCCTTGGTGGCCAAAATAATAATCAATGCCTACCGAAATAAAATGCCCCAACTGTGCCCATGTTTTTCCGATGGAAGAAGCCATGGCCGAAGATTATAAGAAAGAGTTACGTGAGAAAGCGGCTGCTTATGCAAGGCAGAAAGATGAAGAATATCAACGTAAGCTGCAGGTTTTTGAGTCTGAAAAACAGCAGCAGCTGAAAGCTTTTGAGGCTAAACTTGCCGAAGAGAAAGCCAAGCTTAAAGATAATCTGGAGGAAAACTTGCGTAAAAGTATTTCGGCTGATTTTGAAACTAAACTGCAAATACTGGAAGGTAATGCGAAAGATAATGCTGAAAAACTAAAGTTAGCCCGTGAAAAAGAGCTGGAATTTTTACGCCGTGAAGAAAGTCTTAAAGTGAAGGAAGAAGAAATGGAACTTGCTTTTCAACGTAAAATGCAAGAACAGCGTAATGAGCTGGTAGAACAGATCCGTAAACAAGAGGCAGAAAAGAATAGCATTAAAGATACTGAACATCAATTACGTTTAAAGGAATTAGAAAAACAGCTCGACGACCAGAAAAAATTGGCCGAAGAGATGAAACGCAAAGCCGAGCAGGGTAGTATGCAATTGCAGGGCGAGGTGCAGGAGTTGATCTTGGAAGAATTGCTCCGTAGCAATTATCCTTTCGATTTAATTGAAGAAGTTGGCAAAGGTGTGCGTGGGGCAGATTGTGTACAGGTAGTGCGTAATCAATTTGGGCAGGAATGCGGTAAAATTATTTACGAAAGTAAGCGTACCAAAGATTTTGGTGGCGACTGGATCGAAAAACTGAAGAAAGATATGCGCAGTATGGGCATTGATGTAGCAGTAATTGTAAGTCAGTGTTATCCAAAGGGCATGGATTGTTTCGGGCAGCGTGATGGGGTTTGGATCTGTTCTTTCGAAGAAGTAAATGCTGTAGCCTACGTGCTGCGCGAAGGTATTTTGCGTTTGGCAGGTGCAGTAAAATCGCAGGAAAACCGCGGCGAAAAAATGCACATGTTATACGATTATTTAATGGGGGCAGAGTTTTCTGAGCAATGGAAAGCTATAAGAGAAGGTTTTATGAGTATGAAACTATCCATACAACGAGAACGTGATGCGATGGAACGTTTATGGAAAGCACGTGAAAAACAATTGGAGAAAGTGTTGTTAAACGCCACGCATATCCGTGGTTCAATAGAGGGTATTGCAGGTAGCGATAGTGTGCAGTTGAGCTTAACCGATGAGGATGATGATACCTTGCTTTTAGAATAATTTATTTTCGTTCAGCCCCCGCAGGTTTCCAAAACCTGCGGGGCTGAACAATTTTTTTAACCGGATTAATATCTGAACTAACCAAAACCTGCAAGTTCTAATATATTTAATAGTAACAACAAAAAATAAATGATAACATGAATAAGAAACCTAACCAATCCTTTAACCGCTCTAAAATCCTTGCTTTAATATGCGCTTTGCTATTTTTTGGGGATGCTTTCGGGAACGTTCCCGAAGAGAATTTGAAATCGCCGGATGGCAATCTGATAGCCAGTTTTGCTTTGGCTGATGGTGGTGTGCCAACTTATAGCTTAAAGTATAAGGGCAAAGATGTAATTAAAACGAGTAAATTAGGTTTGGAACTTAAAGACGGCAAATCTTTAATGGACGGTTTCTCCATCACCGATACCAAAACCAGCACCTTTAACGAAACCTGGAAACCAGTTTGGGGCGAGGTTAAAGAAGTCGTAAACCATTATAACGAACTGGCTGTAACCCTAACCCAAAAAGAAACGAACCGTTATATTGTTGTCCGCCTGCGTTTATTTAACGATGGTTTGGGCTTTAGGTATGAATTTCCGGAGCAGAAAAACTTAGATTATTTTGTAATCAAAGAAGAGAAAACCCAGTTTGCCTTAGCTGGCGACCATAAAGCATTTTGGCTTCCAGGCGATTATGATACACAGGAATACAGCACAGTGACTTCAAATTTGTCAGAAGTTCGTGGCAAAATGAAAGCCGCTATAACGCCAAATGCATCGCAAACTACTTTTTCGCCAACAGGCTTACAAACACCTTTGATGATGAAGAGTAAAGATGGTTTGTACATTAATATCCATGAAGCAGCACTCATCAACTACTCTTTAATGTCGTTAAACCTTGATGATAAAAACATGGTTTTAGAATCTTGGTTAACGCCTGATGCAGTTGGTGATAAAGGTTATATGCAGGCGCCATGTTTATCGCCTTGGAGAACCATTATTGTAAGCGATAAAGCTGCTGATATCTTGACCTCAAAATTAACCTATAATTTAAACGAACCAACCAAATTTAAAGATGTATCGTGGATAAAACCAACCAAATACGTTGGCGTTTGGTGGGAAATGATTACCGGAAAAAGTACCTGGGCCTATAACGATTTAACTAGTGTACAATTGGGTGTAACCGATTATGCCAAAACAAAACCGAACGGAAAACACGCTGCAAATACCGCACACGTAAAAGAATACATCGATTTTGCCGCTAAAAATGGTTTAGATGCGGTTTTGGTTGAAGGCTGGAACGAGGGTTGGGAAGACTGGTTTGGTAAAACAAAAGATTATGTGTTTGACTTTGTAACGCCTTACCCTGATTTTGATGTAAAAGAACTGCACCGATATGCGGCAAGTAAGGGCATAAAAATGATTATGCACCACGAAACTTCTTCGTCGGTACGTAATTATGAGCGTCATTTAGATACAGCGTATAAATTTATGAAAGCCAATGGTTACGATGCTGTTAAAAGTGGTTATGTAGGCAACATGATTCCAAGGGGAGAACATCACTATGGACAATGGTTAAACAATCATTACCTATATGCCATCCAAAAAGCAGCTGAATATAAAATTATGGTGAATGCACATGAGGCTGTTCGCCCTACTGGCTTAGCACGTACCTATCCAAATTTAATCGGAAACGAATCGGCTAGGGGAACTGAATATGAAGCATTTGGTGGCAATAATGCAGATCATACCACCATTTTACCATTTACCCGTTTAATTGGCGGGCCGATGGATTATACCCCAGGTATTTTCGAAACTAAAGTGAGTGTTTATAATCCCGAAAATACTTCATTTGTGCACAGTACCTTAGCTCGCCAGTTGGCACTTTATGTAACAATGTATAGTCCTTTACAAATGGCTGCCGATTTGCCAGAAACTTATAACAAGTATATGGATGCTTTTCAGTTTATTAAAGATGTTGCTGTAGATTGGGATGATACCAAAGTTTTAGAAGCAGAGCCTGGTGATTACATCACTTTTGCACGTAAAGCCAAGGGCAAAAACAACTGGTTTGTTGGCCGTACCAATGATGAGGTGGCGCGGACATCTAAAATCGATTTTAACTTCTTGGACCCTGGTAAAAAATATACGGCAACTATTTATGCTGACGCTAAGGATGCAAATTATGAAACCAATCCAAAAGCTTATACCATACGCAAAATGGAAGTAACCAATAAAACTAAATTGACTCAATATTGCGCACCGGGTGGAGGATATGCAATTAGTATTATAGCGAAATAATTTAATCAATTGGTGTCGGTTGTTACCAACTGACACCAAGTTATCTATCAGTCGGGGCATTTTCTCTCTCCGTTAGTCATACTGAATTTATTTCAGTATCCATCATGTTGGTCAGATCCTGAGATGAACTTAGGATGGCGATAGATAGGAGAGTTCTTTCCCAAACAGATCATAACAGCTGATCGTATGAAAATATCTTATTTTATAATATCTTAGCAAAGACATTAAAGCCAAGCAATTTCAACAATTATTACCATGCCCAGAACCAAAAACCATATCGAACTTCAATTTCTAAGCGAACCTTCTGATGTTAACTATGGAGGTAAGGTACATGGTGGCATGATGATGAAGTGGATTGATCAGGCTGCTTTTGCCTGTGCCTTACAGTGGAGCCAAAGTTATTGTGTAACCGTTTATGTTGGTGGTATCAGATTTTTTCACCCGGTTCATATCGGTCATTTGGTTAAAATGGATGCGCGCATTATTTATACGGGTAAAACCAGTATGCATATTGCTGTTGATGCTTTTTCTAAACCAGTAGGGCAAACCGATTTTGTTAAGAACACACACTGTATTATTGTTTTTGTTGCAGTAGATGACGATGGACAACCGAAGGCGATTCCAGCTTTTAAGCCAAAAAGCGAAAAAGAAATTGCCATGCATGGCTATGCCATTAAATTAATGGAATTGCGTAAAAGTATTGATAAGGAAATGGAGCCTTATATTGTGTAGGCGTTTGGCGTTACCGTTTTCTATCGTCCATTTCCCACCTTACTTATTTTCTCCGCGCTCACTGTGGTCAGTCTTCGACTCTACTCAGACAGGGACACTTCACTCTGCGTCTTTTTGCCAAAAACTTAGCATTCTTTGCGGTAAAATAGCGAAACTTAAACGACAACAGGTAAACTAAAACAAAACTTGCTCCCTTCACCAATGGCACTAATTACCCATATTTTTCCATTTTCGGCTTCGATAAAATCTTTAGAAATGGCGAGGCCTAATCCCGAGCCCGATTTATTCTGTCCATCGGTTGGTACTTGAAAATACCTGTCGAATAATCTTTTTTGGTACTTTTCCTCAATGCCTTTTCCAAAATCGCGGACAGAGAATTCAATAAAATTGTCTTTTTGCAAAACATCGATAATTACTTTCGATTTTTCGGAACTGTATCGTAAAGCATTAGATAAGAAGTTAACCAGTACCCAGGCGGTTTTCTGTATATCGGCATTCACATTCGGTAAGTTCTGATTGCAGTTAAGTACCAGTTGAATTGATTTTTGTTCAGCCTGAAACTTAACGGCATCAATTGCATAGTGCACAATTTCTTCGGGTTTGGTGATGGCAAAAGTGAGCTTTAAATTACCGGTTTCTACCTGCGAGAGATCTAAAAGCTCACTGGTAATTTTTAGCAGCCTGTCGCTATCTTCTTTGATGTGATTGAGCAGCTCATGTTGTTCTTCGTTCATAGTGCCCACACGCTCATCGTTAAGCAATTTCAAGCTCATTTTGATGGATGATAGGGGTGTTTTTAACTCGTGCGAAACCGTTGCGATAAAATTTGTTTTGGCTTCATCGAGCTCTTTAAATTGCGTAATATTTTTTAACGTGTAAACGCTTCCGGCAGATTTAGAAGAAACAATTAATGTGTTTTCATCCTGCTCTTCATAATTTGGGATGATGATTTCGCGATTTTCCAACAGGAAATAAGATTCTTTATCATCAGCATAAATTTTTAAGGTATTATCATCTGTTTCGGGTTTAATGATCCGTTTAAGTAACTCGTTTTTTTGCATGAGCTCGGCCACGTTCTGACCAATAACCTTATCTTCATCCAGGTTCATTAGTTTTGCAGCCAGATGATTTAGAAAAAGTACCTCTCCTTTTTCATTTAGGCCGATTATGGCATCCTGCATTTGCGCAATAATGGCTTCAATACGCGACTTTTCAGATTTAATTTTAGATAAGTTGCTGTTTTCCCATTCATTTAATTTAACCACCATTCCGTTAAAGGAGTTTGCCAGTTCTGTAAACTCATCCTCGTTTTCGAAATGTAAGCGTTGTTTATAATTTTTACGGCTGATCTGCTTAATAGCCGCACTAAATTCGGCAAGGGGGTTAGCTACAAAACCCGGGAAGTTTACAATGAAGGTAAAGAGAATAATAAAACTCAAGGTAGCCGCAATTATGATGTAGAGATTTGCCCTCGATGAGGTTTTGTTAGCCAATTCATTTTTATCATAAATGGCCTTCATATTCAATTCTTCTATATTTCGCAGCGCTATACGTAAATTTTTGATGCTATTTTCTTTAATGGCCAACGATTGTGAGTTGTTCAGCACGTTAAAAGCTACTTCTAATTTCTGGAAAGCCATCTTTTCGCCGGGTTCGGTAATGTTTAACCCTTCATTTTTTAGGTTTTCGGTAAATATTGTTAGTGGCGTACGGCTTAATGGAAACTGGTTCAGGTCGATTACATTGCGCATGGCAGCAACATATTTCAATGATTTGTAATTGTCTTTAAGAATTACCTTCGATTTATCGGAAAGCTCATTTAAGTAAAAGAGCGCAATTAATCCGAAGGATAAAACGATGATAAAGAGAAAGCCGAATCCGAGGCGGAGCTTGGTTTTTATTTTCATGACTTTTTAGTTTAACTGCAAAGGGCGGAGAGATTTTCGCAAAGTAATGTAAAGCAATTTCTCTCTTTTTTGTGATAAAAATAGGTTATAATTAAATTTGTTTCCTGATTAACTAAATTATATAACAAAGGTTAAATAAATAGCATCTGTTTAGCCTATAGTCAATAGCTATGCCAGTAGATTGAATTGTTATTTAAGTTGTTGTTTTTTAGGTTTATAGGGTATTTTTGTAATTATGTTAAGCAAAAAAAACCTTTTCATTTTGGAAGGGTTTTTATCAAAATGAAATTGTGATTTTTTAGAGTTCAAAGTGCTGTTTTGTGTTTCTAAACCTGATTGACGTGGAAAGCCCACAGCGCAGCAAGGACTTGCAACAGAAAGCAGGAGTGACGCTAATATGAAACACAGGCTTTGCTTTTCAAAAGAAGAATAGCGTTTTATTTTTTTTGAAGACAGCAGCTGTCCGCTTTACTGCGTGTCGCTTCCATCAAGTTTAGGTGGCCCGTCTGGTAATAATATTTGGGTTGCAGAGCGCAGAAAATGAAAATTAATCTTAAAAAAAGATTTTAAGGTCACGGCAGTTCCTTTGTTTTTAAACCTGGTTGAAGCGGGTACCGGCCTGTGATTAAGGCCTGCAGGTGTATGAGCGGAAGACAGGGACAAACCTACCTATGGAGCACAGGTTTTGCTTTCCGAAAGCAAAGAAGTTTTTGTAGAAATGAATTTTTTAGGAAAGTAGATTTGGAAGTATTTAGCGTAAGATTAGAATTTGATAAATTTTTCTATCTGCTCGTTGGTAAACTTGATAGTATCCGGATGATTGAAATTGCCTTCGGCATCTAACTCTGTTTTAATACTAGGAATATGCAAACGTAAGGGTAAAATATGGAGGTGGATATAATGGCAAACGCCTGTAAAATGATCTACCCCGCGGATATTGCCATATTTACCAGAAGAAATTCCAACTAAAGCAGCCTTTTTATCATAAAAACTATCAGGGAAATTACTGGCATCTATTAACACTTTTAGTACACCTGGGTAGCTTCCATTGTATTCTGGCATGATAAACAAAAACTTTTCGGTGTTATTGATCATGTTCTGGATTTCTTGAAAAGCTTCCGATCTTTTGCCATACATATCCGTATTCAAAACATCTATAGGCAGGTGCTCCAGGCTGAACAAATTGGCATCGACTCCTTTTTCTTTTAGTTGCCTTTGGTAATATTTAGCAACTTTTAGCGTATTGCTATTGGGCCTGTTGGTAGCGGCTATAATTGTGATCATGGATAATTGTTAATAAGATGTGTAAAACCCAAATACGCTTCTTGCTAAAATTGCCATATAGTTTGTATCTTAGCTGATTGTGAAAAAGGCCGTAAACAACGCAAAAATAGAACTTTTTGCCAATTAAAACGCATAAATAACACAGCCCAAATAAACGTTAAGTAAATTTCGGATACATAGATGAGCAAAATTATTGCATTAGCAAATCAAAAAGGTGGTGTTGGTAAAACAACTTCATCTATAAACCTGGCTGCGAGTTTGGCCGTACTAGAATATAAAACTTTACTGGTAGATGCTGATCCTCAGGCAAATTCGACTTCAGGTATCGGTTTCGACCCCCGGAACATTAAAGATAGTATTTACGAGTGTATCATTAATGACATTGATCCTTTATTGGCCATCCAAAAAACGGATACACCGAATTTAGATTTATTACCTGCCCACATTGATCTGGTTGGTGCAGAAATTGAGATGATTAACCTGAACAACCGTGAGTATAAAATGAAAGCGGTTTTAGAGAAAATCAAAGATCAGTATGATTTTATCATTATCGATTGTTCACCGTCTTTAGGTTTAATCACCATTAATGCTTTAACAGCTGCCGATTCGGTTATTATTCCTGTTCAGTGTGAGTATTTTGCACTAGAAGGTTTGGGTAAGTTGTTAAACACCATAAAAATCGTTCAGAACCGTTTAAACCCTAATCTGGAAATTGAAGGTATTTTACTTACCATGTACGATGTACGTTTGCGTTTATCGAACCAGGTGGTAGAAGAGGTGAAAACACATTTCCACGAACTGGTTTTCGATACCATTATTCAGCGTAATACACGTTTAAGTGAAGCGCCTAGTTATGGCGTTTCGGTAATTATGCATGATGCGAATTGTAAAGGTGCCATTAACTACCTTAACCTTGCCCGCGAAATTGTAAAGAAAAACGGCCTTTTAAAGGAAGAAGAAAACATAGGAACAGCAACTTTATAAATTATAGATGACATCTTTTCAGCGAAAAACAGGTTTAGGAAGAGGGTTAAGTGCGCTTTTAGATGATAGCGAATCTGCTCATCCGCCGAAGCAGCAGGTAAATGCTGTTAGCGAAACCGAGCAGATTGGCAATATCAGTCACGTAAGTTTAACTGAAGTTGAAACCAATCCGTACCAGCCCCGTACCGAATTTGACCAGGTAGCTTTAAACGAGCTTGCCGATTCGATAAAAGTACAAGGTTTAATACAACCCATTACAGTTAGAAAACTAGCTGCAAATAAATACCAGCTCATTTCGGGCGAGCGTAGGTTCAGGGCTTCGAAACTAGCTGGCTTAACACAGATTCCTGCTTACATCCGTAGTGCCAACGACCAGCAGATGTTGGAAATGGCCTTGATCGAAAATATTCAGCGAGAAAATTTAAATGCCATTGAAGTGGCGTTGAGTTTCCAGCGGATGATTGATGAGGTAGGCTTAAAACAAGAACAATTAGGCGAACGTGTAGGTAAAAACCGTACCACGGTTACCAATTACCTGCGTTTGTTAAAACTTCCGCCAGCTATTCAGGCCTCCATCCGCGATCAGAAAATTAGCATGGGGCACGCAAGAGCCTTAATTAATGTTGATGGTGTTGACAAACAATTGTTTATTCACCAGGAAATTTTAGAAAAAGGATTATCTGTACGTAAGGTAGAGGAGCTTGTGCGCAATCTGCAACATGTACCTTTAAAAGCTAGCGAAAAATCGAAAGAAAAAGCTGTTTCTTTTCAATATCAAAAATTGCAGGATGATTTGGCTTCTAAATTTGCTACCCGCGTAAAGTTAAAAGTTAGCCAGAACGGTAAAGGAGCAATAGAAATTCCCTTTATGAGCGATGACGACTTAAACCGAATTTTAGAGTTATTAGACTGGTAATGCAAAAGACTAAGCTTTTAATACTGGTTGCTGCATTTACATTTTTTCTTGTAAACTTAGCCTCGGCACAGGTTAAGGATACGGTATTAAAACCTGTTGATACTTCGAAAATTAAATTATCTAAATCGTTAGATACTGCGGCTAAAAAACCGATGACCAGAAAGGATTCGATGAAAGCCAAATACGTTAATCCAGGTAAGATTGCTGGTAGAAAAGCTGTTTTTAGATCGATGATAATACCAGGCTGGGGCCAATTGTACAATATGCAGTTGCTTAACGATGGTTATGGTACAAGAGCAGGAAAAAGCCAGTTTTTTCAAAAGTTATATACCGGTGGCAAAATTGCGGCTATTTATGGTGGTGTAACTGTACTTACCATGTCGTACATCGAAAGTAGCAAACAATACAATTTAGCATTAACAGAATTGCAGTATCGCGACTCGCATAGCGATCAGCCTGATCCTAACGGCCCTTTTGGTAGCCGTTATTCTACTTCAGGTATAACCCAGCGTAAAGATACCTACAGAAGAAATAAACAGATTGTATTGTTCTCTTACGGCTTGGTTTATTTCGCCAATATAGTAGACGCCTATGTTGCAGCACGATTACATTTCTTCAATATTGATGATAACCTTTCTTTTAAGGTAATGCCATCCATGATTAATACCAATTCGATGTATGGTTTCAATGCAACGCCTGCGTTAAAATTATCACTAACATTTTAATACAGAAAACCATCATGATACTTAATATAGGATAAGCAATTGAAATCGTGATGATTTGCTAATTAACGGCGAAGGTTAAGGACAAAAAGTAACAAAAAATAAGAATAGAAACTGAAAAATATAAACAGATGAAACCATCATAGTTTTTCAAACTACAATGTGATGAATAAATGGCTCAAGCCTTCTTGAACACCGTTAAAAATATCTACATTGGTGAAAAATCTGATCGCTTTATCACAATTAAAACTAAAAATAAACAGATGAAACTTGCGCTTTTAGGATATGGTAAAATGGGGCAGATTATCGAGAAATTTGCTGTGGAACGTGGCCACGAAATTGTTTTAAAAATAACGATCGATAATCAGGAAGATTTAACCAGACAAAATTTAAAATCGGCTGATGTGGCTATCGATTTTAGCACACCTGATTCGGTTTTAAAAAATATCGACGCCTGTTTTGATGCTAATGTGCCAATAGTAGTAGGTACAACCGGTTGGTACGGCAAACTTCAAGAAGTGAAAAACGATTGCAACAGCAGTAACAATACATTGCTTTATGGGTCTAACTTTAGTATTGGCGTAAATTTATTCTTTAAGCTTAATCAAACTTTGGCCAAGCTGATGAATAATTATCCTGCCTACGAAGTTCAGGTTGAAGAAATTCACCATACACAAAAACTGGATGCACCAAGTGGTACAGCCATTACTCTTGCAGAAGGGATTGTAGACAACCTGGACAGAAAACAAGAGTGGTTAAACGAAGTGGTAGGAACTGATGTTGAATTGTTTCCGAAAGCAGAACAATTACTGATAGAATCGCATAGGATAGAAAATATTCCAGGTACACACAC
This sequence comes from Pedobacter riviphilus, assembly GCF_014692875.1. Lineage (NCBI taxonomy): Bacteria > Pseudomonadati > Bacteroidota > Sphingobacteriia > Sphingobacteriales > Sphingobacteriaceae > Pedobacter > Pedobacter riviphilus. The sequence continues at coordinate 3,739,361 of NZ_CP061171.1, read as the reverse complement.
TGTAATTTACAGTAGCGAGGTAGATGAAATAGAAATTAAACACACTGCGCATAATAGGGCTGGTTTTGCTTTAGGTGCGGTTGTGGCGGCAGAATGGTTGAAAGATAAAAAAGGATTTTTCAGCATTACTGATATTTTTGAATAGAACTAAACATATACATTTAAATAAATGGAATTAGCACATCTTTTTGGGGTATTAATTTTTTTAGCTCCGGTAGTAATTTTACAATATATAGGTCTTTGGAAACTTTTCGAAAAGGCGGGTAAACCTGGTTGGGAAGCGTTAGTGCCAATTTATAGTTTTTGGGTAATGTTAAAAATAACAGGAAGACCAGCTTGGTGGGTTATTCTTTACTTTATTCCCGTTGTTAACTTTTTTGTTGCTATAGGTGTAACTATAGATTTTGTAAAGTGTTTTGGTAAGTTCAAATTTTGGGAGCATGCTGCAACTGTTATCCTTTCATTCGTTGTTTTGCCATTATGGGGATTTGATAAAGGTGTAAAATATTTGGGCGAGTCTGCGACCGAAGAATTTAAGCAACAACACAAATATATTAAATCAAAAAATCGTGAATGGGCTGATGCAATTATTTTTGCCGTGGTGGCAGCAACCATGATTAGGGTATTCTTTATTGAAGCTTACACTATTCCATCTGGTTCGATGGAAAGGTCTTTGCTTATTGGCGATTTCCTTTTTGTAAGTAAGGTTAATTACGGTGCACGTATCCCGATGACTCCGATTGCTTTTCCTTTTGCTCACCATACAATGCCTTTAACCACCTCTACCAAAGCTTATTGGGATGGTGTGCAGTGGAAATATCACCGTTTACCGGGTTTATCTAAAATTAAGAGAAACGATGTTGTGGTATTCAACTTTCCCGAAGGAGATACGGTTGCCGTAGAAAACCAGGCAGAAAGTTATTATGCTTTAGAACGCAGTATGGGCCGGCAGCAGGTGAGAAGCACATTTACGATAATAGACCGCCCGGTAGATAAGCGGGAGAACTTTATTAAAAGATGTATTGGTATTCCGGGCGATGTAATTTCGATGAGCAGTGGTATTGCCAATGTAAATGGCAAAAATGAGCCTTTAAAAAATACAGGTATGATGCCATATCGCATCGAGTTTAAAACCATGGACTTTAATTATGCCGCACTTGATGAGTTTAACTTAAATTTAGGTGGAACACCACCTATTGCCGATAAGACCTATGTTGTAGATGCATCGCCAGAAATTGCCGATAAATTAAAAGCATTTGATTTTGTAAAATCAGTTACCTTAAGTCCTGATGCACCGGGGCCGGTTCAAGGCGGTGTTTTTCCAAACGATCCAAACAGAGCTTGGAACAGGGATAACTTCGGGCCGATTAAAATTCCTTCAAAAGGATGGACGGTTAAAATCGATAGCAATACCATGCCGCTGTATTATAGGGCAATTAGAACTTACGAAGGAAATAAAGTAGAGCAAAAAGCGGGTGTTTGGTATATTAATGATAAACCGGCTACTTCTTATACCTTTAAAATGGACTACTATTGGATGATGGGCGATAACCGCCACAATTCCGCTGATTCGCGCTATTGGGGTTTTGTACCCGAAGACCACATTGTAGGTAAAGCCTTATTTGTTTGGATGAGTTGGGATAGTACTGCATCTTTCTTGCATAAAATAAGATGGAGCAGGTTGTTTATGGGTATTCATTAATAAAATATAATTCTTTAAAAAGGGCGGATAATCAAAGATTATTCGCCCTTTTTGTTTACGGTCGATTGATAATTAACTTTTAAAAAAAATTAAAAAGTATTATGATGTTTTAAAAATATTTTTTAAGTTTGGACTGTAATCAAATATCATGTCTGTAATTGTAGAGAAAAATCAGCGCCTTAGGGCTGGTATTATTAAGCATTTATACTATAAGAAATCGCTATCACTTACAGATTTGAGTAAGCTGACGCAAAAGAGCTTGCCTTTGGTTACCGCTGTGGTTAATAATTTGATAACTGAAGGCTATATTATAGAAGAGGGTTTCGCGCCATCAACAGGTGGCAGAAGGGCTGCAATGTTCTTGATCAATCCAAATTTGAAAAAATATATTGTAGCCATTGCAATGGATCAGTTAACATCTAGGTTAACCATTTACGACCTCTCAAGAACAATGGTTACACCAATTCGGACTTTAGAGTTTGAGCTGTCATCAAAGGAAAGCAATATTGGCGACCTTGTAAATTTCATCAACACCAGTATCGATCAATCTGAAATCAACAGGACAGATATTTTAGGGGTTGGTATTGGTATGCCAGGTTTTGTTAATGCTGATGAAGGAATTAATCACTCTTTTCTTAAAGTTAAAGAAGGAACAACCTTACAAAATTATCTTTCTTCTAAAATCAATTTACCTGTATATATAGATAACGATTCTAGTTTGATTGCGCTGGCCGAATTAAATTTCGGAGAAGCTGTTAATTTAAAAGATGTAATGGTGGTTAATATTGGCTGGGGAACGGGCTTGGGAATGATTGTAAATGGTAAATTATACCGGGGCAGTAGTGGCAGTGCAGGTGAGTTTAGTCACATCCCACTTTCGAACAGTGACAATTTGTGTTCTTGTGGCAGAAGAGGCTGTTTAGAGGTTGATACTTCCTTATTGGTAATGGCTAAGCGGGCGGAAGAAGCAATTGCAGGAGGTGCTGAATCGAGCATGAAAAAACTGTTTGAAGACAAAAGTAAACACCCTGCTGATCATTTCTTATACGCTGTAAGTCAGCAAGATCCTGTAGCCATATCAGTATTGGCTAAAGCTATTTTTCAACTGGGCAAAGGAGTAGCCACATTAATCCATCTTTTAAACCCTCAGTGTATTGTTTTAAGTGGAAGAGGGGCTAAGGTAGGTAAAATGCTTTTGCCGCCAATCCAACAAGCTATCCATGAGTTTTGTATTCCCCGAATAGCAGAACAAACCAAAATAAAACTCTCTACCCTGACGGATGAAGCTGAATTATTGGCTGCTGGAAGTTTGATAGTAGAGTATAATCAATTTGACTAAAGAGATTCTTAAACATAAAACAAATACATATGCAAAAATAAAAAATCAACTTACTAAGTCTCGCACTACCTTAAACTTATTTTAAACTAACTAAACTAAAAATTATGAAAAAGACATACTTAAAGTGCTTAAGTATGCTGTTATTGTGTTTTTTAACAATAACAGTTTTTGCACAGAAGAATATTACCGGTACGGTAAAAGACGCGTCAGGTCCTCTTCCTGGTGTAAGCGTATCTGTTAAAGGAACTGCAAAAGTAACTCAAACAGATGGCAGTGGAAAATTCTCTATATCAGTAAGTCCTAACGAAACTTTGGTATTTACTGCAATAGGTTACGCTAAACAAGAAATTAGCATAAACGATCAAACATCAATAAATGTAATCTTAAAAGAAAGTTCTAATCAGCTTGATGAAGTTAACGTAGTAACAACTGCATTGGGGATTAAGCGCCAGGAAAAATCTCTTGGTTACGCAGTAAGTACGGTAACGGCTAAACAGCTAACAGAGGCTGGTAACACCAACTTTGCATCGGCATTATATGGTAAAGCTGCAGGTGTTAAAATTACAACAGCTCCGGGTGGTGCTAGTAGTGCTGTAAATGTTCAGATTAGGGGTATTAACTCTATTAACTACAATCAACAACCTTTATATGTGGTGGATGGGGTGATGATCAGAAACGATGGACAAAATGGTGCTGCTGGTGCGAATAACAACAACTATTGGGATGATCAACGTGTACGTGGTAATGGTATCTTGGATATTAACCCTGCAGATATCGAAAGTTTAACCGTATTAAAAGGAGCAAGTGCATCTGCGCTTTATGGCTCTGATGCAGCAAGTGGAGTTGTAGTAATTACAACAAAAAAAGGTTCAAAGAACAGAGGTTTAGGAGTTGATTTTAACTACCAAGGTTCTATTGATCAGGTTGCTTTCTTGCCTAATTTTCAAAACACTTATGGCCCGGGTTATGATAGAGAAACTAACGTAGCAAACGGTGCAACTGAAGAAGGCTGGATCGCAGATGCAGGTTCTCCAAGTGGTTTCAGACCGTATTTCAGAGCTTATGCGAATTTTGGTCCTAAAATGGAAGGCCAACAAGTAAGATGGTGGGATGGTTCAATTCGTTCATACTCTCCTCAACCAAATAACTACAGAGATGTATACCAAAATGGATATACTTCTAATGCAAACGTTGCAATTTCTAATCAGACAGAAGGCGTTAACTATCGCTTCTCTGCTTCTCGTTTAGATTATAAAGGTACTCAACCGGGAAATACCGGTGCTAAAAATACCTTTAACTTAAATTCTACAATTAAACTTGCACCAAAATTATCTGCAGATGTGATCGTGAGTTATGTAAATACCATTACCAAAAACAGACCTTATCAATTAGGCCAGGTTTTAGGTTCATTTGGTGGGTTTTTCAGCCGTGCGGAAGATATGAGCTTGATGAAAGAAAGATTCCAAACGAGTAATGGTTACAAATATGCTACTTTTGATCAAACTGCTCGCCCTGAACCATTCCTTTTCAATATCAGAGCTACTAATTTGTTGGATTTCTATTGGCAACAATTGAAAAACCAATATGACGAAAATGAAAACAGATTGTTATCTAGTTTCACTTTAAACTATGATGTAGCTAAAAATTTAAAACTAAGAGGTCGTATTGGTAATGATTATACCAGTGCTAAAACAGAGAATCGTCAATTTACTGAAATTCCTACAGCTTTAAACGGTAACACAAGTACAGGTTCTTATACTACAACTCAGGGACAATATTCAGTACTTTATGGAGATGCGTTATTAACTTATTCTAATAAAATCGGCAAAGATTTTGGTTTATCTGTAAGTGGTGGTTACCAAGGTAGAAAAGAGACTTACAAAGACTTAAAATCTAATACCAGAGATGGATTAGTTACAGAGAACTTTTTTGCTTTATCCAACTCATTTGGCGTTGCTGAAACTTCTGAAACGCGTAAAGAGCAACTTAAATACGCTTACTTAGGGATTATGAACTTAAGCTATAAAGATTTCTTATTTGCAGAAGGTACAGCCAGACAAGAATATGTTTCTACTCTTCCTCCAGGAAACAATCAATACTCTTATTATTCAGTAAACAGTGGTTTTGTATTTAGTGATCTTTGGAAATTACCAAAATTCTGGAGTTATGGTAAACTGAGAGCTTCTTATGGTGTGGTAGGTAATGCCCCTCCAATTTATGAAGCTAATGTTTCTTATACTCAAACTTCGCAACAAACGATTAACGGTTCAGTACCTACATTAGTTCCTGCAAGAGCTTATGGTAACCTAGGTTTAATGCCAGAAAAGAAACATGAAGCCGAGTTTGGCTTAGAAACTAGATTCTTAAATGGAAGATTGGGTTTGGATGTTAGTTATTATGACAACAAGATCAAAAACCAAATTTTACCATTGGAAGTAAGTTCTACAAATGGCGCTCAAAGTCAAATTGTAAACGTTGGAGAAATTGGTAATAAGGGTTTCGAGATTGCCTTAAATGCCACCCCAGTTTCTGGGAAATTTAGATGGGATACGCGTTTAAACTTTTCAACCAATAAATCAAAAGTAAATTCATTAAAAGATGCCAATTCAGAGATCAATTTCTATTCTTCAGATCAAGCTACAGCTAAAATCGTGGCCAGAGCTGGAGAAGAATTGGGTAATATTTATATCCGTCCTAGAAAAACGGATGCGAATGGCAATTACTTAATCAGTGATGATGGTTACTATGTAATGGATAACTCTGTTTATGTTAAGGCAGGAAACATCATGCCGAAAGCAGTTGGAGGTTTCTCTAATACTTTTAGCTATGGAAACTTTGCATTAGATGTTACCATCGACTATCGTTTCGGTGGTAAAATGATTGCTCCTAATTTGAAATACATGCGCGGTGCAGGTATGTTAGAGAATTCAATGGAGTTTAGAGATGCGGCTAACGGCGGTTTAAGTTATACTAGTAATGGTAAAACCTACAACGATGGTGTAGTTTTGAAAGGTGTAAATCAAACCACTGGATTGCCAAATACTAAGGTGCTTTCTGCTGCTGATTATTACTTAACTACATATAACTGGGGTGAAGGTTCATTAACCGAAGCAGAGATTTTTGATAACGATTACATCAAGATGAGAGAGGTTGTATTGAGCTATAAAATTCCAGCTTCTTTCACTAAAAAACTGAAAATTTCCAATTTAAGATTTTCATTGATCGGACGTAACTTGTTTTACATCCACAGAACTTTGAAAGATCTAGATCCAGAGGCACCGCTTGGAAACAAATGGTGGTCGCAAGGTGTAGATGTGGGCTCAACAGCTGCATCTAGAAACTTTGGATTCTCATTAAATGCAAATTTTTAGTCAAAACAAATAAGATATTATGAAAAAGTTAATCATAAAAGCAAGTTTTCTTTTATTGTCGCTAACAACAGTGCTTGGTTGCAAAAAAGATATTGATGAAAAATTTAACAATCCGGAAAAGGTTTTAGACCCGAACTTGCCAGGATTGTTTACAGCCATGCTAAACAATGATCGCGTAGCTGCTAAATATTGGAATGTGCGTACTTTCTTAAGCCAAATGCCGGGAGTTTATGCGCAGACCACTTATATCTCAAATGGAAATACCATTTATCAGCAAAGCGATAGTTATTCACAACAATATTGGGATGATTTTTACAGCACTGGTGGAAATGGGAGTGGCCCGTTAACAATCTATAGAGTAATGGAAGGAAAGTATAGTTCTCTTTCTGCAGCAGATCAAGCTAGTCAGAAAATTATTATGCAGGCGGCCAAAGTAGTTTTATTAGAACAGGCTGCTAAAATGGTAGATTTGTGGGGTGATATCCCTTATTCAGCCGCAGGTAGCTTACCAACAAACAGTACAATTAGTAATCCTAAATATGATGAGCAAAAGGCATTATATACTTCTTTTATTGCTGATTTAGATGCTGCTGCTACTTTTTTTAAATCTGCTACTACTACGGCAGCATTTGCTAAATCTGATATTCTTCTTAAAGGAGATGTTAGCAAGTGGACCCGCTATGCTAACTCTTTAAGGTTAAGATTATTAATGCGTATTTCAAAAACAGATGAAGCGACTGCAAAAACTGCTGTTTTACAAATGTTAGGTAACCAAACTGCATATCCACTGGTAGATGGAGGTAATATTGGTACTTATAACCCAGGTAACTCAGATGTGTTATTACAGCCTTTAACAAATAGTACAAGTGATTTGCATGATGCATTTTTTGAAGGTAGCTGGTATGCTACTGATTATATGCTAAATACCGTTTTGTTACCAGCAAATGATCCACGTATTCCTGTATTATATGATAAATTCGGTCGTACAGTAGCAGGTAAGTTTGTCCAGAATGCTACTTATAGAGCTATGCCAGTAACTTTTACAACCGCGCAGCAAGAATCAAGCTTTGCTGATTATTCAGTATTAGATTCAGCAACATTTGTTTTCAACCAAAAACTTCCTGGAATTTTAATCACAGCATCAGAGGTTAACTTATTAAAAGCAGAAGCATTTGAGCGTTGGGGAAGTACAACCGATGCAAAAACGGCATATGATGTTGCTTTAAGACAATCTGTTGCTTTCTATTACTACCTTAATAATTTAAATCAAGGTGCTTATGTTAAATTAGAAGCTCCGGCTGCTGCAACAGTAGATACTTGGGTAAACGCTTCTACTGCAGCATATACTGGTGCTTCAACAGATAAATTAACAAAAATTTACACTCAAAAATGGGTACACTTTGGTGTTCTACAATCAACAGAGGCATGGTCGGAGTATAGAAGAACTGGTTTCCCTGTATTAACATTCCCTACAAACGGAAAACAAGTAGGTTATGAGACCCCTCCAACAAGATTGGTTTATCCAGCAAAGGAGAAAACTTTAAATAGTACAAATTATCAAGCTGTAGTAGCTAAAGATACCCGCAAAACTAAAATATTCTGGATGCCTTAATCCTTTTCAAATTAAATCCCGGTAGTTTCTGCCGGGATTTTTAATTATATTAAAATATGAAATTACCTGGCCTTTTAATTGCCTTTATCTGTTGCGTCAATATCGCTTTCGCACAGCGAAACGATATCCTCAAAGAATCAACCAAATATGAATGGCCCAAAGATGAAGCAGTAAAAAAGAAATTAGAATACTGGCAAGACCAAAAGTTTGGAATGATTATCCATTGGGGTTTATATGCTGTTCCTGGAATTATTGAATCTTGGTCAATCTGTTCGGAAGACTGGATTGACAGAGACAGTACAATAAAGTACAATGATTACAAGAAATGGTATTGGGGATTAAATGAAAAGTTTAACCCAACAAAATTTAACCCCGAGCAATGGGCAAAGGCCGGTAAAGATGCTGGAATGAAATACCTGGTTTTTACCACCAAACATCATGACGGCTTTGCTATGTTCGATACTAAACAATCTGATTTTAGCATTGCAAAAGGTCCATTTGCCAACAACCCTAAAAAAGATGTTGCTAAATATGTATTCGATGCTTTTCGGAAGCAGAATTTTATGATCGGTGCTTATTTTTCAAAGCCCGACTGGCATTCGCAATACTATTGGTGGGATAAATATGCCACTGCAGATAGAAATAACAACTACGACATCAGAAAGAATCCATGGCGGTGGAATATGTTCAAAAGCTATACTCAGAACCAGATTGGCGAGTTGATGAACAATTACGGAAGCATCGATATTTTGTGGTTAGATGGCGGTTGGGTAAGGCCTTTAGCATCGGTAAATGAAGAAGTACTTTCATGGGGAGCACCTATTCCAGCGTGGAGCCAGGATATTGATATGCCAAAGATTGCCGCTGACGCCCGGAAAGCACAGCCTGGGTTAATTATGGTCGACCGTACCGTACATGGTCAGTTCGAAAATTACCAGACTCCTGAACAGAAAATCCCCGAAAAACAATTGGATTATCCTTGGGAGAGCTGTATGACCTTAGGCGGCGCATGGGGATTTGTCCCTAATGATCAATATAAACCTGCAGCTGAAGTAGTGCACAAACTGGTAGAAATTGTAGCCAAAGGCGGAAGTTTGTTATTGGGTGTTGGTCCGAAAGCAGATGGAACTTTACCTGATGATGTAATTAAAAAATTAGAAGAAATTGGGCATTGGACCTCAAAAAATGGTGCTGCCATTTATGGAACGCGCATCACCAAAAACTATCATGACGGGCAAAACTGGTTTACCCAGAGTAAAGATGGCAAAACCATTTATGGTATCAGTTTGCTTGATCGTAACCTGCCTAAAGAAATTTCCTGGCAGGGAAGTATTCCTAAAAAAGGGACTTTTATTACACTGTTAAGTAATAAGCAAAAAGTAAAATGGAAGCTGATAAATGGCAAAGTACATTTTGATTTTCCAAAAACCGAGGAGAAAATTGCTTTGACTTTTTCTTTTACGCCCGAAACCAATTAGTAATGCTGAAACAGAGAAGATATCTACATTTATTGCCTGCATTGTTTTTATGCAGCAGCCTTTTTGCTCAGGTTAAAAAAGGACAATCTTTGCCCTATAAAAATCCAAAATTAAATATTGATTTAAGGGTAAAAGACCTGATTTCGAGAATGACTCCTGAAGAGAAATTCTGGCAGTTATTTATGATTCCGGGTGATGTAACCGAAACAAATAAAGAACAGTTTAAGCACGGTATTTTTGGTTTGCAAGTAAGTGCGGCTGCACAAGGAAGTGGCAATGCACAACAGATGTTAACCTACAATACCTCTGAAGATGGACTTTCTCTTGCTAAAAAGGTTAATAAAATTCAAAAATACTTTATTGAAGAAACCCGTTTGGGCATTCCAATTATTCCATTTGATGAGGCTTTACATGGATTGGTTAGGCAGGGCGCTACAGCTTTTCCACAATCAATCGGTTTAGCTGCAAGTTTTGATACTCTTTTAGTGGCCAAGATTGGCACGGCTATCGCTAAGGAAGCAAGGGCCCGTGGTTTGAGAGATCTTCTGGCTCCTGTAATTAATATGGCTACAGATATAAGATGGGGCAGGGTAGAAGAAACCTATGGAGAAGACCCTTATCTCACAACTGTGCTGGGCCATGCTTTTATGAATGCCATAGAAAGGCAGAATATCATCGTTACCCCAAAACATTTTATTGCCAATGTTGGCGATGGCGGTCGGGATAGCTACCCGATTGAGATGGATAAACATTTTTTAGAAGAAATTCACTTTCCAGCATTTAAAGACGGGGTTAAAAACATTGGCATCCGTTCATTAATGACTTCCTATAACAGTGTTTTTGGCTCTCCGGCAACTTCAAATAAATGGCTACTTACTACTAAACTGAAAACAGAATGGGGCTTTAAAGGTTTCGTAATTTCTGATGCAGGCGCGGTTGGAGGTGCCAATGTATTACATTTTACAGCTAAGGATTATAAAGATGCCACGGCACAATCAATTAACGCAGGCCTTGATGTAATCTTCCAGGTAGATTATAACCATTACAAACTTTTTCTTCCTGCATTTTTAGATGGCAGCATTCCAAAATCGAGAATAGATGATGCATTGGCAAGGGTTCTGAAAGCTAAATTCGAGCTGGGCCTGTTTGAGCATCCTTATGTAGATGAAAGTATTGCCGAAAAGATGTTGAACGATCAAAGTAATCGCAATCTGGCCAAAGAGGCCGCTTTAAAATCTTTCGTGCTCCTAAAAAACGATAACAATATACTTCCGCTAAAAAATGCAAAACAAATTTTATTGTTAGGTGAAGATGCAATAGAAGCCAGGTTAGGTGGATATAGCGGTACTGGAAATAATAAAATAAATATTTTGGATGGGCTAAAAAATGCAGTATCCAATGATGTTAAAATCAACTATTTAAAAGGCAGTACCCGAGAGCTTCAATCTTATATTTCGGTAGATAGCCAGTTTCTTTCTGTCAACCAAAAGGCAGGGTTAACCGGAAGTTATTTTAAAGGGCTATACCTCTCCGGAAAACCTGTTAAAGAAGTAAATGAAAAGGCTGTTAATTTCAGTTGGACATTATACCCGCCAGATGAGCAGCTGCAGCTGGATGATTATTCGGTGCGGTGGGATGGTAAAATTAAAGTGCCACAAAATGCTGATGTTAATATCGGATTGGAGGGAAACGATGGTTACCGATTATACCTCGATAACCAATTAATGATCGATAATTGGGACAAAAAGTCTTTTAGTACCAAAACAGTTCCTTTTCATTTCGAGAAAAATAAGGAGCATGCAATTAAAATCGAGTTTTTCGAGCCTAAGGGCAACGGTAAAATCAAATTGATCTGGGATTATGGCATCACGAAATCCAACGAAATAACTGATGCAGTAGCTGCAGCGAAGAATAACGACGCAATCGTATTTGTTGCGGGTATAAAAGAGGGGGAATTTTTAGATCGGGCAATGTTAAATCTTCCGGGCAACCAGGAATTGTTGTTGGAAGAACTTGCGAAAACTGGAAAACCTATTATCGTTGTATTAACTGGTGGAAGCGCCATCAATATGCAGCCCTGGTTAAATAAAGTAAATGCGGTTTTAAATGTGTGGTACCCTGGCGAAGCAGGCGGTAGCGCCGTTGCTGATGTATTGCTTGGAAAAGTAAATCCATCGGGTAAACTTCCAATTACTTACCCGATTGACGAATCGCAGTTACCCCTGGTTTACAACCACAAACCTACCGGAAGGGGCGATGATTACAACAACTTAAGTGGCGAACCGCTTTTTCCGTTTGGGTATGGATTAAGTTATACCAACTTTTCTTACCAAAATTTGAAGTTTGACCGCAAAAGTATTGCTAAAAATGAAACCGCTAACTTAAGCTTCGAACTTAAAAATACAGGCAATTATGATGGTGAAGAAGTGGTGCAGCTGTACATGAGGCCGCTTTTAAGCAAACTAGCGCAGCCTGTTCTTGCATTGAGAGCTTTCCAAAGAGTACGTTTAAAAGTCGGTGAAACAAAGGTCATTTCATTCAAACTGGATAAAGAGGTGCTTCAAACACTAAATATCAATAATGTTTGGGAAGTGGCTCCAGGCGAATATAGAATGATGATTGGATCATCAAGCAAAACACTTTATCTAAAAGATAATTTAACTGTTAAACCTTAAAAATACACCCCTTATGGTTGGGTATAAACCATATCGAGTAATAGTTGCCGCAGATTCTGGTTAAATCTGCGGCTTTTTTATGTGCGTTCTCTTGATTCCGTCCTCCTGAATTTATTTCAGGATCTAATCTCAAAGAGTTAAATTGTCATTCTCCTGTCCGTAGAGCCCTTCGGAACTCTACGGACAGATTGGGTTTTTAAAGTAAAAAAGAGAATTACCCGCCCAGCTTTGCGAGCGCCTTTATCTCCGCGTTCTTTGCGGTTAAATAAAAGATGAATTATTTCAATTCTTCAATCCCCAATTTCACAGCCAATTCATTCATGTCTTTTACCACTACATCAATTAATGGAATACCGCTGATTTTCCTTTCCTGCTCAAATTCATGTTCAGGTTCGCCAGGAATGATTACTTTTTTATCGGGATCTATCGTTTTTGCGCTTTTAAAACGTTCTACCCAATTATCCAAATGAGTTTTAAAGTCTGCTGCTGGCCTGAAGCCATCTACACGCATAGCACCTAAAAAGTGGCCAAGTCCTTCTCCAACCGGATTGGCCGATGGCTCTAAAAATGCGACAAAAGGGGGCACCCATGGACCGTAATTAGCGCCAGATAACACCGCTGATAAAATATCGACTGTAGCACTCAGGCCATAACCTTTATGGCTACCATGATCTTTATCACTGCCTAAAGGAAGAAGCGAACCACCGTTTTTTAATTCGTTCGGATCGGTAGAATTTTCTCCGCTTTTATCCTGAACCCAGCCATCAGGGATACTTTTATTGGCACGTTGGGCAATTTCCAGTTTTCCGTTAGCTGCGGCTGCCGTGGCCATATCTACAATTACTGGTGGGTATTTTCCTGCCGGGAAAGCATAACACATGGGGTTGGTACCCAGTAAACGTTCGTTAGCATAAGTAGGAGCCACCAAAGGGCTGGCGTTAGTCATACTGATACCGATCATATCTTTTTCTATTGCCATTAAAGCATGGTAACCTGCAATACCGAAGTGATTGGAATTTTTAACCGACACCCATCCACTGCCATATTTTTCTGCTTTTTCGATAGCAACTTTCATCGCGAAAGGCGCCACAACCAGGCCCAATCCGGCATCGCCATCTACTGTTGCTGTGGTAGGGGTTTCATGTACAATTTTAATGTCTGGTGTGGCATTAATCCTTTTCTTTTCCCAAAGGCGTACGTAGCCACTTAAACGCGCAACACCATGCGAGTCGATTCCACGTAAATCTGAGCGGATCAATACATCGGTTGCTAAGTTGGCATGCTCATCAGAACAGCCCATTTTTTTAAAAACGTTATAAGTAAAAGCTCTGAGGGTGGTTTCTGTAAAAGTGATGAAGTTCATAATATACTATTTGTCGTCACCCCGAATTTATTTCAGGGTCTTGCTTGATAGATGCTGAAATAAGTTCAGCATGACGAATCTAAAAATAAATTAAGGCAATAAAACAGTAAAATCGCCGCCCAATGGTTCGAAGTTTTCTATGCACGATGAAAGAAAATCTTCTCCGTAATTCACATACATCGGCGCAATATTCAAGGTTCTTTCCTGAAGTGCTCCATTCGGGAATAGTCTTTTCTTTACATTGTCAATCTGCAGCAATGCCATTTCATGTTTCCTTTTCTCTGCGCGGAATAGTTTCTTTTCCAGGTTAGCTAACAAATGGTTGGTTCGTTGTTTTGCCGTATCAGCAGAAACAGAAAGTGTTTTCTCTATTTTATAGGCATTTAGCTTAATTTGATCGAATATGCTGTTAATGGCCCTGGTTTCATCGGCCAAGCTCAATTGGGCAGTTGTATTTCGCTTTACCCAAATGTTTTTTAACTCTTCAACTGGTAAAAATATATCTTCTAAAGAAAAACCTAAGTGGTATAAATTCTGGGCACTGCGTTTATCAATCAATAAAGCTGAGTTACGAAGTAGTAAAACAGGAAAATCAACTTTATAAAAGTCGAAATTTGCCTTTAACTGCATCCAGTAAGCTACTTCTGCACCCCCACCTATATAAGCAATGTTTGGCAAAATTACTTCCTGGTACATCGGCCTCATCACCACATTCGGGCTAAAGCGTTCGGGATGTGATTCGATTTCGGCTTTTAGTTCCGCTTCGGTAAAACTAATGTCTGTATGATTTACAATGTATTTTCCTTTTTCGAAGATCAAACGCTCACGCAAATTATCGATCAGGTAAAAGAAATTAATATCACGGCCATTTACTTGGGTTTTATAGCCTAAATCCTCCAGGTTTTTCGAGCTGCTTTCTATATTTTTCGCACTGTTGTGCTGAATAATATCTTCGGTAATGATATTCGCGAATTGTTTTTTTAACTGCGCATTATCTGCATTTACAATTACCAAACCATATTTCTCGAATAAGTTATTCACTAAAAACCTGGTGGCATCGGCTAAATTGTCGTGTTGCAAATAAGCCTGCTCTACCAATTTGGCAATCCGTTTTCCATTTTTAGAAATCCCAAGGTATCCTTTATATGCAGTTACTGCAGCAGCAACGGTTTGGGTGCTTAATCTTCCAGTGGCGCCATTGGTAGCTTGTATCCAGCTAATGTTTTTTTCATCAACGCTTACATGGTTAATTTCATCAAAATCATGATCTTCTGTTGCCATCCAATAAACCGGAACAAAGTTTTTATCTGGATGAGCCATTTTTAACTCGATGGCTAAATTAATGGTGGTTACAATCTTGTAAATAAAATAAAGCGGACCGGTAAAAAGGTTCAGCTGGTGGCCCGTTGTAACTGTAAAGGTATTCGCTGAACCTAAAAGTTCTATGTTTTTGGTAACTGATTTATTGGGTTGTAAATGCCGATATTGATCTTGTAAAACCTGTACTAAGGTTGCCCGGTTTCCAAGGAAATTTCTATGCTCAATTGCTTTTGCTAAGCCCTCCATATCAGGACGATAGCTGTAAAAAGATTTAAGCTGTTTTTCGTCGTTAATATAATCTAAAACCAGTTTTGAAAATGATCCGGTCTCCTTATATGAGATATATTTTGCCTGCATGATGTGCGAAAGTAATGCAATTTAAGGATAATCGTAAAGTTGAACCACTATTTTACAATTGTTAAATAATTAGAGATTGCTTTCAATAGCACCAACTTTTTCACGGTACAAATCAATCGGGCTATCTAAAAGCACCGCAATTACCGTTAATTCAGGATCTAATTTATCTTTAGGTACAGGAATGTAAACAATTCCTGGTATTTTGCTCCAGTACAGTTTGTTATAAATTTCGTGCGGAAGCATGGTACCTTCACCCACAATCCTGATCCTGCTGATATTATTTTTTAAACCTTTAATGGCAATTGGGCCGGTTGGTGTGCCTTCTACAAATAAGTAAAGGGTTTGTTTATCGGCAGAAAGTGCCGTATTGCCCTGGTAATGTCCGCTGGGGATGCCTTTGCCTGTTTTGTAAAGGACCTCGGCATTTTTGATTACCCAGTTACTAATCTTTTGATCTACGTTTTTAACTCCAGGATTAAAGTCTAAGCCATCAGCAGGTAAACCGGTATTCTGAAATATATTTGTACCTGCATTTAAATTAATGGCCAGCCTGCTCAGGTTTAAGTTGGTTAACCCCCGCTGCTTAGGCGCAGCATATAAGTCTGCCAGCGAAAGGCTTTCCTGTTTGTCTTCAGCGAGCTGAATAGGGCCGTTTAATGATACTTTTAGAACGGTTACATCGCTGTCAAAATCGGCATCTTTTAAATTAAGCAGATAATCTGTTTCATTTAATTGAATCGAATATACCTGTGCTTTGCTCCCAATTACTTCAATTTTGTTGATTCTCGATTTTATTCCCGACAGTAAAATCCCATTTTTTGTTTTATAATCGAGATACAGGTACAATATATCTTTGTTTTTGGATAAAGCAGTCTTTCCATTGATGTGCCCGTTCGGAATTCCAGCCTGTGTACTGTAAATTGCTTCCGCATGTTTGTTGGTCCAGCGACCCAAATCTTTTAAAATCTTTACTTGTTCTGGCGCAATAGTACCATCTGCTTTTGGTCCAATATCAAGCAATAAATTTCCGCCCATGCTAATGCAATCAACCAGGGTACGGATAATCATATTTGACGATTTGTAGTGATTGTCGTAAGGTTGATAGCCCCATGAGTCGTTCATGGTGTAACACAATTCCCACTCTGGTGATGTAGGCCTTACCACCGGCACGCCTTGTTCGGGAGTATCGTAATCACCGTGACCATTTAAACGCGAATTGATAATGATGTTCTGGTTTACTTTGCGTAAATTTTCCAATATGTTTTTGGCTTGCCATTCTTCGCCACTATGTTCCCAGTCGCCATCAAACCACACTAAATCGGGGTTGTACTGATTAGAAAGTTCGTTTAACTGCCCCTGAAAATAGTTCTGGAATTTTTTAAAGCGGGCAGGATCTTGTTTGTAATCATACCGTTTACGATCGCGGGTAAAACCATCATAATCCGTATAACTCCAATCGGGTAATGAAAAATATAAACCTGTTTTAAGGCCTGATTTTTTGAGTTCAGCCACAAATGGTGTAATTAAATCTTTTTTAGCTGCACTGTTCTTTACTGTAGTGGTGGCATTTGGCATTTTACTGTCCCAAAGGGCAACGCCATCATGATGTTTGGTGGTAATTACCGCATATTTAGCACCACTTTCTTTAATCAAATTTACCCATTCTTCTGGTTTGTATTTTGCGGCGGTAAAACCATTGAGTTGTTTCATGTAAGCATCGTGGTTAATATAGTTGTTAAAAAACGACCACGATTCGGAAATGCCATTAACAGAATAAATGCCCCAATGGATGAAAATACCCAGTTTGGCATCTGCAAACCATTGCATTTTTTGATCAGAATTTTTTTGTTGAGCGTTTAGCCTGCTCACTATAAATAAAGGGAATAAGACAATAAAAAATTTAAAATAACGCATGATGTTGTTTAGTATATCTAAACGTTAAATATAATGTTTTAAGAAGATTTAGTTAGAAAAAGATGCGTTTTTATATCGATATTGCTTAAAGGTATAAGTTCCCAATTGGGAAACAAATATTGTCCGAAAAATTATAGCTGTCTTAGTAATGTATCTGTGAAGATTGCTGGTAATGGAGAATGGCTTTGTGTTTGTTGGGATTAGAATCGTATCAGTTAAAATTTCGTACAAAAAGTAGAATGGAATTACAGATGTTAATTTATTTCTTTAGACACCAACAACTTGCACAAAAACGATATTGGACGTTCGCTTTTCTTTGGGTAATATTAAAGAGAAAAGTCTATTTGCTCTCCATAGTAATATTGTTTCTGAAGTTCGTCATTTGAAATTTCAAAAGCAAAAAAGTCTGTCGCCTTAATCGTATTTCTGTCTTTTAGGCAAATCATAAGGCGAATATTCATGAATTTGGTTGTGATAATAAATGTTCTTAATGCATATTGAGTCAATCCTCTAACCGCATATTTTCCTGTACCATTTTTATTTAAAACTTCAAGCATTGATTCCGCATGACGTTTTGAGAGGTAAATAGGAATATGTGGGAATGGTTTGTTTGTACCATAGTAAGAGCCTGTGACCCTATTTTTATCATTTATTTCCATAATTACCCAAAATGGTTCGCCTATATGAGATTCCTCTGGTAAAGCAACCATTTTTATTCTATCCGCAAGCATTTGCGGAAATGTGGGCAAATCGTCATTATCCATTAAAATAAGTCCATGTTTTTTACCATACTCTTTTGCCCCGACTGAAACCCACTTTTAGAAATAAAAATACCTACAATATTTCTAAAATTATTAAGCGTATCGACAAAAATTTGTATTTCTGCTCTTTCAATGGGGCGGTTAGTATTTTTACACTCTATTCCTACCTGATGTTTAAAGCCCGACTTGTCAAATTCGTAAAATAAGTCAAATTCATGCATTTCGCCACTAAGTCCTCGTAGTTTATGTCTTTCCTTGATTTCAATGCCTTCATCTTTTATGTTTAAAATATAAAAAAAAATATATCTTACGTATTCCTCGAATTCCTTTCCAATATTCATGTTACATTTAAGTTTTAAGACTTGTCTTTGATTTTAAGATTGTCCAATATAAGGACAATAAAGTGGCGCCCAATGCTCCAGAGTTCAGCGATGGTGGCGGCCCCGAGATAAACCTTTATGCAATTTGGCAGGTCATAGAAGATTTTCTGACACTTTTGCCAAATCTGCTGTTAGCGGTTCGTGCAATTACCCATATAAGGCTTAGAATTTGTCCTTACATTAGTTGTAACAGATTTTTTCTTACGTGTTTTTAGAAAATCGCTAAATTCTTTTTCTTCTTTTTCTGTCAAAGTTTTGTTTACGAATACAAAGTCTTTGTCGTCCATCTTTTTGAAATTTATCATAACTTAAAATCTTTAAAATATCTTGTAGTCAAAATAAATGCTTCTTTAGTATCGATAAACATTCTGTTCCCACCATAAATCTTGGCACCCAATGTCTCCTGGTAATGGGAAACGAGTTGGGTTTTGGCTACAAATGAAACAACTCCGTCATAATTTAGTTCGAATGCGGTTTTACAACAAAAGGCAATTAGATTTCCTGCAACCCCTTTATAAAGCTTGTTCTTTCCTTTGTTGAACTTTGCACTCTCAATTATGTTCATAAAAATGTGGTCGCCTTTGTCGGTAAAGCTTATAAGTCCTTGGATGATAGCTAAATTGTTAACTGTTGTCAATTTAGAAACCTGCTTAGCTTCATCCTTTAACTCATTCTGCCAGTCAAATGCCCACTCGCTCTTCTTAATAATCCTGGCATCGGATGCCGTCAATTTTGTAATTGATGTATCAAACACTTCACCTGAAATTGCGTTTTCAATAGAGTTTGTAAGCTTGTCAATTATAAAATCAAATTTCGTAGTCTGCTGCTCTTTCAATACACTAATTTACGAAAAATTAAGGTTTTAGTCAAGCGTTACTTGTCTTTTGCTAATAGGGAATACGTTTTGGTGGGTGTATGCGAAACATAATCGCCAACGGTTTGTTGCTTGGCTGTGGTGGGGAAATAGAATTCCGTCAGTTCCAAACCCTGTACTAAAAATAAATTGAAAAACTAAACTTGAGCCTTTGTTCGCCACCCCACTATTGCAAAAAAACTGCAAGCTGTTTGATAAATTAAGAATTCAGTTTTATGTTGGATGGAAACATCCGACATCGTAATGTATTTATTTAGCCTAATTTTTTAAAAAAAAGCCGTCTCGAAAAATCGAGACGGCTATAAAATATTTGGTTTAGTAATTTACCATTTTTTTCTGCGTTCGCCACTGCCACCTTCACGGTTTCCGCCTTCTCTGCGTGGACCTCCGGTGTTGCCACCTTTGTCATCACGGCTACGCCCAGAGAAATCTCTGAAACCGCCACCGCTGTTTCCGCCTTCACGTCTGCCGCTACCACCACCTGATCTTCTGTCGCCACCACGGTAGCCACCGCCACCGCCGCCTCTGCGTTCACCGCCGAAACCACCGCCTCGTCTATCACCGCCGCGTCTCTCTCCAGCACCTTCACCACGACCACCGTCTCCGCTTTTTTCAATGCGTACCTGGCGACCGTTAAATTCAACTGATTTAAAGCCTTCAAAAACTTTGTCGGCAACAGCATCTTCTACTTCAAAGAAAGAGAAAACACCTTTTAAATCAATTTTACCAACGCTTTTGCCACCAATTTTACCGTTATTACAGATAAATGATAACATATCGCCACGGGTAAATTCATCTACAGAGCCTAAGTTAATGAATAAACGGGTGTAACCTTCGCTACCACGTCCACGTCTTTCGCCACGCTCACCTCTTTCACCACGATCATCGCCTACCGCAGCATTTAAGTCAGGTGCTTTAGAATAGTAATCCAAGAAACGGTTAAACTCTAAAGATGCAAAACGTTTAATCACGTCTTCTTTGCTTAAATCAGCAAATTCATCCATAATACGAGGGATGTACTGATCGATCTGTTCGTTATTAACCTCTACATTGTGTACTTTATGTACCAAAGAGAATAATTGTTTTTCACAAACGTCAAATCCTGTTGGTAGCTCAGCTTTGGTAAATTGTTTACCAATAATGCGCTCTAGCTGACGGATTTTACCTAATTCTTTAGAGTTGATGATACAGATAGAGATACCAGTTTTACCAGCACGACCGGTACGGCCAGAACGGTGGGTATAACTTTCAATTTCGTCAGGTAAAGAGTAGTTAATTACGTGTGTTACATTGTTTACATCGATACCACGTGCGGCAACATCAGTAGCAATTAATAACTGCATGTTACGCTCACGGAAACGTTGCATTACCTTATCACGTTGTTGTTGCGATAAATCGCCGTGTAAAGCATCAGCATTGTAACCATCTTTAATTAAATGCTCTGCAACATCTTGCGTATCCAATTTGGTTTTGCAAAATACTACAGCAAAAATTTCAGGGTTAAAATCTACAATACGTTTTAAGGCAGCATATTTATCACGTGCACGAACAATGTAATATTCGTGTTCGATGTTTACGTTACCTGTATTTTTTGTGCCCATGGTTAATTCAACAGGGTTATCCATATAGTTTTTAGCTATACGGCGAACTTCTGCAGGCATGGTAGCCGAGAATAACCAGGTTTTTTTGTCATCAGGAGTAGTTGATAAAATGTCGTTGATATCGTCCTGGAAACCCATGTTCAACATCTCGTCAGCTTCATCAAGCACAACATATTTAACGTTTGAAAAATCGATGGCTTTACGGCCAATGATATCCAACATACGGCCGGGCGTGGCCACTACGATCTGAATGCCTTGGCGTATTTCGCGTAGTTGTTGCATAATGTTCGCGCCACCGTAAACGGCAACAACGTGGGCATTAGCAATGTTTTTAGAAAAGTTTTTAAGGTCGTTAGCGATCTGCAAGCATAACTCACGGGTAGGGCATAAAATCAATGCCTGTGGTTTGTTAACTTTAAAATCGATTAGTTCTAACAGCGGCAAACCAAATGCGGCTGTTTTTCCTGTTCCTGTTTGGGCCAAACCAACAAAATCATTAGTGCCTTCTAACAGTACAGGAATACTTTGCTCCTGAATCGGCGTTGGATTTTCAAATCCAAGGTCCTTTACGGCATTAACGACGTCATCACTTATCCCCAATAATTGAAATGGGTTTGTCATTCGTCTTTTTATTTTTAATTGAGCCGCAAAGGTAAGGTTAATATTTCGTATTTCACAGATAATCAAGTAAATAGTTTTTTAGGCTAAATATTTGAAAATAAGAATGTAAGGAAGAAGGTGAAATGGATGAGGGGAAAGGTGGGATGGAACAGGTATAGATTGACAGCATGCCGATAATAGGAGCATGTGTTTTTTATTTGAAAAGCAGCTGCAGTGGGGCTTGGGTTAATTCAGTCCCGTTTTCCGTTTCAATCTTTTTAACCCTTTCAGGTTTTAAAAAGGATTTTCACTGCAACCGGGTTTAGATGGCTGCGGGAATGCAACTATTTACGTTTGTTTTTGAATAACCACTTGGGCAGTTCATCAGTTAAAATTGCGGGAGCAAAAATATCGTTGTGGGCCAGATTGTCGAATTCCCAAAACCTCGTTCTGTTGTTGTATCTTACCTCTTCAAAAAACTTTTCGTCACTATTAAAAGGGTTCTCGGTATCCATATTTCCGTGTATCAACCAAATCGGAATGTTCGTTAGTGTTTTTACTTTGTCGAATTGCGGTATTCCCGAAATGCTTATACCCGCAGCAAATAAATCGGGTTTTAACGATAAGGCATTGATCACCGAAGAAGCCCCCATCGAAAAACCGATCAGGTAAATCCTGTCCTCATCAATATTTAAAGTATTTTTTAAGCTGTCGATCAGTTGTAATGCAGTTGTTAGGCAAGGTTGTGGTACCGAAGTCAGTACATTCCTTTTTTGATCCAATATATAATTAGACGAACGGGAAGGGAACTGATGTGCTAAAACAAAGGCTGGGT
Source organism: Pedobacter riviphilus (assembly GCF_014692875.1). Lineage (NCBI taxonomy): Bacteria > Pseudomonadati > Bacteroidota > Sphingobacteriia > Sphingobacteriales > Sphingobacteriaceae > Pedobacter > Pedobacter riviphilus. The sequence goes on along the minus strand of NZ_CP061171.1, from coordinate 3,717,179 downwards.
ATTTCGCCTGTATTTCATCCGTGGCAAATAGTTTTGCCAAAATGCCAAGCTGGCTCGTATTATCGTTTCCAACTGCGTTTGATCCATGAAATACAATTACCAGTGGAAGTTTCCTGTTCGTACTTTTTGGTTTTAATAAGCGGTATACAATTGGTGTATCGGTAGTACCTTTGAATGATCCTTTGGCAAAAACATCGGTATTTAAACTTTTTATTTCGGCTATTCTCTGTTTAAGATAGATAGAATCGATACTTTTTTCGATTTTGGTTTTTCCAAAAGTGTGGATGCTTTTGTTGCATGATAAGATTCCGCAAAGGAAAAACACAGCAAAAGCATAATTTAATTTAATCTGCATGGAGAGGTAATTTCCTATTGAAATTAAAGAATTATCGTAACCTTTCGGCCGAACGGATCAATCTTTCGTCTTTATTAATGCCGAAAATACCCAGTACAACAAATAGGATGGCTACAGCTGGTAAATAAGCTCCAATGCCGAAATTAGCACCATCAATGCCGCCAGGAAGTTCTTTGGCGTAAATGCTGCACCAAAAAGCAAAACCACCGATCAGTATAATCGAAACAATGGCGAAGCGTTTTTGGAAACTCCTCTTTTTATAGTTGAAAATGTTGATGAAACAGATAAGTGCAACAGCGATATTGGTGATTAGCAATGGGTATATTGGTTTAATGTTAATGGCTATAAATTCACCAGCATCCCAGCTTGTAGCAAAACCCCTTGTGTACAGTATTGGGTACGAGATTCCATTTATATTTTTGGTTAAAATTGGTAAAAACAACATTAAAACTAAGGTTAGAGCTGCTAAAAAAAACCAGATAGATTGTATTCTTTGTATCATAATTTTAACGTAGGCGCTCGGCTGAACGGATTAATTTTTCATCCTGTCCAATACTTCTTATGGCCAGGAGGGTAAAAATAATGTTGCCAAGTGGTAGAAACATACCTGGATTAATTTCTGCAAGCTCAATGCCTCCAGGAATTTGTTGGGCTAAGTGAAATAGCCAAAAAGATAGGCCTAGAATTAGTACGATGTTTATTATAGCAATTCGTTTTTGTAATGTTCGGTTTCTAAAATTGAAAATATTTACTAAACTAAGTAGTCCAGCTAAAACGGTAATAATAAGTAGAGGAGTATTGATAGCTGATACAGTTTCGACACCATTTTTAAATTCTTTAATTCCTGTTCCATATAATACATAACCTGTATTTTCATTAACAACTGTTAATATAGGAACAACTAATAAACATAAAATTATAATTGATGCTAATAAAAGCCAGATCGATTGTATTCTTTGTATCATGAATGTGAATATATTGCAACAAATCTAGCCTTTTTTGAGAAAAGAAAGAAAGATAAAAGTTCCCAAATAGGAGCAGGAATTCATAAGAAGCATTAATTACTGTTTATGATTGAAATTTGCTCCGAACGCCAAACTCTAAACGCCAAACTCTCGCCTTAGCACTTTGCTCTTTGCCCGTTAAACTGTACTTTTGCATCGCTTTGAGTAAAAAAAGGTATTTCATCCAATTGGCTTACGATGGCAGCTTATACCATGGCTGGCAAACCCAACCTAATGCAATTACCGTTCAGGAATTGTTAGATAAGGCTATGTCTGTTTTTTTTAGGCAGCCTATCGAAACTTTAGGCTGCGGCAGAACGGATGCCGGCGTACATGCTACCGATTTTTATGCGCATTTTGATGTTGAAGGTGTAGAAGAGGCAAAGGTTTTAAGTGCGGTAACCGGTATCAACGCCATGCTGCCTTATCAAATTGCAGCAAAGCGGATTATACCGGTACATGATGATGCCCATGCCCGCTTTGATGCTACTGCCCGTGCCTATAAATATTATATGCACTTCGAAAAGAATCCTTTTAAACTTAACCGATCTTGGTTGGTTAAAGATAAATTGGATATAGAAGCGATGAACAATGCCGCGGCACTGTTATTAAATTATACCGATTTCTCGTGTTTTAGTAAATCAAATACGCAAACCTTTACAAACAACTGTAAAGTAGCTAAAGCCGTTTTCGAACAGCAAGAAGATGGATTAGTTTTTACCATTCAGGCCGATCGCTTTTTGCGGAACATGGTAAGAGCTATTATGGGTACTTTAGTACAGATTGGTAAAAAAGAAATAAATTTAGCAGATTTTAAAACAATAATAGAAAGTAAGAACCGCAGTAAGGCCGGTCAATCGGTACCTGCTTGTGGTTTGTATTTAGTGAAGATAGAATATCCTTATATAAGGTAGAAGGCGTAAGGTAAAGGGTTTGGAGACCGCTTTACAAGATAAACTTATTCCTTTTTTGAAATTTGTGTAAGACATACAGGCCTTAAGCCCTAAACCTTACACTTTAAACCATAAGCATGGCAGTTACAGGCGACGTATATAACACCGGATTACTGAAACGTATTTTTCAATACGTAAAGCCTTACCGTGCCGTTTTTGTATGGTCGGTTATTTTAACTATTCTGCTTGCGGCCATTTCGCCCGTACGTCCGTTTTTGATTAAGTATACACTCGATCATTATATTTTAACAGGCAATTATTCTGGCCTGGTAAATATGACCATGCTGATGATCTTTATGTTGATCTTACAGACTTTGATCCAATATAACCATACGCTTTTAACCAATACACTAGGTCAGTCGGTTATCCGCGATTTGCGGATTAACGTTTTTAACCACATTACCAAACTCCGCCTTAAATTTTTCGATAAAACACCAATAGGGCAATTAATTACCAGAACTGTTTCTGATTTAGAAACCATTGCAGATATCTTTTCGGAAGGTTTAATTTCTATGATTGGCGACAGTTTGCAGGTGTTGGTAATTGTGGGCGTAATGTTATACACCGACTGGCAGTTAAGTTTAGTAGTGCTGTTGCCCATTCCGCTCTTAATTATGGCTACCCGAAAATTCCAGAAGGCGATTAAGGTTGCATTTCAGGAAATCAGGAATGAGGTTTCCAATCTGAATACCTTTTTACAAGAACATATAACAGGTGTTTCTATTGTTCAATACTTTGCAAGGGAGAAACAGGAGTACAGAAAATTCTACGCTATTAATAAACGTTATCGCGATGCCAATATCCGTTCTAACTGGTATTATTCTATATTTTTTCCGGTAGTGGAGCTAATCTCCGCCATGTCTTTAGGTTTATTGGTATGGTATGGCGCCAAAAGCATCCTGTCTAAACCTTTGGATGTAACACCCGGAACCATTACGCAGTTTATTATGTACCTGGGTATGGTATTTACACCAATCCGTCAACTGGCAGATAAGTTTAATACCCTACAGATGGGCATGGTGGGAGCCGAGCGTGTTTTTAAGGTTTTAGATACGGATGAAACTACACTAAATAACGGGATACAAAAACCTGCAAAATTGGTTGGTAATATCAAGTTCCAAAACGTTTGGTTTGCTTACAATGATGATCACTATGTGCTGAAAGACCTCAATTTTGAGGTAAAAGCTGGCGAAACCGTTGCTTTGGTTGGTGCAACAGGCGCAGGTAAATCTTCTACCATTAATATCCTGAACCGTTTTTATGAAGTGAAAAAAGGAGATATTACCGTTGATGGCATTCGTATAGACGATTTTGAGCTCGATTATCTGAGAAGCCATATTGCCACCGTACTTCAGGACGTTTTCTTGTTTTCGGATACCATTTTAAATAATATCACACTTAATAACCCCGAAATTACGATAGCAGAAGTGGTTAATGCGGCCAAAAAAGTTGGTGCACACGATTTTATCGAACGTTTACCCGGCGGTTATCAGTATAATGTGATGGAAAGAGGTGCTACGCTTTCAGCCGGTCAGGCGCAGCTAATTTCTTTTATCCGTGCGCTGGTGCACAACCCTGCTATTTTGGTTTTAGATGAAGCCACTTCATCAGTTGATACCGAAACAGAATTATTGATCCAGAAAGCCATTGATAATTTAATGGAAGGCAGAACCTCGATTGTAATTGCCCACCGTTTGTCGACCATCCAGAAGGCCGATCAGATTATAGTGCTCGATAAAGGCGAAATCAAAGAAAAAGGCACACACCAACAGCTCTTAAAATTAAACGGCTACTATAAAAAGCTTTACGATCTGCAATTCTCGTCAAAAGGGATTGCAAAAGTTTAGACGTACTTATTCTCCAGGATTTTCTTAATTTAACAGCTTCTTAAACCAATAGGAAGATGAAACTGTTAAAATTACTTACCCTATTCTTGTTTTTAGCTTTAACCTTGCAAGTTTCGGCACAGCAGAAAAAATATGTAATGGTTATTCACGGCGGTGCCGGCACCATCCTTAAAAAGAATATGACTGCTGAAAAGGAAGCCTCTTATATTGCTGTTTTAACGCAAGCCTTACAAGCGGGCTATGCGGAAATTAAAGCTGGGAAAACCAGTTTAGATGCCGTTGAAGCCACTATTCATGTGATGGAAAATGATCCACATTTTAACGCAGGTAAAGGCGCTGTATTTACACATGATGGCAGAAACGAACTTGATGCAGCAATAATGGATGGTAAAACTTTAATGGCTGGGTCGGTTGCCGGGGTAACTACCATTAAAAATCCAATTTCTGCAGCAAGGGCAGTAATGGAAAAATCGGAACATGTAATGATGGTTGGTGCTGGTGCTGAACAGTTTGCAAAAGAAGTGGGGTTGGAAATTGTAGATCCAAAATATTTCTGGACAAAAGAGCGCTGGGACGGTCTGCAAAAAGCAATTAAAGAAGATTCTACAAAAGCGGTATTAGACCATGGCAACAAGAAATCGGAATTACTCGGAAGCAAAAATCACGATTATAAATTCGGTACTGTGGGCTGCGTAGCCTTAGATAAAGCAGGTAACTTAGCCGCAGGAACTTCAACTGGGGGGATGACAAACAAAAAATACGGGCGGGTGGGCGATGCGCCTATTATTGGTGCAGGTACTTATTGCAATAATGAAACGGCTGGTATTTCCTGTACGGGTTGGGGAGAATTTTATATCCGCAATGTGGTGGCCAAAACCATTTCCGATTTAATGGAATATAAAGGCCTATCCGTTGCTGAGGCTTCGAAAATTGCCTTAGATAAAGTAGGGAAAATGGGTGGCGATGGCGGTTTAATCGCTTTAGATAAAAAAGGAAATATGGCTATGCCCTTTAATACCGAGGGAATGTATAGAGGCGCAATTACTGCCGACGGGAAAATTGAAGTCAGTATTTATAAATAATGAAATGGCCGTTTTAAAGTTGAGCTTTAAGTTACTGTACTATTAATAGAAAAATACTCATATATTTCCTTATTCATATCAAGTAAATGACATTTATAGAATTTGCAAAGAAAGTATTCTCCAATTTAACCTTTCAGGTTTTACTTGCCATCATAATAGGAATCTATGTTGGTGCTTACTTTCCTGGTTTTGCACCTACGGCTAAATTAATCAGTCAGGGTTTTATCAACCTGATTAGTATGTTAATTGCGCCAATTATCTTTTTTACTATTGTTTTGGGCATCGCACATATGGGCGACATGAAAAAAGTAGGTAGGGTAGGTGGCAAAGCACTGCTATATTTCGAAATTGTAAGCACAGTAGCTATTGCAATTGGTTTATTGGTAGCCAATGTTTTAAAGCCAGGTGCGGGAATGATTGCTAAATCCGGCGATGCTACAAAAATTGCAGGTTATGCCGAGCAAGCAAAAGATATGAACTGGGCTGAGTTCTTTCTGCACATTATCCCGCATAATATTATTGCCTCATTTGCCGAAGGCAATATTTTGCAGATTTTATTATTTGCCATTCTTTTTGGTTATGGACTGAATAAACTGGGTGCCGATGGTACCGTAGTTTTGAATGCCTTTGATAAAATATCAAAGGTGTTGTTTAAAATTATGAAGCTGATTATGCGTTTAGCGCCAATTGGTGCTTTCGGCGGGATGGCTTTCAGTATCGGTACTCATGGCCTGGAAAGTATAGTTGGGATGGCCAAGCTTATGGGCTCAGTTTATTTAACTTGTATTCTGTTTGTTTTTATCGTTTTAAATGGAATTTGCCGATACTACAAATTTAGCCTATGGGCTTATCTGAAGTATATCCGACAGGAAATTTTAATTGTATTGGGTACCTCTTCTTCCGAATCGGCCTTGCCAAGTATGATGCAAAAAATGGAGGCCATTGGTTGCGATAAATCAGTTGTTGGCCTGGTTATCCCAACTGGCTATTCATTTAACCTCGATGGAACAGCAATTTATCTGGCCATGGCTGTTATATTTCTTTGCCAGGTTTTTCATGTCGATTTAACATTGGGGCAGCAGATTAGCATTTTAGGCGTCCTGATGGTTACTTCGAAAGGAGCCGCTGGCGTAACAGGAAGTGGATTTATCGTTTTGGTATCAACCTTAACCGCCCTTAAAATTATGCCGATTGAACATATCTCGATCTTAATCGGTGTAGACCGTTTTATGAGTGAAGCCAGAGCCATAACCAATGTAATTGGAAACGGTGTAGCTACCATCGTGATTGCTAAAAGCGAAAACCAGTTTGATGAAGAAAAGTATAAGAAGGCCATACAGCCCGTAATGATAGAAAAAGCGGAAGAGGTGTAGTTTGGAGCTATCCTCTCGAAGCATCACCCTGAATTCATTTCAGGGTCTTAATAGCAGGCAAGATGCTGACCATGGAGTAGCTACAAGGCAGTTGAAAATACTGTCTCTACTTGTAAAATAAATTCAGCATGACGAACACCCCGATAACCCTTCAACCCTCGGCCTTCACACCTTCAACCTTTTTTATGTACCTTTGCGTTAGAAACATGCACACAGCTTGTTTAATTAATCCATAGCACATTGGCTCAAGAAGAACAAAATAACCGCAAAGAAAAAAGCGAGTTACACCCACGCAACAAACACCGTTCGCGTTACAATTTCAAACAACTTACCGCAACTTCAAAAGAATTAAAACGTTTCGTTTTTAAAAACGAGCACAATGATGATTCTATTGATTTTGCTGATCAAAATGCTGTAAAAGCATTAAATAGAGCATTGTTGAAGTATTTTTACGATATCCAGCAGTGGGATATTCCGCAAGATTTTCTTTGTCCACCTATTCCAGGCAGGGCAGATTATATCCATTATATAGCCGATCTTTTGGGGTCGAGTAATAAGGGTAAAAATCCAAAAGGTGCCAAAATTAATGTACTCGATATCGGCGTTGGAGCCAATTGTATTTACCCGATTATTGGCCACCAGGAATATGGCTGGAGCTTTGTGGGTTCAGAAATAGACCCACTTTCGGTTGAATCGGCAAAACGTATTGTCGAAGCCAACAAGCCTTTACAAGGTGCTGTAGAAATCCGTCAGCAATCATCAAAAATGGGTATTTTTAGAGGGATTGTAGGCAGAACTGAGCGTTTTGATGCCGTTGTTTGCAATCCACCGTTTCACTCATCGTTAAAAGAAGCCGAACAGGGTACCCGTCAGAAATGGCGTAACTTGGGCGGAAATGAAAAAGAAGTAAAACATGTATTAAACTTTGGCGGTAACAAGGCCGAACTTTGGTGCCCTGGTGGCGAACGTGCCTTTGTAGAACAGATCATTATCCAGAGTGCACAAATCAAAAATCAGGTTTTATGGTTCAGCTCACTCGTTTCTAAAAGTGCAAACCTAAAAAGTATCTATAAAAATTTGGTTAAAGAAAATGCCTTTGAAGTACGCACGGTGCAAATGAGCCAGGGACAAAAAATAAGTCGCTTTGTAGCCTGGACTTTCCATAATGAAGCGGCTCAGGCCGAGTGGGTAAAAGGATGGAAATAAGTCTTGGAGCCAATAGTCGTGAGTCTTTAGTTGACTAGCGATCGTTTCAAATAAATAATAAAGTAAAGCTGGATTAATTTTTAATCTGGCTTTTTCTTTTGAATTCTGGATTTACAGTGCTGCAAATATAGAACCGCCTACTGATTAACTGGTCTTAGCCCCAAAAATATATCCTGCTAAAGCGGTTACTACCATAGCAACTGTTCCCCAAAAACAAATCCGTAATACCCCTTTAATGATACTGGAGCCTCCGGCCTTTGCTGCAATTGCGCCCGATAGCGCTAAGAAAACGATAGCAAAGCCATATTGATAAAACACCATCGATTTTATAGGGGCAAAAAAGGCCACAAGAAAGGGGAGGATACCACCACTGATAAAAGATGCACCCGATGCAAAAGCTGCCTGGAGCGGTTTTGGCTGCGTAATTTCGTTAATACCCAATTCATCTCTGGCATGTGTGTTTAAGGCATCCTTCTCTGTCAACTTTATGGCTACTTGCATGGCCAAATCTTCATCCAAACCTTGTGCTACATATATTTTGGCAAGCTCTTTCAACTCCACCTCCGGCATGGTTTCGAGTTCTATTTTCTCACGGGCCAGATCTGCCTTTTCAATATCAGCTTGCGAACTCACCGAAACATATTCGCCAGCCGCCATAGATAGTGCACCGGCTACTAATCCAGCCATGGCAGCCAGAACAATCGGACTCCTTGTATCACTGGCTGCAGCAATACCGATAACCAAACTGGTTGTAGAAATAATGCCATCATTGGCACCAAGTACAGCAGCCCTTAGCCAGCCCGTTCTATTGGTGTAATGTTTTTCTAATTCCATCGTAAGATTCTGATTACTGTTGTGGTTGTATTGTTTACATTGTTCTTCTTTAAGAATGGGTTGTCAGTCTGCGCGTAGCTGAAGATTCTTATCCCCCGGCTCTGGCAGTAACATCTCACCAAGGCCCTAATATCATCATTTCTTTTCGTAAACAATCAAAAGGGTTAAGTCGTTACCCACATTAGGGGCAATGCCATGCGAACTGCCTGGTCGGGTTAAAATGGCATCACCAGGTTTAACAGCAAAAGTTTTTCCGTTCATTTTCATGGTGCCATTTCCGTTGATCACGTAATAAATTTCATCCTCCTTTTGCAAATGGTAACCTATAGAAGATCCTGATTTTAAAGTACGTTTTTTAAATACCGTTTTTAAGTTTTTAGCCTCACCAAAAAAGTTGAAACCAATGGTTTTACCTCCACCATTGTGCGTGCCGGGTTCTTCTTTCGCTACATCAACATCATTTTGAAGGATATATTTACTCGTATCGGTACCTTGAGCACGTGCATTAATGGAAATGAAAGTTGCAGCAAAAATGGTTGCGATTGGGATTAGTTTCTTGATCATATACGTTTTATAATTGGCTTAAAGCTTCGTCTGGGCTTTTAGACTTTTCACTTTGGTCTTTAGTCTTTCCGCTCAAAACATAAATTTAGGCGTTTTGCATGGATGTTGCCGCAAGCACCAGCACTTTGTTACTAAACGCGATCGCAGTGGTTCTGGTTCTTCACCAGAAGTAACGGAGAGCGGGAGTGCAGCCCTCCAAAAGCACAGGACTGCTCATTTCCTAACCCTAAGTGTTGATGTTTTGATTTGAAAACGAACGGTTTGTGGTGCTTAGGTGGGGTTCCGCCCTGCCATCCACTGTAGCTCCAATAGAAGACCTGTAAAACAAGCAAGCACACCAAAATATAATATAAACCGGTGCTTAAATCGGAGGCTGCCGTTCCTGTCAGGTTTATCACCGAACGGCTTGCTTCTGATCTATTGCCAAAACAGGAATACTTTTATTAATCTTTTAGGTTTTGCTAGTATTAACCCAGAAGGTTAAGTAAGGCTTAATGCATGGCAAGTCTCCAGCTGTCATAATTCATTTCCTTACATTTTCCTGAAAAAACGGACTAAATAATATGGTTTTAGATTTGAATTCCAGTTCAATAATATTAGCTTTGCACAAAAAAAATATTGATACATGAGCGTTTTAGTAAATAAAGATTCTAAGGTTATCGTTCAGGGTTTTACCGGAAACGAAGGAACTTACCACGCTGAGCAGATGCTGGCCTATGGTACAAACGTAGTTGGTGGTGTAACGCCTGGCAAAGGTGGGCAATTGCATTTAGAAAAGCCTGTTTTTAATACTGTTAAAGATGCCGTTGATAAAACGGGTGCAAATGTATCTATCATTTTTGTGCCACCAGCTTTTGCTGCTGATGCAATTATGGAAGCTGCCGAAGGCGGTATTAAAGTTATTGTTTGTATTACTGAAGGTATCCCAACTAAGGATATGATTCAGGTTAAAGAATATATTGCTGACCGTGATGTTACACTTATCGGCCCTAACTGCCCGGGTGTAATTACTGCTGATGAAGCTAAAATTGGTATTATGCCAGGCTTTATCTTCAAAAAAGGTCATGTAGGTGTGGTTTCTAAATCAGGAACTTTAACTTATGAAGCGGTAGACCAGGTGGTTAAAGCTGGTTTAGGTATTACAACGGCTATCGGTATCGGTGGTGACCCGATTATTGGAACGCCAACTGTAGAAGCGGTTAAATTGTTAATGAACGATCCTGAAACACACGGTATCATCATGATTGGTGAAATTGGTGGTGGAATGGAAGCAGAAGCTGCCCGTTGGATCAAAGAACATGGTACTAAACCTGTTGTTGGTTTCATCGCTGGTCAAACTGCGCCTCCGGGACGTAGAATGGGCCACGCTGGTGCTATTGTTGGTGGTGCTGATGATACTGCAGCTGCTAAAATGAAAATCATGCGCGAGTGTGGTATCCGTGTAGTAGAAAGTCCTGCTGAAATCGGTGCTGCAATGGCAGAAGAATTAGCAAAATAAGATTTAAAAATCTCGTTATAGAAAAGCGCTTCGATTAATTTCGAGGCGCTTTTTTTGTTTTTTTACCGCAAAGTTCGCGAAGAATGTGTTCAACCACTAAGGCGCAAAGCACACAAAGTGGGGTGTTACTGCCATCTTTCTTCTTATGCCGTCATTCCCACGCAGGCCTATTGTGTGGACATATCTTTTTTAAGTATTTTTAGGCATTTTGCTAACCAACTTTAATAAAGCACGGATTTTAACCAAGGACGCTGTCAATCCCAGGAGCCGGGGAAATCAAAAAAACAGGTGCACAACAGTAAAAAAGGCACTAACAAACCTGAAACGCAGTGGTTTTGTGTTCATAACCGATTATTTAATTTTAAAAAATATTGAACACAAAACGAAGTATCACTGTTTTTTGATGCGTGTGAGATTGCGCAAAAGGCTCATTGCTGGATTGACAAAGCGCTTTGGGTACTTTGGCGCTCCAAAGTACCATGCCCCGCGGCATAGAGCGATAGAAGAATGTTATAATTAATTGTGTCCACACGATAGGCGTAGGTGGGAATCTTAATGCCTTTGGCTGAGCTTCACTATAGAGTTAAAACTACTACCCTTCCTTTCCCTCTGCAGAGAAAGAACATATCACCAAAAATTTGTCAGGGTGAGGTTTCTGCACCCAAAACTCCCAATTGAAAACGCTCAACTCCCAACTAAAATGACACATTTATCATCCCTTTGTAAACACTAATACAAACTGTTAAACCAGCAAACCAAAACAGAATCTATAGCGTATATTGAGGTATGAAAACGATGTTAAATAAACTATTTTTGCTTTCCGCTGTTGTTTTAATAACAGGTCTTTCTGCCTGCGCTCAAAAACAGGATAAGGAAGCTGCGAAACAACCAAAGGAAGCAGAACAAATCATACCAAAGAAGAAAATGAACTGGAATCCATTAACACCCGAAGAAGAAAGAGTAATTGTAAATAAAGGCACAGAATACCCTGGTACAGGTAAATATGAGCATACAACAGATAAAGGAACTTATACCTGTAAACGTTGTAATGCGGCCTTATACCGTTCAGAAAGCAAGTTCGATGCACATTGTGGCTGGCCTGCTTTCGACGACGAAATTAAAGGTGCTGTAAAGCGTATTCCTGATGCCGATGGCTCGCGTACAGAAATTGTTTGCGCCAACTGTGGTGCCCATTTAGGTCACGTATTTTTGGGCGAAGGGTTTACCAATAAAGACACCCGTCATTGTGTAAATTCGATCTCAATGAACTTCGTGCCAGATAAAAAATAAGGTAGATGTAGAAGGGTTAGGTAGAGGCGTATAGCGATAAGCTGTACGCCTTTTTTTATGGGTTTTTGTAATAATTCAAATGGTCAATCGTTTGCGTATTTTTTAAAGATACGAGTGTTTGCTGAATGCGTTATTTTAGCTGCACTAATCAGTACAAACCCATTATCAGGAAACAATAATGAAACATAAACTCTTGCTTTTCGCCCTGAGCTTATTTGCTTTTTGCACAGCCTTTGCCCAAAAAGCGGTAAAAAAAGCTAATCGGCCCAAACCAAACATCGTTTATATCCTAGCCGATGATATGGGCTACGGTGAGTTGGGTTGTTATGGGCAGGAGAAAATTGAAACGCCTAATCTGGATGCTTTGGCCAAACGCGGTATGCGCTTTACTCAGCACTATGCCTATCCGGTGTGTGCGCCCTCACGCTATATTTTAATGACGGGGCAAAATTCCGGAAAAGCCTTTATACGTGGGAACCACGAGTGGGGCGAACGCGGACCTGTGTGGGATTTTAAAGCCATGGAAGAAAACCCTTACCTGGAAGGGCAGTATCCAATACCCGATTCGACAGTTACCTTAGCCGAAGTGTTAAAAAGTGCAGGTTATACTACGGGTATGGTAGGCAAGTGGGGCTTAGGCGCACCCTTTACTGCTGGTTTCCCAACGCAACAAGGCTTTGATTATTTTTATGGCTATATCTGCCAGCGGCAAGATCATACCTATTATAGTGGTCACCTGTGGGAAAACGAAAACAGGGTTCCTTTAGATAACAAAATTCAGGCACCAACAGTTACTTTTCCTAAAGATTTGGACAGTCAGGATGAGAAAAATTATGAGAAATATGCACAGAAAGATTATGGCCCAGATTTTTTGATCAAGGCAGCATTAAAATTTATTGATAAAAATGCAACCAAGCCATTTTTCCTGTATTATCCAACGCCATTACCGCATGTTTCCTTGCAGGCACCGAAAGACCTGGTCGCTTATTACCATCAGAAATTTGGTGATGAAAAACCCTTTCTGGGCGATGGATCTTATTTTCCTTGCCGTTACCCGCGCGCTACTTATGCAGCTATGATTACCTTGCTTGATAGGCAAGTGGGCGAATTGATTAAGGAGCTGAAGGCAAAAGGGGTATATGACAATACCATCATCCTGTTTTCGGCCGATAATGGTGTAGCTTTTAATGCCGGGGTTGATCCTGTCTTTTTCAACAGTGCAGGTCCGTTTAAAGGCGGTTATGGCTGGGGTAAAGGTTTTGTTCACGAAGGTGGTATCCGCGAACCTTTTATTGTTTCATGGCCCGGAAAAGTGAAGCCCGGTAGTACCAGTAATCTGATTGCTTCCACCATGGATATGATGCCCACCTTTTGCGATCTGCTTGGTTTAAATACGCCCAGAGAGGTTGATGGCATCAGCATTTTGCCTACTTTGCTTGGGCAACCGCAGAAAAATACGCATCCTTATTTGTATTTCGAATACCCTGAGTATGGTGGCCAGCAGGCTATCCGTTTGGGCAACTGGAAAGGAGTACGCCTCAATATGCTTAAAGGCAATGCCAAGTGGGCTTTGTACAATCTGGAGAGCGACATTAAAGAAGAAAACGACCTGGCTGAAAAGCATCCGGATATTGTCGAAAAAATGATTAAAATCAGTAAGCAGGAGCACCGCACCCCAGCTTTATCCAACTTTTTAATTCCGGTTTTAGAGCAGGAAATGAAATAAATTATCATATTGTGTTGAGGTTTTTTTCAACAGGCAAAAACCTTACCTGACATGGTGTTATGTAGCGATTTTGCGGGTAAAGCAATGGCGCGGCATAGGGTTAAATAGCCCTGTTTAGCCAGATGAATACTAATTAACAGCTTCATTTTAAACTAAATACTTATATTTGCAGGCTCGATAAAGAAAATTTAGCCTATGAAGTATCTGCTGTTATTAAGTTTTTGTTTCCTGTTTTTACAAGGTAAAGCACAAGATTCTGATTCATCAAACGAACCAGATAGCATCAAAAAAACAGTTCTCGCCACTTATTATCACAGAAAATTTGAAGGCCGCCGAACCACCAGCGGCGCCAAATACCGGGCAAAAAAACTAACAGCTGCCCATCGTACCCTGCCATTCGGCACCATGGTTACAGTAACCAATCCAGATAACGGAAAATCGGTAGTAGTAAAGGTAAATGACCGTGGTCCTTTTTCTAAAAGACTGGCCATAGATCTGTCTGAACGTGCTGCAAAACAGATCGGTATCTTTCGCAAAGGCATTGCCAAAGTGAAACTCAGTTACACGGTTGAGTAATGCTCCTATTAGCGCTATTTAGTGCCGATTATAGCCCTCAAATTTAAGTTATTAACACTCATTTTGGTTTGCTAAACCCTTGAAAAGAAACGATTAGCTTTTTTTTCGCTTGAAAATGATATTTGACTGATCGTTTTTCCCCATCAATTGGGTAGGGTGTTAACAACTTTGGTTCACAAAAAAGGGCCACCGTATATATATTTGTTATAACAAAGTTCTTTAACTTCTTGCGCTTGAAAACAAATATAAAAGCTTAGTTTTTAGTAATTTATACGTACATCATCCTGATTGCAATTTTAAATTTTCCTAACTAAAAACTCAGTTGTTTGTCAGGCAATAGGGTTAGCACTTTCACAACAGCGTTTTGATAAAAGACATTACAATCATCATATAAAATTGATGGATGCGTGCCTTTGTCGGCTCTGTTAAAAAAATAGAATTAAAAATATCAGCGTATGGAACAGGAATTATTACTACAAGAAAACAAAGATAGATTTGTGCTTTTGCCGATTAAATACCCGGCAATTTGGGAAATGTATAAAAAGACCGAAGCTAGTTTTTGGACAGCAGAAGAGATTGATCTTTCTGACGATCAGAAACACTGGGACAATTTAAATGATGGCGAAAGGCATTTTATTTCGCACATCCTTGCTTTCTTTTCTGCTAGTGATGGTATCGTGAACGAGAATCTTGCGGTAAACTTCATGAGCGAAGTTCAATTGCCGGAAGCACGTTGTTTTTATGGTTTCCAGATTATGATGGAAAACATTCATGCCGAAACCTACGCCCTGTTAATCGATACTTATATTAAAGATCCTGAAGAAAAAGACCGTTTGTTCCATGCTATCGATACCGTACCGGCGGTAAAAAGGAAAGCAGAATGGGCTTTACGCTGGATTGAAAACGGAACTTTTGCCGAGCGTTTAGTGGCATTTGCTGCGGTTGAAGGTATTTTCTTCAGCGGAAGTTTCTGCTCTATCTTTTGGTTAAAGAAACGTGGCTTGATGCCTGGATTAACTTTCAGTAATGAGTTAATCTCGAGAGATGAAGGTTCTCACTGTGAATTTGCCTGCTTGTTGTACAGCATGTTGAGCAATAAACTAAGCGAAGAACAGGTTCATTCGATCATCAGCGATGCGGTAGAAATTGAAAAAGAATTTATTACTGATGCCTTGCCAGTTGCACTGATTGGTATGAATGCAAAATTAATGAGTCAATATATCGAGTTTGTAGCCGATAGATGGTTACAGGAGTTGGGTTACAAAAAAATCTACAATGCAACCAATCCATTCGATTTTATGGAAATGATTTCGTTGCAGGGTAAAACCAACTTCTTCGAGAAACGTGTGGGCGATTATCAGAAAAGTGGTGTATTAACCGCTGCTGATAATAACAAACAGGCGTTTTCTTTAGACGAAGACTTTTAAAGTAGAAGGTTAAAAGACGGGAAACAAAAGGTTTTGATCTCGCTACTTGATACCTGCTGCTCGATACTAATAAATAAATAACAAAAATACAAAGTGATCATTAAGTGTTGATACTTGATACTCGCTACTAAATATTAACTTAAAATCTCATAAAATATGTTCGTACTAAAAAGAGATGGCCGCAAAGAAGCGGTGCAATTTGACAAAATCACAGCTCGTATTCAAAAGTTGTGCTATGGTTTAAATTCAGATCTGGTAGATCCAATCGATGTAGCCAAAAAGGTTATCGAAGGTTTATATGATGGTGTAACCACGTCGGAGTTGGATAACCTTGCCGCAGAAACTGCAGCATCGTTAACAACGAAGCACCCCGATTATGCTTTGCTGGCATCACGTATAGCGGTTTCGAACTTGCATAAAAATACTACTAAATCATTCTCGGGTACGATGAAAATGTTGTACGAATATTTCGACCCGAAAGCACAGAAAGAGGCTCCTCTTATTGCTGATGATGTTTATGAGATCATAGAAAAAAACAAGGATATTTTAGATAGTTCTATTATTTACGACCGCGATTTCGGCTTCGATTATTTTGGTTTCAAAACTTTAGAAAAATCTTACCTTTTAAAAGTTAACGGTCAGATTGTAGAGCGCCCTCAACATTTGTTTATGCGTGTTTCTGTAGGTATCCACAAAGAAGATATCGAGAGTGCCATTAAAACTTATAACTTAATGAGCGAGCGTTGGTTTACACACGCTACGCCAACTTTGTTTAATGCAGCCACACCAAAACCTCAAATGTCATCATGTTTCTTGTTAACCATGCAAGATGATAGCATCGAAGGTATTTACGATACTTTAAAGCAAACAGCTAAAATTTCGCAAAGTGCTGGTGGTATTGGTCTAAGCATCCACAATATCCGCGCAACAGGATCGTACATTGGTGGAACAAACGGTACAAGTAACGGTATCATCCC
Organism: Pedobacter riviphilus; assembly: GCF_014692875.1. Taxonomy (NCBI): domain Bacteria; kingdom Pseudomonadati; phylum Bacteroidota; class Sphingobacteriia; order Sphingobacteriales; family Sphingobacteriaceae; genus Pedobacter; species Pedobacter riviphilus. Next base: position 3,700,467 of record NZ_CP061171.1, on the reverse strand, counting down.
AATGTTACGCGTATTTAATGATACTGCGCGTTATGTAGATCAGGGTGGAGGTAAACGTAAAGGTGCTTTTGCCATCTATTTAGAGCCTTGGCATGCAGATGTTTTCGAATTCTTAGATCTTCGTAAAAACCATGGTAAAGAAGAAATGCGTGCGCGTGATTTGTTTTATGCCCTTTGGATTAACGATTTATTTATGCAACGTGTTAAAGATAATGGCGATTGGACCTTATTCTGCCCGCACGAAGCACCAGGTTTGGCAGATTGTTTCGGAAAAGAATTCGAAGAACTTTACACTAAATACGAAACAGAAGGCCGTGGCCGTAAAACCATTAAAGCGCAAGAACTTTGGTTTGCCATTTTAGATTCGCAAATCGAAACCGGTACACCTTACATGTTGTTTAAAGATGCAGCGAACAGCAAATCTAACCAACAGAACTTAGGTACCATCAAGAGCTCTAACTTATGTACCGAAATTATAGAGTATACCTCAAAAGATGAAGTTGCGGTTTGTAACTTAGCTTCATTGGCATTGCCTCGTTTCGTAATTAATGGACAATTTGATCACCAAAAATTATACGATGTAACCTATCAGGCTACTTTAAACCTGAACAAAATCATCGATCATAACTATTACCCTGTTCAGGAAGCTGAAAACTCTAACATGCGCCATCGTCCCGTTGGTTTAGGAGTGCAAGGTTTGGCTGATGCCTTTATCTTATTGCGTTTACCTTTTGAAAGTGATGAGGCTAAACGTTTAAATAAAGACATTTTCGAGACGATTTATTTCGCTTCGATGACAGCTTCGCATGATTTAGCTGTGAAACATGGTCCTTACCAAACCTTTAAAGGTTCTCCTTTATCAAAAGGTAAATTCCAGTTCGATTTATGGAATGTTACGCCAGATAGCGGCCGTTGGGACTGGGATGCATTACGTAAAAAAGTAGTTAAAGATGGTGTGTACAACTCATTACTCGTTGCACCAATGCCAACTGCATCTACTTCTCAGATTTTAGGTAATAACGAATGTTTTGAGCCATATACTTCTAACATTTACACCCGCCGCGTACTAAGTGGAGAGTTTGTAGTGGTAAACAAACACTTATTGAAAGATTTGGTTGCATTGGGTTTATGGAACAACGATATGAAAAACCAGATTATATTGGCTAACGGTTCTATCCAGGCTATTGATACCATTCCAGATTATATTAAAGAATTGTACAAAACCGTTTGGGAGATCAAGATGCGTAATATCATCGATATGGCTGCCGATCGTGGTGCGTATATCTGCCAATCACAATCGTTAAACTTGTTCGTAAACGCACCAAATACATCAAAATTAACTTCAATGCACTTCTATGCATGGGAAAAAGGTTTAAAAACCGGTATGTATTATCTGCGTACACAAGCAGCTTCTCAGGCCGTTAAATTTACGGTAGAGAACCAGGGCGGTAAAGCAATTGAAGCCGTTATCCCAGCTGAAATTCCACAAGATCAGGTTGCAGAAGAAATCGTTGACGGACCAGTTTGTTCGATGGAAGAAGGCTGTATCAGCTGCTCGGGTTAACCCCTAAATCCCCTAAAGGGGACTTTTAAGAATCTAATAATATCGTAAGGTTTTGGGCAAACGCTCAAAACCTTATTTTTTGTCGCTACTTTTGTATTAGTTCAGTAGTTCATCAGTCATTGGTTCGTTAGTTTCTAAAGCGCCAAACACGAATGAACTAATGACCATTGAACAAATGAACGGAATTTTAAAACATAGCAAACACGAAATCATTCCCTGCGAAAGATGCGGAACTGCTATAGAGTGCAAGGCAAATTCATATACCAAATGTCAGTGCAGTGTGGTGCAACTCAGCATTAACGAAGTACAATACATCTCCGAACTGTACGATGGTTGTCTCTGCGCCAAATGCCTGTTCGAACTGCAGCAGGAATATAGAGAAGAAATAGGCGTGTAACTCTCCTCAACTCCCACGGTCTGTGGCCCACAAACCGGATCCTATTAATATTTTGTAAATTCTGATCATCAAAACATCATCAATCATGTTGTTTGAAAAGCAGGTTCCTGTACTTTTGGGTTGTTTCCTGTCCCGCTTTTCCTTCTACCGATTGGAAAGAATCGGCATTCGTGCAATCGGGGGTTTAGTTAACCTGGGTTCTGCTCTTTCTGGAAACGCTTCACTCTTGCTCATCTTTATTCTTTTGCAATCCGAACTGACAAAACGGTGTATCCCTTTTTGGTCAATTGTATAGATCTAAAAAAGGACATATTTTTTCGATTAATTGTAATTTATACATTTAAAATTCTCCAAGGTATTTCGTAAAACCTAAATGGTTAGTTTTTGGCGTTTATAAGCGTTCAGTTGGGGGATTCTTCAAAATGTCATCTGCAGGTGGTATTCTTGCGATAATCGATCCTGAGTCATCTTTTAGGCCTTAAAACCAACAAAAAATAGTTTAAAAATAAGTGTTAAAAACAGTAACAAAGCACACCGTTTGATATCTATATCGTGCTTGATAAATGGTTTATCGAGTTAAAAAAACAGAAAAATACAAAACATTATGGAAGCGCTCATTTCTAATTATTGGTGGGTTTTAGTGGCACTGCTGTGCGTGGTTTTATACAAATATATTTTACGTTTCTTATTCGGGATGGTGATTGTACCCGAAGATAGAATTGGGTTGATTACCAAAAAATTCGTGCTCTTTGGCTCCGACCGGGAGCTGCCCGATGGACGGATTATCGCCATAAAAGGCGAAGCTGGTTTCCAAGGAAAAACACTGGCGCCAGGCTTGTATTTCGGGATGTGGTTCTGGCAGTACAGTGTAACCATGGAGCAGTTTACCATTATTCCGGAAGGTAAAATCGGGCTGATTATGGCCAAAGACGGGGCGGAGATCCCAACGGGGAATATCCTCGGACAAAAAGTGGAGTCTGATAACTTTCAGGATGCCGTGAAATTCCTCGAAAATGGTGGTCAGAGAGGCCGGCAAACCTCTTATATTACCTCAGGTTCCTATCGTATCAATACCATGCTGTTTCAGGTATCGGTTACCGATATGATCCGCATTCAGGAAAGTATGGTGGGCATTGTAACCACATTGGACGGTTTACCAATCGAAGCCAACCAGATTGCGGGTAAACTGGTAGAAGGACATAACAACTTTCAGGATTTTGATGCTTTTATCAAAATGGGCGGAAACCGCGGTTTGCAGCCGCAGGTAATTTTGGCCGGTTCTTATAACCTCAATCCCTGGGCCATTCAGTTAGAAGAAATTCCCATGACCGAAATTGCCATTGGTTATGTAGGGGTGGTGATTTCATTCATTGGTAAAGAGGGCGATGATTTAACTGGTGTTGATTTTAAACATGGAAATATTGTGGCCAAAGGATCGAAAGGTGTTTGGCTGGAACCACTTGGCCCGGGTAAATACCCAATTAATAAATACATTATGAAGGTAGAACTGGTGCCTACAACCAATTTGGTATTGAACTGGGCATCGGCACGTAGCGAAGCACATAATCTGGATAAAAACCTATCCACCATTACTGTGCGTTCGAGAGATGGTTTCCCGTTCAATTTAGATGTGGCACAGATTATCCACGTGCCTACTACCGAAGCACCTAAAGTAATTGCCCGTTTTGGTAATATGGTGAATCTGGTTTCGCAGGTTTTGGAACCTACAATCGGTAACTATTTCCGTAACTCGGCACAGGGAAGTGATGTGATTGCTTTCTTGAGTACCCGTAAAGAGCGTCAGGAATCGGCAAAAGAGCATATCCGCAAAGTGCTTGACGAATATAACGTAAATGCTGTTGATACGCTGATTGGTGACATTGTTCCACCTGAATCGTTAATGAAAACTTTAACCGACCGTAAAATTGCGGAAGAGCAAAAGGTTACTTACGAAACTCAAAAACAGGCCCAAGAAACACGTCAGGGGATGGAGAAAGAAACTGCGATTGCAGATATGCAAAAAGATATTGTGAAAGCACAACAAAGTGTAGAGATTGCCGAACGTACTGCAAGTGCAACGGTAAAAAAATCGGAAGGTGATGCAGCTGGTGTAAAATTAGCCGTGGGAGCAGAGGCTGAGGCTACTAAAATGAGGGCCCATGCAGAGGCAGAAGCTACCAAAGCAAGAGCACAGGCCGATTCTGAAGCGATTAAACTCCGCGCATCTGCAGAAGCAGAGCAGATTTCGTTAACTGGTAGTGCCGAAGCAGGTAAAATTTTAGCGGTGGGTAAATCAACTGCCGAAGCTTACGAACTTGCTGTGAAAGCTTTGGGCGGCGAAAACTTTACCCGTTACAAAATTACCGAAGAGTTATCAAAAGGTAATGTGAAACTGATCCCTGATGTGCTGATTGGTGGCAATGGTGGTAATCATGGCGGCTCTGCCATGGATGGCCTACTTGGACTGAAATTGATGGAGTTAATGGATCCAGAAAAACGCAAAGAAGTAGTAGCCGTTGCAGAAATTGTAGAAACAAAAGCAAAACCTAAAAAGGATAATATCAACCCTTAATCTGGTTTTGAATTAGAATGGAAAGCCTCGATAAGTATCGGGGCTTTTTGTTTTACCTTAAATAGGAGCACAACTTTTTCCACCTAAACGGGATAGGAATGGCAGCCTCCGATTTTTCATCGGAGCTATAATGGATAGCCCGGCTAACAGTAATAGGAACCCCTGCCTTTGCTTTTCAAAAACAATTACATAATTATGCCGTTCTACTTTTAAACAAAATAGTAACTTTGCAGCCTAATTTTGAATGAATGAATTTTTGAATGAGTAAGTGTGCAAAGCGCAATTAAAACATTCAATCATTCGCTAATTCGTTAATTCAATCATTTTGAAAACATGAAGAAAGTAAAAGTTGGCTTAGTGCAAATGAGTTGTACTAAAGATAAACAAGAGAATTTAGATAAAGCGATTGCTAAAGTAAGGGAAGCCGCTGCAAAAGGTGCACAGATTGTGTGTTTACAAGAGCTTTTTACTTCTTTGTATTTCTGCGATGTTGAAGATTACGACAATTTCGATTTAGCTGAAGCTATTCCAGGGCCATCTACTGATGCTTTGCAAGTGGTAGCCAAAGAATTGGGTGTGGTAATTATTGCTTCTTTGTTTGAGAAACGTGCTGAAGGTTTGTATCACAATACCACAGCTGTTTTAGATGCTGATGGTTCGTATTTAGGTAAATACCGTAAAATGCATATTCCTGATGATCCTGCTTTTTACGAAAAATTTTACTTCACGCCAGGCGATTTAGGCTACAAGGTATTCCAAACCAAGTTTGCTAAAATTGGTATCCTGATCTGTTGGGATCAATGGTATCCTGAAGCTTCACGTATTACGGCCTTAATGGGTGCAGATATCATGTTTTATCCAACTGCAATTGGCTGGGCTACCGATCAGGATGAAGAAACCAATCAAGATCAATACAATGCTTGGCAAACCATCCAACGTTCGCATGCAGTTGCAAACGGTGTGCCTGTAGTAAGTGTAAACCGTGTAGGTTTTGAGCAGAATGGTGCCATGAAATTCTGGGGCGGCAGTTTCGCTACCAATGCACAGGGCAAAATACTTTATTTAGGTTCTCACGATCAGGAAGAAACTGAGGTAGTTGAGCTGGATTTATCAGAATCTGATTTCTTCCGTAAACATTGGCCTTTTTTAAGAGACAGAAGAATTGATTCTTACCAGCCAATTACGAAAAGATATATTGACGGGGATTAAGCTAAGACCAAAGCTTAAATCGTAAACCCATAAATAAAAATCCATGGTTCGTGTCCTCACGGACCATTCATTTTATAAATTAAAATTAGATGTCAAACTTTCCTCCAAGAAAAGATTTAAATATCAATCAATTTGATTATTCGCCGAAGAAGCAAGGTTATGCTTTCCCTGCCGAGTGGACTAAACATGAGGCAACTTGGTTAAGCTGGCCGCATAAAGAAGCTTCTTGGCCAGATAAAATCGAAACCATTTACAAACCATATTGCCAGTTCATCAAGGTAGTTGCCGAAGGTGAAAAAGTGCGCATAAATGTGAAAGATGAAGAAATGAAAGCTTTTGCGGTTTCTGAATTAACAAAAGTGGATGCGGATTTAAGCCAGATCGAATTTTATTTTAATGAAACAAACGATGCCTGGTGCCGCGACCATGGTCCAGCATTTGTGCTGAAAGGAAATGAAAAGGCTGTTGTAGATTGGGGATATAACGCTTGGGGTGGAAAATATCCTCCGTTTGACCTGGATGATGTGATTCCGACAAAAATTGCCAAACATTTCGATTTACCTTTGTTTACGCCCGATATCGTAATGGAAGGAGGTTCAGTAGAGTTTAATGGTGCCGGAACGGTTTTAACCACTACGGCCTGTTTATTGAACGAAAACCGTAATCCGCATTTAACCAAAGAACAGATTGAGCAATATTTGCTTGAATATTATGGCCAAGATCAGGTATTATGGTTGGGAGATGGTATTGTTGGCGACGATACCGACGGTCATATTGATGATATTACGCGTTTTGTAAACGAGGATACGGTTTTAACTGTCATAGAAAGCAATCCGCTGGATGAAAATTATATCTTGTTACAGGAAAATTTGGAGACTTTAAAGGCGATGAAACTGAAAGACGGCAGACCGTTAAATATTGTAGAGTTGCCGATGCCTTCTCCAGTGATCTATGAAGATACCCGCCTCCCTGCATCTTATGCAAACTTTTACATCGCTAATGCAGCGGTAATTGTGCCAATTTTTGATGATGTAAACGACCAGAAGGCCTTAGATATTATTCAAGGTTGTTTCCCTGACCGAAAAGTGATCGGAATCAATTCGGTTGATATTATCTGGGGATTGGGAAGTTTCCATTGTTTAAGTCAGCAGGAACCTGCGGTTTAAGCTTGGAGTTGGCAGTCAATCTTGCATGGTTGTCATCCTGAGCCTGTCGAAGGACTTTTTAAAGCGTTTCGATAAATTTAACATGATATCCTGGAGAAAGATTTTTTTGTAACTTTAAGCTGCTAAAAAATATTCTATGGCAAGAGTTCATAACTATTTTGTCTATATCCTGGAATGCGCTGAAAAAAGTTATTATGTAGGAGTAACAAATGATTTAGAGGCTCGACTTTCTCAGCATAATGATGGTGAAAATGTTTTTGCTTATACTTTTGCAAGACGACCTCTTCTATTAAGGTATTATCAAAGATTTGATCAAATAGAAGATGCAATAGATTTTGAAAAGCAGGTTAAGGGCTGGAGTAGAAAGAAAAAAGAAGCTTTATTCGAAGAAGATTGGAGTGAAATTGTAAGATTATCAAACTATAAAAATAAATAACATGTTCGGTCTTCGACAGGCTCAGACTGACAAACAATAAAAATAACAAATGAAATTATTAGAAGGAAAAACAGCATTAATTACAGGCGCATCAAAAGGAATCGGCCGTAAAATAGCTGAAAAATTTGCCGAACAGGGCGCTAATGTAGCTTTTACATATTTATCATCAGTAGAAAAAGGTGAAGCTTTAGAACAGGAGTTACAAAGCTTCGGAACAAAGGTAAAAGGTTATCGTTCTGATGCTTCTAAATTTGCTGAAGCTGAACAATTGATCAATGATATCGTAGCTGAGTTTGGTACTATAGATATTGTGGTTAACAATGCCGGTATTACCAAAGATGGTTTGTTAATGCGTATGAGCGAAGAGAACTGGGATGATGTAATCAATATTAACTTAAAATCGATCTTTAACGTAACCAAAGCGGCTTCTAAAGTGATGATGAAAGCGCGTAAAGGTGTTTTTATCAACATGAGCTCGGTCGTGGGCATTACTGGTAATGCAGGTCAGGCAAATTACGCGGCTTCTAAAGCAGGTATTATTGGTTTTACCAAATCAGTAGCTAAAGAATTAGGTTCGAGGAATATCCGTGCCAATGTGGTTGCACCAGGCTTTATCCGCACCGAAATGACCGATGTTTTGGACCCTAAAGTTGTTGAAGGCTGGGAAAAAGACATTCCATTAAAGCGTGCTGGTGAGACTGAAGATATTGCCAATGTTTGCGTGTTCTTGGCATCAGATATGAGCGCTTATGTAACTGGTCAAACTTTATCTGTTTGCGGCGGAATGCTGTAGGGAGGTAGAAGCCATAAGGTATTAAGGCGGAGGGTTTCTTCCCAAAGCCATAAAATAGTAAAGGCGTAAGGTGGGTAATGACCCTAAACCTTACGCCTTTTAGTTTTTACCTTATTTAATAGCAGAACTTTACAACAGTCCAGCCTTTAACATTTCAACTATTTTACAACATAATTCCCTTTTACCTCACTTATGTTAGCCTGGTTTTTATTCTTCTCAAAAGCTAAATACCCTGGCTGCAGCGATTTCCAAAAGCTGGCCTGAGCAGGGAATTGAGCAATGTATTTCTTCATATTTCCATCTGTCATTTTGAACGGATAGATATTAACCGGGATCATTTCCTGGCCAGCATTTTTAGCTTCAACGCCTAAAACATAAACTTCTTTAATTTTTTCGTCGGTTAATGGAATGCATCCAACGGTTACGCAATTGCCATGAATGTAGATATCACCTCCAGGTTTTCTATCTTTTCCCGTTCTGGCATAATCTACAGCATTTGGATAGTTTACGCCCAGGGATAAATGAAAGTTGCTCATGGGGTTGAAAACATTTATGTAATAAAATCCCTCAGGTGTTTGTCCATCTCCTTCAATCACTTTCGGGCCGATAGTGCCAGAATGTGCACAGAAATCATATGTTCTAAACAACGAATAGGTTTTTGCTGAATTATTTTTTAACCATACTTCCAGTTTTCCTTCTGTTTTGTAGGCATTGATTATCATCGAGAATTGATCTCCGTAACCACCGGCCTGAACAAATTTTTTCAGCGTTTCCCATTTTTCATTATAGGCCTTTTCTACTCTTTCAAATTTAATTTGAGTGGCTTTAAAATTATTTTGGGCGTTTACCATAAGACTTAGAGACACTAGAAACGTTAAACAGATTAATTTCATAAATTTTGGTTTGGTTAAAACTAACGAAATTATCTTTTTTAACCACAAAGTTCGCTGAGATTTCCTAATTACCATGGTGCAAAGGCCGCTAAGTTTAGAAATTGCAGGATGCACATTCGCTTTGCGGTACTTTGCGTAAATTCTTTGCGCATTTGCGGTTAATACTCTTGAAAATTTCCTCAAAATTACCATCTTTATAAAAGTATGAACAGTTTTTTCTCGGGTACATCTATTTTGTTTTTTCTCGGTTGCTTGGCTTTAGGCGCGTTGTATGCCTGGTTGCTGTATCGCGGCAACAAAAATTTAGATAAAAAACTTCAGTATGGTTTAACCGCACTGCGGATTATTGTAGTGACTACTATTGCATGGTTAATATTTGCACCGCTCATCAAAACCTTAAATTATACGTTAGATAAACCCGTAATTATTATCGGACAGGATAATTCCCTGTCTGTTGGCCAGATTAAAGCAGCAGGTTTCGACCAAAAATTATACGAGCAAAACCTCAAAACTTTACAAGATAAACTATCAGATAAGTACGAAGTGAAAACACTTCATTTTGGCGATCAGGTTGCAGATGGTTTCGATTTTAAAAATCAAGGAAAATTAACCGATGCTTCGGCTTTTTTTCGGAAAGTTAGAGATGAATATGCCAACAGAAATGTTGGTGCCATTATTTTAGCTACGGATGGTATTTTTAATCATGGTGGAAATCCGCTGTATAGCGTTAATCAGATCAATGCCCCGGTATACACGGTTGCCTTGGGTGATAGTATTCCGAAGCGTGATATATTGATCTCAAATGTGAATTACAATAATATTGTGTATTTGGATGATGACTTTACGGTTGAAGTTCAGGTGCAGGCTTTTCAAAGCAACGGCGAAAACACTTCTTTAACGGTTAGTCAAAACGGCGCTAAGATTGAGCAACATAACATAGCCATTAATGGAAGTACTTTTGTTAAAACGATTCCCGTTAAGATTCATGCTGGTAAAATTGGCGTTCAGAAATATACATTGCAATTGGGAACCCTGCAAAATGAAATTACGACCAGAAATAATAGCCAGACCTTTTATGTAGAGGTTATTGATGGCCGCCAGAAGGTATTGCTCGCAGCAGCTGCACCACATCCCGATTTAAGTGTATTAAAAGAGGCCATTTCGCTCAATAAACATTATGAAGCTAAACTAGCCCTTGCTGATGATTTAAATGCGACAGATCCTTCTAAATTCGATTTAATTGTATTGTATCAATTGCCAGATGCGCAGAATATTTCATCAGCTTTCCTCAAGAAGTTGACTGGCCTAAAAAAACCGATCTGGTATATTTTAGGTGCACAGAGTAATATAAATGCTTTTAACCAAATCCAAAATCAGGTGAATTTAAGTGCTGCTAATGGTTCGCTCCAGGAAGTATATGCTGATTTTGCCAATGGATTTACTAGTTTTAATCTTACGGAAGATAACAAGAAGCAGTTTTCATCTTTCGATCCTTTGTTAAGTCCGTTTGGAAGGTTAACCGTAAATGCAGGCGCAATACCTGTTTTTAATCAGCGTATCGGCAAAGTAAGCACGCAGCAGCCATTACTGTTCTTCGCGAACGAAAATGGCTTAAAGGTAGGTTATTTGATGGGAGAGGGGCTTTGGAGATGGAAACTTTCAGAAGCTGAAAATGAAAGCAATCAATCAGTTTTAAATGACCTGATTTCAAAAACGGTTCAATACCTATCTGTTAAAGATGATAAACGAAGGTTTAAGGTGTTTACTTCAAAGTCTGCTTACGATGAAAATGAAACTATCCAGTTTAACGGCACCCTTTATAACGATAGCTATCAGCCTGTAAATGAGTCGGAAGTTAATCTTCAGGTTAAAAATGAAGCGGGCAAAGTGTTTAATTATATTTTTTCTAAAACAGAAAATGGTTATCAGCTAGATGCAGGAACCATGCCTGCCGGAAATTATTCTTATCTCGCCAATACCGAACTGGGTGGCAAGAAATTCACAGCTACCGGTAGTTTCTATGTAAATGCGTTGATTGCAGAATTTCAGCAGACAACAGCCAATCACCAGCTTTTAAATACCATGTCTAAACAAAGCAATGGCAAATTGTTTATGCCCGAAAACCTGCTTAAAATAGCCGAGGAGATTACTAAAAACGAAAATATTAAAACCATCAGCTACGAAGATCGTAAGTACGATGAACTGATCAGTATGAAATGGCTGTTCGGTTTAATTATGATTCTGCTAGGAGTTGAGTGGTTTTTAAGAAAAAGAAACGGGGAACTCTAAGTTTGGAGTTTAGTGTACAGCCATATGTTATCATCTCATTGTGCAGTCAGATGTTAATCTGACTGATAAATAATCCTTAAATCGGAGAATAATGAATGGTGTTCAATAATTTGAAAGTATCAGGTGGTAACACCTGACACCACGGAAAAAAGCGCTAAGTTGAAAACGCCCAACTTGCCTAGTGCCATTCATCCCGGTAAACAAACTTGGGCATGTGCCATTCGAAACGTATGGAAAGCAACCTTAGTGTTAAGCCTACTATGGCAGCCAAAACAGTAGCCAGCATTTCGGAACCATGAAAATGCTCTATGCCGATATAAATGGCACCGGTAACGATGGCTGCACTGGCATAAATCTCTTTTCTAAAAAGAAATGGAACCTCATTGCAAAGTACATCACGAAGTACGCCGCCTGCACAACCGGTTATCATGCCGCTAAAAAGTACAATTAAATAAGGTAAATGGATTTGCTGTGCTACCTGACAACCAATAATGGTAAATACCACTAAACCTAAAGCATCAAGGTAAAGGAATAGCTTTTTAAGCTTAGTCATGATCGAAGCAATAAATGCAGCAAGTAAGGCTGCGGCAGCGGTAATCACTAAATATTCAGGGTGTTCTACCCAGCTCATCGGGTAATGTCCAAACAGCACATTTCTAACCGTTCCACCACCTAATGCTGTAACCCAGGCAATAATACAAACACCAACCCAATCCATATCACGTCTGCCAGCAGAAAGCGCGGCAGTCATGGCTTCGGCTGTTATGGCGATAATGTAAAGGACGTGGAGCATTCGAATGGTTAACTGTTTGAATCTGTTAATCGGTTAACTGTTTGGCGAATTGTTTAATAGTTGAACTTGTCAACTGCCAACTGAAAATTAATCTTTTTTCTCTTCCTGGATAATCACAAAAACATCTTCATTGTCTTTTTTCATGAAATATTTTTCGCGGGCAAATTTTTCAGCTGTATTCAGATTGGTATTTAGTTCGTTTAAATCTTTTTTAACCTGGGCGGTTTCTTTCTCGAAATATTCTTTTTCTTCCTGCAGTTTATTGGCCTGACTGCGGTACTCGTATTGCGACATCATATCGTTTTTGTCGAAAAATAGCATCCACATCGCAAAAGCGACAGTTGCAAGGAAATATTTATTGCGGAACAGGTCTATTAAACGTTTCATATATTGATATGAGTTTTAGATGTGAGATCTGCAAAAAGCCAGATCTCAACAAACAAATATAGTATTAAAATAAAAACATCCGAAGATTTAAAATCTCCGGATGTTCTGCAAATAAGTTTTTCAACTTGTTAACACTATCGTAGTGGGTTTAAACCCAATGCATAATGGGTTATTTTTTAGCGTATTTGAATTTTGAACCGATGAAACGAGCGTTTTCGCCTAATTCTTCTTCAATACGTAATAATTGATTGTATTTTGCGATCCTGTCCGAACGTGATGCAGAACCGGTTTTAATCTGTCCGCAGTTTAATGCAACAGCTAAATCAGCGATGGTAACATCTTCAGTTTCGCCAGAACGGTGACTCATTACTGAAGTATAGCCATTGTTTTGTGCTAAAGTTACGGCATTGATGGTTTCAGTTAAAGAACCGATCTGGTTTACTTTTACCAGGATCGAGTTAGCAGTAGCCTCGTCGATACCACGTTGTAAACGGGTAACGTTAGTTACAAATAAATCATCACCAACCAATTGAACATGGTCGCCGATTTTATCCGTTAAGCTTTTCCAGCCTGTCCAGTCGTTCTCGTCCATACCATCTTCAATAGAGATAATTGGATATTTTGCAGAAAGATCAGCTAAATACTGTGCCTGCTCTTCACTAGAACGAATTACTCCAGTAGCGCCTTCAAATTTAGTATAGTCATATTTACCATCTTTATAGAACTCAGATGATGCACAATCTAAAGCTAAACAGATTTGAGAACCTGGTTTGTAACCAGCAGTTTCAATTGCTTTTAATACGGTTTCAATTGCATCTTCAGTACCATCAAAAGTTGGTGCAAAACCACCTTCATCACCTACAGCAGTAGATAAGCCTCTATCGTGAAGAATTTTTTTCAAGCTATGGAAAACTTCAGTTCCCCAACGTAAAGCCTCAGAGAAAGAAGGAGCACCAACCGGCATAATCATAAATTCCTGGAAAGCGATAGGCGCATCAGAGTGAGAACCACCGTTAATGATGTTCATCATCGGAATTGGTAAAGTGTTTGCGTTAACACCACCAATATAGCGGTATAATGGCTGGCCGATTTCGTCAGCAGCAGCTTTAGCAGCAGCCAATGAAACGCCTAAAATAGCATTAGCACCTAAGTTACCTTTGTTTTCGGTACCATCTAGGTCTAACATGATTTTATCAATTGTATTTTGCTCAAAAACATCAATACCTCTTAATGCATCAGCAATTTTAGTATTTACATTTTCTACAGCTTTTAAAACACCTTTACCTAAATATGTAGATTTATCACCATCACGTAATTCAACAGCCTCATATTGTCCAGTAGATGCACCGCTTGGTACAGCAGCACGGCCAAAAGCGCCTGCCTCTGTTACTACTTCTACTTCTACTGTTGGATTGCCTCTCGAATCGAGAATCTGTCTGGCATGGACATTAACGATTATGCTCATTTTTATTTGATTTTTTATTGATTTTTTAACCTGCTTAGTGTATAAAGTACAATTACTAAGCGCAACATCAAAGTTAGTATTATTTTTAAATAAATAAAGCGTTTTAAGGGTTAATGTTACGATAGTTGTCTGAGTTAACCAATGCTTAATTTTAAGTTAATACGAGCTGTCTGTAATGCTGTGGTTTAATTTATTATATAAAAATCAATATAAATTGCAGAAGATTTCTATTATGGTGATCGTCTGCGATAAATCGTCATTGCGAGAAGGCTTTTTCAGCCGACGAAGCAATCTTAATGCGGTCGCTATAAACCCGTAGTTGAAAGATTGCTTCGTCGTTTCTCCTCGCAATGACGATCTTTCTATTTCGGTGTCACACCGACCGATATAGAATATATAGAATATCCTTATTTTTTAGCTTCAGCCAATAATTGAGAGTTTAAACGTATATACTCATCTACCTTTGCTTCAGTTGCTAAAGCCAAGCCTGCTTTGGCTGAAGCTTCTGCACCAGCTTTATCACCCATTTTTAATTGGATACGGCCTTTCCAGTATTTAAACCAAGGTGCCTTCATGTCAGATTTTTCTGCCTCAGTCATCCATTCTAAAGCTTGTTTTAAATCTTTTCCATTTTGAAAATAATATTGTGCAGCCGCAAAATATGGTTTCTTTTCACCTTTCATCGCTTCAGCAATATTAGCCATTACTTTTTCGTCAATGGAAGTAGTAACATTGATGGCAAAGGCACTATTTTCCCACATCATATTTAACGTTGCAGAAGTTTCGCTAACAGCCGAAAATTGCATGGTAAGGGTTTCTACTTTATCCTTTAAAGTTGTTGTTTTTACTTTTACACGTAGTACATCGTCACTTTCTTTATACTCGTACGCACCCCATTGATTGGCCGTTTTGTTAAAAATAACTGTCCATTCGTTTTTGCCTGGTATGCTGAATAGACCATATTCTCCGGCAGGCAGGTCTTTGCCTTCAATTTGAACAGCATCCGTAAATTTAATACGTGTTGCTGCATTTGCTCCAGTGCGCCAAACTGCTCCCATTGGTTCCATTCCGCCAAATATTTTTCGACCCTTAACATTTGGGCGCGAGTAGCTTAAAGTGATTTTGCCTAATCCAAAATCCTGGATAATGGTTTGCCCACTACTGGCTTGCGGTATTTTTAAATCTTGTGCATTTGCTAAATCTACCACAGCTAATAGCATGATAAATAGTGCTGTAATTTTGTTGAATAATTTCATTGTTTTGTTGTTTTTGGTTTGTACGAATTTACGCAATAAGCTTTGAGTTTAACAAAATGTTTTAATTTGGCCCTTAGCTTAACTGATGTTTCCTGAACCCGAAAATTAATTCATCAAAATATTCGCCATTTTTAAAAATGGTTCCTTTCAACTCCGCCTCGAAAACAAAACCTGCTTTTTTTAAAACCTGTTGTGAGGCCAAGTTGGTATGTGAAGTCCTGGCGAAAATCCTTTCGATATCAAATGTTTCGAAACCATATTTAAGCATTTCTTTTATAACAAGCGGAGCAATGCCCTTGCCCCAATGTTCCTCAGCAATCCAATAGCCCATTTCTGCACTTTTGCTGTAGATATCTGTAAGTTGATGCACACCTATCGATCCGATTACTTCATCGTTCAACACAATGGCTTTGATCTGTAGGGGATCGTGACTCAAAGCTAACTGGATAAAAGCCTTTCCATCTTTTTCTTCGTACGGGAAAGGGAATTTATTGGTCAGGTATTTAGAAATGTTGAAATTATTGGCATGTTTAACCAAATTTTCAACATCACTAGGTTGATAAGGGCGTAAAACTAATTGCATCGTTTATAATTTTATCAAGATGAATGAGAATTGTAACTTTTTATTAAAACTAAAGTCAGAAATAAAATGGCTTTATGTTACACTTCAATCAATTTGAAAAATCTTATTTCAATCATCTTATTTTAAAGATAGATAATATTAAAATTCCTGAAGGCATTTTCTGGATAAAAGGTAGCAATGGGGCAGGTAAAAGCACGCTGCTGAAAGCAATTGCTGGAATATTGTCTTTTAAGGGCGATATCGCAATTGGTACAGTCTACTTAAAAGATCATGGCGTTTCTTATCGAAAGCTTGTAAATTTTGCCGAAGCAGAACCGTTATACCCTGAATTTTTAACTGGATTTGAAATGGTTGATCTTTTTGCTAAAGCAAAAGGAGCTATCTCCAGTCAAGGAGAGACTTTAATAACTGATATGGGAATGAAGCCATACATCCATAACCCGGTGGGTTCATATTCTAGTGGCATGTTAAAAAAGCTGTCGTTGGTTTTGGCTTTTTTAGGGCAACCAAGATTGATCTTATTAGATGAACCTTTAAATACAATCGATGTAGAATCTTTAGAAATATTATACCGTTGGATCAATGAAAAGTATCAAAATGAAAAAATCAGTTTTTTATTGTCTTCACATCAATCATTAGATGAAGCGAAACTGCCTGGATTAAAACAGATTAATATCGATGATAAAAAAATAACATTGAATTTTTAATGTCTTTGCTTTCAAATACTGCCTTAAAGAAAATATTTGTTGATGGATTTTACCGTACCCATGCAGGTATGTTGGTATTCATCTTTGTGATACTGATCAGTTACTGTTTGTTTATTAATACTTTGGGCACTGTTCGGCCAGAGCAAATTGACTTCTGGCAGTTTTTCTTTACCATTAGTATAGTGAGTAATCCACTTATTTTAACTTTTTACCTGATAGGAAGTTCATTTTATGCTTATAAAAGCTTAAAATATGTTTTAAGCCAGCTTGCTTTGCCCCAACAAGAGTTTCTCTATTATAGTTTTATCGCATCAAGCAAAAAACAGCAGTTTAAAAATTGGTTTATTGTACAGGTATATATTTTCATTCCGGTTTTAAGTTATACGTTATATGCAATAACCGTTGGACTGATATTTGGTTTCTACTTTATTTCTATAATTATATTACTTTTTCAGCTGCTACTGATTATGGCTGGTGCCTATGTCTGTTTAAAAGAAAATAATTGTTTAATCGAGGCTAATAGGCCTAGTTGGTTGATCAGGATTACCAGAAAATGGAATAAGCCAGTCTTTTTGTTATACAGTTTTCAGGTTTTCAATCAATCGAAGCTGGCTTATGTGCTTACCAAGCTGCTTTCGTGGGTATTGATTTCGAGTGTGTTTTTGGTTTTTACTGATCTTAAAGATAATGATAAGTTGCTCAAGCTGATTACTTCCTGTATTGTTGTGGCGCATGTAGCCATCATTTATCAGGAAAAGATCTTTAACGATCGCTATCTGTCTTTCCTCTCAAATTTTCCATTTACCAAAGCGAAGATATTCTTTAGCTTTTGTTTAAACTATCTCGTTTTATTATTGCCCGAAATATGTTGGATATTTACCAACTTTGGTATTTTAACATCGCTTGAGTTAATCGCATTTGCCTTTTCTGCGATTTTGTTATTTAGAAGTTTGCTTTTACTGAGTGGGATTCGGGTTAAAGGGTTTTTAACAGGCATTTTTTGTCTGTTTTTTCTTTTCTACATCTTTATTATGTTTGGCTTAGGCTCAATTCTAATTCCGATAAATATGGTTGTGGCTTGGATGGTGTTTAGGAGAAATTATTTGAATGATAATTTGAGGGGTATTTAAGGTAAAGGTTTGTCTATCACGATTATCATGTTGAATTTATTTTACACGTAGAAATAGTGCTTTCAATTCCCTTGTAGCTACTGTGTGGCCAACATCTTTCCTGCCATTTATGAGTGCGATATTGTAAAAAGTAAATAATTAATTTTACAGGAGTTCTGTGAAGATACAGACCGTGGAATGGGATAGTAATGTTTTGTGTTGATATTACTTCAATTCATCTAGTACCCTAAACAGTTTCTTGTTAATCCCACTTCCGCTATAATTATTAATATTAATCACTACCACATATTTGTTGCCCGCTGCATCAGTATGGTAGCCTGCAAACGCCGAAACGTCATTTATCGTTCCGCTTTTAATCTTCATGCCATTGTATTCTGGCAGGGCTTTATAATAATCAGGAAACCAATTTTCTTTTTGAATCTGGAAAAGTATACTGGCCATTGCCGAAGTGGTTATCCTGTCACCTGGAGAGAGTCCGCTGCCGTCGATAATATTCAATGCTGTTTTATCAATGCCTTTATCGGCCCAGAAACTGATTTCAGTTTCTGCCCCTTTACTTGTTGTACTCAATTTGCCTGATTTTATCGCAATGGTTTTTAAAAGCGATTCGCCATATAGATTGATGCTTTTCTTTAAAAACCAATAGGTGATCTCACTTAAGTTAGGCGAACTTATGGTGCTTATTTTCTGTGTAATAGAAGGAATTACCTGGTTATTTAAAGTCATTAAGCGAGCTGTTGTTGCTTGTTGGCTGGTCGGGATTCCCAATCTTTTAAGGGTATCCTGTAAGCGGTAAGCACAATCGAAGGCAGGGTCGGGTGTTGCGACTGAAATCCCCGATTTACTAATGCCCATGCCCAAGCTACCGCGGATATAAGCGGTATTGCTATATGGAGGTAAAAAAGCATAGGCCCGATCTCCAGATCCCGGATCGCCAGTTTTTAATTCATTTACAATTTGAACATAAGGTGTAGCCGGAACTGTTTTTACAATTTTTACTGCATCTGCTGTGCTACTTCCAGGCCTTAACTGAATATCGAATTGATTTTCCCGCCAGGCTAAACCTGAAGTTCCTGCACCATAGTAATTGCCAATATCTTGCCAAACCCAGCCTTCAGGAGTTGTTTGTGTACCGAAAATGCGATCGTCCCCAATTACTGTACCTTCAATTTTTTTGATACCTGCCGATTTTATTGCAGCAACCCATTGCGTTAAAACAGCATTCTCTTTGTTTTGATATCGCCAGGAGCCCAAAGTGGGGTCGCCACTGCCAATAATGATCAGGTTTCCTTTTAATATTCCTTCTGTAGTAATGGTTCCAGTATAAGCCAATGTGGTTTGGAATTGAAAATCTTTCCCTAAAATACTGAAAGCCGTGGCTGCAGTTATGGTTTTTAAGGTTGAAGCCGTAGCCAGGCCGATTTGCTCATTTTTGGCATAAAGCGTTTTGCCTGTATTAGCATCTAAAACGCAAAGTGAAGCTATGGCATGTTTTGCCTGTTCATCATTTAATAAATTATCGAAGGCTTTTTCAAGGTTCTGAACTCGGTTTTGGGCAATTGTAATGTTTGCAGCAAAAACTAGAAACAATAGGGGATATATTTTTAATCGCATAGAGATTTTATCCTTTGAAGATTAACAAAGATAAAATTAAAAGGCTAATCACTAATTTATATATCATTTAGTGATTATAATCTCCAAATTATACGTTTTTAATTTCATACCGTTTATCCATTAAACAGTTTGTTGCGCTTAATTTCTTTTCCCTTTCTCAATTTTACTGCGTGATAGATGCTTGGTACGTCGTTGGTCCATTTTTTTAGGGTGAAAACAATGGCGAGTATTTCTAACCTCGTTGCCAGCCCGATCCAAAAGCAAAACTCAAATAATATTACCGATTCGCAATGAACTATAATTTCAACCAAAGTGGTAAATATAGTCAAAGTCCATATTTTGGCGCCGATAGAATGCGTAGCGATTTCTTTTCTGAATTTGATATAGCTTAATGTATAGGTTGAAGCTTCGAAAGCGCCAAGGACAATCAGTTTTACCAAGTTGACTTTGAAAAAATCGGGACATTGTAAATAAGTAGCAACCGCAACTGAAATAAAAAATACCTGATCGATGCTGGAGTCTAAACGTCGTAATTTTTCTGTGGAGATATTGAATTTTCTGGCTATTATTCCATCGAATACATCTGTTAATAAACCGATCGATAATAATGTGATTGCCAGAAAAGAATAGTGATTGGTGTGGAAAAAGCTTAATAGTATTATTATAAAACCAATCAGTAATCTGGAATATATTAAAGCGATTGGAATATGTTTCATGTTGGAGAGCAGGTATAAAAAAAGTCTCCCGATTTTTTACATCGGGAGACTTTTCTTGGGATTATTGATTAAACTAATTCTTTCTGAATTAGATATTCGGCAATCTGAACAGCATTGGTTGCAGCGCCTTTGCGCAAATTATCTGCAACAATCCAAAGGTTTAATGCTTTCGGTGCCGATTCGTCTCTACGGATACGGCCTACAAAAACTTCATCTTTTTCATGCGCATCTTTAGGCATTGGGTATTTTAGGTTAGCAACATCATCAATAACGATCACGCCTGGTGCTTTTTCTAAAATACTACGCACTTCAGCTAAATCGAAATCATTTTCGAACTCGATATTTACTGATTCTGAGTGGCCGCCCATAACCGGGATACGAACTGTAGTAGCGGTAACTTTAATGCTATCATCGCTCATTATTTTGTTCGTTTCTTTAACCATTTTCATTTCTTCTTTGGTATATCCGTTATCTGTGAAAACATCAATATGCGGAAGAACATTCAAATCAATTTCGTATGGATAAGCTTTAGGGCCATCAATGCCTTTACGCTCGTTCATTAGCTGCTCAACGGCTTTAACACCTGTACCTGTAACCGATTGATAGGTGGAAACGATTACACGTTTAATTTTGTATTTATCGTGCAAAGGTTTTAAAACCACAACCATTTGAATGGTAGAACAATTCGGGTTAGCAATAATTTTGTTATCGATAGAAAGCTCGTGTGCATTAACTTCTGGTACAATTAATTTAATTGCAGGATCCATTCGCCATGCAGAAGAGTTATCGATAACGGTTGTTCCGGCTTCTTTAAAACGCGGAGCATGTTCCAATGAAGTATTTCCACCTGCCGAAAACAAAGCGATATCTGGCTTCATGCTGATTGCAGTATCCATGCTAACAATTGGGAACTTCTTACCCTTAAAAGTAATTTCCTTGCCAACACTCTTTTCTGATGCTACGGGAATTAACTCTGTTAAAGGGAAATTTCTTTCCTCCAATACTTTTAACATGACAGTGCCGACCAATCCGGTGGCACCCACTACTGCTACTTTCATTTTAAATTTTAATTATTTTTTATTAAACATTTGATATAAGTCCAAATATGCTAAAAATTAAGCTTATATCCCTATCGTAGCCAATTTAATTTGCTTTTAATATTTAAAATCTTACTTTTTCAATAGAAAATAAGATTAAAAAGATTAGGCATAATTCGATTTAGCTATACTTGAAGTGTATTAAATGAGAAGGTGTTTGGTGACCTTAGGTTGTAGATCGCGTAACAACTCGAGTGAGTCGTCGCCCTGATCTGAGTTTACGAAAGCTACGAAATAAACCGAGCTGACAGAAGGTAATTTATTTCAAGTCTATTTCGCAAGAAAGATGCTGAACTACATTCAGCATGACGATAGGAGAGATTTAAACCTCGCAAGTTTTAGAAACCTGCGAGGTTTGGATAATTTTTAAATCAAATTGGCTTTGATATAATCGCAGCTTGTTTTGATTGAACCAATAGGATCAGGTTGATAGTTGGTTTCGTGCTCTACAAAGAAATGTTGCATGCCTGAAAGTTTTGCCTGGGCAAAAATGCTTTTAAAATCAATAGAACCTTTACCCACTTCGGTATTCCATTCAGGTTTGGCTTTATCCATATCTTTAACATGCCACATTGGGAAGCGGCCTGGATATTTTTTAAACAAAGCTAACGGATCATTACCCGAGCGTACAACCCAGTATAAATCCATTTCGAAATTGACCAGATTTTTATCGGTTTCGCTTAAGTAAACATCATAACCAGTGGTATCGCCTAATTTTTTAAATTCGAAATCGTGGTTGTGGTAAGCAAATTTTAAACCTGATGCTTTTGCAATTTGGGCAACTTTGTTAAAAGCTTCAGCAGTTTTCTTAAAGCCATCCACACCTTTGCTCATGTCTACATGTGCACCAGCAATAGTAAAAAATTTACCGCCAATGGCTGCTGAAGATTCGATATCTGCCTTTAACTTATCAGTTTTGCCTGTTTTTAAGAAATCATCCATGCCATAATGACCGCTTGGTGCTTTTAAACCATTGGCATTAAGTAATGCTTTAAATTCTTTTGGTGTTAAGCCCCAAAATTTTCCGTTAGAAAAACCATAGGTTTCAACTTCTTTATAACCGGCCTGTGCTACTTTTTCGATAATGCCTTTAACATCTTTTGGCAATTCATTACGTAAAGAGTACAGTTGTAAACCAATATTTTTACTGGCTTTATCAAAGGCAAAAGAAGGGATTAAGAATGCTGCTCCAGCGGCTAACCCTGCTTGCTTTAAGAATGTTCTTCTTGAATTCATCTCTTTTTAAATGATCTCCTTTTTAATGTAAGCACAGCTTGCTGCAACAGATGCCATTGGATTTGGTTTGTAGTTGGTTTCGTGCTCAACAAAGAAATGTTTCATACCCGAAAGTTTAGCATTGGCAAAAATCGGTTTGAAATTTATAGCGCCGGTTCCTACTTCAGCATTTAAGGCTGGATTAGCTTTATCCATATCTTTAACATGCCACATGGTAAAACGGCCGGGATTTTCTTTAAACAGTTTTATAGGATCGTTTCCTGAACGTACCACCCAATACAGATCGAGTTCGAAATCAACTAATTTTTTATCGGTACCTTTTAACAAAATTTCATAACCGGTAGTATTGCCAATTTTTTCGAATTCAAAATTGTGGTTGTGGTAAGCTAAACGGATACCAGCTGCTTTACACATTTTCCCAGCTTCATTTATTCTGGCTGCAATTTTCTTATAATCCTCAGCATTTTTTCTGATGCTTGAATCTAACCAGGGAATGGTTACATACTCGCTTTTAAGTACTTTAGCTGCTGCAATTGCAGCTTTTAATTCAGTTGTATTGCCATCGCTTAAATAAGTGCCTAAACCATAATGACCACTTGGTGCTTTTAATCCATTATCATCTAGCAGTTTTTTAAACTGGGCAGGTGTTAAACCCCAAAACTGATCCTTTATTGAAAAGCCATATGTTTCAACTTCTTTAAAACCAGCTTTGGCAATTTTTTCTAATGTCCCTTTTACATCTTTTGGCAATTCTTCTCTTAAAGAATACAATTGGAGGCCAACTGCTCTTTTATCGGCTGCTGCAAAAACAAATGAGGGAACTAAAAGGGCCGCTGCTGCAGCCATGCTGCTGTTGATTATAAAATTTCTTCTTGATATCATAATGTAGATTAAATATCGCAGATCTCAACAGCCTTTTTTAATGAGGCAATTTTATCTGCTTGTTTAGGTATAAATTCTTGTGCCACGTAACCTTTAAAGCCGGTTTCGGCAATGGCTTTCATAATAGCTGGGTAATACAGCTCCTGAGTATCGTCTATTTCATTGCGGCCAGGTACGCCTGCAGTGTGATAGTGTGCAATATACTGGTGATAATCTCTGATGTTTCTGATTACGTCACCTTCATCAATTTGCATGTGATAGATATCGTAAAGCAATTTGAAGTTTTCTGAGCCCACACGTTTGCAAAGCTCAGCTCCCCATGATGTTCTATCGCATTGGTAATCTTTATGGTTAACTTTGCTATTTAACAACTCCATAACCAATACTACATTGTGCTTTTCGGCCAAAGGAATTAACTGTTTTAACCCTTTAACGCAATTGTTCCAACCGGTTTCATCATCTTTACCCCGACGGTTTCCACTAAAGCAGATCAGGTTTTTATAACCAGCTTCGGCAACAAGCGGAATCATTGCGGTATAATTTTGAATTAACTTTTCGTGAAATTTTTCGTCGTTAAAACCGTCTACTAAATTAATCTCTGCACCATTACACATGGTAGATTCCAAACCATGTTTTTTTAAAGTAGGCCAATCTTTCGGTCCCACCAAATCAATGCCTTTAATACCTATTTTTTTGCTTCGATGCAGAGTGCTTCTACCTCGAAACTACTAAAACACCAGCGGCATACGGCGTGATTAATATTTCCTTTTAGCCTATGCGGCTCGTTTGATTCTCGTTTATCCATTGCGAGGGCTGATAGTCCTGAAGAAACTCCAATCGCAGCGGTTCCTGCGACGATGTTCTTTAATGCATTTCTCCTATTTATGTTAGAGGCCATATTAAACTGCTTTAGCGTCTATTTCAGACTTGGTTTTATCGTTAAAAACTAGTGCAAATAATAAAAATACCACCAGGGCAATCCCAGCAGGTATAATCCAGATCATTTTCCAATCCATTACTCCATCTGCAGCTTTGTAGGCGTCAGAAATTTTACCTGCTACAGCAAATCCAATCAACATGCCTACACCATAAGTAGCTAATGTAATTAAGCCTTGGGCTGAACTTTTAAAACGTTCGCCAGCTTTCGAGTTGGTATAAATCTGCCCTGAAACGAAAAAGAAATCGTAACAAACGCCATGTAAAGCGATTCCTAAAATTAACATGAAGCTCAATTCGCCTGCGTTACCATAAGCAAATAATGCATAACGTACTGCCCATGCCAGCATACCCACCAAGATGGTCATTTTAAAACCGAATCTTTTAAAAAATACAGGGATAAACAATAAGAAAATAACTTCTGAAGCTTGGCCTATAGTCATTTTTCCTGTAGGGTTATCCATACCGATATTAGACAGGAATGGGTTTGCATTTTGATAATAAAAAGCAAGAGGAATACAGATCAAAATAGATGAAATAAAGAAGATCAAGAAGTTTCTGTCTTTCAAAAGTTTTAAAGCATCAAGGCCTAAAACATCAGAAACGGTAATTTTTTCATCTGAAGAGACTTTAGGTGGAGTTTTTGGTAGCGTAAAGCTAAACAAACCTAAAGCTAAAGATACTATGCCGGCCATTAAGAAAGTATTCTTCAATAAACCAGCCTCTGTACCTTCTTTTGAATCCCAATGGAAGAAATAACTGATTAGTAAGCCTGCAGCAATCCAGCCTATAGTACCCCAGATGCGGATTGATGAAAACTCTTTTTCCGGATCTTTCATTTGATTGAAAGAAACTGAGTTGACCAGAGCTAGTGTTGGCATAAAAAGGATCATGTAACCCAACACGTATGGGTAAAAAATGCTAACATCGGTAGCGTTGTACATTTGATACATTAATACAGCACCGATGATATGAAGTACGCCTAAAATTCTTTCAGCGTTAAAATATCTGTCGGCTATTAAGCCTACAATAAAAGGAGCGATGATGGCGCCCCATGATTGGGTTGAAAATACGGCTCCGGTTTCTGAACCAGTAGCTTTAAGATTGTTTCCTAAGAAAGTCCCAAGTGTTACAAACCAGGCGCCCCAGATAAAAAATTCCAGGAACATCATGGCAGAGAGTTTGAAGCGGGTAGTGCTATTCATTTGGTTATATAAAGTTATTAGGTTAGGACGGAGGGTTTAGGGTGCAAGGTATAAGGGAAGAAAAACTTTCAACCTTTTACCTTACGCCTTTTACCTCGGTTATAGTTCTTTTATAGAAATGTTTTTGTACCAAACCTCATCTCCGTGATCCTGTAAGGCAATTTTACCAGTTTTAAAGGTTCCCCAGTTTTCCCATGTTGCAAATTTGCTGCCTGCAACAATCTTTTTCCAGTTATCATCCCAAAGGGTAGTTTTTACTACTTCAACAC
The DNA here is from genome assembly GCF_014692875.1 of Pedobacter riviphilus. Classification (NCBI taxonomy): domain Bacteria; kingdom Pseudomonadati; phylum Bacteroidota; class Sphingobacteriia; order Sphingobacteriales; family Sphingobacteriaceae; genus Pedobacter; species Pedobacter riviphilus. The sequence continues at coordinate 3,674,872 of NZ_CP061171.1, read as the reverse complement.
CGTTTAAAATTAATGTTAGTTTGCCCTTTTTACTGATGATTTCTGCTTTATTCCATTCACCAACCGCTTTAACAGGTTCTGATGAGCTTTTCACCAGGTCATATAAATCGCCGGCACGGTGTTTAGTGATTTTTCCATCTGGGTGGCCATCGTTATCAATAACCTGCATTTCTAAACCTGTAGAATAGGTGGCATGGTATTTAGGTTCTTCGTGAACATAAAAAATCAAACCGCTATTTGCTTTTGGAGCCACTTTCCACTCATACTTTAAATGGAAATCGCCGTATTCTTTGTCGGTTACCAAATCGCCCCCACCATCAGTGCCTTTTTTAGCTAAATCTAAGTGTAATGCACCATCCTGAACTTGCCAACCACTACCAACAGTAGTTTTGTTGTAAGTATGCCAACCTGTTGTTGTTTTACCATCAAACAATGGTTTAAAGCCTTTTTGTGCTTTTGATATTTGCGTAACTGCTAATATGATAAAAGCAGAAAGAAAGATTTTTTTCATTTTTTTAAATTTAAACCTGATGGGTTTAATTCGAGATTTTTAATGTTTCCAAAGCCTCATTGAAGACTTCGCCGTTTAAAAACCCATCAGGTTTGTAAGTACTTTTTATTAAAGCGTTAAATTGTTCCAGCCTTTACGGTATTCGCGTTTTACAAACTGGTTTGCTTCATCAAAATTGGTCACTTTCATATTATCGTTATCCCATAGCATTTTGATGTACCTGCCTGGGTAAGTAATCTTATCGTTTACCGTTTTTTGGATGTCGAAACTTCTGATTGCCAGGTTGGCCATTAATAAAGCTTCTGTTAATGGACCTGCAATTTCGAAAGGCGAACTCACCTCTTGTTTACCATAACCTGCAATTGCAGCTTCAACCCACTGTTTGTAGTGGCCGTTTGCGCCATCTGGTACGCGAGCATATTTTGGTGCAACTTTAATGTCTTTGTTTTTACTTAAAGGCAATAATTTTGGATTTGCACTATATGTCTCAGACATCATTTTTCCTTTTGTTCCGATAAATAAGGTTCCATTACCACCATCGCCAAAAGTTTCGTTTGCTTCTAACTCCTCTGGGCGTTCTGGTTGAATACCACCATCCATCCAGTGTAGCGTAACATCGCCTTTGGTTTTATCGGTTTTAGGAAATTTTAAGGTAACATGGCTTGATGGCGGACAGCTTTCAGGGAAATAACCGCGTTTAAACTCATCTACATAAACAGAGCCCACACTGGCCTCAACTTCTTTAGCGTATTTTAAGTTTAACACACTAAAAGGAGCTTCGATTAAGTGGCAACCCATATCGCCCAAGGCACCGGTTCCGTAATCCCACCAGCCACGCCAGTTAAAAGGAACTAATTTATCTACAAAATCCTTTTCAGGGGCCGTTCCCAACCATAAATTCCAATCTAATTCTTTAGGAATTTCTGCTTTTTTGCTTGGCCAAGGAATACCTTGAGGCCAAACCGGACGGTTAGTCCAGGCATAAACTGTATGTACATCGCCGATTAAACCAGCTTCGTACCATTCTTTCATTTGGCGTGGACCGTCATTTGATGCACCTTGATTACCCATTTGCGTAACCACTTTATATTTTTTTGCAGCTGCGGTTAGAATACGCGCTTCATAAATATCGTGTGTTAAAGGCTTTTGAACGTAAACATGTTTGCCCAACTGCATGGCTGCTAAAGCCTGGATAGCATGGTTGTGGTCAGGAGTTGAAACAGAGACAGCGTCGAAGTTTTTATGTTCTTTATCCAACATCTCGCGCCAATCTTTATAATATTTTGCTTTAGGGAAAGCTTTTACACTATTGGCTGCACGGCGATCGTCTACATCACACAGAAAAGCGATATCTGCTTTTCCGCTTTTGTAAAACATGTCTAAATCGCTTTGACCTTTTCCGCCAACACCAATGCCGGCAACCAATAAGCGATCGCTTGGTGCTAAATAGCCTGTTCCGCCCAAAACATGGCGCGGAACAATCATAAAGGCAGCGGCAGCGATTGCCGAAGTTTTAATAAAATCACGACGGTTACTCGTGTTTTTATTTTCTTGCTCTGTTTTCATATGTAGTAAATCGAGTTGCTAAAGGAATTCGATTATTTTTTCTTTAAAGATAAAATATACTTTACCATCAATTTTGCATCGTCTTTTTTAAGAGTAGCATGAGCGCTCATTGGCATATTGCCCCAAACTCCAGTTCCACCTTTAATAATCTTATCCGCTAACATGTTGATGTTTTTCTCTGTAGCCGGATATTTTTTTGCAATGTCTACGTAAGCAGGGCCAATAATTTTGTTGGTCTTGTTGTGGCAACCTAAACAATCTGATTTATTGATCAGTTTTTCGCCCGGATTTGATTGAAAAGCAGCATGGTTTGTTGTTGCCGTTGCAATCACGGTTTTCTCCTTCGCTAAATCTGCTTTTGAAAACGACGCCATAAAAATGACTACAGCGCCTAAAATTAAAAATGTTTTTTTCATGTGTGTTTATTGTTTTTATTGCTATTCAAGCTTTGCACAAGCAGTATTGTTTGTTAGTTGATGCTTATGCAGGTTTTTGTGTGTTTTGTTGTTTTTATAATCCTAATATTCTTTTATTAAAAGCGCTATCACTACCCGATGCTGCAAAATCGTCAAATGCTTTATCGGTTACATTAATGATATTATTTTTGATAAACGCTGCGCCTTCGCGCGCACCATCCTGCTGGTTTTTGATACAACATTCCCATTCCATAACGGCCCAACCTTTAAAATCATATTGCGCCAATTTACTAAAAATGGTTTTAAAATCAACCTGACCATCGCCAGGTGAACGGTAACGACCAGCACGATTTGCCCAGCTCTGGTATCCACCAAAGGTGCCTTGTTTGCCTGTAGGGTTAAATTCTGCATCTTTAACATGGAAAGCTTTTATGCGTTCGTGGTAAAAATCGATGTATTGAATGTAATCCAATTGTTGCAACACAAAGTGAGATGGATCATACAATAAGCATGCCCGAGGATGATTATTTACGGCAGCGAGGAACATTTCGTATGTTTCGCCATCAAATAAATCTTCCCCTGGATGTATTTCGTAGCAAACATCAACACCACATTGGTCGAATTCGTTTAATATGGGTGTCCAGCGTTTAGCCAATTCTGCAAAACCTTCTTCAACTAATCCGGCAGGGCGTTGTGGCCAAGGGTGGAAATACTGCCACAATAACGAACCACTAAAGGTTGCATGTGCATTTAAACCCAGATTTTGAGATGCTTTGGCAGCATATTTCATCTGTTGTACTGCCCATTCCGTTCTGGCTTTTGGGTTTTTGTGTACTTCTTTTGGTGCAAAGGCATCAAACAAGTCGTCGTAAGCAGGATGAACTGCAACTAACTGTCCTTGTAAGTGTGTAGAAAGTTCAGTAATTTCTAAACCGTAAGTTGCAATTTTACCTTTTAATTCATCAGCATAGGTTTTGCTTTCAGCTGCTTGTTTAAGATCAATAAAGCGGGTATCGAGTGTTGGCATCTGGATACCTTTGAATCCTAAATCCGCAGCCCATTTGCAAATGCTATCAAGTGAATTAAATGGAGCCTCGTCGCTTATAAATTGTGCTAAAAATACTCCTGGTCCTTTTATCGTTGTCATGCCTGATGATTATATTTTAAAGTCGAGCCATTTTTGATCTGATTGGCTTGAAGCCACTACATTTTCTATAAATGCCATTCCTCTGATTCCATCTGAAGTACCAGGGAAATCGAGCATTTCTGCAGTTGGTTGCTCATTGTTTAATTTTGCATTTACGGTAAGTGCAAAGTTTTTATAAATGTTAGCAAATGCCTCTAAATAACCTTCAGGGTGACCACCTGGCGTACGGGTATTGTGTTTTGCAAAACTACCCATATAGCCGTTGCCGGTTCTGTAGATCTGGGCAGGTGCATTTAACCATCTTACAATTAGTGTGTTTGGTTCCATCTGGTGCCATTCTAAACCACCTTTTTCGCCATAAACCCTAATTTTTAGTGCGTTTTCTTCGCCGGCAGCAATTTGTGAGGCCACCAATACACCGTTAGCTCCATTATCAAATTTCAATAGTACGTTACCGTCGTCATCAATGGCTCTTCCAGGCACTACAATATTCAGATCAGCACAAATTTTAGTGATTTTTAATCCCGAAATATATTCAGCAAGGTGTGCTGCGTGTGTACCAATATCACCCATACAACCGCTTTTTCCGGTTTTAGATGGGTCGGTGCGCCATGCTGCTTGTGCATTGCCTTCGCGCTCAGAAAGCGTACTTAACCAACCTTGTGGATATTCTACCACAATTTTACGGATGGCACCTAATTCGCCTTCATTTACCATTTGTTTGGCCTGCTTAACCATTGGGTAACCCGAGTAAGTGTGTGTTAAACAAAGGGTTAATCCGGTTTCTTGTACTTTAGCCTGTAGCTGTTTCGCTTCTTCTAAGGTTAAAGTCATCGGTTTTTCTATTACCACATTGAAACCTTTATCCAATGCCATCATTGCAGGTGCAAAGTGCGCAAAGTTTGGGGTAACAATGGTTACAAAATCAATTCTTTCATCAGCTGGCAATTCACTTTCTTTTGTCAGCATTTCTTCGTAACTGGTATAAATCCTATTGTCGGGAAGAAAAAGGATCTTTCCTGATTCGTAACCAATTTCGGGATTTATACTAAGCGCTCCGGCAGATAATTCGATTAGGCCATCCATATTGGCGGCCAAACGGTGTACGGCACCGATAAAGGCGTCTTTTCCGCCGCCTATCATGCCCATTCTTAATTTTCTTTTCATTTTTGTGGTATGGGGTATAGGGCTAAAGGTTTAAGGCATAGAGACATTGAGCCCTACACCTTAAACCTTTTACCTTAAACCTTTCTAGATATTCTTTTTCTTTAATTCTTTTACTGCGTAATCTGCAGCGCGTGCAGTTAGTGCCATAAATGTTAATGAAGGGTTTTGGCAAGCAATTGATGGCATGCACGATCCGTCAGTTACAAAAACATTGTTTACTTCGTGCATCTGGTTCCATTTATTTAGCACAGAAGTTTTTGGATCGTTACCCATTCTAGCGGTACCCATTTCGTGGATAGCCATACCTGGATAACAGCCATTATCGTATGTTTGGATATTTTTCATGCCAGCTTTCTCTAACATTTCAGCTGCATCATTCATCATATCCACACGCATTTTTTTCTCGTTCTCTTTGTATTCGCAATCGATAGCCAATACAGGTTGTCCCCATTTATCTTTTTTATTATGGTCGATGTAAACCTTGTTTTCGTAATAAGGAAGCATTTCTCCAAAGCCCCCCAAGCCCATGGTCCATTTGCCTGGTTTGGTCATTTTCTCTTTCAAATCAGCACCGAACGATAATTCGGCCACATCACTTTGCCAGTTGGCCCTGCTTGCACCGCCCTGATATCCAAATCCGCGCAAGTAATCGCGTTTATCGTTACCAATGTTCTGGTACCTTGGTACGTAAATGCCATTTGCACGGCGACCATACGTATATTTGTCGTCAAAACCTTCTGCTTCGCCTGATGCTCCACAACGGAAATGGTGATCCATTAAATTGTGCCCTAACTGGCCGCTTCCATTGCCCAGTCCGTTTGGATGTGCTTCTGATGTAGAGTTTAACAGAATGAATGTTGAACCTAATGTAGAACCGTTTACAAAAACAATTTTAGCATAAAATTCCATCGTTTTGTTGGTCTGCGCATCAATAACCATTACGCCCTTAGCTTTTTTGGTATCTTTATCATAAATAATATGATTTACGATAGAATATGGCCTTAATGTTAAACGTTTGGTTGCCATTGCTGCAGGCAGGGTAGAAGACTGCGTGCTGAAATATGCACCAAATGGACAGCCACGGCTACATAAATTTCTGTATTGGCAATTACCACGGCCTTTATGCGGAACTGTTAGATTGGCAACACGGCCAATCATCATAATCCGTTCCCTTTTATAATGCTCTTCGATACGTGCTTTTACCGATTTTTCCACAATGTTTAAATCCATTGGAGGTAAAAATTGTCCGTCAGGACAGGTAGGCCAGTTTTCTTTCGAACCACTGATTCCTGCAAAACGCTCAGCATAATCATACCATGGAGAGAGTTCTGCATATCTAATCGGCCAATCGCTTCCGTGTCCGTCTCTTGCATTATCTTCAAAGTTATGATCACTTAACCGATAACTTTGGCGACCCCACATTAACGATTTTCCACCCACATGGAAACCACGGTACCAATCGAAACGTTTATCTTCAGTATATGGACATTCTAAATCGTTTACCCACCATTTTTCATTTGCTTCCTGGTAAGGATAATCTCTTTTTTGTACAGGGTGGGTACGTTTTTGCTCTTCAGTAAGTTTACCTGCATGTTTAAAATCCCATGGATTTTTCATTGCTGTTTCGTAACCCGTAATGTGCTCGATGTTCATTCCTCTTTCGAGCATTAATACACGCAAGCCCTTTTCTGTAAGTTCTTTCGCAGCCCAGCCGCCACTAATCCCCGATCCTATAACAATAGCATCGTAAGTATTTTCTGCTTTTAAATTAGTATTTAAATTCATGATGTTTTGTAGTTGTTGTTAGAAATTACGTTGCCCAAGATCTTTGGCCAGGTTTTAAAGGTGCGTTGCCATCATATCGGCCTGGAATAAGCACATATTCGCGTGCTTTGGTGCAACCAATTTCTGAAGAATAATAACCGAGTAGGGTTAAATCTCTTGCGGTAATAAAAAAGTAAGCTAAATCTTTGTTCTCTTCCGATTTGCTCTCTTTTTGGGCAAGTGCAATTGTTCTCAAATCGATCATTAGTTTTTTACGGTCGGCAGGTGTTAAGGTAATGTAGCTTTTTCCGAAATCTTTCATTGATTTAGCCTGAAGATCTTTAAATCCTTGTGCAAATGAGGCTTGCATTGTAGCAGGATAACAATCTTTCATCATCATAGGAATAAACTTTCCTAAGCCTGCAGCTTTGGCTCCAGCAGATGATTTGGTCGTCGGGACAATAATATCAGCGAATTCAGCAAAGATCTTTTCATCTTCGAGCGAATAAAGTACAAAATTCTTTTCGTTTTCCGGGAGCGTAAAACTTTCAAATAAAACGCCCATTGTACTTGCCGAGATTGCTCCTCCCAGCAAAAATGCAACGTTTTTGAGTGCTTCTCTTCTGTGCATCGTCTTTATGATTTTATATATTGGTTACTTACGTGTTGAATTAGTAATATTAGAAAAAATATAACGGAAAGAATAACTTTTTTTAGTTAAATTATCAGTCTGCAATGTGATTGTTACTGAGTAGAATTATTCTAAATAATAGGTATTTTATTGCTTTATTGTGGTTTAGAGCCTGTTTTTATGTGGATTTTACTTGGTGTAAAAAGTACATTTAGTATAGGCGAGCATATTATTTACTAATAAATATAAAAAGGTAGATTTTTTAGGGAGAAAATCGGCCTAAAGTAAATTTTTTTTGATGTAATTATAGCTTTCTGTTATACTCTCATAGGGTGGTTTTTTAATGATGTCTTGCTCTGTGAAAATATAATCTACTCCGGCGAGTTTCGACACTGCAAAAATACTTTTGAAATCGATCCTTCCGGCACCCACTTCTACAAAAACCGCTTTATCAGTTTTGTCCATATCTTTAACATGAAACATTTTAAAACGTCCGGGATTTTTCTTGAACATATCCACTGGGTTTAAGCCTGCATTCACTGCCCAAAAAATATCGAGTTCAAAACCTACCAGGTTGGTATCTGTTTCGTTGAGCAGGATTTCATAACCCGTAACACCGTTTCCCTGGTCTTTAAATTCGAAGTTGTGATTGTGGTAGGCCAGTTTTAAACCTGATTTTCGACAAAGTTCAGCTGCCTGGTTAAATTTTGCGGCCATGCGTTTATAATCATCCAATGTTCCATTGGCTCTGATATCTGCAGGCAAGGCTGGGATAACGAAATATTTCTGCCCAACAGTTGCCGCAGTTTCAATGTGCGATTTTAGCACTTTATCATCACCTGAGGATAAAAACTCAGTTACGTTGTAATGGCCGCTGGGAGAGGAGAGTCCATTTGCTTTTAACAACGCATTGAAGTCTTTTGCCTCCAAACCCCAAAAGCCTTTTACTTCATATTTGCCAGGATAACCATAATAGGTTTCTACCTGATTATAACCAATTTTGGCAACCTGCTCAATGGTGGCTTTTACATCTGCAGTTAGTTGTTCGCGTAGGGTAAAAAGGCCAATTCCGATTTTTGAGACTTTGGCAGATTGGGCTAAAGCTGTTGTAATGATAGATGGACTTAAAAAAGCTGCTGCACCAGCAATGCTTACCTGTTGTAAAAATGATCTTCTTGTTGTCATGATGTTTTTGAATTAAAAAAACCGGAGCGTAAACTCCGGTTTTATTTGTTAGAATGAATAAGCTAATGATCCCCAGAATGTACGTTGAAGTAAAGTTCTGCCAATCATTAATTGACCAGGGCTTACTGTTGAGAAATCTCTAAACTGATCTCCGCGAACATCGCCTTCTGTCAACACTTTTGCATTTAACAAGTTGTCTGCCCAAAATCTTATTGCTATTTTCTTAGTAAAGTTATAACCGGCACCAGCTTTCATTACCACGTAACTTGGTAGTTTATAACTTTCGCTAGGTGAAGTGAAACGGTTGCCAACATAATTGGCTGCTATATAGAGGTTAAAGTTTTTGTAGTCGTAATTGGCACCAAGTTCTGTGTTGAGTACCGGAACACGTTCGGTTCTATTGCCAGTGAAACTGTAAATACGATTGCCAAATTCGGCCGCAACAGCGGCATTTCCACTTGTGTTTGCTTCGTAATCTGTGTATTTAGAATCTTGCAATGTCCCCGTTAAACGTAAGCTTAGTGGTTTGGCAATTTTGTAAGAAACCTCATACTCGGCACTCCAGGTACGTGTAGAACCAAATGCCACCAATGCCTGTAAGCCTGATGCAACTGTAGGAACATTAATGGTTAATGATGTGTTTTTAATTGCTGAGTAACTGCCTGAGGCAAAGATAGCCAGATTGTTTTTAGCATATTTAAAACCAATTTCACCCAAATAAACAGGACGTTTTTTTATGTTTGCTGCGTTATAAGCCGATGCATTATAATCGCCAATGTTTGGCGCATTGTAAGCTTTTGTTGCTCTAGCGAAAATACTTGATGTTGTGTTTATTTTGTAGTTTGCCCCTAACGAAGCTGCCCAATTGGTTAAAGTTTCATCATAATGCGTGTAACCTAAAATTGTAGGGGTTGCGCTGGCGGTTGTATTAACTGTGCCATTGGCATTTAGTGCGTAGTAAGGCCGGTCGCCTTTAACATTCTGATTGTCAATCCTTACTCCAATATCTAAACGCCATTTTTCTGATATTTTAATTTCATCACCTGCATAAGCAGATAGCGTTCTGGTATCGCCAATGAAAGTATTTTTGGTTTGAATGGTACGTTCTGCCGCTGTTGGTGACTGTAATAAAATGCTTGGATGTTCTTTAAATTCGGTAAATGAACGGAAAGCATAACGTAAATCATCTCTGTTATATTGGTGAATGCCCAATCCGATGTTAATACTATGATCTTTTACTTTTTTTCTTAAATCCAGGTAATTAATGATCTGAACATCACTGTTAATTTGCCCCTGTGCATTAGAAGTAATTACATAATCTCCAGCTACAAAAGGCGCTACTGAACCACCAGGGTAGTAATAAGGTGTTGCTGCTGTTCTCGCTACAATTCCTGCAGGGGCAGTATAAGTAGAATTAGTATGTGTATTTTGGTAACGGAAATTGTTCACAATCTGCCAGCCATTATCAGTTAAATAGTTGAATTGAAAACCACCTGAACCTAATTTGGTGTGGATTCCATCTGTTAAACTGAAATTATGGCTCCCGTTGGTAGGATCATTGTAGCTCCAATCGGTTTGAATCGGTGTAATTGATTGCGTTGCCATATTATAATCGCGGTAAGTAGTTGGTTTTCCGGTACCATCGTAAGGGTAATAACTTGTTAATAAGAACTGAACCTTATCATTCAGGTATTTGCCATATACTCTGATAAAGCCCTTGTTGTTCTTAAAATTGAAAGTCATGTTTCCTTTAATCTGCCCGCCCTGGTTAGCCGGATTAAAGCCCTGATCTACCACGCCATTATCGGTACGGTAAAAACCACCGATATTATATTTAATCTGATCGTTTATTTTGCCGCCGGTATTTCCATCAAAACGGTATAAACCTTGCGAAAAACCTGTTGTAAACTTAAATTGGCCATACTGTTTATCTGCACCAACATAACTGATGTTGTTTACCACAGCACCTGGTGTATTGGCTTGTACAATTGAAGCATTACCACCTCTAATGGCTTCGATATTCTGGATGGTTAAATCTGTTTTATAATATTGATCTACAGAGGGGTTAGTGTTGAAACCTGTTGGCAAAAGCGGTAAGCCATCTTCTTGTATGCCTAAGAAAATGTAGCCGCCCTGTTGCGGAAAGCCCCTTACCCAAACGTTACCTGGCCCATCGCCACCTGTACTTTCTACTGTTAAGCCCGGTATCGCCTTTAATAAATCGGTGCTGTTTAGTGGCGCCCTGTTGGTGATATCTTTATTGCTCACCGAGGTTAAAGCTACACTACTTTCTAATTTTTTCTTTGGGTTACCGCCGGTTACCATCACACTTTCCAGTTGCAGGTTATCTTCTGATAGGCTGATGCTCAGGTTTTCGTCGGCATTGCCTGGTGATAGATTTACCTCCTTAGAAATGAAACCTACGTATCTTACCACGAGTATTCGGCTATCAACAGTTAGGCCCTTTAATGCAAAGGCTCCATTTTCGTCGGTTGTGGTTCCTATTGATTTCCCCTTAACGGTAATCGATACACCGGGAATGGCATTGCCTTTACTATCTGTTACTTTTCCGGTAACAATACCTTCGAAGGTTCTGAGTAGTTCGAGGTTGTTATTTGCGGGAATAGAATAGAGCAGAATCTGATCCTTAACTATCCTATATCCCACGTCATAACGTTTTAGCGAATTCTCAAGAAAGTATTTAAGTTTTTGGTTAACCACATTGATAGAAACTTTACGGTTAGAGTTTATTAACTGTGGACTGTAAACAAATTTAACATTGGCTAAGTGTTCTGTTTTTTCAATAATGGTTTTAATATCTGTTTGATCGGCTTTGATCGAAATGGGTATATTCAAAAAATCCTGTGCGCCTACATTATTTGCAAATGCAGCACAAGTAAAAATTATTATTGCAAGTATTTGGTAAATCGAAACTCTCATTGCATATATCGCCAGCGAAATAAGTTGATTTTTTTTCATAAATTTGGTTATTGTTCATTAAATGATTGGATTTATTGGACATAGAAATACCATGAATACATTTCTGATGTATTTAACTCGCCGGCAATGCCCCACATTGTCGGCTTTGTTTTTAGAAAAATATTATGGAAAACGGAGCCGCGGTTACGGGCTGTTGGTGTTGTGGTTCTTCTTCATCATGTTTATATATTGGTTAGTTTTTATTGGAAACTATAATACTAGTTCCCTGAATATAATATTTGCTTGAGATGGTTCCGCAGATCAGGTCGAGCTGCTCATATAGCCCTTTCTTGCTTAAATCTCCGGTAAAAGTATAGGTCGAAATCTGTTCATTATCCGATTTTATCTCTATCCCATAAGCTTCAGATAAGGTTTTGAAAATTTCCTTAACGCTTTCTTCTTTAAAATTGTAGCTCAAACTTGTGGGTATATTATAAGCTTCGGCCAGTGGGATGGGCTTGCTTACCAATGTTTTGTTTAATTTGTGATCAGCAAAAACGCCCTTTTGGTTTGGCGTAAGTAGAATTGGTTTAGCCAATTTCTCTTTAGCAAAAGTAAACAGCGAACTTTTCTGATTTTCGGCTACCTGAACTTTACCAGTTCTTACCGCAACCTGAGCTGGAAGTTTATCAGTTGATGATTTTACCCAAAAGCTAGTGCCCAAAACCCGAACAACCAATTTTTGATTGTATACATAAAATGGACGCTTAGGATTTTTGCTTACCGAGAAAAATGCACTTCCTTTTAGGTAAACCATTCTTTTGTTAGTTGCAAAAACCTTAGGGTAAATAATGTTTGCCTGCGGTTTAAGTGTTACCGTACTTTCATCACTAAGCGTGATAACCAGACTACTGTCGCCCTCATTTGTTTTGCTGATTAAGCTTAAACCATCATTTTCATCAATGAAAGATTGTTCGGCATGGTTGTAAGTGGTTAAATATAAACCAGCAATAAAAAATGCAATGACAATAGATGCTGCAATGGCAAATTTTGGCCAAAGCTTTTTAACCCTTAATGTGTTTGTTGGTTTCTGCCCAATGCTATTGATGCCAAACCAGGTATTTATCTGCATCTCTTCGAGCGCAGTTGACGATAAATCTTTAAAATTCTGGCTATTTAAGTTATGGTACCATTTATCTACCCATAGCCTTTCGGCTTCAGTACAATTTCCGTTTTCGTAACGGCTTAGTAAATCGTAAAATGATTTCTGGTCCATAAAAAAGAATATTTGGTCTTATATTACACAAGTAACGCAACAGGAGTGAAACCCTAAAGCTAGGCACGATAAAAAATGAAATAAATTTTAATTACCTGATAATCAGCTATAAAAAGATGTAAAAATTTTTAATGTACTCTTTTATCCTTTTAATAGATTGGGTGATATGATACTCTACGGCTTTTTCGGAGATATTTAGACCTGCAGAAATATCTTTAGTAGATTGGTGTTGGTATCGGCTAAGCCTGAAAACTTCTTGTGTTTTTTCTGGAAGTGAGTTGATACCTTCTTCAATGATGGAAGATAGATCGTGAAGATCGACCAGATTTGCGGTATCCTGATGGTTTTCTGAATAGGTTAGGGTTTGGTACTCCATGTATTTGTTTTGCATAACCAAACTCCTGATGTAGTTGATTACGCTTAACTTCAAGGCGCCGAACAAATAAGCCTGGAGGTTATTGATTCCTGTTCTCTCCCGCTTTTCCCAAAGGGAGATAAAGATATTCTGTACCAGTTCTTCAGCAATTACCTTATCGCCTGTTTTTTTGTAGGCTGCCAATAAAAGCTCGTTACTGTAGATAAAATATATTTTTTCGTAAGCCTGCTTATCGCCTAGTTTCAGGCGTTTAATTAAATCTTCAGATTTTTCAGGCTCAGGGTGAGTCATTTGTTATTTGGTTATACGGTACGCGTGTAGTAAATGTATAAAATTAATGTTGAAGTTTCAGTTGGCAATTTGCAGTTAACAGTTAACCAGTTTATCCAATTAGCTTATTTTAAATAATTCTCCATTATTCTATACACTAAGTATAAATATTTTATCGCCTTTTATCTCATTTTTTTACCTTTGCTCAATCTCAAAAAAAATATGCAAGAAAAAATTGTTGTTTTAGGCTCTAACGGGCAAATTGGTACCGAGTTGGTAACCATGTTACGTAAAATATATGGTGATGATCATGTTGTTGCATGCGATATACGCAGGCCTGATTATGATATCAAAAACTCTGCACCGTTTGAATTTGTGAATGTACTTGATAAGGAAATGATCAATGGCATTTTCCATAAATACAGACCAACACAGGTTTACCTTTTAGCGGCTTTATTATCGGCTACAGGCGAGCAAAATCCGAAGCTAGCCTGGGATTTGAATATGAATGGCTTATTGAATGTTTTAGATTTAGCTTTAGAATATAAAACTGCAAAAGTATATTGGCCAAGTTCTATCGCAGTATTTGGACCGAATTCGCCAAAAGATAATACCTCACAATATTGTGTAATGGATCCGAATACTGTTTATGGAATTAGTAAACTGGCAGGTGAGCGCTGGTGCGAATATTATAACCAGAAATACGGATTAGATGTACGTAGCATCCGGTATCCGGGATTAATCAGCTGGAAAGCTGCACCAGGTGGCGGAACAACAGATTATGCCATCCACATTTTCCACGATGCGTTGAAAAAAGGTAGCTACCAGAGTTTCTTAAATGCGGAAACAGAATTACCTATGATGTATATGGATGATGCTATCCGCGGAACAATCGAGCTGATGGATGCCCCTGCAGATCAGATTTCAGTGCGCAGCAGTTATAATTTTGCTGGGGTAAGTTTTACACCAGAGGTTTTAGCAGCCGAGATCAGAAAACATATTCCGGATTTTACGCTAACTTACAGCGCTAACGATCCTCGTCAGCAAATTGCAAACAGCTGGCCACGTTCTATTGATGACAACTACGCAGCAAAAGATTGGGGATGGAAACCAGAGTTCGATTTATCGAAACTGACGACTGATATGTTAAATAATTTAAAAAAATAATGTAAAGGTAGAGGGTTTGAAGGTTGAAGGCTTAAGGTCTCACATCTCAAATCTTATATCTCAATACTCCAAACAATGGGAAGAGCATTCGAATTTAGAAAAGAGAGAAAATTTAAGCGTTGGGCCAAAATGGCGGTTCAGTTTACGCGTATTGGTAAAGATATCGTAATGGCGGTTAAGGAATCAGGACCTCATCCTGAAACCAACTCTCGTTTACGTACGGCTATGCAAAATGCGAAAGCCGTAAACATGCCAAAAGATAGGGTAGAGGCAGCAATTAAACGAGCATCTGATAAATCTTTGGCTAACTATGAAGAAATTGTATACGAAGGTTATGCGCCACATGGCGTAGCCGTTTTAATTGAAACAGCTACTGATAATACCAACCGTACCGTAGCAAATGTTCGTAGTTATTTTAATAAAACGAATGGAACTTTAGGAAAAACCGGATCGTTGGATTTTGTTTTTAACCGTAAATCTATTTTCCGTTTCGTGCCTGCAGAAGGTTTAGATCTGGAAGAGTTAGAGTTCGAATTAATTGATGCGGGCCTAGAGGAACTTTATGTTGAGGCCGATGAAGAAGGAAATGATATCGCAGTAGCACAGGGTGCATTCGAAAACTTTGGTTCTTTGCAAAAAGCTTTAGAAGAAAAAGGCATCGAGTTAAAAAGCTCTAAATTGGAGCGTATTGCTTTATCTCATCACGAGGTTACAGAAGAGCAGGCTGCTGATGTGTTAAAATTAATCGATAAGTTGGAGGAAGATGATGATGTGCAGGCCGTTTACCATAATATGGCAGAATAATATCAATTAGAAAATGTATAGAAAAGGTCCTGATTTTATTGTCAGGACCTTTTTTTGCATTTGGTCGTTATGCTGAACTTATTTTTAGTAGTTATTTCCTATTGTATTAAATACCTAACAGCTACAAGGTGGTCAGCATCTATCTAAGAAAGACCCTAAAATAAGTTCAGGGCGACGATAGCGAGAAAACCGCAGAGTTTGATTTATCTATTACCGCTTATGCGAAAACAACCAGCTTAACAACTCCGGTTCGGCAAAGGCATTGTCCCAGCTATTGTGGTTTGCATTTGGATACAGGGTGAATTTCACTTCGTCGCCAACGGTTTTTAGTCGCTCGGCAATGGCAATCGAAAATACAGGGTCTACAATATCATCTTTTGCACCATGAAAGATCCAAAGTGGTATTTTTTGATATTTTTTAATGTTGTTGGTATTGTCTCCACCACAAATAGCAATAGCTGCGGCAAATTTACGGCGTTCTCTCCTTAACAATTCGTAGGTACCCATTGCTCCCATAGATAAACCACCTACATATACTTGATCTTGGTTTATATAAGGTTTATTAAGGAAATTTCTAACCATTCCTTGTAGTGCATGCATAATTTTAGTTGGTTTGCCACCTTCTACAAAACTGATTTTCCTTTTACCTTTGGCATCTTTCTCAAAATTGGCATTTGCCCAAAAATCGTTAGGTGGGCACTGAGGGAAAACCACAATAGCAGGGAAATTTTTACGCACATCGTTCTTTAAAAACAGTTTTCCTCCGTGCAATAATTGATTGCCATTATCGATACCTCTTTCTCCAACACCATGCAGAAAAATTACGAGTGGATATTTTTGGTCGGGATTAAAATTCTCTGGAAACAGGATTCTATAGTAAATAGAGTCCTTTCCTTTGATATAGCTTCCCCTGTCGTATTTTTTTAAGTCTTGAGCGTTTAAAAAGAGTACAGAAAAAAGAATGCAGGTAGTTAAAATAATCTTTTTCATTTAACAAAAATAGAAAACCCTGGCTATTTTACAATAGCTCAGGGTTTATAACCAAACCAAATTGTCTTTATTTCAGTGTAAAAGATGCTTCTTTTACATCACGCGAATTTGTTCCTATAAATACTTTAAAATCGCCGGGTTCTGCAACAAATTTTAGATCAGAATTGTAAAACTTAAGGTCGTTTTCGGAAATATTGAAAATAACGGTTTTACTTTCTCCAGCTTTTAAATTAATTTTTTGAAAACCTTTTAGCTCTTTTACCGGTCGGGTAATGCTACCCACAAGGTCTTGAATATATAATTGAACAACCTCTTTACCTTCATATTTGCCTGTATTGCTTAATGTAATCGATGCAGTGATCGATTTCCCTTTGGTTAATGTATTTGCGCTCAGTTTAACATCACTATAATTAAATGAGGTATAGCTTAAACCAAAGCCGAATGGATATAATGGATCGTTGCTTACGTCTAAATAATTGGAACGGAATTTTTCGAACCATTTGCCTTCAGCCAATGGACGACCGGTATTTTTATGCGCATAGTACAATGGCACCTGACCAACGTTTTGAGGAAAGGTTGCGCTTAATTTGCCTGAAGGATTCACATCGCCAAAAAGAACATCGGCAATGGCATTTCCTGCTTCACTACCCGGAAACCATACATTCAAAATAGCCGGAATGTTCTCTTGTTCCCAATTCAATGCCAATGGGCGGCCTGTAAAGAGCACCAATACTACTGGTTTACCAGTTTTGGCCAAAGCTTTTAACAAATTTTTCTGTGTTTCCGGTATCTGTATATCCGTAACACTACTACTTTCACCTGTAAATTCGGAGCCTTCGCCAACAGTAGCCACAATTACATCCGATTTTTTCGCTACTTCTAAAGCTTCTTTGATCATTTCAGCTTCTGTACGTGGATCGCGTTTGTAAGTAGGGTTATGGATGTTTACATATCGGTGCTCCATGGTAGAATCGGACAGGAAGTTGGCACCACGTGCAGTTAATATTTTAGCATTATTACCCAAAGCATTTTTTAAACCTTGCAGCACGGTTACCGATTGATCAAAAAGGGCAGCAACACTCCAGGTACCATACATATTTGCGGTATTATCGGCCAGTGGACCAATCAAACCAATGGTGCCTGATTTTTTTAACGGCAGGATATTGTTATTGTTTTTTAACAATACAAAGCTTTCGCCAGCAACTTCACGCGCCACTTGGCGATTAGCCGGACTAAAAACCTCTTTTTCTGCCCTTTCTGCGTTACAGAATTTATAAGGATCGGTAAATAAGCCAAGTTTGTATTTTGCCTGAAGTACCAATCTGCAGGCTCTATCGATCTGCGTGATTCCTACTTTTTTCTCAGCCAATGATTTTTTTAGGGTTCCTAAAAAACCTTCACCAACCATGTCCATATCAATACCTGCATTTAAGGCCAGTGCTGAAACGGTCTGTAAATCGCCCATACCATGTGCAATCATTTCAGGAATACCTGTATAATCGGTTACCACAAAGCCTTTAAAACCCCATTGATTGCGTAAAACATCGGTCATTAACCATTTGTTCCCCGTTGCAGGAATACCATCAACTTCGTTAAAGGATGCCATTATGCTGGCAGCTCCTGCGTCAACGGCTGCTTTATAAGGTGGAAAATATTCGTTGTACATGCGTACTTTGCTCATATCGGTGGTATTGTAATCTCTACCAGCTTCGGCAGCACCATAAAGCGCATAGTGTTTTACACAGGCTAAAATCTCATTATTGGCCTGAAGTTTACCCTGATAACCTTTTACCATGGCTGCAGCAATCTGCGAGCCTAAATAAGCATCTTCTCCACTGCCTTCTGAGATACGTCCCCAACGTGGATCTCTCGAAATATCAACCATAGGAGAGAAGGTCCAGTTAATGCCGCTCGCACTGGCTTCTATTGCTGCTATACGGGCCGATTTTTGTACAGTTGCCATATCCCAGATGCAGCTTACGCCCAAAGGAATCGGGAAAACGGTATTGTAACCGTGTATAACATCCATTCCAAAAAGCAAAGGAATTTTCATACGACTGTTTTCTACTGCTATTTTTTGAACAGCCTTGATCTTATCTACACCTTTGATGTTGAATAAGCCACCAACTTGTCCTGCTTTTATTTTTTTAGAAATGTCACTGCTGTTGGCCTGTCCAGTGGTGATATCGCCAGAACTAGGCAGGTTCAGCTGACCAATTTTTTCGTCAATGGTCATTTTCGCCATCAGGTTGCTGATGAAAGTGTTCATCTTCGCTTCTTCTGTCGAAACAGGCTTTTTGGTTTGTGCCGATCCGTTCAGCACAAACAGGGTTAAAAAAACAACCAGGATATTCGCTCTCTTCATTATCATTATATGTGTATTTATTCTTTATTAATCAACTTTCTTCACTTCGGTTTTTGCCGATACACCATTCTCATTTATTGCTTCTATGGCAAAATAATACGTTTTCTGACTGTCCATTGCTTTAAACCAGTATTCATTAAAATCGTGGATCATGATGCAGTTGTACAGTTTATCGGGTGCAGTACCGTAATAAAGGTTGTAGGCAAAAGCATTATCAACAGGCTGCCATTTAATGTAGGCGCTGCGCTTGTCTTTTTCAGTCCTTAATACAATCAGGTTTTTAACCATTGTTGGTTTTTCTCCATTTCCATTGCCGAAAACGCGTAAACCGCTAATGGCAAATTTCCCTGTAGGCATGTGGATATTCACCATTTTGATGAACCTGGTTTTGACTGGTTTTTGGAGTTCTATGTAATCATGTGGAACATCGGTTTTATTTTGGCTTTTATCAACCAAGGTCGTCCATTTTTTTCCATCTGTTGAGGAAAGGATTTTATATTGATGGTAAATTCCGATCTGTTTTCCTAAAAATTCAGCATCCTGATCTGCATAATTGATCTGTATGGCGTTTACCGTTGCCAAGCTGCCCAAATCGGTCTGGATCCACTCGCCATTATTGGCGGTTTTGGCACTCCAGTAGGTTTTTATATTTTCATCAACGGCGTTGTTAGCGTTAAAGCTTCCCAAAGTTGAGGAAACGGTTACCGGTTTTTTATAGTTGATGAGCATCCAGCCAGGCCCGGCAGGTCCGCCCTCTTTCCTTTCGGAAGGTAAATAGAGTGGATAATCGCCAAAAGCGGTATTCGTCCACATCACATCGTCTTTATCAAAACCAGTTGGCCAAATGCCCATTCTGCGTTCCCAGGTGTTTTTTACACAAATAATGCTGGTAGAAATATGCCAGTAATTTTTGCTATTATCCTGGAAGGTCGCTCCATGACCAGCACCACGCGAAAATCCTCCGCCTTTATAACTTAAAGGATCGGATTGTGGGGTTGTAGGCGTATCGTAAAACAAAGGCTTGGTTCCAACTACCACGCCGTCAGAATAGCCACTAAATTCGGTTCCCGGTGCGCCGTATTGAAAGTAATATTTGCCATTATGCTTGGTCATCCAGGCACCTTCTGCAAAAGGATCAAGGAAAGTATCGTCCATATATTCCCCAAAACGCTGCCAGCCATATCTCCAGCTTTGGAGTAGGTACATGGGGGTACGGGTACCTTTGGGTTGAAAAGTTTTGCGATCTAATTCTACACCATACATCGGATAGTTGTTACTGCTTCCATTATACATGTAAAATTTGCCATCATCGTCCGTAAAAAATGATGGATCCCAGCCACCTATTTCTAATGAATCGACTAATGGAAACCATTTATTGCCTTTGGGGTCGGTACTTCCCCATAAGGTGAAGTTTTTGGTGTAAGTGCTACCAAAAACCACCATGGTATCGCCAATAATGCCAACACCCGGTGCACAGAGTTCGTCTTTGGTTTTATTCCATGGACGGAGAAATTTTCTTTCGTGGAATTTCCAGTTCAGCATATCGGCGCTGTGCCAATAACCCCATTGGTTGGTGCTGAAAAGGTAAAAATCGCCTTTATAATTTACGATCACCGGATCGGCTGTGGCGCGGTGTTTGCCCCATTCGGTAAAAGACTCGAAAGGGGTATATCCATAGTCTACATTAATTGGGTTGCAATATGTTTTTTGCTGGGCGTATGCAGCATAAGTACCGCTGAACAGCAATGAAATTAAAAATATTTTGAATAAATGTTTAGCCATTATTCGTATGGGGATTAATTAAAAATGTTTATTCGTGCACAGCTCGAACAGCCAATGGCCATTCCGCTAACGCTTAGTCCGGTAACGTGCGATTGATGCTCCCAGTAAACCCACATGTCATGTGCCCCACCTGTTGAAGTTAATTTTACAGTGTAAATGTCTCCGTTTTCTGGTATTTGTCCGATTACTGTTCCGCTTGGCGAGTTTGGTGGGATAAAGAAAGAATAAACACCACCACTGGTATTGTTTTCTAGTCTAACATACACGCCATCGCTGGTAGAATTTGTTGCAGTTACATTTACGGTTGCAAACTTTGATTTTATGGTTTTATGTTTAGCGCCCGGGATGGTAGTGAAGCCCGAATTTAGGGTCGCAAATCCTATTATTGCTGTTAATATTAAAATTATTCTTTTCATGGTTCTGTAGATTTAATTTGAAATATATGATGGCTAAACATTTATATACTATTGAATACTATGGCTTAAATTGGAAATCCAGTTTCTTTAATCCACTTTGAACATCTTTGTTTCCCATAAAAAGCTTCCAAAGTAGGCCTGATCTGTAATTTTCGATCATCACTACCATTGGTCCTTGGTCGATACCTAAATATCTTTTTGGATACCAGTTCTCTTGCTCTGAAAAGGCGTCGTAAAAACCATATTTCCCCCAAACTTTATCTCCCAGATCTTCGTAAAGATGTCTGATTACCTTCATCGATTCTTTTGGCGTGTATGGGATTGATGATATGGCTGCGGTAGGCGAGATTACGCCAAAATCTTCCTGAGGGTTATGCGCGGCATAACCTTTTACCGAATAACTGGCTGTTAAACCCCAGCTATTTTCTCCATAACCTTTAAATTTCTTAGGGTTCGCTACGCAATAATCGTGTATGGCAAGGGTATGGTTTACATTGTTTTCCCAATAATCTGCATAACGGTCTTTCAATCCCCTAGGGTTTAAACCCAGATAAGAGTAATGCGCCCAAAATAATGGACCTACTGAATTTTTCTGACCTTGATAATCAAGTGTAAAAGGATGACCATAAAAGTTGAAATTAGTTTTAATCTGCCCGTTTCTCGCCCAGCCTTCGTGATAAACCTCTGCAGGAACACCATGCGTAGGGGAGGAGGCGGCCATTACATACATGATCAAACATTCATTATAGCCTTTTACAGGAAAGTTCATTTCCCATTTGTACGCTGGCGACCAATGCCAGTATAGCACATTTTGTCCGTTGCGGAACCAATTAAAATCGATTCCTTTCCAAAGTTCATCTGCCTTTTTTGCCAAAGCTTTTTCAGGTTCGGCCCCATTTTTATAATATTCGTTAATACAGATTAAAGCCTGTGCAACAAAAGAAGTTTCTACAAGATCGCCTCCATTGTCTTTTTGTCCAAATGGACGTACTTTTCCTGTTTCACCATTTATCCAATGCGGCCATGCGCCATGAAAGCGATCTGCTTTGGAAAGGAAATCCAGTATTTTGTTTAAACGGTCTAATCCTTCTTTTTGGGTTACATAACCTCTATCAATACCGCTTAAAATAGCCATTAAGCCAAAGCCGGTTGCACCGGTTGCCACTGTATTCTTATCATTTTCCGGGTATACGTTATCCACATGAAAACGTTCTCTACCAGCACCCGATGTGGGTTCAGCCCCATCCCAAAAATATTGGAATGTCTGTTTTTGAACGAGATCCAATAATTCGATGTCGGAAAGGTTTTTTTTGATGGTGAGATCGGGATTATAAGTCTGTTTTTCACGCTGTGCACATGATGATAGTGTAAAAAGGGTAAATGATAATAAGAGGAAGTTTCGGAATATAAGTTTCATTGCTGATATAATGTTAAAGATTGGGGCTGCTAAAACCAAGATTTTTCATGCCTGTTTTAACTTCAGGGGCCGACATAAATAAGTTCCAGATTAATTTGGTTCTATAATTTTCGATCATCACTACTATTGGTCCCTGATCTATCGCAAGAGTAGAAGAAGCAAACCATTGATCTTTTAGGGAGAAAGCATCGTAAAAACCATAATCTCCCCAGGTTTTATTGCCCAGTTTGTAATAAAAATATTTTAGCGCCTGCATCGATTCTGTTGGCGTATAAGGAAAAGATGATAAGGCCGCGGTAGGCGCAATTACACCCACATCATTACCTGGTGCACTAGCAGTATATCCGTTTGGAATATCGCTCGCAGTTAAGCCCCAGCAGTTTTCGCTATAGCCGTAGTTATTAAGTGGATTAGCTTTGCAGTAGTTATAATTGATTAAAGTATGCGCCTTAGTCTGTGTTTCGTAATTTGCGTAAGCATCGTTTAAACCTATTGGATTGATGCCCAAGAAAGAATAGTGCGAAAAAAATAACGGACCACCATTGGCTGCACCTAAAGGAAGTTGTAAACCGTAATAGGTGTTCCCATTTTTCATAGCACCGTTTTGAGCCCATCCGATATCATAAACAGCTTTAGGGATCGAATAAGTAGGAGAGGCTGCAGCCATCACATAAGTGATTAAGCATTCGTTCCAGCCTTTAATCGGCAGGTTCATGTCCCAATTATAATTAGGGCTCCAATGCCAGTAAAGTGTATTACTGTTATCTTTTCTGTACCAGCTCCACTCTACGCCGTTATAAATGGTATTAATATCAGCTCGTAATGTAGTTTCTGTTGCATCAGTTCCATTAAAAAATTGACGGGCTGTGATTAGGCCTGCCATTAAAAATGAAGTCTCAACAAGGTCGCCACCATTATCTTTGTTACTGAACGGAATTACTTTTCCGGTATTTCCATCCAGCCAATGTGGATAGGCGCCATGAAAGCGATCGGCAGTTTTTAAAAAGGATACCATCTTTTGGATCCTCGTCAATCCATCGGCCCTGCTGATGAAATTCCTGCTGATACCGGTAACCAAGGCCATAATCCCAAAACCCGATCCACCTGAAGTTACGGTATTACCAGATGTATTTCTTTCTCTTGCTAGGCCACTGGTTGGGTGTGCAAAATCCCAGAAATATTTAAAGGTCTGCTTTTGAACTAAAGTTAAAAGGTCGTCGTCGCTGATGCGGGCAAATTTATCTGCATCATCTACAGCAGTAATCAGGTTTACAGCAATCGCCGATTGAAGTTTGCCACCAGTTTTTGATAATAAGTTGTTATTAACATTTAAAATATATTTAGTAATGGGCTGCAATGCCGTAGTGGTAATTACAACCGTATTATCGTTGTTCTCTAATTTTGAAGCGAATGCGGCCGGATTTCCGGAGGCATCGGTAAGGGTAACATTGCCACTTATGGAAGTGGAACTGATCGGTGATGAGAATGTTATTTTGATAATTGGGCTATTGTTTAAACCATAATAGGTAAAGCCACTGTAAGTGTCGTTTACCTTTAAATCGCTAAAAGCGAAAGATGTTGGTGTAACAGGTGGATCAACCGGTACGGGTGTCTCCCCTTTTTTGCAGGCTGTTACAAAAAGAACAAGAATTAAAAAATATGGGAAGATTTTTGTCATTACACGTGGTTAAAAAGGGTTGCCATTACTGACAACCCTTTATTATTAATTGCCTTTTTTAAGCGTTAGAAAAGGATTATTTTCCTCTACCTTCTAAAATAGAAAGTGCGCTTACTTCTGCATCAGTTAAGGCTTTATCAAAAAGTCTAACTTCATCAATCTGTCCGGTTAAAAAGCTGGCCCAATCTTGTTTGGTTGTTCCAGTAGTCTGACTTGGGGTAGTTTGGAACTGAACGGTACCAAAAACAAACTTTCCTGTATTGGTAAATGCAAGAGGACCTGTAGCAGTAGAAACGATGGCTGCTACTCTTGAACCATTGATATAAACTTTAACAGTAGAAGTTGTTTGATCGTAAGAAACTGTTAAGTTTACCCATTTGCCAAATAGATTTTGAACACCATTTACCTGATATTCTTTGTCTGACCCACCCTGATTAAGATGTATTCTTAATTTTCCATCAGTTGCTGTGCTTCCATTTTCGATAAAGATTTCAATGTTACCCCAAAATTGGGTGGTATTGGCTAAGGTAAATAATCCGATAATGCCGGTACTTGGCGCTGGGCTATTAAACCATTCACTTACTGTAAAACTTTTTAAAGCGGCAACCTTATTTGACGGTGTTGCTAGTACGTAACTATTTAAAGCACCCTGTAACGATTGTTTTTTTATACCTGTTCCAAATGTTGTACCCGTGTTTACACCTGCAGTATTAGAAGCACTGTCAATCAAGCTGCCATCAAATGCAAAGTAGGAAACAAGATTACTTGGTGCAATTTGTTTTGCGCTGGTATAGCCACCGATATTTAATGCTGGTGCATAGCTCGATGGATCAAATTTTTTCTGGCAAGAGGATAACCCTAAGGTTACAGCTGCCATCAATAAAAAATATTTTGTTTTCATTTCTTTTCTATAAAAGTTAGCAATTAATAACCCGGATTTTGTGTAATTGTTCCTGCACTTTTTTCAATCTCCTGCGAAGGGATTGGCCAAACTTCGTTTTTACCAGCTTTCCATCCTTTAGGACCAAAAACGGTTGCAGCACGTCCTTGACGGATTACATCAAAATAACGATCAGATTCCATAGCCAATTCAACAAATCTTTCTTTCCAGATGGCTTGACGTAAAGTCTCTTTATCTGTTGTAGTTACATCAGGCACAACACCTGTTACACCACCTCTTGCACGTGCGCGGACACGGTTTAAAGAAGTTAGTGCTAAAGTTGTATTTCCCTGTTCGTTTGCTGCCTCAGCATTCATTAATAAAACCTCTGCAAAACGCATTACTCTTACGTTTTGATCAGCCCCTTGATTAAAGCCAGTAATAATTTTATTAAATGGTACATAAGCCTTTTGATTATACATGGGATTATCAGCAGTATTGGAAATAGCATCACCTTCCGGAGTAGTTTCTCCCCTGTAAAGGATAGTTGCATCACGACGTACATCGCCAGCTTCGTAAGCCGATTCTAATGCGGCAGTTGGTACATTAAAGCCCCAACCTGTATCGGGAGTATTTCCTCTGGCACCCTGTACCTGGCTATATTGTGAGTTAGATGCATCTTTGTTGTTCAACAAAAGTTCGCATTGGATTTCGAAAATAGATTCAATATTGTTCTCGTGATTTAAACGAAAACCCTGTTCGAAATTAGGGTATAAATCATATCCTAAAGTCATAACGGTATTGGTAAGTGATAATACTTGATCCCATTTTTTAAGATACATTGCCACTTTAGCATGAAGTGCTAAAGCTGCACCTTTAGTTGCCCTGCCTAAATCAGCAGATGGATAAGATTGAGGCAATACTGCAGCTGCTTCATCTAAATCTTTTTCAATCGCCGCGTATACCTGTGCTTTAGGTGTTCTTGGAATGTTAAATTCAGATGGATCTTTAGGTACGTTTAAGCGTAAAGGAATATCTCCAAATGCACGTACCAATCTGAAATAAGAATAGGCGCGAATAAATTTTGCTTCTGCCAAGTAACGTGCCTTAAGACTGGCATCCATGCTTATCCCCGGAACATTATCCAATACCTGGTTGCATAAATTAATATTCTGATATTGGCCTTCCCAGAAACCATTTAACTGAATGGTAGTAGAAGAAGCCGTAAACTGATCATATTCATTCATATAACTCGAATCGTTCGGGCTACTGCCTTTTTCGGCCTCATCGCTCCCTATACTTTCGATTGCAAGGGCAGGAAATGCAGTATTGGCCCAATTTCTTAAGTTACCATAGATAGAATTTACTGCAGCAGTTGCATCATCAGCGGTTTTCCAGAAGGTTACTGCTGGTTGTTTTGCTTGTGGATCTACATCTAAAAAACTTTTTTTACATGCAGACATTACTAAAAGAGAGGAGCAAATGGTAAGCATTCCGATCTTTTGTATATAAGTATTTTTGTAATTCATTTTCATTGTGATTAAAAAGTAACTTGAACACCAAATCTGTATGTGGCCTGAAGTGGATAAACGTTTGCATCTATACCTGCGTTGGTAGGAGTGCCGCCTACTTCAGGAGTAAAACCTTTGTAACCAAATAGCGTTACAGGATTCTGCGCATCAAGGAAAAAGCGGAGTTTTTGCATTTTCCATTTGTTCACTAATAAAGAAGGAAGCGCATAACCCAACTGTACATTTCTTAAGCGGATATAAGAGCCATCCTCAACATAAAATGAATTAGGTGCAGAGTTAGCAGTTGTTCCTAAATTTACAGAAGGATAGGTAGTTGAAGTACCTTCACCATGCCATCTGTTATCATAAAAATCTTTAGTGAAGTTTTCGTTACCAAAACGAGATGCAATATTGGCATTATAGACATCAACACCAGCTAAACCCTGAATATCAACAGTAAGATCGAAGTTTTTATAAGCTAGATTTGCGCTTAAACCATATGAATATGTTGGATTTGGATTGCCTAAAACAATGCGGTCATTACCATTAATAATACCGTTACCATCTGTATCAACGTATTTAAAGTCGCCTGGCTTAGCACCTTTTTGTGCAGAAGCAGCGATTTCGGCAGCATTTTGGAAAATACCAGCAACCTCATAACCATAAAACTCTCCTATTGCGCCGCCTTGAATGGTACGTGTAGCAAGGCCACCATTTGAAAGACCTGCGCCACCTGCATAAATTGGGTTGTTACCTGTAACAACTGATAAAACTTTATTTTTGTTATAGCCAAGATTACCACTAATTGAGTAAGCAAGACCAGATTCGTTTGTATCTCTCCACGTTGCTGAAAATTCAAAACCACGATTTTGGAAATCTGCTTGATTGCCTATTTGATTACCCGAACTGGTACCTATTGAAGTTAAAACAGGGATTTCGAAAATCGCCTGCTCGGTTCTCTTATTGTAAAAACCAGCTTCAATGTTTAACCTGTTTTTTAAGAATGCAGCTTCAAAACCAACATCTGTTCCAGTTGTACGTTCCCAATTTAAAAATGAAGGAACCAATGTACTTACGTTTTTACCAGTATATGCTACACCATTAAAAATAGCTACATATCCACCATTTTGTGTAACGGTTAAGGTTGTTGGATTTATCGGTACACCCGCATTACCCACCTTACCCCATGAAGCTTTTAACTTTAAATTGTTAAATACCGTTTGGTCCTTCATAAAATCTTCTTGAGAAATTACCCATCCAGCACCTACTGAAGGGAAATAACCCCAAAGATCACCTCCACCAAAAAACTGTGAAGCAGCATCAGCACGAAGTGTTGCATTTAACAGGTAGCGGTCTTTAAAAGAGTAATTAACCCTGCCAAAATAAGAAGCATAAGTTGTAAGCGCACCACCATCTGTAACTGAGCGCTTGTCTGCACTACCTAACGTTAGATATAAATCGCCATCACTTGAGTATGGCACATCAAATGCTGTAGCGTTTAAGAAGTAAGATTTTCTTCTTTGTGCAGTTTGACCAGCCAAAACAGTTAAATTGTGTGCTCCAAATGTATTTTTATAAGTTAATGTGTTTTCAATGATCCAGTTTCTGGTTTCATCACGTTTAACATCTAATTGGCTTTGCGTACTTTGTTGGCCTTGGGTAGCTTTATAAACAGGAATATATGCCCTAACTTCATTTTGACCAAAGTCTCCACCTAAGCTTGTTTTAAATGTGAAATTTTTTGCAATGGTTAATTCTGCATATACATTTCCATTAATCCTATAATTTAAAGATTTTTGATTAAAGAAATCGATTGTGGCCTGTGGATTAAAATTATTCCCGCCGCCTAAACTGAAATCGTTGGCATCGCCATAAGTCCCATCTGCGTAATAAACTGGAACTACTGGCCCCGCCGCATATAATTGACGGAATATGCTTGATGGAATATCGTTTGATTTGATAGCAGTACCGGAAACAGTATAGCCTATTTTTAAAGGGGCCAATATTTGGAAATCGTTAGATAATTTCGCTGTATAACGCTGATAGTTTTGTTTTTTTACAATTCCATCTTCGTTGGTATACCCTAAAGAAAAATTATATGTCGATTTATCACCTCCACCATTTACAGATAATTGATGATTGGTTTGTAACGCATTTCTAAATACCTGATTATACCAGTTGGTTCCTACGCCATAGCTTTCTGGATTAGCAAATAGTTTTGCCGCTCCGCTCGACGCTGATAATTCATTTATTAGTGTAGCATATTCGGTTGCATTGGCCATTTCTATTTGATTGGTTACAACTTTATATCCTACAGATCCGTTATAAGTAATAGTTGCTAGGCCTTTGGTACCTCTTTTAGTAGTAATCAGTACCACCCCGTTTGCTGCACGAATACCATAAATAGATTGTGATGATGCATCTTTCAGAATGCTTAAATTTTCAATATCAGCAGGATTTAAAAAACTGATATCATCATACCATACACCATCAACCACGTATAGAACGCCAGTATTACCATAAATTGTTCCGGTACCACGAATAGTTATCTGTGGCGATGAACCTGGTGCGCCATTATTGGTAATGGTTACACCTGCAACCTTGCCTTGTAAAGCACTAATTGCATTTACTGATGCCTGTTTTGAAATATCTTCACCTTTTACTGTTCCTACCGATCCCGTAACATCAATTTTCCGCTGCGTGCCATAACCCACAACCACAACCTGCTCTAATTGTTGTGTTGATGAAGTTAGTGATACATTAAGTGTAGTTTGATTATTTACAGCCTGTTCTAATGCTGTATAGCCTACAAAGTTAAATACCAATGTGGCGTTTGCTGGCGCACTTATTGAGTAGTTGCCGTTTTCATCTGTTTGCGTGCCATTTTGTGTTCCTTTAATTAAGATAGTTACGCCCGGTAATGATGTCTTATCACCACCATCAATTACTTTACCTTTTACGGTAATGTTTTGCGCTAATGCTACGTTAATTGTTAGCAAACAAAATGCAGCGAGAACAGAAATTCTTGTAAAAATTCTTTTCATGCCTTATTATAAATTTAGTTTAATTGTTAGTTAAATGTGGGGTTGTTTTTGCTGATGTGCAAGTGTTTTTACCTCAACATTAATACATCATAGTAGGCGACGGGCTATCTCACTTAATAAAACCAAATGCGATTTTAGCTTAAAAACGTAGTTTTTTTGGATTTTAACATTATATTAACATACGTATAAGTGTAATAATAACACTAAGTGTTTTGTGGGGTGCAGAAATTCGTTATGAGAGGTAATGATGTAGTCTTGATCTGATAAGATAACACGAAAAAGCTTCTAAAACCGTTTTTTCCGTAGATGTTTCGGAGGCAGATTGAAGCAATTTTGATTGCTGAATTTGATTAGGGGTTTAGGATTAAAGTTCCATCAAAAACTCTGTTAAATTTTTGTCGTGTGGCACTTCCAGTTTTTTACGTAGGCGGTATCGGCGTATTTCTACCCCGCGTAAACTGATATTTAGTAACGACGACATTTCCTTACTGCTCATGTTCATCCTAAGGTAAGCACAGAGTTTTAAATCGTTTGGAACAAGATCGGGATGTTGGGCTTTTAGTTTCTTAAAGAAACTTTCATGCGCCTCGTTAAAGCTATTTTCGAAGAGGTGCCAATCACGTTCATCGTTCATCCCGTCATTAATTACCTTCTGGATTTTGCGGGTTTGATCATCAGAAAGTTTTTTTCCGTTCTCATCCTTTAACTTGGTGATCTCGTCGCTAAGTTTTTGGAGCAGCTCATTTTTATAGACCAATGTCATAGCAGAATTGGCCAGTTCCCTGTTTTTTGAGGCCAGTTCGGCCTGCAGTTTTTCTGTTTGGAGTTTAATAATCTGCTTTTCGTTGGTTTCTGCTTCTTGTCTTAATATTTCTTCCTGCTCGGCCTGTAAACGGTCACTTATTTTCTGACTATCCCTGTAGAGTTTTCTTTCGTAAATTTTCTTACCCAGAATCAATACTACCACAAATAATATAGTGTAGCACAAAATGGCCCAGTTGTTTAAATACCAAGGGCGTAAAATGGTAAATGTGTAAACGGCTTCCTCACTTACTGAGCTGTCATCTGTTTTTGCCCTAACCTTAAAAACGTAGTTGCCTGCGCTTAAGTTGGTGAAATCTTTTTGTGTGGCATAAGTCCAATCAGACCATGCTCTCGAATAGCCTTCTAAATAGAACTGGTATTTAACCTTAGCCTGTCGGTAATAGGGAAGGGCATAAGAAATGCGGATATTGTTACGGCTGTTTTGGATCTCAGTAGCTCCCTCACCATTACCAGCTTCACTAATGAGCGAAAACTTATCCGTAATATCCTCTACCCGTCTGATCAAGACTGCAGGAAGTTTTTGCTTTTGTGCATTGAGTTGGGCAGTGGAGCTGTAGATCACAAAACCATCATCAACACTGATGAGGTAAATGGAATTACCTATGCGGCTAATATTTTCATAATATTGGACCATCCGACCATCTAAAATGCTGAACTGGTTCGAATCGATTTCTACCTTACCCGGCTCACTAAAGTTAACCAAGGCCGTTTTTCCATGATTGATAAACCAATATTTTTTGCCACCTGCATTGATGATTTTGTTCGATGACTGGAACGAACCAAGTTCTTTATTTAACGCGGCATACTTGGTAAATTTATCACTTAACTCATCATAGGTGTAAAAGCCAGCGTCTGAAGAAAAAACAATCTTATTCTCTAAATTGAAGATGTTGATATTGTAATTACCGGGCAGGCCATTCTTTTCATCAAAATATTTAGTGCTGATTACGCTGGTGTAGCTGGGACTTAAATTTAATTTATATAAACCCTTATAGGCATGAGCGACCCAGATATCGCCTTTGTTATCCTGCTCTACATATCTTGATGGAGCGTCAAAGCCCGCAATTTTTGTAGTAAACTTTAATCCCGAAGCCGGAGATTCTATAAAGAGCGAAAGCCCGGTATAGGTACCCTGAATAAGGTAATTGGGATTTGAATTTAATTTTTTAATGGTCCAGCCACCTGCAGATCTCGATAGCCAATCAATTTTATCACCATTTACCTTAAACGTACCGCTGTTATGACCACATATTAACTCATTATCAATAATGGTAAGTTCCCATACCTGCCCCTGTGAATTTGGGATCAGTCTAAAATTAAAAGGTAATAGGTTATCAGGCGACCACTCACTATAAAACAGCCCTTGATTGGTGCCGAGGTAAATTTTATTATTGAAGATAATACTGGAATAGACGGTTCCAAACTGGCCTGTTTTATCGAAGTAAAAATATAAGGGCGAATTAAGTTCTATCCGGTCAATTCCGTTATCCAATCCAGTCCAAAGGTTTTGCTCATTATCCGCATATAAGCTTAAAACAGTATTGTTCTGTAAACCACTCGATTTATTGATCCGTTGCACAACTTTTCCATTTTCATCTATAATGATCAGACCGTTGAGAATGGTACCATAAGCGAAATATTTACCCAGTAAACTTACTCCATTGTTGAGCTGATAGGTTTTTAGGTAAGCATTGGCAGGTGTGTTTAAAGGTGTAAAATCTTTACCGTCGTAGGTAAATAATCCCTGTTTGCTGGTTCCGATAATTAGGCCATTGTTTTTATAAGGAAGAATGGATAATATACCCTCTTTGCCTAGCTTTTCGCTGTTCGGGATATAGACTAATTTGTTGCCAACGAGCTCGAATAAACCTTTTTCAAGCACTTCGATAAAATATCTGTTGTTTACCTTATGCAGGAACAGAAATGAAGACGGTGATTTTATCACCTCTATTTTGTTGTTTTTGTAAATGAAAATCTTAGAAAAGGATTGAAAAATTACCCGATCCTTGTCTACATAAATTTTCCAGACCTCATCATTGATTTTGATGCCTTTTGGTAATAGATTGGTAAGTGAGCTATAGCTTAGTTTGTTGTTCTTAATAGACCAGAAGCCAAACTCACCAAAACTACCCGTATAAATTCTTCCCTTATTGTCTGTAGCTACTGATCTTACAATCTGTCGGTTGGGCATCTGGTATTTCTGCCAGTAACGGCCATCGAAAGTTAATAACCCTTCTGCATTGCCAAAGTACATCACACCATTTTTATCTTTTGCTATGCTCCAGTTCTGGTTTCCCGATGAATAAACAGATTTAGGATAGTTTTCGATATAGGGAACGCCTATGCTTTTAATTTCTGATGCATAGGTATTTATAGCGAAGCAGGATAGTAATAAAAGGACCCGGAAATAGTTTAGCATAAAATGGTTAATAAGTAAAGCCATTAATACACAAAGTAAATGAAAAATTGTTTAATAGTCGATCGTTAATGGTCTATAGTTCATGACTATTAGTTTAATGAAGGCTTTTTGATAAATGATCAATAATCGCACTATTAAAAGAGATCGTGGTTATGCAATATTATAATGGTTAATTGCCTTCGCCATTGAGAGATTAAGAAATATTAAGCAGTCAAGTAATTCAAGAATTGAATGCCGGAACCCGCCAACTAGCCCTGATGGCAGTGGCACGAAGCCAATTCTTCATTGGCGAAGTAAAACGTACAGCAGGACGGAACCCGTGTTGTTTGCAATGACACTGCGCTCCAAAAAAACTTATGATGTTATAATCGCTACAATTGAAGCTTCATTAATCAACTATAGAAAATCATACCAAAACCTAACTTTTCACAGCAACCGGCTGCGGAACCTTTACATAATAGCCCGTGCCATCGTAAGGGCGCTTGCGTGGATTGGTAGTGCACTCAACTGAGCAACAGCCCTGAAGCTGATCGCCGCATTCATCACATTGGGTAATGTGCTCATTACACTCCGGATTGGCACAGTTGATCATTTTTGGAGTAGTTTTACCACAATTATAGCAAACCGAAACTATAGTTGGATTTACCTCATTTACATCAACTGCAATGCGGTTATCGAAAACATAACATTTGCCTTCAAAGTCTTTACCGCCTGCTTCTTTTCCGTATTTAATAATACCACCGTGTAATTGATAAACATCATTAAAGCCGTGGTGTAAAAGCAAAGCAGAAGCTTTTTCGCATTTAATGCCTCCAGTACAATAGGTTAATATTTTTTTGTCTTTATATTGGGCAAGCTGGTTGATCTGTTCAGGGAAATCGCGGAAATTCTCAATATCCAGCGTTACAGCATTCTTAAACTTACCAAGGTTATGTTCATAATTAGAGCGCACATCAAGGATAACCACATCCTCGTCATCTTTCATTTTCATAAAATCGACTGGCTCTAAGTGTTTACCTGTTTGTTTGTTCGGATCAATAATCGATGTATCCCTTAAGCCTGAGTGCACGATTTCCGATTTGTAACGGCAGTGCATTTTCAAGAACGAAAGTTCTTCAACATTATCGATTTTAAATTCAGTTTTTGCAAACCTTTCGTCAGCATGTACTGCTTTCATATAAGCTTCGCAGGCTTCGGCTGTTCCCGAAACAGTGCCGTTTAAACCTTCGTCGGCAACGATAATACGGCCAACTAGGCCCAAGGATTTACAAAATTTAAGATGATCAGCAGCAAATTGTTCTGCCTCCGCTATATAACTATAGCAATAGTAAAGTAGTGTCTGATATTTTTTCATAACGCTGTTGATACCGTTGCAAACGGCGTTTAAAGCGGTGCAAAGATAATAAAAAAGCTTGAAGGTAAAAAGATAAAGGTGTAAGGTTTTGCCCTCTAAATATACCTTCAAACCTAACTTCTAAACCCTAAACTTTATTATAAGGTGTAAGCTATTCTAAATCCTTGTGTTAATTTGCGGGCACCATCGTACGCAAAACCATAACTGGCCCTTAATACCAAACGTTGGATACCGAAGTAAAATTCTTTATAATTCCGCTTTTCTGGAGAAGAAAGATAGCCGCCTCCAATAAATTCTTCCAACTTAGCCTTACGCAATAATGGAACCTTATTCATGAAAAAGCCTGCGAAATTATGTTCTAAATGCGCTTCGAAATATTGTTGATTGGTACTGAACTGGTAAAAATCTAAATATTGAAACTTCCGCAGATTTGGAGGAAAAATGGTAGAAATGTTACCTGCAAAGTGTTTAAAATCAGGATAAAACATGCTTTTGTTGTTCAGGAATTTGCCCACGCCAGCCAAAAATGAAGTGTAACCCCATAAGCCCAGCCCGATCCTGTCCTGAGAAACCTCAAGTTTTACAAAATCATAATCAACATCACTGTTTAATACTCCGTTAAACCCTTTTTTATACAATAAGGTCATCTTTGGGAATTTAGATTCGGTGTAAAACTTCCCATCCGGACGTGTAATGTATTTCTGCCCAATAGTATAAGTTAAACTTGCAGTTGCACTAAAAGAGTTATAGGTTGGGAAAAGTGGCGTTTCAGTATCTGGACTGAAAGGATTGTTGGAGGTGAATTCCCTATCTTTTGCGTCGATGAATTTAAAGGTAGAATTATTGGTTAAGCTTTTATTTTTGCTATAATCTACACTTATACTTCCCTGCAGGCCCGTTGCCAATTCTCTGGTTGTATTAATGTTAATAAAACCCTTCTCATAAAATTTTGAGAAGTTTTTTTCATAAAGTAACGAGTTAATGGTATTTCCCAATGCAGTCATTGATCCTAAGTTGTTCAAATCAAAAATACCATTTCCGAATGATGCACCTATACTAGCCCTTTTAAGTGGATTGTAGTAGTAGCTTCCCGTTAAGCTTCCGGTAAGTTTTTGGTTGGCAAAACCATATCTCAGTTCAGGACGGATGTAATAAGATCTCCTGTTCTCGAAATCCTTTCTATAGGTAACCCCGTATTTTACTGCAAAACCTTCTACGGTATTGTAAAATATAGCCCTAAGTACTGGATCAAAAGACCAATATTCCTTATCATAGCGGTCGTTAACGCTATAGCCATGTAATAACAATTTAGCTATGCCGAACTTATTATTGTCTTTTTCAAGCGAATCGAGATACTTTTTCGATTCTTTTAACTTCGCTATGCTGTCTTTTTTAACATAGTTGATTTTTTCATCTTCTGTTAAAGGAATAGGCCTGTTGTTTTTCCAGTAAAGAGAATCTTTTTTGTTTACCATTTCGGTAATTTTTAAGATCTCGCCGCTAAAAAAGTTTTTAGGGAATTTAGGGTCCAGGTTATAATTATTGTAAATACCCACATAATAACCTGCAATTTTAAAGCCCAGCACATTCCCCGCAAATTGAAAATTAATAGCAGTAGGCATATAAATATCCTGAACCTTGGTAAACTGCTGACTGATGTTTAAAGTATCTATAAAATTGATTCCCGCGTTCTTGGTTAGGTAAACATCAGTGTTGTAAATTCTCCAGCTATCATCAATAATATAAATAATACCCCTAAAAACCGGGTCATTTTCACGGCGGGGGATTACTTCTATTTTATGGATAATCTCCCCGTTTTCCTTGCTTTCGCCCAATAATTTATATTTATAATAAAATAAGGCATTGTCTGCAATTGGAGAAATGAACCCCCTAGCGCTTAATTTGTTTTCAAGTAGATAATTGTCATAAAAATTAATAATTAAATCAGAAGCTTTGTTAAAACTAAATGAATTGTTTCTGCCTGCAACTTTTGATGAAATCATTTCTTCATGCACCTCGTTGGGCCTTTTGAAATTGAACTTGCTTTGCGATTCTGATAAATAAATGATGCCTTTTCTATTGGTATCGAGTTCTAAAACTTTTTGGATATCCCGACCAAAGAACTTTTTAGGGGCACCCCTTAAACGTTGCACACCTTTGATATAAACATCACAACTAAATTCCTTCACCTCATTTAAATGTGTTTTTCTCTGTTTAATAGCCTTGCGGATAATGGCATAAGCCGGGTCCTCAGCATTTGCCCTTATATTTACGTTTTCTAAAGTATAACTTTCTGATGTTAATGTTACGTTAAGCGATTGATCTGCCGAAAGGTTAATGATATGATCTTGCTGTTTATAGCCTACAGCCCTAAAACTCAAAGTATATTCACCGTTTTTTAACTTCATGGAGTATTTTCCATCAATATTTGCAGATGTTCCACTAGTTGTATTTTTTAAATAAACTGAGGCGAACGGAATAGGCTGACCGCTATTATCTTTAACTACACCTGTAACGGTAGATTGTTGAGCAAAAATAATATTGGTAAAGCCACAAAAAAACAGGAGTGCGCAAATTCTTATCATAATTAATTAGTATGCTCTAAATATCGAATATCTTTTAACACTATACACATAGTTACATGTTAAAGTTTGTTAAGATCGAAAAAAAATAGTGATGGTACAATGTTTTATAATAATAATAAAATGCATAACATCAATTAGTTTGCCGATCAAACGTTTGTCTGTAAGGTTTATGATGGAAATTGCGTTTTTAGGTCTGAAAAGACTTTTTTTTATAACTTTGGACCCAAAATCAACCATATAAAAAGGCCATGTATAAAACATTACAACCTGTTCTTCAAAAAGAACTTGAAGAAATCGAAAACGCTGGATTATTTAAACGCGAACGTATAATTATTACACCTCAGGGTGCCGACATTAAAGTAAGTGGTGGTGCTGAAGTAGTCAACTTTTGTGCAAATAATTATTTAGGTCTTTCTTCTCATCCAAAAGTGATAGAAGCAGCTAAGAAAGCAATCGACGATCATGGCTATGGAATGTCTTCAGTGCGTTTTATCTGTGGAACACAAGATGTGCACAAAGAACTGGAAGCTAAGATTTCTAAATTTTTAGGTACGGAGGATACCATTTTATATGCTGCCGCATTTGATGCAAATGGTGGGGTTTTCGAACCATTGTTTAATGCAGAAGATGCTATTATTTCTGATGAGTTAAATCACGCATCAATTATCGACGGTGTTAGATTGTGTAAAGCACAACGTTTCCGTTATAAAAATGCAGATATGGAAGATCTGGAAAAACAGTTAATTGCTGCCAAAGATTGCAGACATAGAATTATTGTTACTGATGGTGCTTTCTCTATGGATGGGTCGGTTGCTCCGCTGGATAAAATTGCAGATCTGGCTGATAAATACGAAGCCTTGATTATGATCGATGAATCGCATTGTACAGGTTTTATCGGTAAAAATGGCCGCGGAACACACGAGCATTTCAATGTGATCGACCGTATCGATATTATTACCGGTACTTTGGGTAAAGCTTTAGGTGGTGCATCTGGTGGTTTTACCTCTGGCAAAAAAGAAATTATCGATATGTTACGCCAACGTTCACGTCCATATTTATTCTCTAATACCTTAGCGCCAGCAATTGCAGGTGCATCTATTGCGGTATTGGATATGTTAAGCGAAACCACATCGTTAAGAGATAAATTGGAAAACAATACCAAATATTTCCGTGAAAAAATGACCGAGGCTGGTTTCGATATTAAACCAGGTTTCCATCCAATTGTTCCAGTAATGTTGTATGATGCTAAAATTGCACAGCAGTTCGCTGCTAAAATGTTAGAAGAGGGTATTTATGTAATCGGGTTCTTTTATCCAGTTGTGCCACAGGGCAAAGCGAGAATTCGTGTGCAGTTATCAGCCGGACATGAGCAACATCACTTAGATAAAGCGATTGCCGCATTTACCAAAGTAGGTAAAGAATTGGGGGTAATTTAAAACCCATAGATTTACGATTACAACAAAAGCCGCTTAAGCGGCTTTTGTTGTTTATGGGTTCATTTTCTTTTATAATGGTATTGTAAACAGATTATTTGAACTCACCAACCCTAAAATTATTGGATAATTTGCCGTATATTTGAAGCCATGTTACAGGATAAAATAGCACAGTATACCGATAAAATTAATGCTTTCGTAACTGAAAAAGCAGACGAGTTAGAGCAATTCCGTATTAAATATTTAGGGAGCAAAGGTATAATCAAAGAAATTTTCGACGAATTCAAATCGGTTTCTGTTGAAGAAAAAAGGTCGTTAGGTAAGGTTTTAAATGAGTTTAAGCAACTTGCTGAATCAAAATACCTCACCTTAAAAGAATCTACTGAAAATTCTGAAGCAAAAACTGAAAACACGCAACAAGATTTAACTTTACCTGGCGAAGGTTTCGAGATTGGCTCACGCCATCCTTTAGCCTTAGTACGGAGAGAAATCGTAGAGATTTTTGCTAAACTAGGTTTTACCGTAGCTGAAGGTCCTGAAATTGAAGATGATTGGCATAACTTTTCGGCACTAAACTTCCCTGAAGAGCATCCTGCAAGAGATATGCAAGATACTTTCTTCATAAAAAAAGGTGGAGAAAAAGGCGATATTGCCTTACGTACGCATACTTCTTCGGTACAGGTACGTATGATGGAACAGGGCCAGCCGCCATTCAGGGCAATTATGCCAGGCCGTGTTTACCGTAACGAAGCCATTTCTGCCCGTGCCCACTGCTTTTTCCACCAAGTGGAAGGTTTGTATGTTGATGAAAATGTTTCATTTGCCGATTTAAAGC
This sequence comes from Pedobacter riviphilus, assembly GCF_014692875.1. NCBI lineage: Bacteria > Pseudomonadati > Bacteroidota > Sphingobacteriia > Sphingobacteriales > Sphingobacteriaceae > Pedobacter > Pedobacter riviphilus. Next base: position 3,636,139 of record NZ_CP061171.1, on the reverse strand, counting down.
AGACCTTGTTTTATTTCGTTCAGGAGTTATACGGAGAAGGTACAAAAGTGCGTTTCCGTCCATCATATTTCCCTTTTACCGAACCATCTGCAGAGATGGATATTTCTTGTACCATTTGTAAAGGTGCTGGCTGCCAGTTTTGTAAATACAGTGGTTGGGTAGAAATTTTGGGTTGCGGTATGGTAGATCCAAATGTTTTGGAAAACTGCGGTATTGATTCAAAAAAATATAGTGGTTTTGCATTTGGAATGGGAATAGAACGTATTGCCAATCTGAAATACGTAATTAAAGATTTGCGCTTATTCTCTGAGAATGATGCACGTTTCTTAAAGCAATTTAAATCTGCTTTAATTTAATGATGAAATACCTATATAGCATATTGTTTGTACTGCTAATTGTTACAGGTTGCGGTAAAGATGGAGGTTACATTCCTGATGTGGCTGTAAATTATAATGTAACCATAACCGAATTTAGCCTGAAAGCCATTAATAATACAGTTTTGGTGGTTCCAGATAAAGGAGTTGGTGGATTACTTATTGTAAAAACTGATTTTGGATATGTTTGTTTCGATCGCTGCAGTACTGTAAACCCAGAGAAAATTTGCAAGGTTACTCCTGATGAAGGTGGTTTTACTGCAACTGACCCTTGTTCTGGAGCGAAATTTTTACTGCTTGATGGTAGTCCACAAAAAGCACCAGCAGAAAGAAGCTTAAAAGCATATAATGTTTCTTTGCAAGGCAACACACTAATACACGTAAGCAATTAAAATGGAAGCTGAAAAAATAAAAGAAACAGTAAAAAAGGCTGCCAAAGAACTATTTAGAAAATACGGTTACCATAAAACCAGTGTAAACGAAATTGCAAAAAAGGCCCGTATAGCTAAAGCTACAATTTACAAATATTTTGAGAGTAAGGAACAGGTTTTAGATGGTATCCTGATGGATTACCTGGATCAAAACCTTTATGAAATATTGCACAATAAAGTAAGTTACACTTCAGAAGAAGAGCACTTAAAAGCACTGGTAATGAAAACAAGCCGCTTATCATTTACCGCGTGTAACGAATTTATCGGCTGGGATTTTGTTCGTGAAAATGCAAATTCGCAGGAGTTTTTAAAACATTTATCAGATCAGCTTGAGGCCTTATTATTAGCCGCCTATCTGCAATTGGATAACTTTAAGAATAATCCTGCAAGAAGAGAAGGATTGGCCTTTTTATTAAAAGCAAGTAAAAGCATTGTGTTTTCTTTTGCATTTACTTCGGTTAGCGATTCGGATGTTCGTAAAAACTTTGTAAGTTTCCAGAAAGAAATACTGCCATTTTTGGTAAAAGCAGCCCTTTAAGTTTATTGAGCTGCATAGACCGCGATCGTCATGCTGAATTTATTTCAGCATCTTTCCTGCGATATAGACCCTCAGTAATAACATCACAATCTGGTCTTAGGATCCCATTAAAAGACTAAAAAAACAAACTATTGGTATGTCGTATCGAGACGCTACGGCTAAAATAAAAAGGTAACGAAGGCAGAAATCCGTGTTAAACTGTGCTTGGTGAATTCTTATTATTGATTGTAATAATCTTTGATCTTGAATTTTTGCACGGTTCTTTTTATTTTTCCATCAACCAGTTTCTGAGTAATCACCGTAACGTTATCGGCGATGCTCGAATCTTCAATTACCGATGAGTCTTCGTATAATGCATTTTTTGCATCAAATTTGTAATTGATGGTTTTATCAAAACAACAGCCATCTTTTTGATGGATGGCAATTTGCCTTGTTTTTTTATCAATATCAAACATGCCCAGGTTTTCGCTGGCCAGTTTGGTGAGTTCCTTGCTAAGCAGGAATTTGTTTTCTTTTGATGATAAATAAACCTGGTATGATGGGCTGGCATAAGCACCATTATTACCATTTCTGATGGCAAGATCTTCAAAGCCGTCAAAATTAAAATCGCCAAAAATTAATGGTGTTTGGTATTTGCCAAGTTCCAGCCATCCAAGTTTAGCATTTTGAGTTTCAGTTAAGCTAAAATCTAGGTCTTCGGAGTGGAAAGTATCTATTTCTCTGTCTGTGGCCATATCGTAAATAATAATCGTGGCTTTCCCACTACAGGCATTCCCTTCACATTTATCAACAAAAATTTTAGCCTTGTATTGGTCAGAGCTGTTGTTTGCCAAGAATTTAAACTGTGCTTCCGAAGTATTGGCAATAAGTAAAATACCACAAAAGATGATCAAACTTTTCATTAAATTTTTTCGATAAAATTACGTCAATACCATCCACCGAAAAGTTAAAAAAGGTTAACGTTTTCTTTTGCGTGTTTTGATATAGCTTTGTACCGCAGACTTTGTAGTAAGCCAATCTCTGCCTTCTTTGTAGGCATCTATTTTGCCCTGTCTGGCCAATAGGCTCACATACTCTTGGCCATAGGGAACATCAGGCTCAGAAACGATATTTGATATTGGTTCATAATCGCCATAATTGTTTCCAGGCAATGCATTTACATAGATATTTAACGAACGCTCTAAGGCCTGTAACATTAATAAGCAAAGTTTATGGTAATTGCCTTTATTAGCTTGGTTAAGTGCTTCGTAGTATTTCTTTCTGTCATTTTTAAGGATAATAGCAGGGGGGAAGCCATTTCGCATGAGTAGTAAATTCATGGCAAGCCTCACGGTACGCCCATTCCCATCAAAAAAAGGATGGATCCAAACGAGTTTATGATGGAAAATACTAGATAATAGAATATCATTTAAGCCCAATGGGTTATCATTTACAAAGCTGATTAATTGATCTAATAAATCAGAAACCTTATTGGCATTGGGTGGTGTAAAGTTTGCGCCTACAATGCGCACACCGCCATTTCTTAAACGGCCCGCATATTCATCTTCAATGCTTCTAAGCACTAGGCCATGAAGCGATAAAATATCAATACTTCTGAGCGTATAGTTTTTATTAACTAAGGTGTAGAGGTAATCAATAGCTTTTTCGTGATTATAGGCTTCAAAATGTTCTCGTAACGATTTGCCTTTAACGGTCATGCCTTCTTGTAAAACCATTTGGGTTTCTTTCAGGCTTAGGGTGTTTCCTTCTATGCTGTTCGAGTTATAAGTCCACTCTAGGGTAAGGTCTTCTTTGATACGGTGTAGGGCACTATTAGGCAATGGCCTTGAAGTTTCTAACTTGGCCTTTTTTTCGTATAACCTTTCTATTTGCGGTAATAGCTCTTCTAAATCGCTTAAATCAAAATCCCACATTCCCAAAGGTAATAATTATCGGTTAGACTTAAAAATAAACATATCCGATACTAAATTTTTCTCCAAAAAAAAATGATAACGTATACGTTATCATTTCAAAATGTTTTTAAAGTGCTTATTCCCACTTAAATACTTTTACCGCTACTGCGTAAATGCCAATACCCCAAATTAATAGGATCATAATCTGGAATTTAACATCCCACAAACCTAAACCTTCAAAGGCTACCTTACGCATGGCATCGTTTAAATAGGTAAGCGGTAAGGCCCGGCTAATGGGTTGTAACCAGCTTGGAAAAGCTTCTATAGAAAAAAATGTTCCCGAAAGTAAAAACTGTGGTAAAGTAACGATGTTCGATATTGGAGGTACCATGCTTTCGCTTTTGGCAATACCCGAAATAATAAAACCAAAGCCCATAAATACGATAACACCAAGTGTGGCCAGTATAAGCATATTGACGACCGTTAGTGCACCATGTACAAGGGTAAAGCCAAAAAAGAAATGGCCAATTAAAATAATAAATAACGCACCAATTAAGGCAAAGCCAATACGGGCAACCCCTTCACCAATTACAATGCTCGAACGCTTTACCGGAGTTGCAAAAAAGCGCTTAATTACCAGGGTTTGGCGAAGACTTAAGAATACGAATGCTGTTCCGAAAACGCCTGTGCTTAATAGCGAAAAGCCCAGTTGACCTGGAAGGATAAAATCAATCGTTTTATATTCTCGGCCAGTAATGGTGCTTTCTTTAATTTCTGCTACTGTAGGTTTTAAGGTTTTATCGTAAAAGATATTGTTTAAAACTGATTTTAAAATCCCGCCTTTATCTCTCGATGCAGAAGTATAAACTACATTAACCGAATAGGCAGCAGAATTTACTTTTCTGTGCACATCAATCATGGCATCAACGTTGCCTTTTTCAAGTAATTTATCAAACTCGGCTTTTGATTTATCTTTTACCAAACGGATCATGCCTGTTTTTTCTAGCATGCCCATCACTGGGTTGTTAACGTCTGAGCCAGGGGTAACGCCCACATCGATACGTGTTCCACCGCCACCCAAAAAGCCAAAAACGAGGATAAATATCAAAGGGAAAGCCAGGGTAAAAACCACCGCCGAAGGGCTCCGCATAATCGACCGGAAACTCGCTTTGGCAAGGGCCAGGGTTGCTGTAAGGTTGTTATATTTTTTCATTTACTATTTGATTAATAGTTGTGCTGTTTTATGTTCTTAAACCCGATTGTAGTGTAAATCCTTTTTGTTCTAGATGTTTTTATTACCTGTTCATAAGATTTACAAAAAGATTGTAACGAAAAGCGGGAGTAACATTAATTGGAATGCTGCCCTTGCTTTTCAAAAAAAATAGAATTTAAATTATTCTCTCCATTCCTGACCTGTTAGATTAATGAAAACATCCTCCAGATTGGCTTTTTTAACCTCTTTTTTGCGTTCAAAACCGCTGCTCACTAATTTATCTATTAAATTATCAGGAGTATCCAGCGCGATAATCTGACCACGTTCTACAAAAGCTACGCGATCACAAAGCTGTTCGGCTTCGTCCATATAGTGAGTGGTAATAACCACAGTTGTTCCTGCATCGCGGATTTCTGTAATCAGGTCCCAGAGATTTCTGCGGGCCTGTGGATCTAGACCTGTTGTAGGTTCATCCAAAAAAATAATCTTCGGTTGGTTAATGAGTGTTGTAGCTATAGAAAAACGCTGCTTTTGTCCGCCTGAAAGCGCTTTGTATTTAGCTTTGGCTTTATCTTGGAGGTTTACTTTCTCCAGCATCTCCATGGGTTTGATGTTGGCGCCATATAGACCGGCAAAAAGTTCGATCAGTTCGATCAGGTTGAGATTTGGATAATAACCCGCAGCCTGTAGCTGTACACCTATAATCTGTTTAATGTCTTGTGGTTGTTTATCTACAGAAAAACCATCTACAATAATTTCACCCGATGTTTTAGCTCTCAAAGTTTCAATAATTTCGAGGGTCGTGGTTTTTCCAGCGCCATTAGGGCCAAGCAGACCGAAAATCTCATGCTCATATACCTCAAAACTAAGCCCTTGAACGGCCACGAAATCATCGTATTTTTTTACCAGGTCTTTCACACTGATAATGGCTTTTTTTGTTTCCATGTTGCGAATGTAAGGAGCTTTAAATGAATAGGAAATGAATTTTTGGATACATAGTCGAAAATGTCGGTAAAATGATGTTTTATACAGGCGAAAATAGATTATAAAAGAAATCTGCGGATCAACAGCTTGTTTTTGCCGCAAATCCGCAGATCATATTATTGTATTTTCGCCTTTAAACTTTGGTCTTTAAGCTTTAGTCTTTCAACCTTAACCCTACCACGCTAGCGCACCTTTCATTACATCAACAAAATCATCGAATAAGTAACGCGAATCGTGTGGGCCTGGAGAAGACTCAGGGTGATATTGAACCGAAAATGCTTTTTTACCTTTAACACGGATTCCTTCGATTGATTTATCGTTTAAGTTAACGTGGGTAATCTCTACTTTATCGGAGTTTCTAACCTCATCAGGAATTACCCCAAAACCGTGGTTTTGAGAAGTAACTTCGCAATGATTTTTAATGATGTTTTTTACAGGGTGGTTTAATCCGCGGTGACCATTAAACATTTTCATGGTGCCAATGCCGTTCGCCTCGGCCAATAACTGGTGACCTAAGCAGATACCGAACAATGGCTTGTCTGCCGCTAAAATTTCCGTGATCGTTTCTACAGCATATGGCATTACCGATGGATCGCCAGGGCCATTTGAAATAAAGTAGCCGTCAGGGTTAAATTTTTCCATTTCGGCAAAAGTAGTTTTAGCCGGGAAAACCTGAACGTAAATATCGCGGTTTTCGAAATTGCGCAAAATGTTTTTCTTGATACCTAAATCTAAAGCAGCCACTTTTAAGCTTGCTTCAGGGTTACCGTAAAAATATGGTTCAGTTGTACTTACTTTAGAAGAAAGCTCTAAGCCTTCCATAGAAGGTACTTCAGCCAGTTTTTGTTTTAACTCTTCAATATCGGTGATTTCAGAAGAAATAATTGCATTCATTGCGCCTTTATCTCTAATGTGGCGAACCAATGCACGGGTGTCGATATCAGAAATGGCTACCAGGTTATCATTCTGGAAATAATCCTGAATAGATTCTGTCGCTTCTTTACGGCTATAAACAATGTTGTAATTTTTGCAAACTAAACCAGCAATTTTGATCGAACCTGATTCGATTTCGTCTTTATGGATACCATAATTACCAATGTGAGCATTGGTGGTAACCATTATCTGTCCAAAATAACTTGGATCAGTAAAAATTTCCTGGTAACCTGTCATCCCGGTATTAAAACAGATTTCGCCAGTAGTGGTGCCAATTTTTCCGGCAGCTTTGCCGTAAAAAACTGTGCCATCGGCCAGTAATAAAATCGCAGGTAACTTGGTGTAGTTAGTCATGGTAATTACAATATGGATTTTGATTTAAAAAAGAGTTGAAAAAAGAATGGCTTTCGGCATTAAAGCCGTTTTTGCAGGGTGCAAAAAAAGATGAATATATCCCTTCCATTTCGGGGTACAAAGATAGAATTTTAGATTGGGAATGTAAAGAGAAAAGTGAAATAAGGTGAAAGGTTTAGGCTGTAGGGTATAAGATGACTCAGTCCTAAACCTTATGCCTCAAACCTTATACCTTTTTAAAGAAAAAACGATACTTTTGGCAACACAAAACAAATCCCATGTCGGTACATAAAGAAATCAAACGCATCACCACGCACATTTTACAGGAAATGAAACAACGTGGTGAAAAAATATCTATGTTAACGGCCTACGATTATTCGATGGCAACTATCCTAGATGATGCAGGATTAGACGTTTTACTTGTTGGCGATTCTGCTTCAAATGTAATGGCTGGTCATGAAACTACTTTGCCTATAACCCTAGATCAGATGATTTATCATGCTGCATCTGTAATAAGGGCCGTTAAACGGGCTTTCGTTGTAGTTGATTTACCTTTTGGCTCTTATCAGGGAAACTCGAAGGAAGCTTTGAACTCGGCAATAAGGATTATGAAAGAATCGGGGGCTCATGGCGTTAAATTGGAAGGCGGTGAAGAAATTATCGAATCTGTTCAACGCATCATCACAGCGGGAATTCCTGTAATGGGACACTTGGGCTTAACACCACAGTCTATTTATAAATTCGGCACCTATACTGTTCGCGCTAAGGAAGAAGAAGAAGCCAATAAGTTAAAAACAGATGTTTTGGCTTTACAGGCTGCTGGTTGCTTTGCAATCGTGTTGGAGAAAATTCCTGCTGCACTAGGTAAAGAAGTTACAGAAAGCCTGCATATCCCAACTATTGGTATTGGTGCTGGACCAAACTGCGATGGACAGGTTTTGGTGGTAAATGATATGATTGGTTTAACCAAAGGATTTAAGCCCCGTTTTTTACGCCAGTATATAAATCTTTACGACGAAATTTTGGGTGCAGCGCAATCGTACATCCGCGACGTAAAAGGAAATGATTTCCCGAACGAGAAAGAACAATATTAACCTCAAACCCCTAAATGGGCCTTTATTACAAGAGGTTAATATTTAAAAAATAAATCAATATATAATTAAATTTAAGTTCCCCTTTAGGGGCCGGAGGGGTTAAATGCCAATTACCGATAACGACATCCTTTTTGAAGACAATCATTTAATCGCTATTAACAAAAGAGCAGGTGATATTGTGCAGGTTGATGAAACTGGCGATGAGCCTTTGGATGAACAGGTGAAAAAGTATATCGCTAAAAAGTACAATAAACCCAATGGTGCTTTTTTAGGGGTAGTACACCGTTTAGACCGACCGGTGAGTGGTGTAATTTTGTTTGCTAAAACCAGTAAGGCTTTAGAACGGATGAATGCTGTTTTTAAAAACAGGGAAGTAAAGAAAACCTATTGGGCAGTGGTGAAGAACAAGCCAGAGAAAGAATCGGCTACTTTGGTGCATTGGCTGGTGAAAAACCCGCAGAAAAATGTGGTTTCTTATTATAATACAGAAGTTACTGGCAGCCAGCGGGCCGAGCTTTCTTATAAAGTAAAAGCCAAGGTTGGCGATTATTATCTTTTGGAGGTTGATCCTTTAACAGGCCGATCGCACCAGATTAGGGTTCAGCTATCATCAATGGGCTGCCCGATTATGGGTGATAATAAATATGGTTATCCGCGAGGAAGCAGAAAAGGAAGTATTTGCCTACATGCGCGGCGCTTACAGTTTATACACCCGGTAAAAAAAGAACCTGTAAACATATTCGCCAAATTACCTGTTGATGGGTTTTGGGAACGGTTTGAGGATTTATAGACAAAATTATCTCTTGATTAATCGGGCTTTTAATGATTTGGCACAATATTTAGTCATCTTTCGGCTAAAAACTAAATCCATCATGAAAAACACCTTCTTATCAATTGCTGCAGTAGGTCTGCTGGCTTCTACATTAGTATCGTGCGATAGTACTAAAAAAACAGAAACGACCAAAGACTCAAGCGAAATTTCTGCTAATGGAGACACCATTACGAAAGTAACTACAAAAACAACTGAAACCGTTAAAACAGATGTTCCGACTTTCTCAAGTGAAGAAGTAAATAAAGGCCTTGCTGAATATAGCAAATTAAAAGATGAATATGTTGTAGCGGTAAAAAGTAAAAACGCTGCTGAAATTAAAGCCATAAGCGATAAATACACTGCTTGGGCAAATCAGGCAACGGGCTGGGCAAGTAAGCTAAAGCCAGATGAAATACAAAAATATTCTGATTACGTGCTTAAGTTAAGCGAGGAGTGGTCGAAAGCAGCAACCGATGCTGTAAAGTAGTTGAAAAAGTTAAAAAAGGTTGCATCTTTAATTGGTGTAACCTTTTGTTTTATTAACGAAACTCTACCGAATACAAAAAAATCTATTTCTTTGTACCCCTTATTTTAGCTGGTTTTATTTTGAAAAAAACAGCGAAATGCTGGTTCCTTTGTGTTCTTCAGATTTAATATCGACCTCTATTTTATGGAAACGGGCAATACTTTGCACAATAGCGAGCCCTAAGCCAAAGCCATTTTCTTCGGTATTTCCCCTTTTAAAACGATCGAATGCATTTTCTACAAGTGCCATACTCATGCCGGATCCGGTATCGCTAATGGAAATGATATATTTTTCTGCTTCGGTTTTATCTGTTATGGTAATGGAACCGCCCACAACATTGTACTTTATCGCATTATTGATAATGTTGATTAGAAGTGTATGTATCAGTGCTTTATTTCCGGTGAAATGAAAATCCTTCGAGAGGTTGGCATTATAGCTGATGTTTTTATCCACTATTCGATCTTCCAGGTCTTCATATATATCATCTATTTCGCGTTTAAGGCTAATTTCTTCTGTTTTTAGGTATTGATTGTTTTCTACTTTCGAAATAAGTAACAAACTGTTAATGATCACCTTTAAGCGGTTCAGGGTTTTTAATGATGCATATATCTTATTTTCGTGCTCCACAGGAATGCCAGGTGTGTTGAGCATGTTTTCGAAACGTGTACTTAAAATTGAAATTGGGGTAAGTAGTTCGTGCGAAACGTTAGCAATAAACTGCTTTTCTAAGGCGAAAAGTGTGTTTATTTTACGCATAAGAGAATTTATGCTGTTATCCAAGATTTTAAAATCGTTGGTAGTGGTTGGTATATTCTGATAGTTGTAGTGAGATGGATCGTCAACCAGATTAATTTTTTTATCGATAATTTGATAAAAGGGTTTCAATAAGAAGTTGGAAAAAGTAAAGTCGGTTACAAGGGTAATCAGTAAGGCAGCAACCAGTACAATCAGCATATAAAAACGGATCGAATTTTTAATGGACTGGAGGGCGGTCATTGTTTCTCCAATCTCCAGGTTATACCAGTTTGTATGATAAGAAAATTTATAATTCAGTATTCTGTATACCTCAATATCACCTTCAATTTCCCTCTTTTCGGTAAATACCTTCGCTGTAGAATCTTTTTGATTGTCTGGAATGTCTGTTAGAACAATAAATTCTTCTTTTAATATGTTATAATCGGTAAAAGATTGCTGTTTATTTAATAGGCTGTCGATTTCATCATCATTTAAGTGCTTAATAATTTTATTCTTTTTTTTGATCAGACGGTTATCAAACTGGTTGTAGGCAAGTCTGTCAAGCGAGAATAGAATGATGGCACCCAATACCAAAATGATGGCAATTTTGGTTATCGCATTATATAAAGAAAATTTAACCTGTAACTTCATTTATATGGATGATGTTTGACATGATGCTTTATTGGGTAATGGGTTAACTGGTTAATTGTTTAAATCGGTTAATTAAATTTTTGTATTTGTTAAATTGCTAACTGCAAACTGCTGATTGAAAATTACAACCCACTAAGCTTCCGACCTCCAACTTTCTAACTCATTAGCAATTAATCCTGTATCCAATACTCCTTACGGTTTCAAACCAATCTATTGGGCTAATTCCTGCAAGTTTTTTTCGCAGATTTTTAACATGCACATCTACAAAGTTCGAATCAGAATTAACTTCTAAAATATCACCCCAAACATGTTCAGTTAAGCTCATTCTCGATACCACCCGGTTTTTGTTCAACACCAAATAGTTAAATATTTCGAATTCCTTTTTGGTAAGGTTTAATCTTTCATCACCAAAAGAAACGGTTCTATTCTGAATATTGAGCAAGAAGTTGTGGATGTTTACCTCGTTTTTCTCCAATTTGTGTTTTCTACGGGTAATCGCGTGCATACGCGCTAAAAGTTCGTTTAACGAAAATGGCTTCGGTAAATAATCATCTGCACCTTCATCAAGGCCTTTAATGCGGTCATCAACAGCACTACGGGCAGTTAAAATGATTACGGCATCATCTCGGTCTTTCGTAGATTTTAATTGTTTCAAAATGTCGAAGCCATCGCCATCTGGCAAACCCAGATCTAACAAAATGAAATCGTAATTGTTTACAAATATCTTTTCTTCTGCAGAAGATTTTTTCCAGGCATGTTCTACAATAAATCCTTCTTTACTCAAGAATTCGTCCATTTCAAGTGCCAGGCTCTTTTCATCTTCAACGATTAATACATTCATTTCAGCTAACAGTTAGTAGTTTTATTTTTCAGCATTTTAAGCTATGCCCCATGCTTTTTACCCTGCAACTAAGTTAATATTTTTTAAGATGGTCTTGCAAGCTTCTTTAATTTCTTCTTTTGTAATAATTAAAGGAGGGGCAATGCGCATAGAATTGCTGCAATGTAAAAACCAGTCAGACAGTACGCCGTCTAAGATACAGGCATCGATGATTTTTTTATTGATCTCGAAATTCTCAAACTCAATAGCAAGCATCAAACCTTTTCCTCTAATTTCTTTAATGGCAGGATGTTGAAGGAGCTGTTTAAATAATTGCCCTTTTTCTTCTACTTCATCAACAATGAGATCATCAACCAAGGTACGTAAGGTTGCCAAACCGGCAGCGCAACAAACCGGATGACCACCAAAAGTAGTCATGTGACCCAAAATTGGTGTATGCGATAATACCGACATTATTTCCAATGAACTGATAAAAGCACCGATTGGCATTCCACCACCAATTCCTTTCGCCAGGAGCAGTACATCAGGCACTACATTATAATGCTGGAAGGCAAACATTTTACCACTGCGGCCAAAGCCAGATTGTATTTCGTCGAAGATTAATAAAGTTCCGGTTTCTGTACATTTTGCACGCAAAGCTTTCATATAGTTTAAATCGGCAACCCTTATTCCGGCTTCACCTTGTATAGGCTCGATAAAAACAGCAGCGATTTCTGAAGTGATTTTTTCGAGATCATCAACATTGTTATGTTCAATAAAACTTACGTGAGGCAAGAAAGGACCATAGCCAGAAGAGTAGAAATCACTTTCCATTAAACTTTCTGCTCCTTGCGTACTGCCGTGGTAAGCATTTTTGCAGGCAATAAACCCTTTTCTGCCAGTATACCGTTTAGCCAGCTTCATGGCACCTTCTACAGCCTCGGTTCCTGAGTTTAAAAAGTAGGTGCAACTTAAACTTTCGGGTAAAATATCGGCAAGGGCTTTGGCAAAATTTACCTGAGGCGTTTGTACATATTCGCCATAAACCATCAGGTGCATATAAGTTTCTGCCTGATCTTGAATAGCCTTCACTACCGCAGGATGGCAATGGCCAACATTACTTACACCAATACCGGCAATAAGATCGATGTGTTTTTTGTTTTGTGCATCGTAAATGTAGATTCCTTTTGCTCTTACAAATTCGAGCATAAGCGGCTCTGGAGAGGTTTGTGCATTGTGTTGTAAAAACAACTGACGTTGGGTAAGCATGGTACAAAAGTACGGAATTGAAAGAGTGCTTTAAAACAAAAAAGACCTACATTGCTGTAAGCCTTTTTCTTTATTGCCTTTGGCCGCCTTTAAATCTATTGAGTAACTCGCGTTTAAACCCTTCCTGCGCCCGGTAAAACTTTCCAACAATTTTTATCGGCAATACCGATTTAAGTTTGTTGTAATATTTTTTATCAAGATTAAGATCTTTTTGCTTGAAATCGAATTCGCTGGTAATTAAACTTTGTACCTGTGCATCGGTTAGATTATCTATTTCAGTCGTTTTTCTGAAAGAGATCATTTTCTGCATCCGTTCTTTGCGTAAGGCAGCTTGTTCTGCCTGCATATCGTTATAAATTGGCCAGAAAATCTTAGCCTCTTCTGGCGATAAATCCAGTTTTTGAGTGAAAAAAGCTATTTTAAGTGATTCTATTTCTTCTGCCTTTGGCCTTTGTGCCAATAGGCTTGTAGGTAATAAAAACATTAAAGCAACAAAAAGTAAATTCTTCATTTCTTAATTATTTAGTTCCTGAGATAAATCACTTGAAGAGAAATTACTCAAGATATAGTTTTCCATTTCTGTATCTGAGGCAGAAGTAGTTTTTATATTAGATGATGTAGTATTTTGCGCTTCTAAATGATCAATGATTGTACTTTCATCAATATCATATAATAGTTGTTCGTTTATTGCTTCCGGTGATTGTACCTGTTGAGCTGTCGTAATTGAGCTGTTCTGGTAAAAATAAACACCAATCGAGGTCATTAATAAGAAACATGCTGCACTTGTATATTTAACAATGTTGCGTCTCCATAAAGGAATAACTTTAACCTCCTTTTTAGGCGCTGATGCTGCAATCTTATCGGCAATTCTAGTCTGCAGCGTGTCGAAATAATTTTCGGGTACTGCAAAGGCTTGTTTTGCCTTAGGCATTTCGGAAAGGGCAATCCGGATTTGAATGCGTTCCGTTAAATCTTCAAAATAATTCTGCGGAACTTCAAAATTATTGTCACTGGTTTTCTGTTTCAATCCATTTAAAAAGACAGCAGAAAAAATGGCCTCATCACAATTTTCGAAATATCCATCAGGAACGGAGAAAGGATTGCGTTTCCCCATTGCCGCAAGTGCAGGGGCTTCGTTCATCCAATCATTATTTTCTATATTTTCGTTCATCACAGATATATGATACAATTAAAGTGAAAAGGTTTAATAGTCTATTTCATCATTTGTAATAAAAGCTTCAATTTTTTTTGCGGCAATGTGAAACGATGCCTTTAGCGCGCCTACCGAGGTTCCTAAAACTTCCGAAATCTCTTCATATTTCATATCATCAAAATATTTCATATTGAAGATAATCCGTTGTTTTTCGGGTAGGGTAAGGATTGCTTTTTGCAGTTTAAGCTCAAGCTTATCGCCGTTAAAATAAGATGATGCCACCAGATTGTCGGCCAGTTCAGATGAAACTTCATCTAAAGGAGTATTGTTTTTTTGTTTTTGCTTGTTTAAAAAAGTAATCGATTCGTTTGTAGCGATGCGGTATATCCAGGTATACAATTGTGAATCACTTCTGAATTTATCGAGGTTTTTCCAAACTTTAACAAATACTTCCTGCAAAAGGTCATCGCAGTCATCGTGGTTTAGCACCAATCTCCTAATGTGCCAGTATATTTTTTGCTGGTATTTTTTTAACAACAGGTTAAAGGCTTCATTACGCGTGCGCTCGACAGCAAACATGGTAAGAATTTCTGAATCTTCAACTTGTTTCATTCTATCTCTAGATTTGAGATGTGAGAATTGAGATATGAGAATTGGATATGAGATTCGATCTCATATCTCAATTCTCATATCTTTATCTCAAATCTATTTTTTCCTGCCAATTACTTTTTGAACAGCTTCAACAATGTTTACAGCATCTAAGCCATATTTAGACATTAACTGATCTGGTGTTCCGCTTTCGCCAAAAGTATCGTTAGTGGCTACAAACTCTTGTGGAGTTGGCAATTCAGTAGTTAACAAACGTGCTACACTTTCGCCTAGGCCACCAAATTTATTGTGCTCTTCGCAGGTAACCACACAGCCTGTTTTCTTAACTGATTTTAAGATGGCTTCGTCATCCAAAGGTTTAATGGTGTGGATATTAATAATTTCAGCGTCAATACCCAATTCAGCTAATTTTTCACCAGCCTCAATCGCTTTCCAAACCATATGGCCTGTAGCAATAATAGTCACATCTGTTCCTTCGTTAACCATCCATGCTTTACCGATCTCAAATTTTTGATCCGGATCTGTAAAAACAGGGATTACCGGGCGACCAAAACGTAAATAAACCGGACCTTCATATTCTGCAATGGCCATTGTTGCTGCTTTGGTTTGATTGTAATCGCAAGGATTGATTACTACCATTCCTGGCAACATTTTCATTAAACCGATATCTTCTAAGATCTGGTGTGTTGCACCATCTTCGCCTAAGGTTAAACCAGCATGTGATGCACAGATTTTAACGTTTTTGTTAGAATAAGCTACTGATTGACGGATTTGATCGTAAACACGGCCAGTAGAGAAGTTGGCAAAAGTACCTGTAAAAGGAATTTTACCACCTATGGTCATACCTGCTGCAATACCGATCATGTTTGCTTCGGCAATACCAACTTGTGTAAAACGCTCAGGAAAATCTTTAATAAAAGCATCCATTTTAAGCGATCCAACTAAATCGGCACATAAGGCAACCACATTTTCGTTTTTCTTTCCAGCCTCATGCAGGCCAGCACCAAAACCCGAACGTGTATCTTTTTTTTCTGTATATGTATATTTTTTCACGTTTTTTATATTTTTAATTAGCTGCGTTCAAAATTGCTTCGCAGGTTTTCATACCCCAAAGCCCTAAAGGGGCTCTATTTGTAGTTAAAATTAAAAGTTATTTACTCCCCCTTTTAGGGGAGAAGGGCTAATAGTCCCCTAAAGTTTCTGGTAATTGCGCTAATGCTGCTGCTAATTGCTCATCATTTGGCGCTGTACCATGCCATTTGTGCGTACCCATCATATAATCTACACCAGCACCCATCTGCGTGCTCATTAAATTCAAAATCGGCTTGCCTTTTCCGGTTAAGGTTTTAGCATAATGTAAACCTTCCACTATAGCTTGCATATCATTACCGTCTGTATTAATTACATGCCATCCGAAAGCTTCGAATTTAGCTTGTAAATCATCTAGGGCAAGAACTTTACTTGTGGGACCATCAATTTGCTGTCCGTTGTAATCAACCGATGCGATTAAATGATCAACTTTATTAAATGGGGCGAACATAGCTGCTTCCCAGTTTTGTCCTTCCTGTAATTCTCCATCACCCAATAAGGCAAAAATGGTAGATTTATCGCCATTTAGCCTTTTAGCTAATGCAGCACCAATGGCAACTGATAAGCCTTGGCCTAATGAACCTGAAGCGATGCGGATACCAGGCAAATGTTCATGTGTAGTTGGGTGACCTTGTAATCTGGAATCTAGTTTACGGAAAGTTGCCAGTTCACTTTTATCGAAAAAACCAGCATGAGCCAATGTGCTGTACCAAACAGGAGAAATATGTCCGTTCGAAAGGAAGAATAAATCTTCGCCAGCGCCTTCCATCGTGAAGTCGGTTTTGTAGTTCATTACTTCAAAGTATAATGCAGTAAAAAAATCTGCGCATCCAAGTGAGGCACCAGGGTGGCCAGACTGACATCCATGAACCATTCTTACGATATCTCTTCTGATTTGAGAGGCAATATCTTCTAGCTCTTTAATTGTATGTTTCATTAAAATAAGAGGTTGTTGTTATATAACAAAGGTAATATTTTACCCGCTATATCATAATTAGTTATTGATTAAATTGAGTACTTGTTGTGTTGAGTTTTTTGTGTCAACTTTTTTGATGATATGGATGATTTTTCCATCGCCATCTATAATAAAAGTTGTGCGAACTGTACCCATATATTTTTTGCCATACATGTTTTTCTCTGCCCAAACACCATAATCATTTACAATTTTCTGATCGGTATCTGCCAGTAAGGTAAATGGCAAATTATGTTTGGTTACAAATTTCTGGTGCGATTTTTCATCATCAACACTAACGCCTAAAACTACAATGCCCTTGGCCTGTAAACCTTGATAGTTATCTCTGAAATCACAAGCTTCGGCGGTACAGCCAGGAGTATCGTCTTTCGGATAAAAGTAAAGCACAACTGTTTTGCCTTTATAATCGCTTAAAGAAACATCAATACCATTTTGATCTTTTGATGTAATTGCTGGTGCCTGATCACCTTCTTTTAACTCTGCCATAATTATTGGTTAATCGGTTAACGGTTTAAATCGGTTAATCGCTATTGTTAACCGCAGTGCAATTTAAACAGTTTAAGCTGTTATAGTGTTCGATATATGTTAAAAGATGACATTTTTTGGTTTAAAACATGGATTTTGATGTCGACTTGATCTTTAAATCCATCAATCCTCAAAATCTTGTATCTATTTAAAAAATGTTACCGTGTATTTCCGTGTATTTTCTTTCATGTCTGCCACAACCAGTTCAAGTGTATGTTTCCCTGAAGCTGTTCTTTCGTCGAAACTGTGCCATAGCGTTGCCGTTTTAGCATCGAATTCCATCAACGCCCACTTGCCATCAATATAGCCATTAAAACTTTTTATTCCGGATAGATTATCGCTGATCTTAAAAAATATTTTAGATAAACCGGCCATATTTTTCCCTTCCGAGATATTTACGGGTACTATCCTCGGTGCAATGGTATCAATGGCAATATAAAAGCTGCCAAAGTTTTTTGGAGTAGCTTTAACATACCCATTCTCGAAAAAACCGCCTTGAGATGAACCATTAGAATTTACAATTAATGCTTTACTCCTCAGGTTCTCCGGCAGATTATCAGCTTTGATTGAGATATCGAAACCGACATGCAGTGGCGTATACTTATTGTGAATCTGATGTACAGCCGACCAGGCATTACCAACCGGTTTAGGCAATTTTTTATAAGTGAAGTTTAAATCACTATACAATGTCCCGAGTGGGAAAACCACCTTAATATCATCGGCATTAAATTCATTCACTTTATTATACGGATAAATTATCCCTGCAGGAACGCTTGCTTTTGCTATGGGTTCTAAACCCGCATTTACTGTAAAAGGTAATACAGCTGAATTTCCTTTGGAATCGGTAACGATATAACGAAGCTGATGTGTGGCACCGTCGTTGAAATTAATCCGTCCGCTATTGACTAAACCACTGTAAATTTTTAATGGGTTGCCAGGCTCAATAAAACTTTTCTGGATACTTCTTTTAGTATTTAAGTAGACAGGGTAATCGATATGCGAATTAATTGCTTTACTGTCTTCGAAGGCAAAACGTTCAAGAGCAGAAGTATATACTTTCTTGCCATCTACCTCTAACTGAATGGAATATACTCCATTGGTGCCTGATAAACCATTATGTCTGTCAGTTACCACGATACCGAAGCCAACCTCACCAGTTAAGCTAATAGGTGCAGTAGTTTTATAACTGCCATTTGTTCCACTAATGCTAATGGCCTGTTTTGGTATATTTTCATTAAAGGTTTTGCCATTTAAGCGGTATACATACAAGCCATGAATAACAGGGGGGATATTATCGGGTATGATGATCCCGAAAAACTGTGGATTTATGGTTTCTTCAGTTTTGGTATCTCTGATTTCGAAATGTAAATGTGGACCGCCAGAGCTGCCACGGTTACCAGACCAGGCAATAATTTCGCCTTTATGTACTGGAATTAATGTGGCATCAGGAAATTCATCAATCTCAAAAGACTTCTTTTCATATTCGAGATTTTTAACAATTGTGGCAATTTTTGGGGCGAAACGCTGTAAGTGGCCGTAAACCGTGGTAAAACCATTAGGATGATTGATGTACAATGCCTGCCCAAAACCACTGTTCTGAACCCTTAACCTCGAAATATATCCGTCTGCAACTGCATAAACAGGATAACCTTCGCGTTGGTTGGTCCTGAAATCAATTCCAGAATGGAAGTGGTTGCCTCTGATCTCTCCAAAAGAACCTGCCAGGGCAGGGGGGCTAATATCTAAAGGCTGCCTGAAATCTGTAATCGGGTACTTATTCGTGCTGAAAATCTGTTGTGCCTGAACAAAGGTTGAAGCAAATAAAAGGTAAATTGAAATGGAAAATTTTAACTTGGAGTGGATCGGGTTTTTAATCATTCGTTACTTTACATCAAAATTTAAAAGTTGCTTTCCTTCTAACCAGGCTTCCAGTTTATCGCCTTTATTTATTTTTCCGACACCCTGTGGTGTTCCGGTAAAAATTAGATCGCCTTTTTTTAAAGTAATATATTGGGAAACAAAGCTGATTATCTTCTCGAACGAGAATAACAGATCTTTAGTATGGCCAATCTGCCTGCTTTCGCCGTTTATTTTTAACTCGAAATTTAAATTGTAAAGATCTTCAAAATCGCTTTTAGGAAGAAAAACGCTAATGGGGGCAGAATTGTCGAATGCTTTGGCCAGCTCCCAGGGTAATCCTTTTTCTTTGTGCCTGCTCTGTATATCGCGCGCTGTAAAGTCGATGCCTAATCCAATTTCATCATAATAATTAGCTGCAAATTTTTCGGCAATGTGTTTTCCTTCTTTACAAATTTTTAACACCACCTCTAGTTCGTAGTGAATATCATCAGAAAAATCAGGTAGGTAAAAAGGTTTATTATCTTTTAAAACTGCTGTATCAGGTTTAAGAAAAATTACTGGTGTGGTTGGAACTGGGTTGTTCAGTTCTTTTGCATGTTCGGCATAGTTTCTGCCAATGGCGATGATTTTCATTTTTAAGAATATAAAATATGATAAAATAGACGGGAATTAAATCCACATCAATCAAAAATAGAAAAGAAAATGGTGTTATAAAACTGAGATCCGTTTTACCTGGCTTTCAGAACCAGCAATAACCCTTAAAAAGTAAATGCCTGGGTTAATTCTATTCGGAATGACAAAACTTTTGGTCTGTTCACCTGCATTTAAGCGTTCATTTAGAAGTGTCGCCACTTCATTTCCCAATAAATCGATGATTTTGATCGTAGTTTGGGTGCCATCTTTTCCTATAGATAAAATAATATTTAACTGATCTTCTACTGGATTAGGATATATTTTTACAATGCTTAACAATTTATCTTTCGCTACAACTGTTGCATTTTTAGGGGCTGTACCGTAAGTATTGAATATTCCAGAACCACCTACAGTCATATAAAGCGGCTTGTAAGGTGTAATATTGGCTTTAATTTCAGGAATTCGGCTTGTTTTTTTTGTTCTGTTTTTTAAGCTGATGTGAATGCTATCAGTTTGTTGCGACCAAGAATTTACATTGCACAACAAAACGATGCACAATGTGCATGCGAGTTTTGTGAGTAACGTTATCTTAGTGTAGAGTTTCATCAAATTGGTATAGCAAATGTATTAATTTAAAACAAAGAAATTAAACATTTTGTTTAAAACCCATAATTTAACACAATTTAACAATAAAATTTAATTTTCATAGTGTTGAAAATACACAATAATTTGGTTGTTAAATTGTTATAGTTAGTTTACTTTTGCCGCACTAAAATAATCAACGAAGTGTCAAATCATAAAAATGTCAACGCGTTAACCGCCGGCGGTGTTCTAATCAGTTTAGGAATTGTGTTCGGTGATATTGGTACATCACCCCTATATACCTTAAATGCAATTTTTACAACAATTTTAGGGGGCAAGCAAGATATCAACCCAACAAATGTTCTAGGCGTTTTATCCTGTATCATTTGGACATTAACCTTACAAACCACCATTAAGTATGTTATTATTACCCTAAGAGCCGATAATAAGGGTGAGGGTGGTATTTTCTCCTTATTCTCCCTGGTGCGCAAAAAGGCTAAGTGGCTGGTGGTTCCAGCTGTTGTAGGTGGCTGTGCATTACTTGCAGATGGTATTATCACGCCCAGTATTACCGTAACATCAGCAATTGAAGGGCTTACCAATAAGTTTGAGGTACCGGTTATTCCAATTGTACTAACCATTTTAACTATCCTATTTGTTATCCAGCAGTTCGGAACCAATTTGGTAGGGAAACTATTTGGTCCGGTAATGTTTGTTTGGTTTGCTGTTTTGGGTGTTTTAGGCGTATCTTTTATTGTAAAAGATTTCAGCATCCTAAAGGCATTTAATCCATACTATGCTATTCATTTACTGGTTACCAATAAATTAGCATTTTTAATTCTGGGTGGTGTCTTTTTATGTACAACAGGGGCAGAGGCTTTATATTCTGACTTGGGGCACTGTGGTAGAAATAACATCAGGATCAGTTGGATTTTTGTGAAACTCACCCTTATTCTAAACTATTTGGGGCAAGGTGTTTGGATTTTGCAGAACAGCGGGAGTTACGTTCCTGGGGCAAAGATGAATCCGTTTTTCCAGATCGTTCCTGATCAGTTTCAGATTCCAATGGTTATACTGGCAACAATGGCAGCAGTAATTGCCAGTCAGGCTTTAATTAGCGGCTCTTTTACCTTAATTGCTGAGGCCGTGCGCTTAAACCTTTGGCCTAAAATTAAAATTGTTTACCCATCAGTTTCTAAAGGCCAGTTATACGTTCCTTCGATTAACTGGATGTTGTGGATTGGTTGCTGTGGCATTGTCTTGCTGTTCCAAAAAGCAGAGAAAATGGACGCAGCCTATGGTTTATCTATTACGATAGCCATGTTAATGACCACTATTTTGGTGAGTTTTTATTTGAGAAGTAAACGTTTCCCGAAATATTTAATAGCCTTATTCTTTTTTACGTACGTTATTATTGAGGGTACATTTTTGATCAGTAATTTAACCAAATTCTTACATGGTGGTTGGGTAACGGTATTAATCGGTTCCTTGTTATTTACAGTGATGTGGAGTTGGTTTGTGGCCCGAAAAATCAAAAACCGCTTTGTTAAATATGTCGAAATTGAAGATTATTATGAGATTTTAACTGAATTAAGCAGCGATGAATCTGTTCCAAAATACTCCTCTCAGCTGGTTTATTTAACGAGTGCTAACTTTAAAACTGAGATCGAATCGAAGATTATCTATTCCATTATTCAAAAGGAACCAAAACGTGCTGATGTGTACTGGTTGGTGCACGTTGATGTAATGGATGAGCCCTATACTTTAGATTATAAAGTTGAATTCCTAATTCCGGGCAAGTTAATCAGGATCGACTTTAGGTTAGGTTTCAGGATTGAACAACGTGTAAATTTATTGTACCGTAAAGTGGTTGAAGAGTTAGTGAAAAATGGAGAGATCGATATTACGAGCCAGTATACCTCGTTAAACAAACATAAAATTGCTGGCGATTTCAGGTTTGTTCTTTTAGAAAAACATTTATCTAAATTTACCAAGTTGAGTTTCTACGAGAGACAGATTATGGATTACTATTTTATCCTTAAGAAATTAAGTTTGTCTGAAGAGCGGAGTTTTGGTTTGGATAGCAGTTATGTTGATGTAGAGAAAGTTCCATTGATTTTCGTTACACCAGATGATATTGAATTAAACAGGTTACCAGTTTAATTGATGAGAAAAGCGATCATGATAATGGGAATTGGCTTGTTTTTAGCCGGCCCCATAGCTAAAATATATCATCTCGACCATGCCAATAATTACATGATTGCATCTGGATTGGGACTGGTGATGATTACAGTGCTAGCTTTTATAAAGAAGAAATAAATATAATCCTCTTTCTTTTAAAGAAAGGGGATTTTTATTTTATCCATAAATAATTTTCCTATCGGTTGGTGTCTCACCGACCGAAATGATTAATCCCTAAAATGCGTGAGTATCTTGAATTGATCAATCCCTGTTTCATAAAAGTTTGCACTACTCCAGTTATAATCTTCAGGATGAGTACATAAATTCCATTTTTCTTTAATTGGATTATCATGGATATAATCTAATTTTTGTATTATAATACTTTCCTTACTTAAAGGAATCGCCAGTGGGTCTCTTTTCCAGAACTGAAAAATCCTGTCGTTCTTTTGAGAACGGTATTGATTTATAAGTATAGGATTATTTACCAAAAGATACTTTCTAAATTCGTGTGCTGTGAATTTAGTAAAGCTGGCTGCTGGAGATTCCTTTCCATTTAATTTGAGCATATTCCAGATTAAATGGATGTGATTGGGCATGATAACATAACCATATACCTCAATAAGCTTTTGATAAACTAAAAATTTAAGTAAATTTATGATGATCATTTTCAAGTTATCATCATTTAATAAATGAGCAAAATTACAGATGGTATCGGTATAAAAATATGGATAGTTATAATCCATTTGTCCCTGTCTTTTGTGGAAAATGTGCATAATTTATTCGTATTTGAGTTGCAGGGACAACTTTTATACAAAATACAGATATTACAATTATTATCAAATTTTTTCGGTCGGTGAGACACCGACCGATAGAATAAATATAATTTTCTTTTTATTAAAGAAAGAAGATTTAATGTTAGAAGGACATTTGCGAGATCGTCACCCTCAATTTGTTTCATGATCTTACCACTCGAGGGCTATCGGTTGGCGTCTCACTGACAGAAGAATTAGAAGATACTATAAATAGATTTCAGCGTGACGCAGAATGAGTAATTAAGTAACAATTTATAGCTTTGTCCTTAAGTATTTAGCCATTGTATTGGTATAGTTATCATCAAAGTCTATAGCAGAAATTTCCTTATACTTTATCTTTGTCGGCTCATCATCCAGATAACCTGCGGGATCGAAGTTCAAAATTTTTAAACTTCTTTTCTTCACTTTTACAATCTCACCGATTTTAAAAAAGAATCTCTTATTGTTTTCGTTTTCTACCGAACAGTTTAAGTTTGTACTTTTTATAGAATTGAAAATGGTTTCCCAGCTTTCTAAATTAATTTGGTAAGGCATTTCGATCAGCTTTTTCTGGCCCTCCTGTTCCATTATGGAATCGAAAAATTGGTCATAGTCGTTGTGTCTGATTTTGGTAATAGAAGATATTGGAAAAATGGTAAATCCGTTAAATAGAAAATCATCGTTCACTTTAAGGAGAACAAAATCAAATGAGTGATCTAAGATATAACCATGAGAAAGTACATAAGATTTGTTACCAACGTCTCTTTTAATTTTGACATAGTCTTTCTCTGCCTGATGTTTCTCTATTTTCTCAAAAATTGTCATATCATTCATCTATAGCTTAAACCTCCGGATTTGCCAATTTACTATGCTTGTAACCATAGGCAAAATAAACCACAAGCCCTACTACCAGCCAGATGCCGAAACCAATCCAGTTTGAAATACCAAGTTCGCACATCATGTACAAACAGCTGATCAGCCCTAAAACTGGAATTAACGACAAGTTTTTGGTGATGCAATAGTAGGTAATGATTACGCAGATGATCAAGAAAATCCACATTGGAATTTTGTGCTTAAATAAGCCCCAACCACTTTCGTATTTCTTTTCCACAGGTACTTTTGAGGCTGAAATAAACTGCTCGTAACGATCAGCAGACAATGCACTTAGATAAGATTCTGCATCTACTTTTTCTGCCAATAAAATTTGTGGAGCAGCATTCTTAACAATTTCCTCTTTAACAATTTTCAGTTCATCGCCACTTAAAGAAGTAACAAAAGTTACGGTTTGGATGGTTTTAGGCGAATTGAAAAAGAATGCTTTTGTTTCTTTGCCATATTTTGTGAATGCAAAAATTATAGTCGCAATTAAAACAATAGGTACAATAAACTTACTGTTTACATAAGGTATCCTGAATTTTCCACGCTGTACATCGGGCCTGTTCTGTAATACTAAAACCCCTGCGCAAACCAGTACAAAAGCGAAAAGTGTCCCGATAGAACAGAGATCGGTAACAATAGTAAGATTCATAAACAACGATGGTACAGCCACCACAAAGCCTACTACAATGGTTGCAAACGAAGGTGTTTTATATTTTGGGTGAATTTTCGAAAAAGATTTTGGTAATAAGCCATCTCTGCTCATGCTCATCCAGATACGTGGTTGTCCCATTTGGAAAACCAAAAGTACACTGGCCATAGCAAATACCGCACTTACGGCAATAATACCGCTCATTAATTTTAAGTTAATCTGATCAAAAACGAAAGCTAACGGATCGCCAACAGCTAAGGTATTCGATTTAACAATACCGGTTAAAACCAATGCAATAGCTACATAAAGGATGGTGCAGATAATAATTGCCCACATCATTCCACGGGGTAAATCGCGTTGCGGGTTTTTACATTCTTCAGCCGTTGTAGAAATGGCATCGAAACCGATATACGCAAAAAACACAGCCGAAACGCCCTTTAAAATTCCAGAAACTCCGTTTGGCGCAAATGGATCCCAGTTTTTTGTGTCTACGTAAAAAATACCAACCGCCAATACCAAAAGAATTACCGCAAGTTTAACCACCACCATGGCGTTGCTGGCATTGCGGCTCTCTTTCATACCGCGGTAAATTAACCAGGTAATTAAAATGATAATACCTAGAGCAGGAATATCTGCAACGAGGTGAAAACCACCTATTTTAGGAGCGGTAAGCCATGCATTATTGGCTAAAGCTGTAGCCGAATCTAAATCTGCCAGGTTTTTGCCAGCCGCCAGAAGCGCTTCAGCGTGTTTATGTCCGTTATAAGCACTGAGGTAATCCATTGTCATCCAATCGGGTACATGGATGCCATCTATGCCCAGGGGAGGTATTTTTATGGTAGAGAGTAGTCCCGTAAAGTAATCAGACCAGGATATGGCTACCGTAATATTACCAATGGAATACTCCATAATGAGCGACCATCCGATAATCCAGGCAATCAGTTCGCCAAAGGCCACATAAGAATAGGTATAAGCACTACCGGAAACGGGCACCATTGATGCAAACTCTGCATAAGCAAAGGCCGCAAAACTACAGGCTACTGCCGTAAAAATAAATAAAAAGATTACTGCCGGACCACCATCTGCACTTGCCTTGCCAATCGTACTAAAAATTCCTGCTCCAATAATCGCTGCAATTCCAAAAGCTGTTAAATCGCGTACACCGAGTGTTTTATGTAATGTATTTTCATGGTCGCCATAGCCTTTTGCCGCATCTTGTAATATCTTGGAAATAGATTTCTTTCTGAATAGCTTTTCGAACATCTTTTATTTGCTTGTTTCTTCAAACTTATAAAAAGTTTGGTTAAAAACGTTTAAAGCAGGATATAATTTTCATTTCACTACTCGTTGGATGGTATAATGACATCGAAAAGAAAGGTAATTATTAGATTAAAGTAAAAATTTGCAATTATTTGGCTTAAATAATCCTTTGTTTGATTCGCATAATTTTTGGATAAGTGAAAGCCCTAATTTTGTTGCCAATAATCAATCAGATATATAAGAGCCCTTAAATAGATGTTTGATTTGAATATTTTTAACGATTATAGTACCAATATGAATGCAGATACAACACAAATAAAATACATTAAAGAACGTCACCAGGGTTTGGCTACTTTACTGGCCTTTGCTTTAATTCCGTTATCAGGTTTTGCTACCGATATTTACATCCCTTCTTTACCAACAATGGCTGGCGAAATGCAGGTAAGCAGCGTTCAGGTTCAACTTACATTAAGTATTTTCTTAATTAGCTATGGGGTGGCACAACTTTTTATCGGGAGTGTACTCGATAGTTTTGGCAGGTATAAGATCTGTTTATACTCGCTATTAATCTTTGCTGCTGCAAGTATCATTATCGCCACTACCCACAACATTTATCTCATTTATCTGATGCGGATTGTTCATGGACTTACGGTAGGCGCAATCGTAGTGGCAAAAAGGGCTTACTTTGTCGATCTTTATGAAGGCGACCAGCTAAAACACTATCTCAGCATGTTTTCCATTATTTGGTCTACCGGGCCAATTGTAGCACCATTTATTGGCGGTTATCTCCAAACGGCATTTGGTTGGGAATCTAATTTCTATTTTTTGGCCGGGTTTGCACTTGTTTTTGCTGTATTGGAATTATTGTTCAGTGGTGAAACCTTAAAACATTTTACCGATTTTCAACTGAAAAAGATAACGGGCATTTATATCGAAATGATTAAAACAACGAGCTTTACATTGGGGATTGTAATGTTGGGTTTAGCCTATTGTATGGTGATGGTTTACAATATGACTGGTCCGTTTATCATTGAACATCACTTTAATTTTTCGCCGGTTATTGCAGGTTATAGTTCCCTGTTTTTAGGTTTCGCCTGGATGGTAGGGGGCTTTATCGGTAAGGCCACCATTAACAGGCCTTTCTTTAAAAGATTAATGATCAATTCTTTGTTTCAGGTGGCTTTTGTTGTGCTGATGATTATAAGTTTAAATTTTGTTTCTAACCTCTGGTCCTTAATTTTCTTTGCCTTTTTAATCCACGTAGGAGCAGGCTTTACCTTTAATAATTACTTTACTTTCTGCCTGAGCAAATTCCCGAAAAATGCGGGCATTGCAGGTGGATTAACAGGAGGGATTACTTACGTGATTGTTTCTTTTTTGAGTTATGGTATCGTAAACCTGATTCCTGCCAAAGATGAAAGTAACCTCAGTTACAGTTATCTGATCATGATTCTATTATCGGTTTTGGTGATGTTTGTCATACTAAGGATCAGGAAAAAGGATGAAGCGTAATTTATAGGAGATTATGTGTTTTCTCCCTCAAGAAGTAGCATGTTTTTTTGGAGAGCAAAGCCTGTTATACATAGGTAGGGTTCAGCCCTGCTGTTTGTTACAATCCTTTTGGAGGAATTCTGGGAAGAACAAAATATATCCAATACCCAAAAGGGATTTTCACTTCCATCAGGTCTATTCAGTTGGGTGCTGCACATAAAACATTGGTTTTGATCACCCATGCTGTAAATACGGTTCCGTGCCCTCTGTGTTTCCGTGGTAAAAAGTACAACAAACAAAAAAGTCGTGGCTAAATGCAACGACTTCTAATTTATCATTTTAAGGGAAAAAACCCTTCTGCCTTATCCCAGTTTTTCCAGTTCTGTTTTTACAAAATTTGCCAGTTCTTTTACATATTCTGCGCTGAAATCAAACTTAATTCCTGCAGTTTCATATATTTCGTTCATTGGCTTGGTATAACCTAATGAAAGTGCCGCCAAGTATTGATTTAAAGCCTTTCCCGGATTTTCTTTATAATTTTTCCAAACGGCAATGGCGCCTAACTGAGCAATTGCATATTCGATATAATAAAAAGGAACTTCGAATAAATGCAGCTGCTTTTGCCAGCCATTTCCGAATTGTTGTTCTAAATCTGTCCAATCGGCAAAACCAGCACCAAAACGGTTAAATATCTGCTTAAAGGTTTCTTCACGGTCGGCTGCGGTATGGTTAGGGTTGGTGTAAATCCAGTGTTGAAACTGATCAATTACGGCAACCCAAGGTAATGTTTTCAAAACATCAGCCAATTGTTCTTTTTTAGCACGGTTTAAATCTTCTTCGTTATCGAAATAAACATCCCACTTATCCATTGAGATGAGTTCCATACTCATCGATGCCAGTTCGGCTACCTCAGATGGGCAGTGCTTAAAATCGTTTAGTTCTAAATTTGCGGTTAAAAAGGTATGGATGGCATGACCGCCTTCGTGAACCATCGTGGTTAAATCGCGCAATGAATTTGCCGAGTTCATGAAGATAAAAGGCGCTCCTGTTTCGGCCAATGGGTAATTATATCCACCTGGCGCTTTACCCTTTCTGCTCTCTACGTCAAAAAGGTTATTGGCTTTCATGGTTGCCAATTTTGAGCCTAACTTTTCATCAATAGCATTAAAACAGGCAATACTTTTATCAATCAGCTCTTCGCCGTTGTTAAAAGGTTTCAAAGCCGGTTTGCCACTAATGCTTACTTCTAAATCCCAAGGTTTTAATACTTCTAGTCCTAAAGCTTCTCGGCGTTTTTCTGCCTGTTCTTTTAAAATCGGAACAATTTCTTTTTCGATGGCATTCGCGAAATCATAACAATCCTGCGGGGTATAATCAAAACGGCCTAAAGCCTGAAACATGTAATCGCGGTAGTTCTCAAAACCCGCATTTAAGGCAACCTGGTTACGCAGTTTAATCAGCTCATCAAACAAAATATTTAAATCATCTTTATCAACCAAACGGCGCTGTTGGATTGTTTTCCATGCATTTTCGCGTACCTCACGGTTTAAATCTTTAATAAAAATCGAGGCCTGTTCCAAAGTATATTCCTGACCATTTAACTCAACACTCATGGCACCGGTAATGCCTTGATATTTTTGTTGTTTCACCTGTAATTCAGTAAACAGCTCGATGTTTTCATCGCGATAAAGCTCTAATGCTTTTTTTATCGCACGGCTGTAGACGAAATATTTTTCTTTGTCCAAATCATCCATAAATGGACTATCGACAAATTTTTTGTTCAATTCATTGGCTAATGGAGAAATTTTTGGCTCTATTTCAGTCGCAAAATATTGAAAGTTTTTAACCAACTCTTCATTTGCGGTATCGCAGCTCATTCTGATGTATCTCCAGGCAAAGTCTTCTTCCAAAGCTGCTTCCAGCTCAGAACGGTCTTTTAACCAATGCTCTAATTCCACAGCGCTGGTTATTTCGCGGTTTTGCAGTTCAGTGAAAAGTGGTTCTAAATTTTCCCAGGTAATGTTTAATTCCTGTGGAATATATGTTCTAGGTTTCTTAGTTATCATAGTAATTAATTATTGAATTATAGAATGATTGAAAGAGTGAATGGTTTACTGCGCAATGCTATATTGTCATTCAAAATTCAGTCATTTATTTATGTCTCAAATACGCGTCTATTAAAAAGCATATGGCAAATACTACCGATGCATAACCATTTAAGGTTTGAAATGCCCTGTTTACTTTGCTAATATCATTTGGTTTTACTAATAAGTGCTGATAAATCAACATCGAACAGAAAAACACAATACCTACGTAATAAACCCAACTGAAGGATGTAAAAAACACAGGCAAAATAACACAGGTGGCAGAGAGTATATGCAACAGCACCGAAACATTCAAAGCATTTTTAATGCCAAGTGCCGATGGGATGGAATGTAATTTTTCTTCACGGTCAAATTCTTCATCCTGTAGGGCATATATAATATCAAATCCACTTACCCAGAATAATACGGTTAAGGAGTAAAGTACAGGAACCAGCGCAAAATGCCCGGTTACGGCAATATAAGCACCAATGGGAGCAAGCGCCAGACCTAAACCCAATACCAAATGGCAAAGCGCAGTGAAGCGTTTGGTGTAGCTATAAAACAAAACCACAAACAAAGCCACTGGCGATAAATAGAAACAAAGCGGGTTAATGAAGTAGGTGGTAATGGCGAAAAGTACACAATTGGCAATAACGAAAATCAACGCCTCATTTGCCGAAACTTTACCTGCAGGTATGTCGCGCATTTTAGTCCGCGGGTTCTTCGCGTCAATATTTCTGTCGAGATAACGGTTAAAAGCCATAGCCGAGTTTCTGGCAAAAACCATACAGAGCAAAACTAAAATCAGCTTATACCAGGAAAATGGATTTTCTGTTGTGGTTACGCCCAAAAAGAAACCAATCATGGCAAATGGTAGGGCAAAAACAGAATGGGCGAATAATACGAGTGAAAAGTATTTTTTCATTTATTGGAAAGGGTTAACGGTATAAATCGGTTAACTGGTTAATTTGTTATTTTGGTTAATGGCTAAATGGTTCATTGATAGGGCGCTTAGATATCCATTCGACTATAAATCATGAACTATTGACCAATGAACTAGTGAACCATTGAACTGGTTAAAACTTCTTATAATCTGTTGGTACAACAAAATCCTTATTTACTTCGTAGATGAAATTTAAAACATCATCTTTTCCGTTTCCTTTTTCTGCAGAAGTGATAAAGGTGGCCGGAATTTCTTCAAAAAATTCGCCTAATTTTTTCTTAAAGGCAGCTACATTTTTCTGGGTAGTGGTCATACCTTGTTTATCGGCTTTGGTAAAAATTAGCGAAAACGGTATCTGTTTTTCACCTAACCAATAGCAAAATTCAATATCAATTCCCTGAGGTTCTAAACGGCTGTCTATCAAAACAAAAACGCATTGCAGACTTTCTCTTTTGGTGATATAAGCGCGGATAAATTTCTCCCATTTCTCTCTGCTGGTTTTAGAAACCTTAGCATAACCATAACCGGGTAAATCGACAATATACCAGGCCTCATTAATTAAAAAGTGATTAATTAACTGTGTTTTTCCCGGACGTTGCGAGGTTTTGGCCAATCCATGCTGATTAACCAACATATTAATTAATGAAGATTTACCCACGTTAGAGCGGCCAATAAATGCATATTCGGGCATGGTTGGTACGGGTAGCGCCGAAATCTGCGTGTTGCTGCAAACAAATGTTGCCGTTTTGATAATCATAGTGCAAAGGTAGGGTTTTGAGTCCGAAGTCCGAAGTCCGAAGTCTGAAGTACAAATTGAAATTTTAAATCTAATTTTTGACACTATAGTGAATACTTTGCCCCAAAGACTTCGGACTCCGGGCTAAAGACTCCGGACTTTTCTCTATCTTTGTTCCATATCATGAATCAGAATATCACTCCATACCAAGTAGAAGATGCAACTAAAAAAGAGCAGGTTGCAACCATGTTTAACAACATTTCTGGCACTTACGATTTTTTAAATCATTTTCTTTCTTTAGGCATTGATGTATTATGGCGCAAGAAAGCCATTAAAGAATTGGTTTCCATCCATCCAAGAACTTTACTTGATGTAGCTACGGGAACTGGTGATTTTGCTTTTGAATCCATAAAAAAGCTTCATCCCGAAAAGGTAATTGGCGTTGATATTTCTGAAGGAATGTTAGAAGTAGCCAAGAAGAAAATTAACGAGCGTAGTTTAAACGAAGTTTTTACTGTTCAGGTAGGCGATTCCGAAGGTCTGCATTTCGAAAATAATACTTTTGATGCGATTACCTGCGCTTATGGTGTGCGTAATTTCGAAAACCTCGAAAAAGGATTGGCAGATATGTACAGGGTATTAAAGCCCAACGGGAAAATGGTGATATTGGAATTTTCGAAACCAAAAGTTTTTCCGGTAAAACAATTGTACAGTTTTTATTTTAAACAGGTAACGCCTTTCTTTGGAAAACTATTTTCTAAAGACCACAGAGCCTACACCTATTTGCCAGAATCGGTAGCAGCTTTTCCAGACGGGGAAGATTTTACCAATCTGATGGAAAAAGTTGGCTTTAAAAGTACCAAACAAAGAATTTTAACGTTTGGAATAAGTTCGATATATGTAGGGACCAAATGATCAGAAAATTAAGCCTCATTCTTTCACTTTTTATTATTTATACAACCGCCTTTGCTCAAAATTGGGGTGGCGGAATAGATGATGAAGATTGGAGTTTTGGTTTTAATTTCCAGTATATCTCAGCCGAATACAAAATTCTTAAAAAGCAAAACTGGCGATCGCCTTTTTATGAGATGCCAAATTCCCTGGATCCCTCTTACGATCCAAATTCTGGTATTCCGGTTACCTCAACATTAAATTCTATTTCTAGCCCACCATCTCAGGGTTTTGGGTTGGGTTTTGTAATGAATAGGATGATCTCAGATAACTTCGATATCAGGGCAACACCTTCCCTTATTTTTAGCGATAGGGTGGTAACTTACGAGTATGAGCCCATGGCGCCGATTAATGTTGGCAACGGACAAACAAAAAACTTTCAAACAGTAGTAGAAAGAAAAGTTCAGGCCACGATGTTCGAATTTCCGTTAGGCATAAAGGTAAAGTCGAACCGGATGAACAATTTTAGGGCATATTGGTTGGGCGGTGTTAAATATTCGATAGATATAGCTTCGAAAAAGAAAACCTTCGATGAAGGAGAAACAGCTGTAAATAAGTTTTTAAAAAATAAAAGAAATTACCTGTCTTACGAAACAGGTATCGGTTTCGATATTTATTTCGAGTATTTTAAAATGTCGCCCGAAATAAAACTCTCGTATTCAACCAATGATTTGCTTCAGCACGACAATACTGTTTATGCCAATCCGATAGATAAGTTGAAATTACGTCAATTAACATTCAGTTTGATTTTTCAATAGTCCTGCAATCCAAAAAAACTTACCTTTGTTGGTGTAGGTAAATCAAAGATGATATCTTAAAGGATTACCGAGACTTAAAATTCATAAAAATGTCTAAAATCGCATTAATTACAGGTGCAACTTCTGGTATTGGCGAGGCGTGCGCACATACATTTGCCCAAAAAGGTTATAATTTGATATTATTGGCCCGCAGAGAAGATCGGTTGGCTAAAATTGCCCATCATTTGGAAGATAAATATGCCATTACCATCAAACAGGTTTTTGCAGATGTTCGCGATAAAGAAAGTCTTACCAATGCTTTAGAAGTTTTGCCAGCAGAATGGAAAAAGGTTGATGTTTTGATTAACAATGCAGGCTTGAGTCAGGGTTTAGACCCCATTGATAAAGGCGATACCAACGATTGGGACACCATGATTGATACCAATGTAAAAGGCTTGCTTTACGTAACCAAAATTGTTTCCAACTGGATGATCCCAAATCAATCGGGCCATATTATTAACATTGGTTCTATTGCCGGGAAAGAAGTTTATCCAAATGGAAACGTATATTGTGCCAGCAAACATGCTGTAGATGCTTTAAGCAAAGGTATGCGTATCGATTTATTGCCTCATGGCATAAAGGTTACCGAAATTAATCCAGGGATGGTAGAAACCGAATTTTCGGTGGTGCGCTTTAAAGGTGATGAAGACCGGGCGAAAAAGGTGTATGAAGACCTGGAGCCGCTAATTGCCGATGATATTGCCGATGCGATTTGGTATGTAGTAAGCAGGCCGAAGCATGTTAATATTAACGATATGCTGATTATGCCAACCGTACAGGCTACAGCAACGATTATAAATAGAACCCCCTAGTCCCCTGAAGGGGGGATTAATACGGGGAGGAAATAACAATATAATTTTTTTATTTTAAACTAATGAAAGGAAAGCCCCTTTAGGGCTTTGGGCTTAAAAATGATATCAAATACAATAGATCAGGAAATAAAAAAAGCCATGTTGGCTAAAAATAATGCACAGTTAAGAGGTTTAAGGGCAATAAAAGCAGCCTTACTTTTAGCTAAAACAGAGAAAGGATCTTCGGAAGAAATTACCGAAGAAGCTGAACTTAAAATTCTTCAGAAACTGATTAAACAACGCCGCGAATCTGCTGATATTTACAAGCAACAAAATCGGGAAGATTTATATCGGGTAGAAGAAGAAGAAATTGAAGTAATTAATCAATTTTTACCAAAACAGTTAGACAGGGCTGAGGTTGCTACAATTATCGAGGCCGTAATCAAACAATCTGGTGCTACATCGGTTAAGGATATGGGTAAAGTAATGGGCATGGCAAATAAGGAACTTGCAGGTAAAGCTGATGGTAAATTAATTGCAGAGATTGTTAAAGAAAAACTGGCTTAATTAAGGTAAAAGCTTAAAGACTAAAGCTGAAAGCTTGCTGTAAAATACATATCTTGATACTTAATACTTGTTTCTTGATACTTATAAATGGGTTTTTATACCGTTTTCGATTTTATTTCAGAAAAATGGCATATAAATGCATAAATTTAATTTTACTCTACTAACTTAGTAGCACAATACCATCTAGAATATATATGACTTACCCGATAATAGAAGAAGACGGATTTAAATACATCGAAGCTGGAACAGGCGAGACACTGGTATTGCTACATGGCCTAATGGGCGAACTAAGCAATTGGGAACTGGTTATCGAACAGTTTAAAGATCGCTATCGTGTAATTATTCCAATTTTACCAATTTACGATTTGCCTATTTTAACATTGGGCGTAAAAGCACTGTCGAGGTATCTTCATCGCTTTTTAAAATATAAAAATTTAAACCAGGTAGTGCTTGTTGGTAATTCACTTGGTGGCCACGTAGGTTTGGTATTTACGGTTGCTCACCAGGAATTTGTTAAAGCCCTGGTGCTTACGGGTAGTTCTGGTTTATACGAAAATGCTTTTGGAGGATCTTTTCCACGTAGAGAGAGCTACGATTATATTAAAGAAAAAGTAGAATTTACTTTTTACGATCCGGCCACAGCAACTAAAGAACTGGTTGATGATGTTTTTAAAACAGTTAACGATAGATCGAGGGTTATTCGTATCTTAACCATGGCAAAATCGGCAATACGCCACAATATGGCTAAAGAACTGTCTAAGATTACCATACCGGTTTCCTTAATATGGGGCAAAAACGATAAGGTTACTCCGCCAGAAGTGGCAGAAGAATTTCACGAATTGTTGCCGAATTCGGAATTGAACTGGGTTGATAAATGCGGTCATGCACCTATGATGGAGCATCCGGAAATATTTAATGCATTTTTAGAGAAATTTTTAAATAGAATATTGTTGAAATAAATGTTTGCAGCAGAAATCATATCAGATGCAATTCCATCACTAAGAACCGATGACACGGTACAGAAAGCTTTAGATCGTATGAACGATTTTAAACTAAAGCACTTGCCAGTTGTTAACGAGGTAACTTTATTGGGTTTGGTTTCTGAAGATGATTTATTAAATATTGATAACCACGATACCCTTTTAAGCGATAGTGCGGTAAACATACTTAATGTTTTCGTATTGGGTAATGCACATGCTTACGATGTAATCAGGTTATTGAGCCAGCTAAAATTAACGGCTGTTCCGGTTTTAGATCAACAGAAAAATTATGTTGGTTTAATTTCTATCAATAATATGGTAAATGCGGTGGCCGAACAGTATGCGGTAAACGAACCTGGCGGAATTATTGTTTTGGAGATTAGTAACCGCGATAATTCTTTGGCACATATTGCGCAGATTGTTGAAGCCGATAATGCGCAGGTACTCTCTTCATATGTGAATTCTTTCGAAGATTCTACACGTTTAGAAGTAACGCTCAAAGTAAACAAAACAGAAATTACTTCATTGGTAGCCTCTTTCGAAAGATATGATTATCTGGTTAAAGAGGTATACAATAACACCCAGATTGATGATGGATCGCAGGAGCGTTACGATTCTTTCATGAACTATTTAAATGTATAAACCTACTTTATGAGGATTGCAATTTACGGCAGAGATTTTAATGATACGGTTTTGCCCTATGTACAAGAGGTTTTTAATCATTTAGCTGAACATCGTATTCAGCCTGTTTTATATTCTAAGTTTAAAACATCGCTTCATGGTAAAATTAAACTGCCTGCAAATACCGTTATTTTTCACAATCATACCGAATTAAAGGAACTTGCCGATGTATTGCTGAGCTTAGGTGGAGATGGTACCTTACTCGATACCCTATCGTTAATCCGTAATTCGGGCATACCGGTAATCGGAATTAACTTTGGCCGTTTAGGATTCTTGGCCAGTATAAACAAAAACGAAATTGGATCGGCCCTCAATGCGCTGATCAATAAAGAATATACCTTAGATTCCAGGTCCCTTTTAACGTTAGAATCTGATAATGGTTTATTTGGCGAAGAAAATTTTGCATTGAACGATATTACCATTCACCGTCGCGATAATTCAGCAATGATGATTATCCATGCTTCAATGAATAATGAGTTTATTAACTCTTATTGGGCCGATGGATTAATTATTGCCACCCCAACAGGTTCAACAGCATACTCATTAAGTTGCGGCGGACCGATTATTTATCCAGATTCTGAAAACTTCGTAATTACCCCTATTGCGCCACATAATTTGAATGTGAGGCCAGTAGTCGTACCAGATAACAATAAGCTCTCTTTTGAGGTAGAAGCCAGAGAATCAAAATTTTTGGTTTCCTGCGATAGCCGAACTGTTACTGTAGAGCGTTCGGTAAAAATTAGTATAAAAAAGGCAGATTTTTGTGTAAATCTTATCCGCCTTAATAATGAAACCTACTTAAACACGTTAAGAAATAAATTATTATGGGGCATCGATACCCGTAACTACTAAGTATGACGCCAAACAAACAGTTATTAATTATCCTCTTTTTCATCTTTAGCGGGCAGCTTGTTCATGCACAGCGTGCGGTAATAGGCGAACCCTCTTGGGAAGTTGGGATTATGGCTGGTGGTGCAGGTTATATGGGCGATCTTAATCAGAACAATCCTTTGCTAATTAGTGGTCTCTCGGGCGGGCTTTATGTAAAACGGAACTTTAACCAATACCTTGGCGTACGTTTAAATTATACTTACGGGCAAATAAAAGCCGATGATTCTTACTCGAGTAATGAGCAGTTCCGAGAAAGGAACCTGCGTTTTAAAACGATGCTGAACGAATTTAGTGGCTTAATTGATTTCAATTTTTTCAATTTTAATCTTGGTGGAGGAAACAGACAATTTACACCATACCTTTTTACGGGTGCAGGTTTACTTATATTTAAACCAACGGTAAAAATTGATGGTGAAAGATATCGGTTAGACCGACTAAGAACCGAAGGTCAGGAAAATGGTTATAACAATGCTGTTTTAACTATCCCATATGGATTAGGGCTAAGGTATAATTACAAAAACACCTGGAGCGTTTTTACCGAATTGGGTTATAGGACAGCATTTACCGATTATCTAGACGATGTGAGCGGCCGTTATCCGGTTAATCCTGTATTTGTTGGAGAAGGCCAAAATCAGGTTAATTTATCCGATCCTTCACGCTATCAAATCGGACAGCCAGGGACTCAAAGAGGCGATTTTCGAAAAAGGGACACTTATCTATTTGTTAGTGTTGGCATATCTTTTACCTTTGTATCCTCAAAATGCTATTCCTTTTAAGCTGATTTTGACATAATTAATGGGATTTAAAGAACAAATAGACTATAGCCGCCTGCCAAAGCACATTGCCGTAATCATGGATGGTAATGGAAGATGGGCAAAAGGCCAGGGTAAAGTGCGGGTTTTCGGACATGAACAAGGTGTGCTTTCTGTAAAAGACATTGTAGAAGGTTGTGTTGAAGTAGGTATTGAATACCTTACTTTATATGCTTTTTCTACCGAAAATTGGAACAGACCCAAAGAAGAGGTAGATGCTTTAATGCAGATCCTGATTTCTACCATTAACAAAGAAACCGAAACACTTAATAAAAATAATATTAAGCTGAATGCAATTGGCAATATTGCATCTTTACCCCAAGAGTGTATTGATGATTTAAAAGAAGCTATGGAGAAAACAGCCCATAACGAAAAATGTACATTAACACTGGCATTAAGTTATAGTGCAAAGTGGGAGATTTTGGAGGCTGCAAAAAAAATTGCATCAGCAGTAAAAAACAATATCATTTCTTTGGATGATATTAACGAAGACCTGTTTTCATCTAAACTAACAACCGTAAATATACCCGATCCTGAATTGATGATCAGGACAAGTGGCGAACATCGTATTAGCAATTATCTGCTTTGGCAAATGGCTTATACCGAGTTTTATTTTACTGATGTTTTATGGCCGGATTTCAGACGTGAAGATCTTTTCGAGGCTATTGTAGACTATCAAAAACGCGAACGCCGTTTTGGTAAAATTAGTGAACAATTAAACTAATTTTTCTTTTAACACTTTTTAACAAGCGTTTAAACTAACTTAGCACCACTTTTATACGATAAATGAAACCATAATAAGGGAACAACGTAAAGAAATTTTACTTTATAAAATATCGTTACCTTTTGGCCATTACTGAACAACTAATTTTAATGAAAAGAATATTTCAAGTTTTAATCCTACTAGTTTTAGCCGCTCCGGCCTTCGCTCAAATACGTCCACAAGGTCAGGCACCGGTAACCCCTTCTTTAAAGGTTGGTGGCTTAGATCTCGATTATTTTAGTCCAAAAGAATATATCATTGGCGGTACCACAGTAACCGGAACCCAATATTTAGATAAAGAAGTATTAATTACCTTGTCTAAATTAGCTAAAGGTGATAAAATCGTTCTTCCCGGCGAGGCAACTTCTGATGCAATTAAAACGTTGTGGGCACAGGGCTTGTTTGATGATGTTAAACTTAACATCGAAAAAATTGTTCAGGATTCTGTTTATTTTGAAATTGAAGTAGTAGAACGCCCACGTTTAAGTTCTATCGATTTAAAAGGTATTCGCAAATCTGAAAAAACTGCCATTCAAGAAAAGTTAAATGATAAAACAGGTAAAATCGTAAACGATAACTTGTACAATACCACCTCGGCTATTGTTAAAAAATACTTATTGGATAAGGGCTTTTTCTTTACCCAGATCGAGTACAAAACACGTAAAGATCCGAATGCAGAAAACAGTGTGGTATTAGAAGCTAATATAGATAAAGGTCACCGTGTTAAAGTACAGCATATCGATTTTACCGGAAACAAAGATTTCAAATCAGCAAAACTGAGAAAATACCTTAAAAACCCTAAACAGTTTGCATGGTGGCGTTTTTGGGGCTCAGGAAAATTCGCGAAAGAGAAATACGAAGAGAATAAGGTAAAAATGATTGCTAAAATGCACGAGAAAGGTTATCGTGATGCAGAATTACTGAAAGATACCATTTACCAATATAACAAGAAAAAGGTTAACATTAGAATGGACCTTTACGAAGGTAAAAAGTATTATTTTGGTAATATTACCTGGGCAGGTAATGCCATTTATCCGGATAGTATTTTGCAAAAAGTATTAACCATCGAAAAAGGTGATGTTTTTAGCGAAGAGAAATTAAATAAAAAATTAAACGGTGGTGGCGAAAACGGTGGCGACATTAACAGTATGTATACCGATAACGGATATTTAACTTTTAATATCGATCCGGTACAGACCAAAATTTATGGCGATACTGTTGATGTGGAATTGCGCATGTACGAAGGACCACAGTATACCAACAACCGCATTACGTTAAAAGGTAACACAATTACGAACGATAAGGTTGTTTTACGTGAGATCCGCACTAAACCAGGACAGAAATTTAATAAAAGTGATCTAATTCGTACCATTCGCGAAATTGGTCAATTAGGTAATTTCGATGAGTCTAAAACTGTACCTACACCTCGTCCTAACCCGGCAGATGGTACTGTAGATATTGAATATGCAGTAGAAGAGAAACCTTCAGATCAGATTGAGCTATCAGGTGGTTTGGTGGTGGCCGTATCATTGGTACATTAGGTTTAACTTTCAATAACTTCTCATTACGTAACTTATTTAATCTAAAAGCTTACAAACCATTGCCAAAAGGAGATGGGCAAAAATTAAGCTTACGTGGACAGACGAATGGTAAATATTACCAATCATATAGTTT
Source organism: Pedobacter riviphilus (assembly GCF_014692875.1). NCBI lineage: Bacteria > Pseudomonadati > Bacteroidota > Sphingobacteriia > Sphingobacteriales > Sphingobacteriaceae > Pedobacter > Pedobacter riviphilus. Next base: position 3,596,169 of record NZ_CP061171.1, on the reverse strand, counting down.
CTCATTCTCACAACCTTGGTTTGGTGGCGAGAAACCGGTAAGTTTTGGGGTGAGTGCATTTACCTCATTACAATCTAATGGATTAAGTTCTGATAATGCCCAGTTCCAAAAAATACGTTTAAATGGTGTAACGGTTAGCTTGGGTAGAAGATTAAACTGGCCAGATAACTATTTTCAGTTAAGCCATGCGGTTAACCTGCAACAATATATCTTAAATAATTATTCAGGATATTTATTTAGTACTGGTACTTCTTATAACTTAAACTTATCACAAGAGATTAGCCGCGATTCAAGAGATTCGCCTATTTTTCCTAAATCGGGATCGTTCTTACGTTTCACTATTCAGGCAACGCCACCATATTCACTGTTTAACAAGGTGAATTATGCAACAGCATCTGATAAAGAAAAATACCGTTTTACAGAATATCATAAATGGAAATTCGATTCACAATGGTATCAACGTGTTGTAGGTAACCTGGTAATTAAAGCACAAGCACAGTTCGGTTTCTTGGGCCAATACAATAAAGCAGTTGGTCAATCAGCATTCGAGCGTTTCAAACTAGGTGGTGATGGTATGCAAGGATTCGATTTCTTACAAGGATCTGAGTTAATTGCAATGCGTGGTTATTCTAATAATACGGTAATTCCGGTAGGTTCTAATCCAAATGTGGCACAACAGTCTGGTAGCCCAATTTATACTAAATATGTATTGGAAGCACGTTATCCGGTTATTGCAAGTCAACAAGCTACTGCATTTGTTTTGGCCTTTGCAGAAGGTGGTAATACCTGGAACAGGTTTAGTGATTTTAATCCTTTCAACATTAGAAGATCAGTTGGTGTTGGTGCAAGGATCTTCCTTCCTATATTTGGTTTGTTGGGTATTGATTACGGATATGGCTTTGATGCTATTCCTGGTTTACCAAGCGCGAACAAAGGTCAGTTCCATTTTAGTATCGCACAACAATTAGGTGGATTTTAATTGATAAAGAACAAAAAATTAACTAATTATGCAATAAATCATTGCAATAAGAGTTTAAACAAAGCTTAGGTTATTAACTATATCATTAACACACACACAAAATGAAGAAATATCTTTTTATCGCATTCCTACTTTGCACTTCTTTTGGTGCCTTTGCACAGAAGTTTGCTTATGTAGACACGGAGTATATTTTGAAGCATTTACCAGAATATAAATCGGCATTAACTCAATTAGACGTTGCCTCTAAACAGTGGCAACAACAAGTAGATCAGAATTTTTCTGAAATAGACAGGATGTACAAAGCTTATCAGGCCGATCAGGTTTTGTTAACTGATGATATGCGCAAACGCCGTGAAAACGAAATTATAGAAAAAGAAAAACAGGCTAAAGAATTTCAACGTTCTAAGTTTGGACCAGATGGAGATCTTTTTCAAAGCAGGGTAAAATTAATTAAACCTATTCAGGATAAAGTAGCCGAGGCGATTAAACAGATTGCAAAATCTAAATATTTAGACTTCATTTTCGACAAGAGCAGTGAAGCAACAATGATGATTTATGCAAGTAGCAGTTACGATGTTAGTAATGATGTAATTGTAAAATTAGGTTATAAACCGGGGACTGTAAATAATTAGTATATTCGCCCCTGATTTTTGAAGAAAAACAATTAGAAAAAAATAAAAAAGTAAAATAAAACGATGAGAAAGTTAATTAACGTATTCTTTGTAGCAGCAGGTTTATTGTTTACAGCGAATATGGCAAATGCACAACAAAAATTGGGTCACATTAATTCTGAGGAGGTATTTGCAAATTTACCAGAAGCTAAAACCGCTCAAACCACTTTAGAAACATTAGGTAAACAAAAGCAAGCAGATATTGATGCAATGATCAAAGAATATCAAAGTAAAATGGCTGCTGCAGAAGCTAAACAAAAAACTTTAAGCGAGGCTAATAAAGAAACAGTGGGTAAAGAATTACAAGCTGCAGGTCAAGAATTACAGGATTTAGAAAAACGCATTACTGATGCGCGCACTAAAGCTTCACAAGATATAGGTACTAAACAAGGTGAATTATTCCAACCAATCCAAGCTAAAGTTGCAACCGCAATTTCTGCTGTAGCTAAAGAAAAAGGTTTAGCTTACGTTTTCGATATCGCAAACGGACAGGGTGGTAACAATTTAGTATTCTGGGATGGTGGTGATGATATTACTGCTGCAGTTAAATCTAAATTAGGTATTACAGCAACCGCTGCAAAAACAGCTGCTCCTAAGAAATAGTCTTTATCAATCTATAGTCTTGAGTTATACGGCTCAAGCCATAAAAAGATACTGCGGAATTAAGTCTAACTTAGTTCCGCTTTTTTGTTTACGCAGTTTCGTCATGCTGATCCGATAGCCATCGGATTTATTTCAGCATCTTTAATGTCTCATTTTCCTGTGGGTAATATCCTGAAACAAGTTTAGGAAGGCGATCATTTTAACATTTCAACTAATATTCCTACATTTCAACTTTCCAACATCAAAGGCATGCAAAACTCTTCGCCAATAGGCATTTTCGATTCAGGTTATGGTGGGTTAACGGTTTTCCGTTCTATTGCTGATAAATTGCCCGATTACAATTATATCTATTTAGGCGATAATGCCCGTTCGCCCTATGGCGATCATTCTTTTGATACCATTTATAAATATACTTTAGAATGCGTAGAATGGCTTTTTGCTAAAGGATGCCATTTGGTTATCCTGGCATGCAACACCGCATCTGCGAAAGCACTTAGAACCATCCAGCAAATAGATCTTCCTGCTAAATATCCCGATAGGAGAGTATTGGGGGTAATTAGGCCTACTGCAGAGGTTATTGACAGATATACCAGCACAAAACAAGTTGGCGTAATGGGAACCAGGGGAACGGTTAATTCTCAATCTTATCTTTTAGAGATCAATAAATTTTTTCCTGAAATTAAAGTTTACCAGCAAAGCTGCCCAATGTGGGTTCCACTGATCGAAAACAACGAACACTTACAGCCTGGCGCAGACTTTTTTATAAGTGAGTATTGCGATCAATTACTTAACCAATCGGCAGATATCGATTGTGTACTATTGGCTTGCACGCATTATCCCTTGTTAATGCCTAAACTGAAGAAAGTATTTCCAGATCATATAAGCGTTTTAACGCAAGGCGAGATTGTAGCCAATAGTTTAGCTGATTATTTAAAGAGACACCCTGAAATGGAACAAAAGTTAGGTAAGCAGGGAGAGAAATCTTTTTATACTAGTGGCGATCCAATTGCTTTTGATGAACATGCCTCCGTTTTTTTTGGAGAGTCGCTGAAATCTAATAAGCTATGAGGGATATGAATTGTTAAATTGCCAGATTGTTTTGATTGTTGACGGCCAATTGCCAGCTAAAATAGGTTAACTGCAAATTGCTAACTGGCAACCCATGTCTGTTTAGCACTTTTCATTAAGATGAAATGTTAACGGATTGAAGATGTTCTTTAGCAAATCTATGCTTGTTTAAAACAGGGAGGAATGTATTGCAAGGCCATTCTTGAACAGGTGCGCTTCGTACTTGCTGGCGGGCAGCATCGGCCCTGGCATACCGAAGAAAGGCCCAAAGCAGCCCCTGGCTTTACCTTTTAGGTAACCAAAAGGTAAAGAATAGGTAAGCCTGGGGTAAGCCTGGGGTAAGCCTGGGGTAACCCTGGGGTTAACTTGGTAGCAAGAAAGGGTAAACAAAGGGTAAAGGAATTTTGCGCTTTTTTTGGATCTTTTTAATAACTTATCGTTTTTAGCTATTTTTGAATAATTCTAAATGGTTAAATTGTATGATTCCAAATTAACTCCGTTGTGACAAAAGAAAGTATTTTTCTTTAGGTTGTAACAAGTTAAAAGGATAACTTTGCGGCTTCAAACCCACACAATGAGTGATCAGATAAAACACGAATGCGGAATCGCTTTTATTCGCCTGTTAAAACCACTTTCTTACTACCAGCAAAAGTACGGTACAGCACTTTACGGCCTTAACAAATTATACCTTTTAATGGAAAAACAGCATAACCGGGGCCAGGATGGCGCAGGTATTGCCACCATTAAATTGGATATGAAACCGGGCAGTAGGTACATTAGCCGATACCGGAGCATGGCATCTAATGCGGTAGCCGATATTTTCGAATATGTGCAGAACAAATTTGTTGATATCCAAGAAAACACTCCTGAATTAATGCAGGATACAGAATGGCTCAAAAACAACGTAAGCTTTATCGGCGAGGTGTTAATGGGCCATTTGCGTTATGGTACGCATGGTAAAAACAGTATCGAAAATTGCCACCCTTTTTTAAGGCAAAATAATTGGATGACACGTAACCTGGTTATTGCAGGTAACTTTAACATGACGAATGTTGATGAGTTACTGGAACAATTATACGAGTTAGGTCAACACCCAAAAGAAAAAGCAGATACGGTTACAGTATTAGAAAAAATCGGTCACTTTTTAGATGATGAGAACCAGGAGCTTTTCGATCAGTATAAAAAAGAAGGGCATGATAACGTTGCTATTACACACAAAATATCTGATAATTTAGATATTGCCAATATCCTTCGCCGCTCGGCCAAAACCTGGGATGGTGGTTATTCTATCTGTGGTATGGTTGGTAATGGCGACTCGTTTATTATGCGCGATCCGGCAGGTATCCGTCCGGCATATTATTATTATGATGATGAGATCGTTGTAGCGGCCTCTGAAAGACCAGCTTTGCAAACTGCATTTAATATTCAGTTTAAAGATGTTAAAGAGATCGATCCGGGCCATGCTTTAATTATCAAGAAAAATGGTGAGGTAAGCATGGAGCAATTCCGCGAGCCTACCGAAAGGTTATCTTGCTCTTTCGAGCGTATCTATTTCTCAAAAGGAAGTGATGTAGAGATTTACCGCGAACGCAAGCAGTTAGGCCGTTTATTGAGTGATAAAATTCTTCAGGCCGTTAATTACGATTTAAAAAATACAGTATTCTCATTTATTCCAAATACGGCAGAAGTGGCGTTTTTCGGAATGGTTGATGGTGTTCAGCAATATGTACGCAGGCACCAGAAAGATATACTTTTACATAAAAAAGAATCGCTAACAGATCAACAGCTTGAAGACCTGTTGTCTTTAGCACCACGTGTAGAAAAGCTGGCTGTTAAAGATGTAAAGCTAAGAACTTTCATCACCCAGGATGCTGATCGTAGCGAAATGGTGGCACACGTTTACGATACTACTTATGGTATTATCAATAACCACCAGGATACTTTAGTAGCACTTGATGATTCGATTGTACGTGGTACTACCTTAAAGCAGAGTATCATTAAAATTGTTGACCGTTTACATCCGAAGAAAATTATTATTGTTTCTTCTGCACCTCAGATCCGTTACCCTGATTGTTATGGTATCGATATGAGTAGGATGGGACAGTTCGTGGCTTTCGATGCGGCTATTCAACTGTTAACAGAGCGCGGTATGTGGCAGGTAATAGAAGATGTTTACACGAAATGTAAAGCTTCGTTACTTTTACCAAAAGAGGAAATTGTAAACCACGTTAAGGAAATTTATAAACCATTTACTCCAGAAGAAATTTCGGCTAAAATAGCACAGATTATTACACCAAAAGGTACTGTTGCTGAGGTTGAAGTCATTTATCAAAGTTTAGAGAACCTGCATGAAGCTTGTCCGAAAAACAAAGGTGACTGGTATTTCTCAGGAAATTATCCCACCCCAGGTGGAAACAAAGTGGTTAATAAAGCTTTTGTTAACTGGAAAGAAGGAAATAACCAAAGGGCTTATTAGGCCCATACCCCCTAAAGGGTACTTGAATAACAAATAGCTCATATTTATATGGGCTATTTTTTTGCGCTCATTTTCTGCCAGGGTGACCGTAAGATCGAGTACGATCTTCCCTAATCTAAACCTGACATTCGCGGAAAGCCCGGAACCCGATCTTTTATCGGGTGAGGAATGCAGCATTGGCAGGACTAGCGTTTAATAGGAGCAGTGCTGTTGCTTTCCAAAAAATAATATTAACCTCAAAGGTACAGCGTACATCAGACATTAATGTACTGAGTCTGTTCAATTTTTATGCGTAAAACTTCAGGTAGGTTTTAATAATGAGCCAGAAGGCGAAAAAGATAATCACTACCCCGGCTATTTTATTGAGTTTCTTCAGTGCATCTTCTTTTATTTTATAACGGAGTTTACTGGAGTAAAAGCTCTTTGCTCCATCGATGCTTAATTGAGTAGCCATGGCGATAAAAAAGCAAACTAATTTTTCGTTCAGCATATTGTTCAATTTAACCGAAATGATCCCACTTACAATAATCCAGAACATGAGGGTAGAAGGAGTGAGGATGCACATTAAAAAACCTTTGAGTACATAACCCCGTTTACTCACTTTTTGAAGCGTGGTGCTATCGTAATGTACGGTAATTTTAGAAAGCAGGTAATAAATACCCACTGCAAGCAGAAATACACCGCCAATGCTGCCAACGTATTTATCAAATTCGGCTTTATAATCAACAAACTGGCTACCAAAAAGAACCAGGCCAATTAAGATCACATCACTAATAATTACGCCAATAGCTAAAGAAAACCCAGCTTTGAAGCCCCTTTCTATGCTAGTTTTGATCATTGCAAAAAATACCGGCCCAGTTAAAAACGACGAAATAATCCCTGCTCCTATACCGAGTAATATGGCTTCAAACATGCATTGTATTGTTTATAATATGCGAATATGCAACTTTATACCTAAACATATAACATTTATTTTTGTTGCATAGGTTGCATAAAATTACTGGTTTTCATTTTTTTTTATTTATGTTTAGAGCCACTAAAACTAAATTTAAAAAATGAGTTCAGAACAAACACAAACCAAATGGGGGCAATTTATTCCTTTGGTCACGGTATTCTTTTTCTGGGGCTTTGTGGCCGCCAGTAATGATATTTTAATACCGGTATTTAAGCAGGCCTTTAATTTAACTCAATTTCAAAGCCAGTTGGTATCATTTGCATTTTACATTGCATATACGGTTGGCGCTTTAATTTATAATGGCATTTCGGTAGTAATGGGCCAGGATATTGTAAATAAATTAGGCTACAAAAACTCTTTAGCTTTGGGGCTTGTTATTTCGGCAGCCGGAACGCTTTTGTTTTACCCGGCAGCAAATCTGCACTCATTTCCGTTAATGTTATCTGGCTTGTTTATTGTTGCCCTGGGTTTCTCTTTACAACAAACTGTTGCAAATCCTTTAGCTATTGCCTTGGGGCCAATTAAAACTGGTTCACAACGTTTAACACTTGCAGGTGGTATTAATAATTTTGGTACAACCATTGGTCCACTATTGGTAAACTTCGCTATTTTTGGTGTTGCTACAAGCGCTACTACCAATGTGAGCATCGAAAGTGTAAAAATTCCATATTTAATATTAGGAGTAGCCTTTCTTTTAGTAGCTGTATTTTTAAAAATGTCGTCTTTGCCTGATCGACCTACTTTAGTAGAAGCTTCAGCAAATGATACTAAATCGATTAAGGGATCTGCTTTGAATTACCCGCAGTTGGTACTGGGAATGATTGCTATTTTTCTATATGTTGGTGTAGAGGTATCTACTGCCAGTAATTTACCCGCATATATGGAAGAGAAATTAGGATTTGCCATTAAAGATATTGCTCCATATGTTTCTTTATATTGGGCTAGTTTAATGATTGGTCGTTGGACAGGGGCGGTAGAAGCTTTTACTGAAGATATGACCTTACAAAAGATATTGAGATTTGTAGCACCTTATTTAGCTTTTGGTGTTTTCTTAGTTGCAAATGCTATCGCTAAACACGATTTAACACCATTTTATGTATATGCAGCAGTAATAGTTGTATTAATTGGTGCCGATATGGCCAGTAAAGGAAACCCGGCGCGCATGCTATTAATTTTTTCGGTAATGGGCATTATAGCCTTATTTATTGGTATGTTTACTACAGGTATGACTAGTGTTTACGCGTTTACTAGCGTGGGTTTATTCTGCAGTACATTGTGGCCATGTATTTTTACTTTGGCTGTTAGTGGCTTAGGTAAACACACCAGTCAGGGAAGTAGTTTTTTAATTATGATGATTATGGGCGGTGGTATTGTGAGTTTAGCGCAAGGATACCTTTCAAAGTTTACAGGTATCCAATACAGTTACTTAGTTGGGGTGCTGTGTTTTGCATACCTTGCATTTTATGCAATTAAAGGAAGTGCCATTTTGAAGACACAGGGAATTAATTTTGATGAGAAAATTTCTGGTGGACATTAATTTTTAATAAAGTAATTTTACAGCCACAGAGATTTAGTTCTTTGTGGCTTTTTTAATTTTTATAATGACAGATAAACCAAGTTTCGACTCGATATTTATGAACCTGGCCACCGATTTGGCTGCCCGCTCACATTGTGTGCGTGCCCATGTAGGTGCAGTGTTAACAAAAGATACGCGCATAATTTCTATCGGTTACAATGGTCCGCCGGCCGGTACCCACAACTGTGACGAGGAATGGCCAGAGCATGGCTGTGCCCGCGATAGTAAAGGAAGTTGTTCTTTGGCTTTACATGCTGAGGAAAATGCCATACTGTATGCCTCAAAAAATGGATCGAGGATAGAAGGATGTACTTTATACACCACCTTGTCGCCTTGTATTGCCTGTGCCCGTTTAATTTTATCTTCAGGAATCAAACTGGTATACTATTCTAAATCTTATGCAGCTTACAAAGGTTTGCCTAGCGACGAAGGCGTAGATTTTTTAAGAAAATTTGGTGTCGAGGTGGTTTTGATAGAATCGTAGAGGTTCATTAGTTTACTTGTCATCGGTTCATTGGTGAATAGTGTGGTGCCTTACAAAGTTTCACAGAGGGAAAGCAGGGGAGAGCTTCGCAAGTTTAAGAGTAAGGGGCCGCTAATTCATAAACGAAAAAAATACATGATTGATAAGGTTAAATAGTTTTCGTACTTTACCTAAATGAATAAGGTTTTTTTAATTGTAGGTGTAGGAATCGTTTTCGGTTATTGGAAGAGAAATGAAATCATCAATTATTTTGTTTCTAAAAAATCTAAAAATGGTAAAAAAAGAAAAATAGGTCTACTTGATGGAAAAGCTCAAGTGATTTTCAGAGGAGATTTTGCCATGACTGATGAGGAACTACTTGGTCTAATTTAGCTTATAACTCGTAATGCTTGATCGAATAATTGATATTAAGATGGATGCTCGTTTCCTTGAGTTATCTCCCCATATTTGACTTTGGACTCCTGACTGCCAGCTTCGGACTTTTTCCGCTAAAAATCTCAAATCTCCGGCTTCAAATCTCATATCTAATTGGTACCTTTGCGGATGCAAGAAAAAATCATTATCGTCGATTTTGGTTCGCAATTTACACAACTCATCGCTCGTAGGGTTCGCGAATTAAATATTTACTGTGAAATATATCCATACAACAATCTTCCTGAGGTTACACCTGACGTAAAAGGGGTTATTTTTTCGGGTAGTCCTTATTCTGTCCGTCAGGAAGATGCACCTCAAATCGATTTATCGAAATACCATTTAAAATATCCATTATTGGCTGTTTGTTATGGTGCACAATATATTGCCCAACATTCGGGTGGTGCGGTTCAGCCATCTTCAACACGCGAGTACGGCCGTGCTAATTTGAATTTTGTAAACCAGGAGAACAAATTATTTAAAGGCATAAACATCGACTCGCAAGTTTGGATGAGCCATGGCGATACCATTACCGATATTCCTGAAAACTTTGAATTGATTGCCAGTACCGATAGTGTAAAAGTAGCAGCATATCACATCAAAGATTCTGATACTTATGCGATCCAATTTCACCCTGAGGTAACGCACAGTATTGATGGAAAAATCCTTTTAGAAAACTTCTTGGTTGATATCTGCGGATGTAGCCAGGACTGGACTTCTGCTGCTTTTGTTGAAACTACAATTGCCGATATTAAAGCTACTGTAGGTAACGATAAAGTTGTTCTGGCGCTTTCAGGTGGTGTTGATAGTAGCGTAGCTGCAGTGCTTTTGCATAAAGCTATTGGCACAAACCTACACTGTATATTTGTTGATAACGGTTTATTGCGTAAAAACGAATATGAAAGTGTTTTAGAGCAATACAAAGATTTTGGCTTAAATATTAAAGGCGTTGATGCTAAAGACAAATTCTTGGGTCAGTTGGCTGGAGTAGAAGATCCAGAAACAAAACGTAAAATTATTGGCCGTGTGTTTATCGAAGTTTTCGATGAAGAATCTCACCTTATTCAAGATGTAAAGTGGTTGGCCCAAGGTACAATTTACCCAGATATTATTGAGTCGGTTTCGGTTAAAGGTCCATCTGCAACTATTAAATCGCACCATAATGTGGGCGGTTTGCCAGATTTCATGAAACTTAAAGTAGTAGAACCACTTAAAACTTTGTTTAAAGATGAAGTAAGAAGAGTAGGTACCACTTTAGGTTTAGAATCGTTTATTTTAGGCCGTCATCCATTTCCAGGACCAGGTTTAGGTATCCGCATTATTGGAGAGGTTACCCCAGAAAAGGTAGCCATTTTACAAGATGCCGATAAAATTTATATAGACAATTTAAAAGAAGCAGGCCTTTATGATAAAGTATGGCAGGCAGGCGCTATCTTCTTACCCGTGAGATCTGTTGGGGTAATGGGCGATGAACGTACTTACGAAAATGTAATTGCACTAAGAGCTGTAGAATCGCTTGATGGAATGACGGCAGATTGGTGCCACCTACCTTATCCGGTATTGGCTAAAATCTCAAACGAAATCATCAATAAAGTTAAAGGCATCAATAGAGTCGTATACGATATCAGCTCTAAACCACCTGCAACTATTGAGTGGGAATAGTTGTTTAGTTTTGAGTTGGGAGTTTTCAGTTTGGAGTTTTCAGTCCAAACTGCATAAAATAAATGTGATGCTAGCAAGGTGGAATAACCTTTGCTAGCATATTTTGTTAAAAATGATAGGTATGAATTTCAAGAAGGTTTATGGATTGCTGGTTTTGTTTGCGGTAGTTTTGGGTGCTTGTTCGCCTAAAATCAGGACACCCAAGCCCGAAGCCGGTAAACCTGTTGAAAAAGAAAAGCCAGCAGATAAAAAGCCTATCAAAAAGTTTTCGCAGGCAAGTATTTCTCTGCTCGTTCCCTTTAAATTGGATGAACTGAATTTAAAAACAGCCACAAAAGCCGATATCGAGAAATATGCCATGCCTATTGATTTCTATCAGGGTTTTAAATTGGGATTGGATTCTGCAGCGGCCCAGGGCTTAAATTTTAAACTGAATGTTTTCGATACGCAAGATGATAATGCACATATATCGCTCCTGTACAAAAATGAGCGGTTTAAACAAAGCAATTTAATTATTGGCCCCGTTTTTCCTGATGGATTAAAGTTTATCGCCAATTATGCCAAAGAAAATAATGCAATTATTGTATCTCCTCTGGCCGCTTCCGAACCTGCTGAATTTAATAATCCAAATCTGGTGTCCATTGTAAATAATATTGGCTTGCATGGAAAAAAGATAGCTACATATATTGCTAAAAATTATAATCCTGCTAATACCATAGTGGTGTTGATTAACCCTAAGAAAACAGAAGACGAACAGTTTGCAGCACCGATAAGGAACTATTTTCAAAGCAATACCAAGTTTGTGGTACAGGAGTACGCTTCGGCCTATGCTTTTGAAACAAAAATGATCAAAGGTAAAGAGTATGTAGTGGTGCTTACCTCATCTGACAGGGCTTTTGTATTGCCAACAGTAGAAAAACTGTATAAATTAAAGCATTTACCTACAGGTGGTTATAGTATTAATCTGTTTGGCCATCCTCACTGGGTAAAACAGAATTATCCTACCGATAAATTACAGGATCTGAATACGATTATCAGCTCTTCTTATAAAATAGACTACAAAAGCAGCGCAGTTATTGCCTTTGTTAAAAAATATCGCTACAGATACGGATTTGAGCCTGGAGAATATGCTTTTAAGGGCTTTGATGTTGGCTACTACTTCGGTAAACTGTTAACCACATACGGAGAGGATTATAGAGATTATCTGATAAAAGATAAATATAAAGGTCTTCATAATAACTTTTCATTTATCCATGATGAAAAATTAGGCTATATTAACACCAGTTTAATGTTATTGAAGTTTAAAAACTTTGCGTTAAACATAGTTGAGTAATTCTATATTTATTTTTCTTCCATTTTAATTATTGCATGAGAGCAGATCATCAATTAAGAGCCTTTGAACAGATTTTGAATAATTATGATGGAAGTTTGCCCTTACATCGTTTTTTACCGACCTATTTTAAGCAACATAAACAAATGGGATCATCTGATAGGAGATGGGCCACGCGTCATATATATAGCTTTTTTAGATTAGGTAAGGCTTTATCAGGGCTTCCACAGGAAGAACGTTTGAGTATTGCCGATTTCTTGTGCCACGATACGCTTAGCCTTATTGTGGAGAAAAATTTGCCGGAACTAAAAGAAAGCATTACGCTGCAGCTTGAAGAAAAAATATCCATTATCAAAACGAAGTATCCGGATTTTAATTTTCAGGAGATATATCCGTTTCATGCAAATCTATCTGATGGATTAGACCGGGAGGCATTTTATACCTCATTCTTCAAACAGCCCGATCTGTTTATTAGGGTAGGAGCCGACGAATCTGCAAGCATCATCTCCAAATTAGAAGATGAAAAAATTGAGGTTAAAGCTATTTCTCCAACTGCTTTAGCCTTGCCCAATGGAACCAGGCTCGAAACTGTTTTAAAAGAAGGCAGTTACCAGGTTCAGGATTTATCTTCTCAGCATACGGGCCATTATTTTAAACCTAACAAATGGGATAAATGGTGGGACTGCTGTGCGGCATCAGGTGGAAAAACATTGCTTTTGCACAGTTTGGAGCCTGTTATCGAGCTTTTGGTTTCCGATCTGAGAGAAAGTATACTCTTAAATCTAGATGAACGTTTCCGCTTAGCCGGGATCAAAAAATACCATAAAAAAGAGCTAGATCTTTTACAGAACAACGATCAGGTTTTACACCACTATCAATTTGATGGGATCATTTTGGATGCGCCTTGTACAGGTTCCGGAACATGGGGCAGAACACCCGAAATGCTTACGTTTTTTGAGGAACGGAAAATCAATCAATTTGCAAACATCCAAAGGGGGATCGTCCAAAATATTGTAAAATATTTAAAGCCTGGTAAGCCTTTAATTTATATTACCTGCTCCGCCTTTGCCGAAGAAAACGAAGCCATTGTGCAGCATATGATTGAGCAGTTGCCGCTAGAGCTGGAAAAAATGGAACTGATTAAAGGTTATGAAAATAACGCCGATACGATGTTTGTAGCGAGGTTGATTAAAAAAGGTCAGGAATAGCCAAGATTAAGGGATTCTGCGATTTTAAGATCAAGTGACTTATTAACCTGAGTTCGATTAATTTTTATTTATAACGATCATTTTTTAACGTGCTTTCTCAAAGCGATCGTCATGCTGAACTTGTTTTACAAGTAGAAGTAGTGTTTTCAATGGTCTTGTAGCTACTACGTGGTCAGCATTTTTCCTGTAAAATAGATCTCGAAATAAATTTACTTCGCAGCTTTCCGCTACGCTACAGGTCAGGGTGACGTCGATATAATGTAACGCTACGTATGTTCAAACCAAGATTTGAAATTCTTTTTAAAGTATTTTACCGCTTCGATTAAAACGGCTATTGCTCCGATAATTAAGGTATATTCTTCAAAGCTGTTCATGATGTAAGCTTTATGTTTAGATGAATATACGGAATTATTGTTACAAGCTAAATTGGAGGATTGTCATTTAGAAACGTTACTTCTCTCGATTAATCGTCATGCTGCATTTATTTCAGCATCTTTCTTGCAGATAGACCCAGAAATAAATCCAGGGTGATGAATCGTTGAAATGGTACTTTAAAGCCCTGTATTATTTCTGAATAATTTAATTGCTATTGCCAATAAAATTACCCCAAAGGCTTTACGTAAGATGTTTAAACCAGATTTTCCGAAAAGTTTTTCCAGTCTGTTGGTATTTTTCAATACAAAGTAAACGAACAACATATTAAGTATAATGCCCACTAAAATATTCTGGGTATGGTATTCTGTTTTTAATGATAGCAAAGTTGTCATTGTACCTGCTCCGGCAATTAAAGGAAAGGCTAATGGAACAATAGAAACCGTTTCTGGTGCTTCTTCTTTAAAAATGGTTAATCCCAATACCATTTCCATGGCAATAAAGAAGATCACAAATGAACCTGCTATGGCAAAAGATTCTACATCTAATCCAATCACTTTCAATAAAGATTCTCCGACAAACAGAAAGAGGATCATTAAGCCCGTAGCCACTAATGATGCTTTTTCTGATTCGATATGGCCAGCTTTTCTACGCAATTCGATCACAACGGGAATAGCGCCCAAAATATCGATAATAGCAAAGAGTACCATCGTTGTCGATAGGATCTGGCTTAAGTTGAACGTCATAAAATCGAATTTCATAGCGGCGCAATTTTAAGCAAAGGTAGTGGAATTTGTATCAATTCCTCAATTGTACAGTTATTTATTAGAAATAGAACTGTGTTCTTAAAGTAAGCACATTGTCTTTTCTGTCAACTGTATAGCCCTGAATTTGAGTCGATTCGTTTTTAATAATATCGTAATAAAGCACCGCTTTAAAATGTGGGTTAAAGTGGTGTAAAAAACCAAATCCAAAGGTGTCGAAACGCACATCAGCCGGAGAAAGCCCTTTATCGCTAGAAATATCCATGCCTTTTACTTTAGCATTCGGATCGTACCAGTCATATTTTAAAATTAGCTGGTTATCTGTACTGTTTAAGGTTTGTACAAAGGTAAAGTAGGCACCATTAAAAGTACGTGTATAAAAAGGCAAGGCCACGGCCTTATTATCAACAGGGTAAGAGCCAGGTGTGGTTGATGTGGTTGAGGTACCTGTTTGTAAGCCCGATATTACTTCTGCCCTAAACTCTGATTTCCAGCTTTTGGTTTTGGTAGCCAGTTGTATATCCGCACCATAATATCTTCTTGGGGCCACTTTGTTTATGGTAGCTGTAGATGAATCTTTAACCATTTTCCATGTATCATTTATTTGCTCCATCTTATAGCTCACAGGCAAGCGGTGATCTAAGCCTCCCTGAAGCGTACTTATCCCACCTGCAATGGTAAAGTTTTTAAATGCATAAGTTTTATGGCTTAACCTTAAAATATAATCCTTGCTGTTATCGAATTCTCCGTTACCAGCTAAGCCCTGACCATTATAAACACCAAAATCGAGTACAAAATTTTTGAGTTTGGCATCTTTCCAGCGTGGGTTTAAAGTAAAGGTTACACCCAGATCACGTTCTGTTTTCATTAAAATCTGCGACATTCGACCACGTTCAGGTGCTTCCCTTACTGATGATGACAGTTGGAGCTCATTACCAAAGGGACGGCCCGAAAGACCAAGAGTTACTGCCAATATTTTCCATTTATTCTCGTAATAACGTCCCCAGAAATCCCGGATCGCTACACCTTGTTCTGTACCATCAAACTGAAGTACGAAGTAGGTAGAGGGAGCACCATCTTCCGTTAACATCATGTAATCTGCCCTCAAACGGCCTCTTCTTAACCTGAACCTGTTATTGGTAAAATCGCCAAAATTTCCACCCTGAAACTCAGCCTGCGTACCTTTCGATTGCGCCAATTGGAACTGTGGCTGTAAATAACCACTGAAAGATAATGAACCATATTTCTTCGAGATAATGAGCAAATGGTTTACTGTTGTGGAATCCATTACATCATTAATTGTTCTTTGTGCGTATCCTGCAGCAGAAATGAATAACAAAACAATAGTTAGGGAGAAATAAACGCGCTTAAATTTGGCTGGATGGCGGTACATGTTATCAATTTTTTGCAAAGGTAGTTTTATTAACAATTATTTAACATAAAAAAAGCCCCGACTTTTGGTCGAGGCTTAATTTTTTTTAAATATTCGGCTTATTTAGAATCTTTTAAATGAGAATGCTGTTTGCTGTATCCAAAATAGATAATAAAGCCTAAAGCTAACCAGCCAAATAACCTTAACCAGTTTGTCCAGCCTAAACCAAGGATCATTAATCCGCAGGTAATTACACCTAAAATTGGGATTAAAGGTACCCAAGGTGTCTTGAATTGACGTGGAAGATCAGGATCAGTTTTTCTTAAAATAATTACTGCGATACAAACCAGCATAAAGGCAAATAAAGTACCAATACTGGTCATATCACCCACTACATCACCAGGGATGAAAGCTGCAAATAAACCTACGATTACCAAAATTACTAGGTTGGCTTTGTAAGGTGTTTTGAATTTAGGGTGTAAATCGCTGAACATTTTTGGTAATAAACCATCTTTACTCATGGAGTAAAATACACGGCTCTGGCCCAATAACATTACCAAAATTACGGAAGAAAAACCTGCTAAAATAGCTACGGTAACCAATTTAGCTAACCAGCCATAACCTGTCATGTATTCGCTAATTGCAGCCACAACCGATGCTTCACCACCTTTAGTTCTAAAGAACTCAACTGGAGCGATACCGGTTAAAACGTGTGCAAATAAGATGTATAAAACAGTACACACAGCTAATGAACCTAAGATACCAATTGGCATTGCTGTTTTAGGGTTTTTAGTTTCCTGTGCTGCAGTACTTACAGCATCAAAACCGATGAAGGCAAAGAATACTGTTCCGGCCGCACCGAGAACACCCCAGAAACCACCAAAACTATGGCTGATGCCTGCATGATCTACATAAGTAGTTGCTTTTGGAATATATGGATGGTGATTGGCTTCATGAATAAAGCCCCAACCTAAAACAATGATTAAGATTACAATACTTACTTTAGTAATTACGATCAGACCGTTTACAAAAGCAGATTCTGAAGTTCCTTTAATTAAAAGTAAGCTCAATAAGCCTACAATAAATAATGCAGGAAGGTTGATAATTCCATTTACGGTACCATCTGGATGCGACTGGAAAGGTGAGTGGCACCACTCGTAAGGTATGGGCGAGGTATGCAATACTTCGACCAGTAATTTATTTAAGTATTCGCTCCAGGCAATACCTACTGTTGCAGCCCCAACAGCATATTCTAACACTAAATCCCAGCCAATTATCCAGGCCATAAACTCGCCCATAGTGGCATAAGTGTAAGTGTAAGCACTACCGGAGATCGGAATAGATGATGATAGTTCTGCGTAGCATAAACCGGCTAATGCACAACCAATTGCGGCTATAATAAAGCCAATGGTAACAGATGGCCCAGCATTTTGTGCTGCTGCTGCTGCTGTTCTAACAAATAAACCAGCACCAATAATTGCGCCCACACCTAATGCCACTAATGCACCAGCACTAAGTGTACGCTTTAAGCCTTTGGCTGAATCTCCCGCTTCTTCTAGCAGTAAATGCATCGGCTTCTTAGTAAATAAACCCATATTTTAGTTTTTGTTTAGATTATTTCAGCCTCAAACGTAATTAAAAATTACGGAAAAGTAAAAGGGATTTTGGTTAAAAATCCCTTTTACTTTTATTATATCTATGATTTTACAACTAAAACTTTAATGTATCGGTTGTATTTGTTAAAGTGTCGGTAATTGTATGTCCCAAACTATCGGTTTTTTGCTCAATTCTGATTTCTTTCCGAACTTCTTGCTTATGTTCGCTTGCAATTGCCTTAACTGCGATGTACGGAGCAATAACTAGTGAAACAATAGACATTAATTTAATCAAAATATTCATCGAAGGGCCTGAAGTATCTTTAAAAGGATCGCCAACGGTATCTCCGGTAACCGAAGCCTTGTGCGGTTCTGATTTTTTGTAAAATGTTTCGCCGTTAATGATTACACCCTGCTCAAAAGATTTTTTGGCATTATCCCAGGCACCCCCCGCATTACTTTGGAAAATTCCCATCAATACACCAGTAACGGTTACTCCAGCCAATAAGCCACCCAAAACTTCTGGCCCAAAGGTAAAGCCTACAATTACCGGGGTAATTAAAGCAATAGCTCCCGGCATCATCATTTCACGGATAGAAGCCTTGGTAGAAATGGCTACACATTTTTCGTATTCAGGTTTAGCTTTGTATTCCATAATGCCCGGGATTTCGCGGAACTGGCGGCGAACTTCCTGAACCATATCCATTGCCGCTTTACCCACCGCCTGAATACAAAGTGCAGAAAAGATAAACGGGATCATACCGCCAACAAATAGTCCGGCCAAAACTGGCGCTTTATAAATATCTATCGCATTAATACCCGCAATACCTACAAAAGCTGCAAATAAAGCTAAAGATGTTAAGGCTGCAGATGCAATAGCAAATCCTTTACCGGTTGCTGCGGTTGTATTTCCAACTGCATCTAAATTGTCGGTACGTTCGCGTACCTCTGGCGGCAATTGGCTCATTTCGGCAATGCCGCCTGCATTATCTGCAATTGGTCCGAAAGCATCAATCGCCAGCTGCATAGCTGTTGTAGCCATCATTCCTGCCGCTGCAATAGCCACGCCATATAAACCAGCAAAGTGATAGGAAGCCATAATTCCTCCTGCTAATACCAGGATAGGGATTACGGTAGATTTCATTCCTACAGATAAACCTGCAATAATATTGGTGGCATGGCCAGTTGAAGATTGTTGAATAATCGAGTTTACGGGCCCTTTGCCCATTGCGGTGAAATATTCGGTCACAATACTCATAATGGTGCCCACTACCAAGCCTACTATAATGGCATAAAATACATTGATGCTCGAAAACTCATAACCACGAAGGTTAAGGGTTTCTGGTAGCATCCATTTCACAATAAAGAATGAAGCCACCGCCGTAATCACAATCGACGACCAGTTACCCAGGTTTAACGCATTTTGAACATTTGATTTTTCGTCTTTAATGGTTACAAACCAGGTTCCGATAATCGAAAATATAATGCCCAAACCACAGATTACCATTGGAAGAAGAATAGGAGACATCCCTCCGAAATTATCCTTCACATCAATTTCCTGCCCTAAAACCATAGTAGCTAATATAGTAGCTACGTATGAACCGAACAAATCGGCACCCATACCCGCAACATCACCTACATTATCGCCAACGTTATCGGCTATGGTAGCAGGGTTGCGTACATCATCTTCAGGGATACCAGCCTCAACTTTACCCACTAAATCTGCACCAACATCGGCAGCTTTGGTATAAATACCACCGCCAACACGGGCAAATAAGGCAATAGATTCGGCACCCAAAGAAAATCCGGTTAAAACCTCTATAGCAGTTTTCATTTCAACGCTGTTTACAGATACTACGTTAAAATGCTTTAAAAACACAATGAATAAGCCACCTAAACCCAAAACAGCTAATCCGGCAACACCCAAACCCATTACCGTACCTCCGGTAAATGAAACTTTTAATGCTTGTTTTAAACTTGTTCTGGCCGCTTGTGTGGTTCTAACATTGGCTTTAGTAGCCGATTTCATTCCGATATAACCCGCAGTTGCAGAAAATACCGCTCCTATAATAAAAGAGATAGAGATAATCCAGCTCGAGTGCATCGGAATACCTTTAATTTCAGTAATTGTTCCCGAGTAGGCTAGGAGCGCAGCCGTAAAAACGACAAAAATGCTCAATACCCTCCATTCGGCTTTTAAAAAGGCCATAGCACCATCGGCTATGTAGCCCGCAAGCTCTTGCATATTCTTATCACCTGCATCTTGCTTGTTTACCCAGGCACTTTTAATCATCATAACTATAATCCCCGCAAGGCCCAGAGCCGGGATACAGTAAATTAAATTGTTTTGTAAAAAATCCATAGTTAATAATTGGTTTTATATTTGGTTAGTTGTTATTGCTTAACTGTATAAATCTGTTAATTGTTTTATCGACTCCAGACATCCCGCTCAAACTCCGAAATTCTTTAATCCGTTAATCTACTATGGACTTCGGACTCCAGACCTCGGACTTATAATTAGCAAGATAATAAAATATTCTTCTTGTGATTAAAATTTTCATTGCCAAGACAAATAAAATTTTGCTCAATTAAAATAATACAATCGAAGCGCTCCTATTTTCTTTTTTTTAAATAAATTAGCCACAAACTAAACCAAACTAAAGATGAAAATTGAAAAAGAAGATGGACCTTCTAAGAGAAAATTAAGCCTTTTTGATGCTACAATGTTGGTAATGGGCTCGATGATCGGAAGCGGGATCTTTATTGTCAGTGCCGATATAATGAGAAACTTAGGTTCTGGTTACTGGTTGATTGTGGTATGGGTAATAACCGGGGGGATGACAGTTGCAGCTGCAATTTCTTATGGGAGCTTTCTTCTATGTTTCCTAAAGCGGGCGGACAATACACTTACCTGAAAGAGATTTTTGGCAAAATGATGGGGTTTCTTTACGGCTGGGGTTTGTTTACTGTAATTCAAACCGGAACTATTGCAGCCGTTGCCGTTGCTTTTGGTAAATTTACGGCTTATCTAATCCCTGCATTAAACGATGCTGCTCCGATTTTCCAAAGCGGCGGTTATAAAATTACCTGGATACAGATTCTTGCCATTGCTGTTATTCTGCTTTTAACTTATATTAACACAAAGGGGGTTGAAAGTGGTAAAATATTGCAGAATATTTTTACAGGATCTAAAATTGTTGCTTTAATTGCTTTAATTATTTTAGGCTTCTTCTTAGTAAAAAATAGCTTTTGGACTGAAAATTTAGGTTTTGGGTCTAGTGCTTTTAATAATCTTAAAACAGATTCGAGTGGAAATTTCTTAAAATCTGGATGGGAAACTATTTCTGGGATGACTATAATGGGTGGAATTGCAGCGGCAATGGTAGGTTCAGTATTTTCGAGTGTGGCCTGGGAAAACGTAACTTTCGTTTCAGGAGAGATTGAAAATCCTAAAAAAAATGTAGTACGTTCTATGGTTTTAGGTACCTCGGCAGTAATGATTCTTTATCTATTGGTCAACTTTATTTATCTCAATACCCTAAACAGAGATAGTATTGCTTTTGCATTAAATGATCGGGTTGCTGTTGCCGCTTCAGAACAAATTTTTGGTAATGGAATTGGTACAATTGTAATTGCCTTGTTGGTGATGATTTCTACTTTTGGCTGCGTTAATGGAATTGTATTAGCAGGGGCAAGGGTTTTTCAGACTATGGCAAAAGATGGAATGTTTTTTAAAGCAGCGCTTAAAAACAATAAAAATGGTGTTCCGGAAAAATCGCTTTGGATGCAGGGAATCTGGGCATCTGCTTTATGTTTAAGTGGGCAGTATGGCAATCTGTTAGATATGATCTCTTTTGTTATTGTACTCTTTTATATGATAACTGTTTTTGGGGTTATTTATTTAAGGATAAAACAACCTAAACTTGAAAGACCTTACAAAACCTGGTTATATCCAGTTACTCCAATTGTTTATTTATTAATAGGGGCGGCATTTTGCATTTTACTGCTCATTTATAAACAACAATATACCTGGCCTGGGCTTGTGATTGTTTTGCTAGGTGTACCGGTCTACTTTTTCATTAACAAAAAAGAACAGTAAGATTAGCCAGGGTCGTCCTGCTGAAATTGTTTCAGCATCTTAGTGATAGGATAGATCCTGAAACAAGTTCAGGATGACGGTACGAGATGAAGAATTTATTACGGAACCTCGCAGGCTTTAAAAACTGCGAGGTTTTTTACATTAAAGAATACTGCTTGCCAACCCGGCTTTTAGACCTCATCTGATATTAACCCCCTCAATCTGATTTTGAAAAGCAAGAGTTGGTATCTATCGGTTCCGAAAGCCCCGTTATCCGCTTTACTTCGGCAATGAACTATTGCCTCGTGTTCGCAGCTACCGGGTTTAGTTAGCTTAGGTTTGTGCAGGTAACAGCTTATTTTAAACCCGACATGGCGGATACCGGCCCCGCGCCTAAGGCCTGCAGGCGTATGAGCATGTGGCGGGACTGGCACTGCGAAGAACCACAGGTTTTGCTTTTCTAAAAAAAGAACTAAATTTTTAAACGCTGTTGAGTTGCTGGTTGTTTACCTAAACCCTAAACCCTAAACCCTAAACCATCTACCTTATATATATATGCTAAATCTTACCGCCCCAAATCTAATTTTTACATTTTGAAAATCAGGGTTCTGCATCAATAGGTTCCGAAAGCCCCGTTATCCGCTTTTCTTCGGCAATGAACTATTGCCTCGTGCTCGCTGCTACCGGGTTTAGTTAACTTAGATTTGTGCAGGTAACAGCTTATTCTAAACCCGACATGGCAAATACCGGTCAGGGTGTAAGACCTGCCAGGTACCTGTGGCGGGCCTGACATGAAAGTGAAACACAGGTGTTGATTTTCTAAAAAAAATAGAATTTCTAAACTTTAATGATCAGCAGTGTGTTTTTCCCTAGCCCCAATTGTACGCCTAATCTCACATCTCCGCTCTAATATCTCAAATCTAACCTTGTGTCTCGAACAAAAAGCGTATTTTTGCAATTAATGGGAACACTTGTAGATTCAGGGATAAAGGGGTATAAAAATTACGGTACGTATTTGCGCGAAAAGTATAAAGGGCAGCGTGTGTTTAAAGTAATTGTAGATGGTGGTTTTACCTGCCCTAATCGCGATGGTAGCAAGGGTTACGGTGGATGTACTTATTGTAATGTAGATTCTTTTACACCAGAACCTTCGCGTAAAAATCCAAATATTAAAGATCAGCTTGCCGAAGGCATGTTAAGGGCTAAAACCTCTTATAAAGCTGATAAGTATATTGTTTATTTTCAGCCGAACACTAATACTTACGCTCCGGTGCATTATTTAAAGATGATGTACGATGAGGCCTTATCTATTAATACCGAAGATATAGTGGGGTTTGCAGTGGGTACCCGTCCTGACTGTATCGATGCCGAAAAGGTAGCTTTATTAGAAAGTTATACCGATCGTTTTGACGTAGACTTGGAGATGGGTATGGAATCTATCTATGATGAAACCCTCGATCAGATTAACAGGGGCTGTAGTCATGGCGAATTTGTTGCTGCGGTTGAGCTTTTAAAAGACAGTAAGCTTGATTTGTGTGTGCATACTATTTTTGGTTTCCCTTGGGAAACCAGAGAGCAGATGTATGGTTATATTCATGAAATTAACCGTTTTCCGCAAATTAAGTTTGTTAAATTTCACCATCTTCATGTTGTGGAGGGTTCTATAATGGGCGCTAAATACAAAAAAGAGCCTTTTAAGTTATTTTCACTTGAAGAATATACGGATCTGCTTTGCGAGTTGATCCCGCTTTTGCGTCCAGATATTGTTATTCAACGCCTTTTTGGCATTTCAGACTGGGATTTGCTAATTGCACCAAACTGGGGGCTTAATAAATCGGCAATTCAAACGTATATGGATAAAGAAATAGAAAAAAGAGGGATAGTTCAAGGATCTGCTTATTTTTCTTAAAAAGATAAAATTTTTAATAATTTTTAGAAAAACCCATGAAATTTCATGGGTTTTTCTGTTATTGATGAGTTTTTTAGGTTAAAAATTACAAATTTTAGCTAAAATTGGATAAATGATGGTTAATATGTGATTTTGTTTTTATTAAAAACTTACATTAAAATCCGCTGAATTTTTTGTTATTTTTAATTTTACGGTTAATTTTTGCTCTATTTTATAAAAATCATTTGTTTTTATTAAAATATTTTAATTTAATGGTGTAAAAACTACAATATATCGTATTTTTATAAAAATAAATCAAACGTTTGATCAATTATTGTCAAACGTTTGATTAATAATTAAATATTACAAACAAATTAAACTAAAAACTATGAGTAAATTCTCCTTTAAACAGTTTGCGCCTTTCGCGATCTTAATGATCGTCGCGATTTTCGCTCTATTTATTCCGCTTCTCCCTAATTTTGATGAAGGCAAGTATAGTGGACCTGATATTGCATTCATATTAATCGCAGCAGCGCTTGTATTTTTAATGACCCCAGGTCTTGCATTCTTTTATGGTGGTATGGTTCACCGTAAAAATGTATTATCCACAATGATTAAAAGTGTTGTAGCGGCAGGAGTAATTACAGTTTTGTGGACAGTTGTTGGTTTTAGTTTGGCTTTTGGAGATACTATTGGTGGCTTTATCGGAAATCCATCAACATTTTTGTTCTTCAAAGGTGTAAATTCTGGAGCACCACATCTTCAAGGAGGATCGGATTTAACTATTCCGCTTTCTTTATTTGCTGTGTTTCAATTAATGTTTGCCATTATTACGCCAGGTTTGGTAGTTGGAGCAGTTGCAGAACGTATTCGTTTTACTTCATACATTCTGTTTATTGTTTTGTTCGCAATATTTGTTTATTCTCCTTTGGCTCACTGGACATGGCACCCACAAGGTTTCTTGTTTAAAATGGGTGTGTTAGACTTTGCAGGCGGTACAGTAGTACACATTTCTGCAGGTATGGCAGCTTTAGCAGGAGCATTGGTTTTAAAACGTAGAAAATCTCACTTAGAGCATAAAGAAGTTCCACCGGCTAATATTCCATATGTATTAATTGGTACTGGTTTATTATGGTTCGGTTGGTTTGGATTTAATGCAGGTTCTGCATTAAGTGCAGGTAGCTTAGCTGTTTCGGCATTTTTAACTACAAATACTGCTGCAGGTGCTGCAGGTTTATCGTGGATGTTCTTTGATGTTGCAAGAGGTAAAAAACCTTCTGTGTTAGGTTTTTGTATCGGTGCAGTAGTTGGTTTGGTAGCTATTACACCAGGTGCAGGTTTTGTAAGTATTTCATCAAGTATATTTATTGGTGCTATTGCTGCAGTTATCTCTAACCTTGTAGTTACATGGAAACAAAAAACCAGTTTGGATGATACATTAGACGTTTTTCCTTGTCATGGTGTAGGTGGTATTGTTGGTATGTTGTTAACTGGTGTTTTTGCTACAAAAACAGTAAATGCTGCCGGTGCTGACGGATTATTTTATGGTAACCCAGCTTTCTTTATTACACAACTAAAAGGCGCTGTAATCGTAATCATCTTCAGTTTCGTTGTATCGTTCGTTATTTTCAAACTGGTAAATCTGATCAATCCAATCAGGGTTTCTGAAGAAGAAGAAGAACTAGGTCTTGATGCTTCTCAGCATGATGAAAAATACTCTCAAGGTACTTTACTGGTAGAGGAGAGAGCCATCTATATCGAAAAAAACAGCCCATTAACAGAATCAATTTCTTAAGGACTTTATATATCTAAACTCAAATCAAGCTCAAACATGAAGAAACTTTTAACAGCTATTTTTGCAATGGCCAGCACTACGTGTGCCCTGGCTCAAGAAACCACTACATCACCACTTGAAATTTCAGGGTCGGTAGATACGTACTTTAAATATGATTTTGCTAAGAATCCATTAAATGCAAAAACATCTTTTGTAACAGATCACAACTCAGTATCGCTAGGGATGATTGATATTGCGCTGAAGAAAAAAACAGGCAAGGCTTCATTTGTTGGAGAGCTTTCTTTTGGCCCGAGAGGACAATCGCAATCTATTCCTGATGCCGCTGCTGGTGGTTCTTCATTTAATATCCAGAATTTATATGTTAACTACGAGTTCACAAATGAATTTAGCATGACTGCTGGTTACATGGGTACCTTTATTGGATATGAGGTAATTTCTCCGGTTGGAAACTTCAACTACTCAACTTCATACTTATTTACTAATGGTCCATTCCAAAATGCAGGTATTAAAGCAACTTATAAATTCAGCGATAAAGTAAGTTTAATGGCTGGTTTATTTAATGATTGGAATGTTTACAGTGCATCGCGAGGTGTTTCGGCTATTGGCGGTCAGTTAATGGTTGCACCGGTAGAAGGTTGGACAGCCTACATTAATGCTTTATCGGGCGCGGGTTTTGGTGGGTACGGAACGATTGTGGATTTAACTACTGCATATCAGATTACGGAAAAGTTTAAATTAGGTTTAAATGCCGCTAATTATGATATTAAGGATAGTGCTGTACCAGGAAGTTATGCTGGTGCTGCTTTATACCCGCAGTACGCAGTATTAGATGCAGTAACTTTAGGGTTAAGAGGTGAATATTTCAAATTTAAAGCAGCAGGTGCAGTTCCAGCTACGGCCTTTACGGCAGTAACACTTACCGCAAACATTAAATCTGGTGGTTTAACCTTTATTCCAGAGGTAAGATTAGACCACAATAGCGATAAACCTTTCTTTAAAGAAGGTGGCGCCGCTGCACCAAATGGAGGCCAGTTCTCTTTAGCGGCAGTTTACGCTTTTTAAGGAAATAAATAATATTAGGCCGTCCCGATGTGAAATCGGGACGGCTTTTTCTTACCTTTAAATATTTAGATTTATCTATTAACCAATTTTACATGAAATATCTTCTTTTTATTATTCTTGCCGCCTTTTCAATTCAATTATCTGCACAGCAAAAACAGTTTTCTAAAGATGATAACGGTAAATTTATCTATTATAAGGTTGTAGATTCTCAACTGCTAAGCAAAGATACTTTACTGCAAAGAGCAAAAGCTTTCGTTAATGTTGCTTATAAAAAATCGATGATTCAGGAAAGTGTTACCGATTCTTCTGTTTTAGCTAAAGGCACGATAGTAATTGATAAAACAATTTTAGTTGCTGGCCATCCCAGTGGAGAGGTAAGTTATAGTTTTGTTTTTGAGGCACGTAATGGAAGATATAGATTCTGGCTAACTAATATGTTGTTTATTCCATACCAGAGAGATCGTTACGGGAATTTTGTGCCAACTACAAAAATTGGTGTGCCTTTAGAGCGTACGCCAGGTAAGCTGAACGCAGGTGCATGGAAAGATATTTTAAATAGCACTTATCTTAAAGTTGAAAAATTTGGCGATGATTTTAAAAAGTATTTAGCCACCAACAGAGTCGAAAAAGCCAAGAAGAAAGTCGAAACCATTTCTACTAAACAATGGTAGTTGGTTCAGCCTAAAATTTTCCAAATAATTCTTCTACTTTCTGAGATCGGAATTTGAAAATTTCATTGATTTTATGATTTACGATCAAGGCATTTGCAATGGTACCAATTGGTCCCCAACCGATGCCGTAATGCAAAATGTCGTGCATTAATACACCGTCGTGTACCTTTTCGAAATGGTGCTGGTGATGCCAGAATGAAAATGGACCAAACCGCTGTTCGTCTATAAAATATTCTTTATCCTTAACATGCGTTATTTCTGTTACCCAGTTTAGTTTGATACCGAATAAGGGCGAAACTTTGTAAGTAATGATCAGGCCGGGATACATTTTGGTATTGGCCATGTTTGGGGAGGTTACCTCGAATGTCATGTTATTCGGTGTAATCTCGGCTAAATTCAATGGTGAAGAGAAAAAGTCCCATGCGGTATCTAAATCAGCAGGGAGTTCTTGGGTAAATTCTAATCTATATGTTTTCAAGTCTTTGTTTTAAAGCACAACAACAAAGATGGGGTTTTGTTGAGAATAGTTTAGGTTTAACCGCAAAGTTCGCAGAATGAAGGCGCAGAGATCGCAGAGTTGAGTGTGCTATCCATTTTACATCTTTTTTACCACGAAGACCACTAGATGGCATAAAGTTAGGGAAATATACTAAATGTATGCCAGTTTGAGCGTAGTCGAAGACTTAACAGTATAATTTGTAAGGAGATTGATATCGGCTATGTTTATTTTACCCCGGATAGCTGCACTGTTTAAGCCCCCTAAACCCGATCAGAGCGAGATGCCGATATTTCATCGGCAGAAGCGGGAGCGGGACTACAATAATCAAAAGCTACTGAAACTGCTTTCCAAAAAAAAACTATATGTTATTTATAAAAAAGATCGGCTTTGACAAATTTCTAGCATTAGACTAAGAAATTTGTCAAAGCTTTTCTGCTAATGTACCATCTTATCCGCACAGGTAGAACTGGCAAATGCTTCCGGTTTAGCTTTAAAGATAAAGCCCATGCTTAAAATATATCCCATTGCATCATTAAGTGCCTTGTTCGATTTAAACGATGGACTCGTGTTGATATCGGCATGTACTTCAAGCGCTACGTCATAAATGTCAAGTAAATCGCAAATAGAGTAAGCTGTTTCAATAGATTTTTGTACTTCCATTAACATTCTTTCTTTAATGCTTACCTGTTGTGAGCTCTTTTCCTGGTGGATGTACATAAAACCACCATGGTGTTCTCTTAACAGAACAATTACGGTTGCAAAATCGGTTACTGCCCCTTTAACCTGCGAATCGGTACCGATGCAAACTTTAAGCTTATAGCCATTTTCTGTTTCTCTGATAATCGCATTTTCTACTTCTTCGAGGATTGAAGACTGAATAATTTCACCACTAAATTTTTTCCACGTCATACATTTGAGTTTTTGAGGTTAACGAATGGTAATCAGGTTTTTATAAAAATAGGCGCTAAAAATTAAATATGTGTTAAGTGCAGATTGTTTATTTGCTAACAAAAAGTTAGTTATCAACAAGTTAGTGATAATAGTTTAGATGGACTTATTATTTCTTGAAACAAATTATTATTCGGTCCGTTAATATTTGTACATTCATTAAAAATTCTTAATTATGAGAGCAGAATTGATTCAAGAGTTCCAGTTATTACAAAATAGCAGAGCGAATAAATTTGCAGATGAACTGGCTGACAAGATCTTATCATCAGTTGATGCGGTTAACGAAAAAGTGCTATCATCAATGTCTAAACGTGGTAATATGTTAATGTTGCTCGAGAAAAGATTAAACTTTTCTACCCTGCGGAAACTCAGGGAAAGATTTTTCAAGCCCTAAAAAAGGATGCCGTTTTAGCCCTAAAGAGAAATGATTACCTTTATGGCGGAATGATAGAAAATGCCTTAAAAAAATTAAACATTACTGCACTTAATGAGATGCAGGAGTCTTCTGTAAAAGCAGCCAAGACTGGTAAAGATGTGATATTGATTGCGCCAACGGGTTCGGGGAAAACGCTGGCCTTTTTATTGCCATTACTTTCCAACCTAAAAGCCGGAGTTAAGGGCGTGCAAGCCTTAGTTTTGGTACCGTCGAGAGAGCTTGCCTTACAAATAGAGCAGGTTTTTAAACAAATGGGTACTCCGTTTAAAGTAAACTGCTGTTACGGTGGGCATGCCGTACGGATAGAAAAGAATAATCTTGCACATCCACCTGCTGTCCTGATCGGAACACCTGGTAGGATAGCTTACCATTTAGAACATCAAAACTTTGACGAATCTTTTATCGAGACCTTAATTTTAGACGAATTTGATAAAGCGCTGGAGTTTGGCTTTGAGCAAGACATGTCTTACATCATTGGATCACTGCTTTCGTTAAAACAGCGTATACTTACTTCTGCTACCAAAATGGAGGAAATTCCGGCTTTTGTAAAGTTAAATGTGCCTGTTGAAGTTGATTTTTCAAAAAATATCGAAGCAAAACCAGATCTAAAGCTTAAAAAAATAACTGCGCCCGCAGCCGATAAGCTAGATTACCTTTTCCGATTACTGAGTAAAATAGGTAGTAAAAATACATTGGTTTTCTGTAACCATAGGGAAACGGTAGATCGGATAAGTGACTTACTTTTCGAAAATGGTTTAGGTCACGATGTTTTTCACGGTGGGATGGAACAGTTCGATCGTGAAAAGGCATTGCTTAAATTTAGAAATGGTAGCCATCGGATTTTAATTACAACAGATTTAGCCGCCCGTGGTCTAGATATTCCTGAAGTAGAGCATATTGTACATTATCAATTGCCCTACACCGAAGATGCTTATATCCATCGCAATGGTAGAACGGCCAGGATGCATGCAAAAGGAACGGCATACGCTATTTTAACCACAGAAGAGCATTATAAATATTTGCCGGATGATATTGAAGAAGAAGTTTTATCAGAGCAGTATAAATTACCAGAAGCCAGCGATTGGATAACTTTATATCTTGCACATGGCAAAAAGGATAAAATTAACAAAATTGATATTGTAGGTTTATTTTTGCAGAAAGGTAATTTAACAAAAGAAGATCTTGGCTTGATCGAAGTTAAAGATACTACGAGTTATGTCGCGGTTAAAAGAAGCAAAGTAGAGAAATTATTAAAAGCATTAAGCGGCGAAAAAATTAAAGGGAAAAAACTTAAATTAGAAGTAGCGAGTTAGATTAATCCGAAATCGGGAGTCTGAGTAGCCAACTAAACGTTTTAAGTATTCTACAGCTTTAAAACATCCCAACATTATAACTTTACAACAATTAGCAATGAGCAACAATGATATATTAAAAAAACTGAGAGTGGCCTTATCATTAAAAACAGAGGATATTATAACCATTTGCGACCTCGTTGGATTTAAGGTAACCAAGGCAGAATTGGGCGATATTTTCAGGAATGAAGACCACGAAAATTTTAAACCCTGTGGCGATCAGATCCTGCGTAATTTTTTAAATGGTCTGGTAATTTATAAAAGAGGTCCGAGGGATGAGAAAAAGCAATAATTTATGCTTTTTATTATTTTTTATACTGATCACTTTCTCCTTTAACGCTCTCGCTCAGTCTCAGTTTAAAATAAGCGGCCACGTAACCGATTCTTTAAAAAAGCCTATTGAGGGGGTAAGTATCCAATTGATTACCGATAAGGATACCCTACGGTCTAATTCAGATTCGAAAGGCAATTTTACATTCCCAAAAGTAGGCCACAACAAATTCTACCTTAGTATAAAAGCGTTGGGCTATAAACCTTATGCGTCAATTTACGAAGTCGAATCTTCCAAAAAAAGTTCCAACCTGGATCCAATTATGCTTAAAACCGAAAGCATCCGCCTCGAAGATGTAGAGGTTAAAGTAAAGATTGATCCCATTAAAATCAAAAAAGATACCATCGAGTATAATGCCGGCGCTTATACCATTAGGGAAAACGACAAGGTTGAAGACCTTTTAAAACAGTTACAGGGCATTGAGGTTGATGAAAAAGGTGCTGTTACGGCAATGGGAAAAAAAATGACCAAGCTTCGGGTAAATGGTGAAGATTTTTTTACCAGCAATGTAGAAGATTATATCAGGCAGTTACCAGCAGATATCATTGCCAAACTACAGGTAATTGATGATTATGGCGATGAAGCTAATTTTACCGGCATTAAAATCGGTACCCCTCAAAAAATGCTGAACCTGGTTACCAAGCCTGGCATGGATAAGGGTATTTTTGGGGGAATGAATGTGAATTCTGCCACCAACAATGCGCATAATCTGGGAACCAACGGCAGTATATGGAAAAAAACAAAACAGATTGGTTTTGGCGGTCGCTATGGCATTACCAATAATGAGTTCAGCCAGATGAATAATGGTGCCTTGAATGGTAATATCAGGGATAAAATTTCAAAAGAATTTAGCGTTAACGGGAGTTATAATTTTAGCAGCGGCACCAATAAATCCATTCAGAGCAATTACCTCGAAACTTTTAACCCACAGGGAACCATTTACGATTTAAGGGAAAGTACCAATAACTCTAATTCTTTAAACAATAACATTAACCTGGGGTTAAACGGTGCTACAAAAAAGAATTATTTCAATGCTTCGCTGGCCGGTTCTTTGGCCAATACCAGGAATGATGCTTTTTCTACCTCCAATAAAACAGGCTATATCAAGCAGGATCTTATTTCCAATTCGGCTTCCCGCAATAGTAATCCAAATCTTAATGGAAGCATCAACTGGTCAAGGCGTTTGGCCAATAATAAACGTTCGCTATCCATGGGTTTCAATTTTGGCAGCAGTGGCGGAAATAGCAACAGTATCATTAACGATATTATCCGTTATTATAACGAAACTACAAATGTACTGGTTAAAGATTCGTTATTAAACCGTTTGGTAGATAATAATACTTCAAATTCGAACTTTGGTGGAAATATCCAGTTTTCAAACTCCTTAAAAAAGGTAGATGATAGTAGCGGATACAGTTTTATCAATTTTTCCTATCGCTTTTCGGTAAGCAGGAGCAGGAACCTACAAACTACGTCCGTTACCAGTCCATTGGGAAATAGTTTTGTGGTCGATTCATTAGGACAGGATTATGTATCGAATTTCATTAACCAGAATATCAGCATCGGTTACAATACCAATAGCAACCGGATCAGTTATAATTTTGGTCTTAATTTTTCGCCAAGCATCATTATTGGTAAATACCAGAACACCGGACAGGAACTCAAAAATTATCAGCTGAATTTTTCTCCTTCGGCCAATTTAAGCTATCAGATTAAAGACAACGGAAACCTGAGTTTTGGCTATAATGGTTATACCAATTCGCCTGATTTTAATAAACTGCAGCCAGTAAGGAACAATAATGATGTACAGAACCTAATTATTGGTAACCCCGACCTGAAAGCGACATCGAGCCACACTGCTGATCTGAGTTTTAACAAATTTAGTACGAAATCTGGCTTAAGTATTATGGCTGGCTTATCGGGAACTTTCGCCATTAACAGCGTGGTAAGCAATACAGTTTTTCTCAGGGATACGCTGAACAGCTTAAAGCAACAAACCACCTACGAGAATGTGAACGGCATTTATAATGTAGGAGGAAATTATTCTTTCAACAAAAGAATGCTTGATAATAAACTGTCTTTATCTATAAATGGGAATGTTGCTTACAGCCACAATGTTTTTTATACCGATAATGTATTGAACAGGAGTAGCGGCATTAACGTTTCGAACGGATTTAGGTTTAACCTCAATCAGAAAAAATATTCTTTTAATACCAGTGCGTCGTATAGTTTCAGTTCAAATACCTATTCGGTAATGAACCAAAACATTAAAAATGTACAGGTTGTGGCTTTGAGTGGAAGTGTCAGCTGGATCCCCGACAAGCATTTTCGGGTAAATGCATCGGCTTCTAAAAGCTTGAATTTTGGCTATAGTTTGTATGCCGGCAATCCTTTACTGGTAAACATGGGAATAAATACTTCGTTCCTTAAGGGCAACAAACTCCTTTTTTCTGTCCAGGCGAACGATTTATTTAATCAGGGGGCACTTTTTAGCACCAGTATTACCAATAACTCTATCTCCGAGAATAGGACAAGGTTTATCAGCCGTTTTGTACAAGCTACCTTGAGTTATAACCTGAGCCAGTTTGGAAATAAAAAAGGTAAAACGAATGGTAACTTTAATGTCGACGAATAGAATAATTAAACCCGGTTTGTTTAGTTTAGCGTTTCGCTCGTTTACCAATAACATATCCCCATGAAAAGTAATTTCTTGTTTTTTATCTTGCTGATTTCTACAAGTAGTTTGTTTGCCCAGGCTCAGAAAGCGGATTCTTTAAACAATAAACCTGAAAAAGAAAACTTTGCCGATGATTGGGCGGCCCTTACAAAGTACCAGAAAGAGAATGAGCTTTTGCCACCTCCAAACCGAAAAGAAAAGCGGGTGGTATTTTTAGGGAGTTCGATTTTTGAATTCTGGAAACAGAAAGATCCTGAATATTTTGCTAAAAACCCATATCTGGATAGGGGGATAAGTGGGCAGATTTCGCCGCAACTGCTTATCCGTTTCCGGCAGGATGTAATTAACCTTAAACCAAAAGTGGTGATTATTTTGGCAGGTAGTAATGATATTGCGGGCAATACTGGTCATGTTACCACGGATAAGATTATGGATAACATTAAATCGATGGCAGAACTGGCGCGGTTACACCATATTAAGGTAATACTCTGTAAATATCTGCCTGTTTACGAATATCCATGGAATAAGCGTATTAAAGCGGCCGATTCCATTGTGAACTTAAATGAAAAAATTGAGGCCTATGCCAAAGATAGAAATTACACCATTTTGGATTATTGGACGCCGCTGGTAGACGAAAGGAAAGGACAGCGGGCTGAACTAACAGTTGATGGTGTTCATCCTAACCTTGCAGGTTATAAAATAATGGAAGAAGTGACGGATGTTGCGGTGAAAAAAGCCTTGAAAAATAGTCGCTAGAAGTTCATTGGCCATTAGTTCACTTGTTAATTATAAGTTCATCAGTTAACATGATGCAGAAATTTGACCAATGTAAATCAAAACATCTTTCCTTTGCTTAACCAAAGGAAAGATGTTTCTTATATTAAGTTTGTTAATGGTAACGAAGTGATCTTTTATAATTAATTTTCAGTAATATTTGAAAGTTTAGTAAATTTGACTTACTTTTACATGGTGAAAGGAAAAAGAGTATAATATATTTTTAAGAATGCCTCCAAAGGGGCGTATTTTTTTAATCTATTCTTTCAGTTTTTCCTGAAAATTAAATAATTTAAAATTGTTGGTTATGGATTACAATGTACTCGGATATGCCATCTTTATAACGGTTATCGTATTCATCATCGTAGTAGTAGGAAAAATATGTTACCGTAACGGAAATATCTTTGTAGCCGAACTCATTCCCGATCATCTCGATCTCTGTCAGCAGATTAATAAATCGTTACTGGTTTCTTACTACTTGGTGAATATTGGCTACTGTGCCATGACATTAATAGGGTGGGAGACAATCCTTTCATCGCAGCAGCTTGTAGAAGTGATGTCGGTAAAAGTGGCCACCATTGTTTGCATCCTGTCTATTCTTCACTATTTAAATATCTATTTGCTTACCAATACCATTCATAAATTAATAAAGTAACAATCTAAAATTTTCAATTATGGAAACGACAAAAATTTTAATCGGCTACGCAGTTTATTTACCAGTTGCACTTTTTTTGACTTTTTATGTTTCAAAAACGCTGTTCAAAAACAGTAAGGTATATATGTTAGATATTTTTAAGGGAAGAGAAGAGATTGCCAATGCGACGAACAAACTCTTCGAAACGGGTTTTTATCTATTGAACATTGGTTTCGCACTGCTCATTATGAAGATTACGATTGGCGCTAACGATTACCGTAATTTAATTGAGGCATTGGGTTCTAAAATTGGTGGCTTTGCCATTTATCTTGGAATTATGCTGTTTATTAACCTGTACTTCTTTTTTAGGGGGAAACGCAAAGCGAAAGAAAACCAAAGGCCAAATCCTTTTCAACCATCTATGTAGCGGCAATAAAAGAAGTCAAGTTTTATAGTAAAATGACGCTAAACCTGACTTCGGTGAAATTGGAAATATATTTCAAATTACGCTTCTCAAACAAAAAAGTCCCGATGAAAATCGGGACTTTGTATTAATTTAATTTTTTATATCTGATGCGTTTTGGGGTAACATCGCCCAAGCGCTTTTTGCGGTTTTCTTCATAATCTGAATAGTTGCCTTCGAAGAAGTAAACTTCAGAGTTACCTTCGAAAGCAAGAATGTGTGTACAGATCCTATCCAAAAACCACCTATCGTGACTGATCACTACGGCACAACCACCAAAGTTTTCTAAGGCTTCTTCCAGTGCACGTAAAGTATTCACGTCAATATCGTTGGTTGGCTCATCCAATAGCAATACATTGGCTCCTTTTTTCAAGGTAATGGCCAAGTGCACACGGTTACGCTCACCACCTGATAAAATACCTACTTTTTTCTGCTGATCGCCACCATTAAAGTTGAATTTTGAAACATAAGCACGTCCGTTAACCGCTTTATTTCCCAATTGTATATTGTCTAATCCATCGGTAATATTTTCGTACACGGTTTTATCGGCATCTAAATCATTATGCATCTGATCTACATAACCCAGCTCAACCGTTTCGCCAACACGGAAAGTACCGGCATCTGCTTCTTCCTGTCCGGTAATTAAACGGAATAATGTGGTTTTACCTGCACCATTGGGACCAATAATACCCACAATACCTGCTGGAGGAAGGGAGAAGTTTAAGTTATCGAACAATACTTTATCGCCGTAAGCTTTGGTAACATTTGTTGCTTCAATTACCACATTACCCAGGCGTGGGCCTGCAGGAATAAAGAGCTCTAATTTATCTTCTCTTTCTCTGCCATCTTCTGAAGCTAATTTATCGTAGTTGGCTAAACGTGCTTTAGATTTTGCATGACGTGCTTTTGGTGCCATACGTACCCATTCCAGCTCACGTTCCAAAGTTTTCTGGCGTTTGCTTTCTGTTTTCTCTTCCTGCGATAAACGTTTTGCTTTCTGATCTAACCAGCTGCTGTAATTCCCTTTCCATGGAATACCCTCACCGCGGTCTAACTCTAAAATCCATCCGGCCACATTATCTAAGAAATACCTATCGTGGGTAACTGCAATAACGGTTCCTTCGTAGTTTTGTAAGAATTGCTCTAACCAATCGATACTTTCGGCATCCAAGTGGTTGGTAGGCTCATCCAGTAACAATACATCAGGGTGTTGAAGCAATAAACGGCACATGGCCACACGGCGGCGTTCACCTCCCGATAATACACCTATTTTAGTGTCAGGATCAGGGCAACGTAAGGCATCCATGGCTCTTTCCAATTTCGAATCAATTTCCCAGGCGCCCAAAGAATCGATTTTATCCTGAAGTTCGCCCTGTCTGGCCATTAACTTATCCATTTTGTCAGGATCAGAATAGTTTTCTTCCAAACCAAAGGCCTCATTTACTTCTTCGTATTCTTTTAAAATGGCGGTAACTTCGGCAACGCCTTCTTCAACCACCTCGCGAACGGTTTTTTCTGGATCTAAGATCGGTTCTTGCGCTAAATAACCCACCGAATAACCTGGTGAGAAAACCACTTCGCCCTGATAAGATTTATCTAAACCAGCAATAATTTTTAAAAGAGATGACTTACCAGAGCCGTTTAAACCGATAACCCCGATTTTAGCCCCGTAAAAGAAAGAAAGGTAAATATTTTTTAAAACCTGTTTTTGTGGAGGGTAAATTTTATTTACTCCTGCCATTGAAAAGATTATTTTTTCGTCAGACATTATAATTGTATTGTTTTTAAAGTAGTTTTTAATGCTAAGATTGATATTAAAGGAAGGTAACAGTTTTTCTTACAGACTGATTTTGCCCAACCAAATAATGGCAACGCCAAAATTGCTTACAAAGATAAGAACAACAAGCCCATTACAAAGTGGTTTATGAAGTATATCATAACTTTTTGACGATGGCTGGATCATAATTTCGAATTAAAGGACTTAGAATCCTGCTATATTATAATGTCATCGAAACCAGAGGGTATCTAAACTTTAACAAGTATTATAACCATTTGCTGTATTCTTCAAAACTTCGTGCGTTAGTAATAATTTTTTTTCGAAAAAAAATAAACGTTAGTTAAACGTTTTAATTTGATGAAATGTGTTTAATTGAGTAGTTGAAAGGCTTTTCATATTAATTTGGCCCCTAAAAATTACCATATTGCCCCTCACTCGGATAGGGATTTTAGTAGTTAATTTGTTGCAACCAACCAAATATAATAATGCACATATGAAGAAAACCAAACTATTAAAAACATTAGAATAACATCTGCTTATAGTTATCTCTATAATAGATGATTTTGCCTAATTTATCATCAAGCTCTTTCACTAACTAGAAAAGCTTTCAGCTGAGTTTTGCAAAGTAAGAATATCTGCCATCATAAGGTTTGACCATATGGTGATTGGTATGCTCATGAATAAACTAATCGACAAACTATATCAAACTAAAATCAAACAATGAGAAAAATCTACAAAAAGAAGGCTCAAAATTCGGGCTGTTTATTTTTCCGTGGAAGCGTTTTCCGAACGCTTGTGGGCATAATAATGTTCACGGGCTTTTGTTTTTCTGCTTCTGCACAAAGTGAAGTAACTGTTAAGGGGGTGGTGAGAGATACTGTAGGCGGTTTACCCGGGGTAAACGTTAAGGTATCTGGATCAAGCCGTGGAATATCCACAGATGATCAGGGGCGCTATACCATTAAGGTTGCAAAATCTGGAAAATTACTTTTTAGCTTAGTGGGATACAAAGCAGTAACAAAAAGCATTGCTGACTATGAACATGGAAGTGATGGAGTATATACTATTAGCGTAGTATTAAAGCCGGATGCGAATACACTTAATGACGTTGCTGTGGTTGGTTTTGGTACACAGAAAAAAACCAGTGTGATCAGTTCCATCACTTCCATTAACCCAAAAGAGCTAAAAGGACCAACCAGTAACCTGACAACAATGCTGGCAGGAAGAGTGGCTGGTATGATTGCTTATCAACGTAGCGGTGAACCAGGTGCAGATAATGCGTCTTTTTTTATTCGGGGGTTGGGTAGTTTCGGTGCAGGTAAGCAAGATCCGTTAATTTTGATTGATGGTGTAGAATCTACTCAAAATGATATGGCACGTTTACAGCCTGATGATATTGCCTCATTCAACGTGTTGAAGGATGCAACTGCTTCAGCAGTTTATGGGGCCAGGGGTGCAAATGGTGTACTTTTGATTTTAACAAAAGCAGGACAGGCTGGAGAAACCAAATATTTTTTCCGTGCTGAAACTTCATTATCCGGCAATACGAAAAATTTCAAATTCGCAGATAATGTTACTTATATGAAACTGGCTAACGAAGCAGCTTTGACCAGGAGTAGATTGGCGATATTGCCTTACCTGCAGACTAAAATTGATGCTACGGCGGCTGGTGAGAATCCGCTTTTATATCCTAATAACAACTGGATAAAAGAGTTAATTAAGGATTATACATTTAACCAACGTTATAATATGAACGTAACGGGTGGTGGAAGTAAAGCAAGCTATTATATTTCGGGTACTTATAATATTGATAATGGGGTACTGAAAGTGGCAGATCTCAATAATTTCAATAGTAACATCAAACTTAGAAACTATTCATTGAGATCTACGGTTAATATAAACCTAACCAACACTACGGAAGCTATTGTGAGGGTTTATGGTCAGTTTGATGATTACAGAGGCCCGGTTGGCGGTTTTGATGATAAGGGAAATAAAATCAATGGCGGTCAGAAGATTTTTAATCAGGCACTTTGGTCAAATCCGGTGAT
Source organism: Pedobacter riviphilus (assembly GCF_014692875.1). Taxonomy (NCBI): domain Bacteria; kingdom Pseudomonadati; phylum Bacteroidota; class Sphingobacteriia; order Sphingobacteriales; family Sphingobacteriaceae; genus Pedobacter; species Pedobacter riviphilus. The sequence continues at coordinate 3,557,210 of NZ_CP061171.1, read as the reverse complement.
GTTCCCTGCAGTTTATCCTGCAAGTTATCAGCCCTATTCCAAACATCCTCTATTCGGTAACGCAATTTCTCCTAGTGGATCACTTTATATTAATCCTTACGCAGAAATGGTGAAAGGATATCAGGATAACAATTCTTCAACCTTACAAACACAAATTGAACTAAAGCAAGATTTAAAAGGGGTACTACCAGGTTTAAGTGCGCGACTGATGTCTTACGTAATCCGGTATTCCTATTTTGATATTGCGCGCAATTATAATCCTTTTTACTATTCAGCTGTTCCTAATCCGGCAGGTGGAGATATTATGCTCAACTTATTAAATAGTGGTGCACCTCCAACATATGGACTTACAGGAACAGAATATCTTAATTATTCAGAAGGAACTAAAAGTTTAAACTCTACTTTTTATACAGAAGTAGCTGTAAATTATAATCATACTTTTAAAGAGAAACACGCGGTAACCGGAATGTTGATTACCAATATGAGGAATTATCTGGCTGCAAATGCAGGAAGTCTTCAGTTGTCGTTGCCATCCCGTAATCAGGGCGTGTCCGGACGTGCAACTTATGGATATGATAATCGCTATCTGGCAGAATTCAATTTTGGTTATAATGGATCGGAGCGTTTTGCTGCAAATAATCGTTTTGGTTTCTTTCCATCATTTGGTTTGGGTTATTTGATCTCAAATGAAAAATTCTTCAAGCCATTGAGCAAAGTATTAAGCAATGTAAAATTAAGAGCCACTTATGGGATAACCGGTAATGATCAAATTGGAAGAACTCAGGATCGTTTCTTCTATCTTTCAGAGGTAAACATGAATAATGGAGATTTTGGCGGAACATTTGGAGAGAATAACTTTTATTATAAAAATGGTATCTCTATTTCTCGTTATGCAAATCCTTTAATCACATGGGAAAAATCTAAGCAACTCAATCTTGGTTTGGACATGACCCTGTTTGATGCATTAAGTCTCAATATTGATGTATATAAACAAAACCGCTCAAATATTTTAACAGATAGGGTATATGTGCCAAGTACAATGGGACTTCAGGCGGCAGTTAAGGCCAATACCAATGAGATGGAAAGCAGGGGAGTTGACTTTTCGGCTAATTATAACAAGTCTTTTGGAAACGGTATGTATTTGCAGTTAAGAGGTAATCTTACCTATGCTACTAATAAAATCTTAATCAACGATGAGCCTGCTTATAATACAAATGAGGCATACCGCTCCCGTGTAGGACTACCAAGTACGCAAACTTTTGGATATATCGCAGAAAGGCTATTTGTTGACGATGCTGAAGCCAAAAATTCACCTGTGCAGTTTGCCGGTAAACCTGGACTTGATTACGGTGGTGGTGATCTCAAATACAGAGATGTAAATGGGGACGGTATCATATCAGAAGCGGATGCTGTGCCTATCGGACTACCACAAGCACCAGAAATTATTTATGGTTTTGGAGGAACATTTGGCTTTAAAGGTTTTGATATCTCTGCTTTTTTCCAAGGTTCTGCCCGTTCATCATTTTTTATCAATCCGCAAAATATTTCTCCTTTTGTATTTAACGGAGGTTCGCAAAATGGTCTTCTTGATGTGATTGCCAAGAGCCATTGGAGTGAAGAAAATCGTGATATATATGCATTCTGGCCACGATTGAGCGATAAATTTATTGCTAATAATAATCAAACATCAACCTGGTGGATGCGTAATGGATCATTTTTAAGATTAAAAACGGTAGAGATTGGTTATAATCTTCCAACTAGAATCCAAAACAAACTTGGAATCAAGGCTACCCGGTTTTATTTAAATGCCAGTAATCCTACCGCATTTAGTTCATTTAGCTTATGGGATGTCGAAATGGGTGGAAACGGTTTAGGTTACCCTGTACAAACGGTATACAATTTAGGTGTGAGTTTAAGTTTTTAAAGATTGTTAAAGAAAATACAATGAAAAGTACCGAAATATTATTTCAAAATAAAAAGAAGCCTGGTTTAATGGGGTTTGCCACCATTTTAATGCTGAGTTTAGTTTTATTGGGCTCGTGTAAAAAGTATCTGGATATCGTTCCTGATAACGTGGCCACAATAGACAATGCATTTACCTTAAGAAGTGAGGCAGAAAAGTATTTATTTACCTGTTATTCCTTTTTGCCTAAAGACGGCGAACCATTATATAATATGGGGTTTATGGCTGGGGATGAAATCTGGTCAAATATAGAAGAGCGGGAATTTATCTCCTATGGTTGGCGTATAGCCAGAGGTAGCCAGAATGCCGACAATCCATTAATGGATGCATGGAATGGACGTTATCAGGGAGGAGGATATAATGATAACTTTGGTTTATACAAAGCGATCAGAACTTGTAATATTTTCTTGGATAATGTACAGGATCAAACCAAAGTTCCGGATCTTAAATTGGATGAAAGACAGCGCTGGATTGCAGAAGTAAAATTTTTAAAAGCATATTATAACTTTTTGCTGCTGCGTATGTATGGCCCGATTCCAATCGTAGATAAAAATCTGAATCTTGATGCATCTGTTGAGGAAGTAAGGATTAAAAGGATGCCTTTTGATGATTGTGTAAATTATGTGAATAATTTGTTGGATGAAGCGACAACCAACTTACCCATGATTATTACCGATAGGACCAATGAGCTGGGACGTATTACAAAACCTATCGCACTTGCAATTAAGGCTAGATTACTCCTCACAGCGGCAAGCCCGTTGTTTAATGGAAATACAGATTATGCAGGCTTCAGGGATAAAGATGGAGTTGCCCTTTTTAATACTACATACGATGCTAATAAATGGATAAAGGCTAAGGATGCGGCAAAAGCTGCGGTAGATGCAGCCGAAAGTGCAGGATTTAAATTATATCAATTTCCTGGGTCACAGTTTAAATTATCTGACAGTACATTGAGGCAGCTTACCATCAGAGGAGCTTTGACGGAAAGAGTTGCTCAAAATTCTGAGCATGTTTGGGCTAACCCAAATAGTTTATCATCATTTATGCAACAGGTAGCTATGCCACGTTTAATGAAAGGTTCAGATCCGATCCCGGTAGGATCAGCCAGACAACAATTAGCGCCGCCTATTAAGATTGCAGAGATGTTTTATTCAAAAAACGGAGTACCTATCAATGAAGATAAAACACTCGATTTCAGTAATCGCTATACTATTAGGAAAGCGGTAAAAGCTGAGCGTTTTTACATCAAAGAAGGGTATAATACTGCAAGATTAAATTTTGACAGAGAGCCACGTTTCTATGCCGATTTAGCATTTGACGGCGCTACCTGGTACAAATATGACAGCCCTTCAGGCTCTGATGAAAATACCTATACTGTTGAAGCAAAATCTACACAATTGGCCGGCGCAAATAACTTTGGCTGGTATAATGAAACTGGTTATTTTGTTAAGAAAGTGGTGGATTGGAATATGTCGCAAAGCAACAGCGGGGCAACATACAGAACTTATGCATGGCCGGAGGTCCGTTTAGCAGATTTATATCTGATGTATGCGGAAGCATTAAATGAGACTTTGTCAAGTCCTTCTTCTGATGTATATAATTATATTAATAAAATCAGAACCAGGGCAGGTTTACAAAGTGTAGAAACATCATGGACGAACTATTCAACCAATCCATCAAAATATACCACTAAAGATGGTATGCGCCAGATTATTCAACAGGAGCGTTTAATTGAAATGGCTTTTGAAGGTAGCCGCTATTGGGACATCAGAAGGTGGAAACGTGCAGCCGAGATGTTTAACCAGCCCATTACAGCATGGAGTGTAAACCAGCCTGACGAGCAGTCTTATTATCGTGTGAGAACGGTATTAAATCAGAATTTTATAGCACCGCGTGATTATTTGTGGCCAATTAGAACTTATGATTTGACAGTTAACCCTAATCTGGTACAAAACCCTGGATGGTAAAATTATCATTAATCAATAGAAAAATATGAAAAAGATTAATAAACTATTTTTTTGGGTGCTATCAATGATGATAGTATCATTTATAGGATGTAAGCAGGAGGCACTTATACCATTCGAAAAGAATGAAACGCCACCAGGGCAGGTTTCCAACATTTTAGTAGAGAACGGTCCGGCAAATGCAAAAATTAGCTATACCTTGCCTGCTGACAAGGATTTGCTTTATGTTAAAGCGGTATATAAACTAGCAAATGGTACGCAGGCTGAAGTTAAAGCATCTTATTATAGCAGCAGCCTATTGGTAGAAGGCTTTGGCGATACCAATGAACATGAAGTGATGATTTATGCTGTAAACAGAAGTGAGGTCGCTTCAGCACCAAAAATTGTTAAAATAAAACCTTTGGAAAATCCAATTAGGGGGGTGTTCAGAAACCTAAAAGTGATACCTGATTTTGCAGGGATTAACTTTACATCAAGCAATCCGGCCAAAGCCGATTTATCCATTGAAGTAATGATCATGAAAAATGGTAAATATGAATCGCTGGGTAAAAACATATACACTTCTGCGGCAGATATTAACCAGTCAATTCGTGGTTTGGACACACTTAGCAGTAAATTTGCCATTACTATTCGCGACAGGTGGTTAAATTATAGTGATACCTTATATACTACCTTAAAGCCACTGTATGAAACAGCACTTTCTAAATCGCTGTATAAAGCGTTAAAACTTCCAACAGATGCAGTACAGACTTACACTTCAACTGCATTAGAGAATATGTGGGATAATAACTTTATTGACTGGCCAAGGTGTTCACTTACAGATGTAACACAGATAACACCACAATGGGTAACTTTCGATATCGGAAAACCTGCTGTTTTAAGCAGAATTGTGGTGTGGAACTATCCTGAATATCTGAATGCCGGAAGGATGTATTATTATGGTGGAAATTTAAAGGATTTTGAGATCTGGGCATCGGATAACCCTCCTGCAGATGGTAGCTTTAATAATTGGGTAATGATTGGATCATATAAATCTACAAAACCATCAGGTAGTGCTTATGGTGTTCAAACATCAGAAGATTATGCCTTTGCCAATGCCGGTATCAGTTATACTTTTGGAGCTGTTGGTAAAAAATTCCGTTATCTGCGCATTAAATCTAATAAAAACTGGCAGGGCACAACTTTTCAATCCATTTCTGAGATTCAATGTTATGGAGATCCGCGATAGCGATTTAAGTTTCATTTAAAAATTATAAAGATGAATAATTATAAATCAAAAAAATATAAAAAGTTAACTGTTTTTGCCTTGCTCATATTGGTTGCAGGTGTTTACAGTGCCTGTACCAAACAGGATGACTTTAAGAAATTTGTAGCAGGTGGTGAAATTTCTTATACAGGTAAGCTGGATTCTGTGAAAATGTATTCCGGTGATTCGAGAGTAGTGTTAAAAGGACTTTTTCTGGCAGATCCTAAAGTTGTAAGTTGTAAAATATTTTGGAACAACAAAAAAGATTCAATAGTAATCCCGGTTGTGAAAAAAAATATCGTAGATACACTTAATTACTCTATACCCATCAGTACAGAAGGTTTACAGAATTTTACCATATATACTTATGATAAAGCGGGTAATAAGTCTATTCCGGTTTATGCCAATGCCAGATCTTATGGCGATCGTTATAAAGCTTCACTAAGTAACCGCGGGATTTCCACAGCGGTTAAAGGAACAGATGGCAACGCAACCATCCAGTGGTTAGGTATGGATAAATTAACCGGTGTTTTTACCACTGAACTTCAGTATACCAATTCCAGCAACACCTTGGTTACGGTTAGAACACCGATTGATTCTACCAAAACAATTCTTAAAAATTACAAGAGTGGTTCTACATTTAAGTACCGTACTTTGTTTCTGCCCGATACAAATTGTGTAGATACTTTCAGAGTAGCTTATTCGGCCAATCTCTCCGTTGATGAAGATATGACCAGCTTATTATCGAATACCGGCCCATTTACAAGAGCTGCTTACGATGGATCAAGATGGGGAACATTAGCAGGATGGACCACTAGTTCAGGTGCTAAGAATATCAACAACAATCAATATGGTGGGTATGAGTTAAGAAGTGGCGTTGGTGTATTATCTTTCGAATCCGGCTGGGGAATCAATACACCTGTTACCAATGGTCTTATTTATCAAACCATCACATTGCCCGCGGGCAGATATACTTTTAGGTTATCAGGTATTGATCAGAATAGCGGAGGTTCAAGGTATATTGCTGTTGCTGCCGGTAATACCTTACCGAATGTAACTGATATTCCGGCTGCGGCTATTGCTTATGCTAATATCGCTGATGGTGAATTGAATTTTTCACTTACGCAACAAACCACTGTCTCAATAGGTTTCGGCGTATCGATAGATAATTCTGGCCAATATATAAAAGTTAAAAGCGTCAAATTATTGAAGTGGGCTAAATAGATTAAATAAACACCTTGGGATGGTCACTTTCCCAGGGTGTTTTTCTATAAAAAATACTTACGCTTAATAAGGTGTTCGTAGGAAGATTATGATCATTCCTCTTAATTATTAGTGCTTAAATCTATCGGCATTAACTTCTGATAACGAAAAAAAATGAATAACCAACCTAAAATATATCTCATCCCGGCGTTTATGGTTCTTACTTTATTCGTTGGCTGTAAAAAAACTGAAAAAGTAGCAGAACCTACAACTACTAAGACGGAGGTAACTGGTGCTGTCGCTACTTTAACTACTACCGAATTTACTTCCATTACAACTACTGGTGCAACGGGCGGAGGAACCATTACCGATAAGGGAGGTTCTGCTGTTACTGACCAGGGAATTTGCTGGAGTACCTCACCAAAACCAACTATTGACAGCAAGAAGGTTGGTGTTATTAGCATTAACGGGGCAGGTGTTTTTACCAGTCAGCTTACGGGCTTAACGGCTTCCACTAAATATTATGTCAGAGCCTTCGCCATTAATAAAGCAGGAGTTGCTTACGGTAATGAAATCGAACTCACCACAGCCAGTATAGCCAGCTCTACATTTGGTTTTTCGCCTATGTATATTATAGGCTCAACGGTAGCAGCAGCAGATATTGAAGTGTTAACAGATGGTGGAGATGCCATTACAGAACGAGGTATTGTTTATGCATCCTCGCCAAATCCTACCATCAGCAATAGCAAAGTGAAGCATAATAATGCGGGACTTGGTAAGTTTAGGGTGAGCTTAAAGAACCTTACACCAAAAACCACCTATTATGCCAGGGCCTATGCCATTAATGCGAAGGGTGTGAATTATAGTAATGAAATTACCTTTAAAACCATTGCAAAAGGTAATTTCACCTACACCTTTAACAAATCTCAAAATCCTGGTGCAGAAGAGCTTGCGGCATATGGCAGGTTGCAGGTGGCCATTGATAGTGCACTTTGGTATTTTAACAACTATACCTCTGTTACGAAACACGTGTATTTAAATTATGTTGACGGTGTACCAACGGCCGATGCCAACAATCAAGGTTGGATGCGGTTTGGAACCAATTCTTCCTATCAAAACCTCAGAACAATGCTTCATGAAGGTTCGCACACTTTAGGTACCGGAACTTCTTCGTGGTGGTGGAGTACGCTTGTTAATGGTAAACTGCAAGCACCAAGCGTAACCGCAATATTGAGGCAGATCACAAATGACAATACGGCCCAACTTAGTGGTGATAGCCAACATTACTGGCCTTATGGTCTTAATCAGAATTCAGAGGTTACTTCAAGCTGGGATTTTGCCTATACCTGTTTAATTATCGAAGCCATGCGTAAAGATGGTTTAACGGAATTCAGCGGTGCCTATATCCCATAATGATTATTCTGATATAATAGTATATCTGTCAATTTTGCATCGTACAATGAAAATTAGTACTCATTTTTAAGCTTCCTGATTTTTTGATTTTCCCGGTTGCCATTTTGCAACTGGGAAAATCTAAAACTCGTACATCAGCGTAAAGAGAAGCCCATGTTCTTTTATGTTTTATCATCATCAAAACAATGTTTGTTTTGTAGATCATGTTTTAAAGAAAATAGACGATTTTTTCTTGGCGGCTAAAATAAAAACGAAAATTATGCTTATTATTTTCTAAACCATTAGCCTATAAAGGTAAATAATTGGTTTGTTAATAGTTTTTTAGTTGAATTTAAGCGATTGAGGTTGTTTTTTTGTTTAATTTTTTTAAGAATAATCAGATAATTGGCGTATTTTATCGGAGATATAAAAAATAGCGTTAATTATCCCTATGAAATTTGAGAATGAAATTTTAAAACCCGTCTTTTATTTAATTTATACAAGTGTAGAGAGTGATTTGTTTAATCACGATGAACTTAAAGTCTTGCTTAATCAGTGTAAGGATTTTAATAACCGGAATAATATTACCGGAATACTATTGTATGTAAGAGGTCAGCAAATTACAAAGAGTAAAGGAAGGTTTATGCAATTGCTGGAAGGGGATGAACGGATCATCCGCAGACTTTTTAAAAAAATTGTAAATGACGAACGTCATGAATCAGTTGCTTTACTGCAAATTGGCAAATATGACCGACGTTGTTTTACAGATTGGAGTGTGGGGTTTGAGCAGGCTGCCGGAGAATTTTATCAATCGCTATCTGGCCATTTCGATTTAAATGATTTAGTTTCACGATGTAATAAACTTGGTGCTACTGATGTTCCGTTGCAGTTTTTGCAGAAGTTATCCTCCAACAACAAAGCGCAATTAGCTGAAACGTTTTTATAGCCCAAACGGTTAAAGCTGCATACCAAAGGATATACTTTCTTTATGAAAAATGAATTGCAATAAACTACTATGTTTAAAAAACAAAAACAACCTAATTACAGTTAATCTCGTATTAAGATTATTATAGGGTGGGTCTATTGGATTCGTTTGTTGATTTTTATCTAATGAAATTGTTAAATGATGTCACGTTGTTTTTGTTTTTCTGTCAAAACTTGTAAATTGCCTTAGTAAAAAGATACATATTGTCAGTTTTTGATGGCGAAAAAATCCTTACAATAAACCGACAATGTAATATTTGTAATCGGATGTTTTTGGCAAATGTCCCTTTAAAACCTATAGAACACTTATTACGTAGATAGATATAAATAAAATAATATTTGTCGAAGCGATAGTCTTACATTGAATTTTGGGTTCTCAGGCATTCAAAAGCCTCTTTATCCACCCATATGGCGCAATTGTTGATAAAATAAAGAAAACAGTACGTTCGTTTTTATAAAGTTATTTTATAGTTTAGGGACGTAGCTGTTAAGAAAGGTATTATGGAAGCAAAATTTTCACCACAGGTTAAAGATGTAATCTCTTTTAGTAGGGAGGAAGCGCTCCGCTTAGGGCACGATTACATCGGAACCGAGCATTTATTATTGGGCCTCATCCGCGAAGGCGATGGCATGGCTATAAAAATTTTACGATCGTTAGGGGTTGATACCGGTAAATTGCGCCGCTCAATTGAAGATGCCGTTCGCGGTACTTCGAGTGTTACAGTAAACTTAGGCAATATTCCATTAACAAAACAGGCAGAAAAAGTTTTAAAAATCACTTATTTAGAAGCCAAAATATTTAAAAGCGATTTAATTGGCACCGAACATTTGCTATTATCGGTTTTGAGAGATGATGATAACATCGCCTCGCAAATCTTATTGCAGTATGGTGTTACTTACGATGTTTTTAAACAGGAGGTTGAAGTGAATAAAAATGGTTTCAGAGATGATATCTCAAATAGTGCTTCTACAGGAGGCGATGATGATTATCGCGAAGAAGAAAGCTTTAGTACGCCTAAAAAGGTTTCAGATATAAAATCTAAAACCCCTGTTTTGGATAACTTCGGCCGTGATTTAACAAAAGCTGCTGAAGAAGGTCGTTTAGATCCTATTGTAGGTCGCGAGAAAGAAATTGAGCGTGTATCGCAGATTTTATCCCGCAGAAAAAAGAACAATCCGATTTTAATCGGAGAACCAGGTGTTGGTAAATCGGCAATTGCAGAAGGCCTTGCCTTACGCATTGTGCAACGTAAAGTTTCGCGTGTGCTTTTTGGTAAACGTGTAGTTACATTAGATTTGGCATCACTGGTGGCCGGTACAAAATACCGTGGCCAGTTCGAAGAACGTATGAAAGCCGTGATGAACGAGCTTGAAAAATCTACAGATGTAATTTTATTTATTGATGAGATCCATACCATTGTTGGTGCTGGTGGCGCATCAGGTTCATTAGATGCATCCAATATGTTCAAACCTGCTTTGGCAAGGGGCGAAATTCAATGTATTGGTGCTACAACATTAGATGAATACCGTCAGTACATTGAAAAAGATGGTGCTTTAGACCGTCGTTTCCAAAAAGTGATGGTAGAACCGGCTACACCGGATGAAACTGTAGAAATTTTAACACGTATAAAAGATAAGTACGAAGAACACCATGGTGTAACTTATACTGATGAAGCTATTTTAGCTTGCGTTACTTTAACATCGCGTTATATCTCTGATCGTTTCTTACCTGATAAAGCCATTGATGCTTTAGATGAAGCAGGTTCACGTGTTCACTTAACCAACATCCATGTTCCTCAGAACATTATTGATATTGAAGCTAAAATTGAAGATATCAAATTAGAGAAAAACAAGGTTGTACGTAGCCAGAAATACGAAGAAGCGGCAAAACTACGCGATACAGAGAAAAATTTAATTGAAGAATTAGATAAAGCTAAAGCGGAGTGGGAAGCCGAAACCAAAACTAAACGTTACGAAGTATCAGAAGATAACGTAGCCGAAGTGGTTTCGATGATGACTGGTATTCCGGTACAACGTGTGGGGCAAACAGACAGTGCAAAACTGTTGAACATGTACGATAAGGTGGCTGAGAAAATTATCGGTCAGGACGATGCGATCAAAAAATTAACCAAAGCCATTCAACGTACAAGAGCTGGATTAAAAGATCCTAAAAAACCAATCGGTTCATTTATTTTCTTAGGCCCAACTGGTGTAGGTAAAACAGAATTGGCGAAAGAATTGGCTCGTTTCATGTTCGATAGTGATGATTCTTTGATCCAGATCGACATGAGTGAGTATATGGAGAAATTTGCGGTGTCACGTTTAGTGGGAGCGCCTCCAGGATATGTAGGTTATGAAGAAGGCGGACAATTAACTGAAAAAGTTAGAAGAAAACCTTATGCCGTAATCTTATTGGATGAGATTGAGAAAGCGCACCCTGACGTATTCAATATCTTATTACAGGTTTTAGATGAGGGACAATTAACCGATAGTTTAGGCCGTAAAGTTGATTTTAGAAATACAATCATCATTATGACATCTAATATTGGTGCCCGTCAGCTAAAAGATTTTGGTCAAGGCGTTGGTTTCTCTACAACAGCGAAAACAAATCAGGCCGATTCTCACAGCCGTGGTGTAATCGAAAGTGCTTTAAAACGTGCTTTTGCTCCTGAGTTCTTAAACCGTGTTGATGATGTAGTGGTATTTAATAGCTTGGGTAAAGAAGAAATCTTCAGAATTATCGATATCGAATTAAAAGCCTTATTTGGTCGCGTTCATACCCTTGGTTATGAAATTGCATTAACTGAAAATGCTAAAGAATATATTGCTGATAAAGGTTTTGATAGTAATTTTGGTGCTCGTCCGTTAAAAAGAGCCATTCAGAAATATTTAGAAGATCCAATTGCTGAAGAGATTCTTAAAGGCGAATTGGCTGAAGGTGACGTTTTAGAAATTGATTATGATAAAACTACCGAACAGATTTTGATCAACCACAAAAAAGGCGAAAAGAAAAAAGAAGAGCCAAAACAAGAAGAAGATTCTTCAAGTAAATAAGTAAGAAACTCCCGATAAAAATCGGGAGTTTTTTTGTTTAGGATACTAGACTACTACTTAGCTGTTTTTTGGAATATAAAAAAATAGGTAGAAATTAATTTTTATAAAGAAAATCGTTGTACCTTTCCTTAAACTATTCCTTATTAATGAAACTAATTACCTTTTCTTTAGCGTGTTTAACGCTATGTTGTGCATTGTCCTGTAAAAAAGGAACTGATTCCAATACACCAGATACAACATTAAAAATAGAAAACTCTACTGCTACGAACATTAACAACGATGTGCTGTTAAAACTGGTTAACGATACCCGTTTGGCCGGTTGTAATTGCGGTACTACTAAAATGCCACCTGTTGCAGCTTTAACCTGGAATGCCAATCTGGCCTCGGCTGCAATTTATCAAAGTAAATACATGGCATCGATTAAAAGCATGGTACATACCTCTGCAAATGGCGAAACAGTTGGTTCGAGGGTTACGGCGACTGGCTATAACTGGACAACAGTGGGTGAAAATATTGCATTTGGGCAAACTACAGAAGCACAGGTTTTTAATGATTGGATTGCCAGCGAAAGTCACTGCAAAAACATCATGACAGCATCTTTTAAAGAAATGGGTGCAGCCAAAACAGATAACTATTGGGTACAGGTTTTTGCCGCTAAGTAATCTAAAACTAACAATCGTCATCTTTTGGAACGCAGTGGAATACCTGCCAGTGCAGGCGGGGAGAGATCTATTTACAGTAGATTCAGCTTCGCTGAGTACTAATGTGGTTCTCGACTCGGTTGCACTCCGCTCAAAATGACGATTCTCTTTACATCAGCTCCTTCAATGCCTTATAATACCGAATATAATTTTCGGGTTCGGTATTTAAAAATAGGAAAGGTTCTATCAATTCCAGTTCCATCAATAAAAAATTGCCATTAACAATAGTACCATCAACCCGCGCATATAGGCAATCTTTAGCAAACAACGTTACATATTGCTGTGCCGTAGCAACCAGTTCTTCGTTAGGTTTGTGTGGATGAACAGTGCCGCCATGGGCTGGCTGAACCCTAAAATCGCCAGGTTTAGCCTGTTTGATTAACGAATGACTATATACACCATTAAAGAAAATGAAAGACCATTCGCCACTGTCCAGGATTTCTGGCAAAAACGGTTGAACAATAAAATCTTCTTCCTGAATAAGTTTATCTAGCTTTTGGTTTACTTCTTCAACATTTTCTGCTGTCACCTTGAAGGTATTTTTTGCGCCGCCACTCACACAGGGCTTCACAATTAATTTATTGGTATTAAATTTTTCAAAGAAGTGTTTAAACGTTACATCTTCCTGCTTATTGATAAAGGCGCTGGGTATAATTTTTAAGCCGGCAGTTTCAATCTCCTGAAGATATTTTTTATTCGAATTCCACCTCACCACATCGATTGGGTTAAGCAGCCTCACTTTTTTAGCTTCCAAAAGGTCGAGCCAGGCGTAAAATTCTTCAATCAGGTCAAAGTAATCCCATGGCGATTTTAAAATGGCAAGCGAGTAATCTTCCCATTTAATGTTTGTATCATTCCAGATGATTTTTTCAATATTTAATCCTTTATCTTTTAAAAAATATAAGAGTTTATCATCCTCACTTTCAACGGTAGTTGTATCGTAAGCACCTTTATCTAGGTAGGTTATTAAGGCAATATTCATAAGGTTAAAACTAAGTTTAATCAATGTGGATTACAAATTTGGGTTTATAAAGAATCTAATATTTTGATTGTTCTAACATCCCGATTGCAGATCAGGACCAAAACGTTGAGATGGCCGTGATGATAAAACCACGGCCTGAGCGCTAGGGATTTTTCTCCCCGAATTTTAAAACAGACTCACCTGGTTACTTGGAATTTTGAACAAAGTGTGGTCTAAAATAATGTCTTTTACATTTAAGCCATTTAAACGGCAGTGCAGCCTAAAATTATCTCTGATCATTTGAGAAATATTACCATCTCCCCGCATTCTATCGCCAAATCTGCTATCGTTAACATGCCCACCATGGCAACTTTGAATCATATGCCAAACTTTATCAAAACGATCTGGGAAATTTTTCTGTAGCCAGTCTTCAAATATTTGCCCAATCGCTCCATTTAGCCTCACCACCGTATAACCCGCCTTAATCGCACCAGCATTTGCTATAGCCTTTAAAATTTTAGGAATTTCATGGTCGCTTAAACCAGGCACAAGTGGAGCAACCATAACCCCCATAGGGATTCCATCTTTACTAAGTTCCTCTACAACCTTTAAGCGCTGTTTAGCAGTTGTAGTACGGGGTTCCATCACCTGCCTTAAATCTTCATTTAAGCTATTGATGGAAACGTAAACCATGCAGAGATTCAGCTTCGCCATTTCTTGCAGAATATCCCGATCGCGAAGAATAAGTGAATTTTTGGTAATCATACCGATGGGCTGTTTGTAGGCCAATGCAATTTCGAGCAGCTGCCTGGTAAGTTTAAACTTCCTTTCAGCAGGCTGGTAACAATCGGTATTGCCAGAAAGAGAAATAGTGGTAGCATCCCAGCCTTTTTTCTCTAAGAACTTTTTAAATAGTGCTGGGGCATCTTTTTTAACGATTATTTTCCGTTCAAACTCAATTCCTGCGCTATAACCCCAATATTGATGCGAGTTGCGGGCATAACAATAAGTACAGCCATGTTCGCAGCCCTGGTATGGATTTAAAGAATAAGCCATGCCTACATCGGGGCTGTCAACTTTGTTTACAATGGTTTTCGAATTTTCAAAAATAAAGGAAGTTTTTCGATCGCTCTCCTCCCAGTCATCTATTCCTTCGTCATGTTCCTTTACATAAACATCCTTTAAAAATTTATTGTGTGGATTAACTTGAGCGCCCCGTCCTTTAAAATATTGTTTTTCTTCTTCGCCGATCATAAATTAAAATTACTAATATTTTTAGTAATTTTAATTTCTACGAATGCCTACTTTTCAACATTTTTATTTTCACTAGCAACTTCATTCGTTTACTTCTTTGGGAGAGGTACATAATCCATCGGTACCATATCGGCCACTTTTTCATACGCCCAGTAACCTTCATAAAGCAATGATCTGGAATCATAAATGCCACCATTTTCGTAGAAACGCACACCTTCGCCGGTTAAATTCGCTACTGAAATTTCATTTTCCGGAACATCCAGAGGCCTGAAAATCCAGAAACCTGTTTTAGAATAAGCAAGTGATTCTTTTCTTTGGTATACTGAATCAAAAGAGCATCGGTATAGCTCAAGTATTTCAAATTCTGGTTAAAATAGTGCACTAAAGTATCGGTAAGTACCTCTGCTCTCGAAAATTTGTCGATGGTTCGGGGCATTTCTTTTTGTTTGGTCCAAAAGGCGAGCAGGGCGGTATCTATTTTACCTTTATTCTGTCTGATACCTGTTTTCTCCGGTACAGCCTTAATCTTTTCTAAATTGGCATTAATTAAATATTCAGGATAACGGTTAGGATTGGGTACTTTAATCATCTTATTAATGATAAACCCTTCTTCTTGCGTTTTGTTGGCATAAAGCGAACGGAAGAAATGTTGCGACGAACCATAATATGCAACCTCTCTGGCAGCAATATACTTTTTCTTTTTAGCCGCCGATGCTTTTAATTCTTCAAAAAACGGGTGACCAGAATAATAAATGATATGTGTTCTCGAATTATACTCGAAACGGTCAAGCATATATTTAAGCCGATAACCTAAAGCTTTATTCTCTACAATCAGAAACTCAGTTGTAGAAACCGTTAAGGTACTTTTGGTTATGTCGAAATCTATATTTAGCACCTGTGGATTTAATATCTTGCACTGTAAAGCATTTGGCGTTTTCCCAATAAAAAAGTCTTTAAACTGGTTGATATACTTCTGACGGTTGGGATCGGCCCTAATTACAACTTCTTCCAGCTGCGCAACATTTTCTTTCAAAACCAGTTCTACCTGTACCGATTTATCGGAAATGATTACACTTTTAGAATAGGGGAGATAACCAACCAGTTGAACGAGCAGATCGTAACTGCCCGGTTTTAGATTAGATAATTTAAATCGACCATCGTTATCAGCCACAGTAGCAATCTTGTACCCACTTAAATAGATACTTGCGCCAGGTAATCCATCTTTTTGATCCCGAACCAAACCACTAATTGAGAAGGTGTTTTGAGCAATGGCATTAGTACCCAATATGATCAGCGTAAGGGCTACTAAAAGGCTTTTAATCATAGAGACGAATGTAACCAAAAGGCGTAATATTTATTAAAAACGCAAAAGATTTTTAACAAATTTAACATTTGCAAATAATCGTCATTTTGAGCTGAGAGCGGGCTAATACAATTTGTAATCCTGAGTGCATCGAAAGATCTTTAAGAAGGGAATTTGATTAAAATAGGTCAAGTGAATAGCAAATATTGTTTTCTGAAAACGAAAGGCCTGTTTTTCATGGCTAGAGCAGTCCCGCCATCGCTTGTAGTCCTCGTTACGCTAGGCTTCACTGTGGGCTACCCGCTCTGTCGCGTTTATTTAACAAAGGTAGGTTTGCATGGTACCTGAATAGTATTACTGGTATTGCCAGCTAAACCCCTGCCTGAAGCATGAAGGCAAGGATTTGTAACGAAATGCGGGACCGTTTGAACCCAATAGCACTGCCTGCTTTCCAAAAAAAGGAAAAAAATAATCTACCGTAGTTGTGCTTTAAATCGGGCTGATGCCATTTCTACTTTTTCTCTTCTAAATTAGCAGGAGGTAAATAATCCATCGGCACGCTATCCGCTATTTTTTCCCAGGCCCAATAGCCCGAAAAAAGCATCGATCGCGGGTTGTAAATGCCTCCGTTTTCGTAAAAATAAATAGGAGGTTGCTGTAAGGTGATAGTTGATACCTGATAGCCAAAATAATCGGGTGGCCTGCTAATAGCGAAACCAATCCTTCCTGTAAATGCGGGATTCTCGGGCTCTTTAGTATAAACCACATAAAGTTTATCAGTAAAATTAATTTCCTGAATGGCAGGTTCGGTTGTTAGTCTGGCCAGTGTATCCTGCAACACAGGAACTTTGCTCAATACCGAAACCTCCTTAGGTAGATTTTTCTTTTTGATCCAGTAATTTAGCGAATCGCCCATGGTGAGGTGAATATTACCTGTAAAGGTTTGAGCCTGGGTAAATCGCCTGATATTGGCATTAATTAGGCTGTCTTTGGGCCTGTTGCTATTAGGGATACTTTTTAATTTGTTGATGATAAAACCTTCTTCGGTGACCTTTTTATGGTATAACGATTTAAAAAAATGCTGGGGAGAGCCAAGGTAGGCTGTTAAACGCATTTTATTCCAAACTTCCTTTTTGTGCTTAGAACCTTTTAAATCTTCGTAGGTAGGAAAGCCCTGGTAATAAACAATGTTGGTTTTACGGCTGTACTCGAAATTATTAACCAGGTACTTGATTCGGTAGCCCAATGCCTTATTTTCGATGATGAGAAACTGGTTGCATTTTACAGTAAGTAAAGCATTGTCCTGATCGTAATCGATCATCAGCACATTTGGATTAATCATTTTACATTGCGCGGCATTTGGTGTTGTACCAATAAAAAAATCTTTGAACATGGCAATATAATGTTCCCTGTTCGGATCTGGCTTAATGGTTACTTCATTTAATTGGGTAATGCTTTCTTCCAAAATCAGATCGAGTTTTATGGCCTTGTCTGAAATAATAACGTTTTTATTTAGCGCTTTATAGCCAATAAGCTGTGCCAAAATATCGTAATTGCCAGGTTTTAGCGGTAGGCTATAACTACCATCATTGTTAGAAACGGTCGCAATTTTATAACCACTTACATATACGCCTGCACCGGGTAAAGCCTCACCCCGTTTATCTTTAACTATACCCGAAAGAATATAACTTTGTTGAGCAGCACAAAAGTTACCGATGATTAATAATGAAAGTAGAAGTATAAAAGATTTCATTATTTAAATATAAACTAATTTGTTAGTTTTAATAAGGCGCGGATGTAAAATTATTAGTGCTTTTTGAAATTTTTCGGTCTATCGTCATGGTCTGTGTCCTTACAGACGGCTAAATACTATTGAATTCTAGATGGTCCTGTGGTGATATAGGCCATGGAATTAATATGTCTTATAGCCAAATGGTAAAATCTAGCAGTAAATTTACAAATGACAAGACCCCGAAATGAAATCAAGGTGACGCCCGATTGATAAACTAAGCGAGCAACTCCCGTGCATTTTCTATAGCCGATGTACCCGGGTTTTTACCACTTAACATTTCGGCAATAACACCAATACGTTCTTCTTGTTTAAGTTTACGAATGCCGGTTGTGGTTTTTCCACGGTCTTCATTTTTGTGAACAAAGTAATGCGATATGCCTTTGGCGGCAATTTGTGGTAGGTGTGTAATCGAAATTACCTGCATGTTCTGGCCTAAATCGGCAATTACTTCTCCAACTTTTAAAGCGGTCTCGCCAGAAATCCCGGTATCAATCTCATCGAAAATAATGGTTGGTAACGAAGTATGTTTGGCCAATAAAGCTTTTATGGCTAACATCAGCCGTGATAATTCACCACCAGATGCTACTTTATTTACCGGGGCAGGGGCTTG
Source organism: Pedobacter riviphilus (assembly GCF_014692875.1). Lineage (NCBI taxonomy): Bacteria > Pseudomonadati > Bacteroidota > Sphingobacteriia > Sphingobacteriales > Sphingobacteriaceae > Pedobacter > Pedobacter riviphilus. The sequence continues at coordinate 3,538,783 of NZ_CP061171.1, read as the reverse complement.
GCCAGCATTGGCTGTAAAGAGTAGGTTGATTTCATCCAATCCATCTTTATTCAATTCGTTCAAGCTTTTTTGTTCTAACACCAATTTAGCATTAAGCATACCTACCTGTTTCAAAGTAATACGGGTCTGTTCCTCAACCATTTTAATTGCTTTCTTTCGGTTGGCACTTAATTGCTCGGCCTGTTTATGCAATTCTTTATTAAGTTGATCTATTTCTTTCTGTAGTTTTTCTATATGCTCATCAGAAGATAACAGTTTGTTAAGATTCTCTTCCAATTGTTTTTGAAGTACCAGTAATTCGGTATTATTAGCAACCCGGTGCTTTTGCTGAAGGGTATAAAACAGATCCAACCTTTGGTTTACAATTTCTAACCGATCGGCACTGTGTATGGTATTCTCTTCAATGCCAGAAACCTCGTCGGTAATATCTTTTATTTCGATAATTGATGAGCGTAAACGTTCGTACAGCACATTAATTGCAGGATCGAATTTTTCTATATTCTGTAGTTGTAAGGAAGCTTCTTTTAAAATCTGAAGGGCAGATGGTTCACTTTCGTTAATTAAGCCCGAAGCGGTAAGTAATGCTCTTTTTATGGTTTCGGCATGCGTTAAACGTTCTAACTCTTGCTCTAAATCTTCCTGTTCACCATCTTGTAGTTTTGCCTGCTCGAGTTCATTAAATAGAAACTGCTCATAATCTTGCTTATTTCTTGCCTCGTCTGCCTCGCTCACTAATTTCTTCAACTGGTTAATTTCTTGCTTTAGCTTTTTAAACCCGCTGCGGTAATTAAACAATAGCGACTGGTGGTTAGCTAAAGAATCGACAATTAACAATTGAAAATCGGCATCGTTAATCTCCTGGGTGGCATGCTGAGAATGGATATCGATCAGCTTTTCGCCAATTTGTTTAAGGATTGATAAATTAACCGGGGTGTCGTTAATAAACGATCTGGTTTTACCATCTATGGATATCTCTCTACGTAAAATACTTTCGTTTGCAAAATCTAAATCATTTTCTTCGAAAAGTTCTTTCAGGTTTTCATCTTCCAGTGCAAAACTTCCTTCAATAACACATTTTTTATCCTGGTTAAAAAAGTATTTGCTTTCTGCCCGCTGTCCTAAAATTAGCGATAACGCTCCTAAAATGATAGATTTACCAGCTCCTGTTTCACCAGTTATAATATTTAAGCCTTTATCGAATTCGATATCGAGACTATCAATTAATGCGTAATTACGTATAGAAAGTTTTTGTAGCATGCTAAGCAAAAATATTAAAATTTATTCAACAGGTGCATACAAAACAAAAACAGCGAAGAATAATCTTCGCTGCTCATGATCTGTTTGGTTTATGTGTTGTTATTTTATCGAAATGTTAATTACATTACCATTATCAACTTTTAAGTTAACGGCCTGAACATAACTTTTTATTGCTGTTTGATCGGCATTGGTAAAATCAGATTTTTTATACGTTACTACCGCATTTAGGGTGTTCAGTGGTTTAACAGCACTGGTAAAATTTTGATTATTGTATAACATTACTGCGGGAGTTACCTGTGAACTTTTGTTACCACCTTCTACCTTTTCTTTTTTCTCTTTTTTCTCCAACTTTTCTTTCAGCTCTTTTACTTCGTTGTCGAATTTTTCTTTCAATTTTTTATACTCCTCAGTTTGTCTCACCTTACTGTTCGAGTTATCATTGTATTTAAAAATTACACCATCTGAAGAAAGCTGGTAACCTTTGGTTTTAAATAAAGAATCGGTATGTAATTTGCTTAAACCAGATAATTTTGCAATATCTCCAGATTTTAAAGCTTGCATCCTGATGTTATCGATCTGCGCTCTAAATTCAGGCGTATTCATTTTGGCAGATATTTCTTCGCCCATCTTTCTCCATTTTGCTTGCGCTTCGGGGCTGCTAAACTCTTTCGCCATATCTTCACCCATTTTTTTCCATTTGGCCTGGGCTTCAGGAGAATTCATTTTCTTTTGCATCTCTTCTCCAAATTTTTTCCACTTGGCCTGTGCTTCCGGCGAATTGTATTGTTTGGCAATATCTTCACCGAATTTTTTCCATTTAGCCTGTGCCTCTGGTGAGTTATATTGTTTGGCCATATCTTCTCCGAATTTTTTCCACTTAGCTTGCGCTTCCGGAGAATTATAGTCTTTATGTATTTTGGCCAGTAATAACGAATCGTTGAACTTAAATTTAAAATTACTATCGGTATGCAGTCTGTAAATGTTTTTTCCTGCGAAAAGTTCATCTCTATAAAAGTCTTTTCTTAAGCTATCAGGCATTTCTTTTAAGGAGTTATACTCTGTTTTCTTACCATCTGCATCAATGGTTACAATTTTAATTTTGCGTTTTTTTGTGGTGTCTGTGCAAACGATGGTTTTCACATTATGGTGGTTAATCAAACTCAAAACCTCAGTTTTCGGCGTTTTTTTAGTTTCTTTTTTCTTTTCCGTTGGATTGATCCAAGCAATAGAAAACAAGCAGGCTACGCCTAAAGTTAAGGCTGCCATTTGTTGTTTGGCGTTTAAATAATTTGTTTTCATGTTGGTTATTCTTTTTATGCGTTGATATAAATTCTGGGTCTTGCCTGTTGCTGCCAGTGCATAAGCCGGACTGTTTTTGTCTTTTAATAGTTCGAGTTTAAGTAGGGCATGGGCATAATTCAACGGTTTCCCGGTAATTTTTAATACCAGATCATCGCAGGCATGCTCGCGCTCAATATGTATAAATCTACCTGCCATCCACACAAATGGATTATAGAATAATAATGTTTCTATGGCGGTTTTAATCAGGTTTAATAAGAAATCGTTTCTTCTGATGTGTGATAACTCATGGATTAATATCGCTTCTACCTGATCGTTGTCTAATTGGTTTACCAGGGCCAGTGGAAATAATACCACAGGTTTTAAATAACCGATTACCAAAGGTACGTTAACAATAGAGGAGAGGTGGAACTGGATAACTTTGTTGATTTTAAGGTGAGCAATTACCTGCTCAAAAATGGTTTTCCAACTATCTGGAATAGCGCTTAAACTTTCTTTTTTAAGTTTTGAAAGCTGACTATAGCCTTTAATAATAACGAATAACTGCAGCAAGATGCCAATGGCATAAAATATGACTACTATAGGGAAATACTGCTCTGCCTTACTGCTAAAACTTGGAGGAAGGTTGTTAAAATATTGGTAAACCTGTATATTTTGTGCATTAATGGCGGGAGGCTGATTATTTGCATTTAAAGTTAATTGATGAATGAAATTATAGCCAAAGCCAATAAACATTAAAATGATGGCACCAAAGGCTAGGTTGTGCTTGTGTTTTGCCGCCAGCTTCGGAATGCTTAGCATTACGATAAATAGGATGCCATAGATGATGGCGCTTTGCCAAAGTGAGTTTAAAATACTCCAGCCAAATGCTTTGATGAACTGTTGTAATAAAGTTTCCATAACGGTGATTTTAATTTTTTATACGGAGACAATCCGAAAATTTTACTGTTTATTAGGGATCAAAACCCTACACCTTTCAACCTTCAACACTAACCTTACTTTAGGCTATCTAAATATTTTTTTATTTCGTCAATTTCATCAGCACTTGCACTGTGGTTACCCAAAGCCTGCATCACCAATCTCGCTGCCGATCCGTTAAATACGTTATCGATCATTTTGTTTACCAATTGTTTTTCAGTTTTATCCCGACTAACAAGCGCTTTATAGATGTGCGTTTTTTGGTTGGTATCTCTTTCTACCATTCCTTTCTCGTGCAGAATCTGCATCAGTTTTAAAGTTGTGGTATAGCCAGAGTCTTTTTTATTCAGTGCTTCATGAACCTCTCTTACTGTCGCATTCCCCTTTTGCCAAAGCACCTGGAGGATTTCCATTTCACCTTCTGTTGGTTTGATGTTATGATTAGTCATATGTTACAAATTGTACGAATTATTTCGTATTCAAATGTACGAAGATATTCGTAAGATCAAAATATTTTAACAAATTTTTAACTTTATTGGTTAATAACTGTGATATAAGACGCATGAGCAGGTAGAATGTTGCATGCCTATTAGGCTTTGGAAAGGAAAACTCCGCCTATGAAAAACTGACTCTAGTTATTAAACCTGATTGACGTGGATACCGGCCTGTGTGTAAGGCCTGCAGGCGTATGAACAAAAGCAGGACTAGCTTTAATTGAAATGCTGAGATTGCTTTTCTAAAATTAACCGCAACGAATAGAGAAACTACTTAGCGTTTAACCATTGAAACTGTTTAACCATATTATGTACAACTAACCGATTAAAACAATTAACCGCTTAACCAAAAAACTAATTTTTCTTCAGCACTTCGTACTTGCCAATATTCGCCGGATCGATTTCTGCCAACATATTGTAAGCTTTCATGCGTTCCTGGCCGTTTAGTTTAGAAAGTACATTCGTTACTTCTTCGGCTTTAGCCGCAAAGTAAACATTAGGGAAAATAGAACCCAGTTTCTGCTTATCCATTTGTTGGAGGGCAGGTAAGGCAGCAACAATCTGTGTTAAGCCCTTATCATTATCGGTTAGCTGATCTAGGCCACTTAAATGGTAACTATAGATGAAATTGCGCAGTTCGCTAAAAATAGGATTCAAAACATTTTCATTAAACCAAAAGCGATTGCGCAAACCATCAGCTGCTCTCCAGCCGGTATTGCCTGAGGCTTGCGCCAGGTTAATGATGTTCTGTGCTTTTTTATAAAAGGGAGTTCCGCCCATCTTGCTAAAACTATCTTTATCCATTCCGATAATGGTATAAGCGTAATAGGTGAGGAGGGCACTGATATTGGAAATGTAATTCTGATCAGAAAAGTCGATTGTAGCACCATCGTTGAAATTAAAATCGAAATTCTTATCACTCATATTTAACAAAGTGCTGTTGTAAGAGCTGTTAAAAACCGGGCGGCTGCTTTGGATCTGTGCTTCTGCAGTATATCCAGAACCACCATCCCACGAATTGATGGTGATGATAAAACTACAGTTGATACGTTCCTGTGGTTGATAACTTTCGTTGCTGAATTTGTTATTGTTTAAAAAATCGCGGATTGTTTTCTGCAAAGCATCTAAAGTTGGCTTGCTGATGTTCGAAACCTGGGGCGCCAGCAAAGTTACCCTTGCATTTAACTCCTGCGCCTGCAGTTTTCCGAAACCAACCAATATCAATATCCAAACAATCTTTTTTATCATTTCGCAATTTTTAAAATGGCAGTACAAATATCTTTAGCAACATCCGTTTTCGATTTCATTTCAAATACAGTCCGTTCCAAAGCTTTGTTAAAAATAGTAATTTTATTGGTATCTGATTTAAAACCTGCGCCCTTGTCATTTAAAGAATTTAGAACAACAAGATCTAGATTTTTCTTTTCTAGTTTGCCTTTGGCATAATTCTCTTCATCATTGGTTTCTAAAGCAAAACCAACCAAAATCTGGTGCGCTTTTTTTGCCGCACCCAAGGAGGCGAGTATATCCTTTGTTTTTTCCAGTTCCAAAACCAATCCGCTGTCCTGCTTTTTAATTTTTTGAGTGGCAATTACTTTAGGGCGATAATCTGCCACGGCTGCACACATTACCGTAATATCTGTTTCGGGAACACCGATGAACAAGCATCGAGCATATCCTGTGCACTTATTACGTCAATCCTTTTTAAAGTTTGATTAGATTTTTGTGCTGTTGGTCCGGCAATTAAAGTAACATCAGCTCCAAGCCTTGCCAGTTCATCGGCCAGTGCAAAGCCCATTTTTCCTGATGAATGATTGCCTATAAAACGTACCGGGTCAATGGACTCGTAAGTTGGGCCAGCGGTAACCATTACTTTTTTGCCAAATAGCGGCATCGATTTTTTTATGGCACCATCCAGAAAAGAAACAATTTCGTCAGGTTCGGCCATCCGACCTTCACCCCAGAGCCCACTGGCAAGTTCGCCATTAGCAGGTGCTATAACTGTATTACTGTAGCTAGTAATACGTTCGATATTGCCCTGGGTAGTTTCGTGCTTCCACATATCCAGATCCATAGCCGGGGCTACGTAAACCGGACATTTGGCCGAAAGGTAAACAGCCGTTAATAAATTATCGCAGATGCCGGTTGCCAGTTTAGCCAGTGTATTGGCACTTATTGGAGCGATTATCATTAGATCGGCCCATAAGCCCAGCTCAACATGGTTGCTCCACACGCCAGTTTCTTCTTCGAAGTATTGCGTATAAACCGGATTTTTAGAAAGCGTAGCAAGGGTAAGTGGTGTAATGAAATTAGCACCATCAGGAGTAAGAATAACCTTTACGTTTGCACCAGCTTTTACGAGCAGTCGAACTAAAATAGCCGACTTATATGCCGCGATGCTACCGCAAACGCCAAGGATTATGTTTTTATTTTTGAGCATAGTGTTTAGGGCATGGGGCATAAAGCATAGAGCGTAGTATTAAACGCTTTGCCCTAAACGCTATGCGCTATGCCAGTTACTTTTGTTCTTTAGCAGGATTTCTGTGATAGATTTTCTCGTTCAAAAATTCATCAATAGCAATCAAAACAGGTTTCGGCATACGCTCGTAATGCTTGCTGATTTCAATCTGCTCACGATTTTCGAAAATTTCTTCTAAATTGTCGTTGCTTGAAGCAAATTCTGCCAATTTACCGTGTAACTCTTCTTTAACGTTGTTCGAAATCTGATTTGCTCTTTTAGCAATTACCACTAAAGATTCGTATAAGTTATCTGTAGTTTTATCTAAATCGTGTACGTTTCTGGTTACCGTAGTATTGGGTACAGCAGGTTTGTTAGTATTCATGTATTACTTGTTTTTAATATCCGTTTTATTAATTGTAGCAGAAGTATCTTTTAACTTCCCGGTTCTGATCAGCATCTGCTTGTATTTTTCTTGATCAGCGGCATATAATGCCAATTCTTGTTTAGTAGCCGCAATTCCTGCCTCAACATCATCCTTAAGCGCCTTTGCGTCTTTAGTGTATTTACTGTCAGGGTGGTTTTCAGTAAACTCGGTATATAAAGCAAGTGCTTCATTATAACGGTCTTCCTGGCGAATGACATAACTGTTTTTTGCGTATAAATATTGCGCTTTAATCATCAGGTAGTCCATTTCCTCAGCATATTTAATATCTGGGTAATCTCTCTGCGCATTTTTTAAGGCAATAACAGCTGCTCTATAGTTATCTACATTACTAGGCCCTGTAGTTAAGTACATTTTAGCATTTTCAAATGCTTTATCCTCTAACTTGCCCCTTAGTGTGGCAATATATTTGCCAGCAGCTGCAGCACGATCGCTGGTAGGGTATAAGTTGATAAATAATTGTAGCGCATCAATAGCTTTATAGGTGTTTTCCTGGTCTAAAGAGAAATTTGGAGATTCTAAATAGAAACAATAAGCCCCCATGTATCTAGCTTCTTCGGCATTTTTACTTGCTGGATAGGTTTCTGCAAAACTTTTAAACTGGTATCTTGCAGTTGTATAATCACTTAATCTGTATAGTGTATAAGCATAATAATAGTTCAGATCCTCAGCTTCTGCACGGCCCCTATATTTTTGAGAAAGATCTTCAAAAAGTACCAAAGCTTTGCTGTAATCACGTTTATTATACAAACGAAGAGCCTCTTGGTATTTTTTTGCAACATCATTACTCGCTCTCAATTTCTCGAAACGACTTTTACAACCCGCAATACCTAAAGCGGCAACAAATACTAAAATAATTAAGTGTTTAACTTTAAACATTCTGCAAAGATAATTAATAATACGATAACATCAATAAAAACAATTGGCCGCTAAGCTATGCAAAGCAATTCAGTACAAATATACAGTTAACAAATTTTAACATATATATAAGTATTGATTATATACTAGAGTGTTGTTTGTTTTTCCGTAAATCAGGTTTCGTACTACTATATAGGTTTGTTCCCGCTTTCCATTTCAAGTCCTCGCTGCGCTGCGGGCTTTCCATTGCAATCGGGTTTATGCTGCAGGGGCAGTGCGGGGCACACTGTCATGGCGCCCAAAAAAAGATAAAAGTAGCCTTTCAGCCCTTAATGACCTTAATTGCTTAATGATAAAAACGCTAGGTTTACCCCTAAAAACCACCTTTGAACAACTGGGCTGCCTTATTGTTTTACATTGTTCTTAATTATTTTGGCCTGTAATCCACCAGGTTAGCTACTAATCTGCTTTAATTCCTGGCAAACCCTTTGTATGTACTGTAATTTTTTCTACTTTTGCATCCCGCTTCGGAGGAAGGGTTTTGAATGAAAGGATGGCGCAGGAGATAGATAGAGCGGTATTTATTTTAAAATAAATATTGCGGATGAGGAAAAGATTGCTACCTTTGCAGCCCGGTCCGGAAGGAGGGGGGAGCTGGATAAGACCAGCGTATTGAAATAGAGGGAAAGGAAAAAAAAGAAGGCTTAAAAAATAAAATTTATTTTATTTGGAAGTTTGAAAAAGATCCTTACCTTTGCACTCCCAACCGAAAGGGAAGGGGAAAAAATCGGAACGGCGGATGCCGGAAAGATAGAAAAAAAGATTGAAACGGATTGAAACACAGGCAGGACGAACAAGACCGGCCGGAACTGAAACCGAAGATATATAAGCGATCGGCCGTGAGGTTTAGCAGATCGATAAGTTCTTAAAAGAGATGTCAATGTAGCGTAGCGAGGTAATGGAGTACCGATCAAAGTACATGATTACGTAGCTTTATTTTAAAGGTGGTGTCTAACAGACAACATAAAAAAAGAAGACTATTTTTAACAATAGTTAAAACTGGTCAGCATCTTACAACACATTTTACAATGGAGAGTTTGATCCTGGCTCAGGATGAACGCTAGCGGCAGGCCTAATACATGCAAGTCGAACGAGATTGTCCAGCTTGCTGGGCATGAAAGTGGCGCACGGGTGCGTAACGCGTATGCAACCTACCTTTATCAGGGGGATAGCCCGGAGAAATCCGGATTAATACCGCATAAAATCACAGCACTGCATAGTGCAATGATCAAACATTTATGGGATAAAGATGGGCATGCGTGTCATTAGCTAGTTGGCGGGGTAACGGCCCACCAAGGCGACGATGACTAGGGGATCTGAGAGGATGGCCCCCCACACTGGTACTGAGACACGGACCAGACTCCTACGGGAGGCAGCAGTAAGGAATATTGGTCAATGGAGGCAACTCTGAACCAGCCATGCCGCGTGCAGGAAGACTGCCCTATGGGTTGTAAACTGCTTTTATCCGGGAATAAACCTTTCTACGTGTAGGAAGCTGAATGTACCGGAAGAATAAGGATCGGCTAACTCCGTGCCAGCAGCCGCGGTAATACGGAGGATCCAAGCGTTATCCGGATTTATTGGGTTTAAAGGGTGCGTAGGCGGCCTGTTAAGTCAGGGGTGAAAGACGGTAGCTCAACTATCGCAGTGCCCTTGATACTGATGGGCTTGAATGGACTAGAGGTAGGCGGAATGAGACAAGTAGCGGTGAAATGCATAGATATGTCTCAGAACACCGATTGCGAAGGCAGCTTACTATGGTCTTATTGACGCTGAGGCACGAAAGCGTGGGGATCAAACAGGATTAGATACCCTGGTAGTCCACGCCCTAAACGATGAACACTCGCTGTTGGCGATACACAGTCAGCGGCTAAGCGAAAGCGTTAAGTGTTCCACCTGGGGAGTACGCCCGCAAGGGTGAAACTCAAAGGAATTGACGGGGGCCCGCACAAGCGGAGGAGCATGTGGTTTAATTCGATGATACGCGAGGAACCTTACCCGGGCTTGAAAGTTAGTGACGGTACTAGAGATAGTACCTTGAGCAATCACACGAAACTAGGTGCTGCATGGCTGTCGTCAGCTCGTGCCGTGAGGTGTTGGGTTAAGTCCCGCAACGAGCGCAACCCCTATGTTTAGTTGCCAGCATGTAATGGTGGGGACTCTAAACAGACTGCCTGTGCAAACAGAGAGGAAGGAGGGGACGACGTCAAGTCATCATGGCCCTTACGTCCGGGGCTACACACGTGCTACAATGGACGGTACAGAGGGCAGCTAGCCGGCAACGGTATGCGAATCTCATAAAGCCGTTCACAGTTCGGATTGGGGTCTGCAACTCGACCCCATGAAGTTGGATTCGCTAGTAATCGCGTATCAGCAATGACGCGGTGAATACGTTCCCGGGCCTTGTACACACCGCCCGTCAAGCCATGGAAGCTGGGGGTACCTAAAGTATGTAACCGCAAGGAGCGTCCTAGGGTAAAACCGGTAACTGGGGCTAAGTCGTAACAAGGTAGCCGTACCGGAAGGTGCGGCTGGAATACCTCCTTTCTGGAGTAGCACCGCCTACTCGCCACGCAACATGATATTTCAAAAAAAAAGAAAAACAAGAAACACCCAGAAGACAACGGTGGGCTACTGTAAGGGTAAGCTTAACGGAACTTGAAATGGGGTAAGCCAAAGGAAGCAGTAGCGGTAAGATACTATATACTGCGAACAGCTGCCTGCCTTAAAACCATAGTCCCGTAGCTCAGCCTGGTTAGAGCACTACACTGATAATGTAGGGGTCTCCAGTTCAAATCTGGACGGGACTACACATTAAGTTGGGAGTTTGGAGAAAATAGTTGGGAGTTAGGTTACTCCAAACTGATAACTGCAAACTCAAGACTAACTTTTGGGGGATTAGCTCAGCTGGCTAGAGCGCCTGCCTTGCACGCAGGAGGTCAACGGTTCGACTCCGTTATTCTCCACATTTGAGCATAAAGCTTAAAGACCAAAGCGGAAAGCTTTCAAAAAACACAGAAATTACCGGGATCGGTAATATACATTGACATAAAGATTAAGAAAGAAACGCCATGGGGCACAGATGCACTGAACAGCACATCTGAAACGGTTCGAGACCGCAGTTTTTACTAATAAGGAATAAGCTTAGGCTTAAGGATGGGCACATGACACCCGGACTTTTATACCCTAAGGGTTATACCTTAATAAAGTTCTTTGACATATTGGAAGAAGTTAAAAAAGAAGAGCAAACAACAATAGGCGACTGTTGTGTTTGTGCTCACTTGAAGGAAGAGCAATCAACCAACAAGTATGAGACATCATGACAAGAGCAAAAAAAGCATACCTTGCGGCGCAAAAGGCGCAAGCGTAGAAGAAAGTAAAAAAGAGTACACGGGGGATGCCTTGGCTCTCAGAGGCGATGAAGGACGTGATAAGCTGCGATAAGCTTCGGGTATTTGCAAATAGGAACTGATCCGAAGATTTCCGAATGGGGCAACCCGGCATGTTGAAGACATGTCACATATAATGAGCAAACCTGCCGAACTGAAACATCTAAGTAAGCAGAGGAAGAGAAAATAACAATGATTTCCTGAGTAGTGGCGAGCGAAAGGGAAAGAGCCCAAACCTACCTTGTTACGGCAAAGTGGGGGTTGTAGGACTGCAACGTGGCATTAGCAAACAGAAGTGGAACGGGATGGGAAGCCCGGCGATACATGGTGATAGCCCAGTACACGTATAGAATGCTAGCCTAGCAGTATCCTGAGTACCGCGAGGTCGGAGACGCCTTGTGGGAATCAGCCGGCACCATCCGGTAAGGCTAAATACTCCTGAGAGACCGATAGTGAACCAGTACCGTGAGGGAAAGGTGAAAAGAACCCCGAACAGGGGAGTGAAATAGAACCTGAAACCGTGTACTTACAAGCGGTCGGAGCATCCAAGTGGTGTGACGGCGTGCCTTTTGCATAATGAGCCTACGAGTTACTCTTCTCTGGCAAGGTTAAGTGCTTCAGGCACGGATCCGAAGCGAAAGCGAGTCTGAATAGGGCGTATAGTCAGAGGAGGTAGACGCGAAACCTTGTGATCTACCCATGGACAGGTTGAAGGTGCGGTAACACGTACTGGAGGACCGAACCGATAAACGTTGAAAAGTTTCCGGATGATCTGTGGGTAGGGGTGAAAGGCTAATCAAACTGGGAAATAGCTCGTACTCCCCGAAATGTTTTTAGGAACAGCGTCGGTATTGAGTTATATAGAGGTAGAGCTACTGATTGGGTGCGGGGGAGTCAAATCCTACCAAATCCAGACAAACTCCGAATGCTATATAATATAACCGGCAGTGAGGCGCGGGGTGCTAAGGTCACGCGCCGAGAGGGAAAGAACCCAGACCATCAGCTAAGGTCCCCAAGTTACAGTTAAGTTGAACTAACGAGGTCCGATTGCACAGACAGCTAGGATGTTGGCTTGGAAGCAGCCATTCATTTAAAGAGTGCGTAACAGCTCACTAGTCGAGCGATCGGGCATGGATAATAAACGGGCATAAAATTGTACACCGAAGCTATGGGATTGAAATATATCGGTAGGGGAGCATTCTATATACAGTGAAGGTATCTGGTAATGGGTGCTGGAGTGTATAGAAAAGCAAATGTAGGCATAAGTAACGATAAGGCGGGCGAGAAACCCGCCCACCGAAAGGATAAGGTTTCCTGATCAACGCTAATCGGATCAGGGTCAGTCGGGACCTAAGGAGAACCCGAAGGGGAAATTCGATGGACAACTGGTTAATATTCCAGTACTTTTTATAACTGCGATGTGGGGACGGAGTAGTGACACTGCCGCGATCTGACGGAATAGATCGTTAAAGGCCGTAGGTATATCGATGGTAGGCAAATCCGCCAACGATGCTGAAAGCTGATAGTACGACGAGCCTTCGGGTGAGTTGATAGCGCAGGTAATCAGACTTCCAAGAAAAACCGCTAAGCTTCAGGTTATAAAAACCCGTACCGCAAACCGACACAGGTATCCGGGAAGAGGATTCTAAGGTGCTCGAGTGAATCATGGCTAAGGAACTCGGCAAAATGGCCCTGTAACTTCGGGAGAAGGGGCGCTTGCAGTAATGTAAGCCGCAGTGAAAAGGCCCAGGCGACTGTTTAACAAAAACACATGGCTTTGCAAAATCGAAAGATGAGGTATAAGGCCTGACACCTGCCCGGTGCTGGAAGGTTAAGAGGGGATGTCATCGTAAGAGAAGCATTGAATCGAAGCCCCAGTAAACGGCGGCCGTAACTATAACGGTCCTAAGGTAGCGAAATTCCTTGTCGGGTAAGTTCCGACCTGCACGAATGGTGTAACGATCTGGGCGCTGTCTCAGCCATGAGCTCGGTGAAATTGTGGTCCCGGTGAAGACGCCGGGTACCCGCAACGGGACGGAAAGACCCCATGCACCTTCACTACAATTTAACATTGACATTGGATACAGGATGTGTAGGATAGGTGGGAGGCTTTGAAGCGGCGTCGCTAGGCGTCGTGGAGCCAACGTTGAAATACCACCCTTTCTGTATTCGGTGTCTAATCCCGCCAAGCGGGAGACATTGTTTGATGGGTAGTTTGACTGGGGTGGTCGCCTCCAAAAAGGTAACGGAGGCTTTCAAAGGTAAGCTCAGTACGCTTGGTAACCGTACGCGGAGTGCAATAGCATAAGCTTGCTTGACTGTGAGACATACAGGTCGATCAGGGTCGAAAGACGGATATAGTGATCCGGTGGTTCTGCATGGAAGGGCCATCGCTCAAAGGATAAAAGGTACGCTGGGGATAACAGGCTGATCTCCCCCAAGAGCTCATATCGACGGGGAGGTTTGGCACCTCGATGTCGGCTCGTCACATCCTGGGGCTGGAGAAGGTCCCAAGGGTTCGGCTGTTCGCCGATTAAAGTGGCACGCGAGCTGGGTTCAGAACGTCGCGAGACAGTTCGGTCCCTATCTGTTGTGGGCGTAGGAATTTTGAGTGGGGCTGACCTTAGTACGAGAGGACCGGGTTGGACCAGCCTCTAGTGAATCTGTTGTTCCGCCAGGGGCATTGCAGAGTAGCTACGCTGGGAATAGATAAGCGCTGAAAGCATCTAAGTGCGAAACTAGCCACGAGATGAGAATTCCATATAGGACCGTAGCAGACTACTACGTTGATAGGCTACAGATGTAAAGCTGGTGACAGCACAGTCGAGTAGTACTAATCATCCGAAGCTTTCAAAGCTAAACAGACTGTTGTTTGTTCTTCAAAACTTAACTTCTTTCAATAATATGTCATTTAAGCGGAAAGCTAAAAGACTAAAGACTAAAGCGTGATAGAAACAGCTTTAAGCTTTGAGCTTTATCCTTTCAGCTCAAATAAAAATATTTAGGTGCCTATATCGGTGGTGTCCACCTCTTCCCATTCCGAACAGAGAAGTTAAGCCCACCAGAGCCGATGGTACTGCGGTAACACGTGGGAGAGTAGGTCGGTGCCAAATCTTAAAAGAAACCCTTCAGCAGAAATGCGGAAGGGTTTTCTTCGTTTAAGGCCTTTCTGTAGCCGCACCTGTCCCCGTTTCAGTATTGAGCAGCGGAGAAAAGTCAAGGAATTGTTCCCGCAGGTTACGCGGATCTCCGCAGAACCTTGATCCATCTTCCCTTTACACTTCCGCCCTGGGTGCAATAGCCCTGATGGGAGTGGGCACGGAGCCGATCCTTCATTGGCGGAGTAGAACGGACAGCAGGACGGGACCCAAACTAAAGGCTACTGCCACTGCGCTCCTAAAACTCTTGTTATTTCTACCATTAAGGAGTGAAGAAAAGTTAAGGAATTGTTCCCGCAGGTTACACTGATCTCCACAGAACCTTGATCCATCTTCCATTTACACTTCCGCCCTGAGTACTATAGCCCTGATGGGAGTGGGCATGGAGCCAATCCTTCATTGGCGGAGTAAAACGGACAGCAGGACGGGACCTAAACTAAAGGTTACTGCCACTGCGCTCCAGATCATCCAAAAATTAATCACCGGGCTAGGCTTAACAAATAAGTTAAACACCGTATTTAACTATTTAAGGGGGTGTTGATAATTTAGAGCTTATTTTAAAGCTGATTTAATGCTAAATATGTTAATATCACAAGGTTTGCTGTAATATTTGGTTATCTTTGTTGTTAACAATATATAAACAAAAGTAATGAGTTTTTTTGCAGATAAAAGAAGGGAAGTAATGGTGCATATAGAAAAGTATATGCTGGAGATGATGGATACCTATCTTAAACCAATTGATACTAACTGGCAACCGTCTGATTTTCTTCCTGATTCTACTAGCGAAACATTTTATCAAGACATTAGAATATTAAGGGATAATGCAAAGGATCTTTCTTACGATCTTGTAGCAGTATTGATCGGCGATACCATCACTGAAGAAGCTTTGCCTACTTACGAATCGTGGTTAGCGATGGTGCAGGGGCCGAGCATGAAAGAAGATGGTGGATGGATGAAATGGAACAGACACTGGACCGCAGAAGAAAACCGTCACGGTGATTTGTTAAATAAATATTTATATCTATCAGGTCGTGTAGATATGCGCCAGATGGAAATTTCTACGCAATACCTCATTGCCGATGGTTTCGATATCGGCACTGGCCACGATCCTTATCGTAACTTTATTTACACCTCTTTTCAGGAGATGGCTACCAACATCTCGCACAGAAGGGTAGCTTCTTTAGCAAAAAAAGATGGTGATACTTTATTATCGAGAATGTGTGGTGTAATTGCTTCTGATGAAGCGAGACATGCAAAAGCATATAAAGATTTCATGAACCGTATTTTCGAGGTTGATCCTAACGAAGCAATGTTAGCTTTTGAAGATATGATGCGTAAAAAGATTGTAATGCCGGCACATTTCTTACGTGAAGTAGGTTTAAAAATCGGTCAAACATTCGGTCACTTTACAGATGCTGCACAACGTTTAGGTGTTTATACAGCGATTGATTATGTTGAAATTATGCAGCAATTAATAGTTGATTGGAAAATTGAAGGGATGCGTGATTTAAATGAAGCTGGTGAAAAAGCCCGTGATTATATTATGGCCTTGCCTTCGCGTTTGTTACGTGTTGCCGAAAGAATGAAAAATCCTACTATAGATTATAAATTTAGCTGGATTGCTGGATAATAGCAATTAAATAGATATGTGGAAGCCCTGATGTAAATCGGGGCTTTTTTTGTTGATTAAATATCTATAAAGTAAGAGTCGTCACCCTGAATTCATTTCAGGGTCTATCTTGCAAGAAAGATGCTGAAATAAATTCAGCATGACGATTGCATTAGATAGTAGAACTAAAACCTTAGAATTGAAACATTGAATATCAATAAACATCTCCCTGTTTGGCGATGTTAAAACCATTTTTTAAAACCTGTTTTTGGATTGTTGAATCCCAAAGTAGAGGGTTGGTGTGGTTGAAATGGATTAAAAAGATTTTATTTTTAATATTATGATCTTCTTTGCCAAATAATTCTTCTGTTTCGATGACCAGTGGATGTGGTACTTCGGCAATTGGGCGGTTTCCTAATTCTGTACTACCATAAAAAGTAGCGTCTATCATCGCAATATCTACCTTTTTCACTTCATCAATTATATTTTTATCCCATTTGCTCCATTTGTCTATGTCGGGGATAAAGAGGTATTTTTTTGTGGGTGTTTCAATTTTAAAACCCGCAGTCTCCGAAAATTCATCGCGATGAGGTACTGTAAATGCGGTGATCTTATTTTCTGCTACATCAACCGGATTGTTTGCTTTAAGCTCTACAAGGCTTATGTTTTTTAAGGAAACCAATTGGCTCCACGGGCCATTTTGTTCGAGAAAAGACTTTAATTTAGGAAGTATATAAACTTTTAAACCATTTGTTGACATTACTTCTCTACCAAACTCCATTAAGCCGATGTAATGGCCAATGTGTGCATGGGTAATAAAAATGCCTTCCGGTAGAAAAGGATAAGCTTTATTGGTTCTTTTTCTAAAATCCTGGAGCTGCAACTTAATATCCGGTGTAGCTTCAAAAAGCCACCATTTCTTTGTTTTGGGATCTACCAAAGCAAGCGAAACCACATTTTTCCTTAACTTTTCATCTTTCCAAGCCATTTTGCAACAGTTTTTCTGACAGCCCGTGTGTGGGTAGCCGCCATCTTGAGCAACACCCAGTACCATGATAAAAGAAGAGGCTGGCATCTTTTGTGCCCATGTTTGGACCGAAAAACCAATGATGAAAAAGAATAATATTGTTCTCATTTACATGTTTCTTCTATACTGGCCGCCAACTTCGTAAAGTGCATTACTGATTTGTCCTAACGAACATATTTTGCATACTTCCATCAGCTGTTCAAAAATATTATCGCCTGCTATGGCCGATTTTTGGAGTTGTTTTAAGAGAGTTGCAGCACGGTCTGCATTACGGCTCTGAAATTTTTGCAATGCAGAAATCTGATATTGTTTTTCATCTTCTGTAGCACGGATTACCTCACCGGGAACAATAGTAGGGGAACCATTCTTGTTTAAAAAAGTATTAACGCCAACAATCGGATATTCACCCGTGTGTTTAAGTGTTTCGTAATACAGACTTTCTTCCTGAATTTTTCCACGCTGATACATCGTTTCCATAGCACCCAAAACACCTCCACGATCGTTAATACGTTTAAATTCGGCAAGCACAGCGTCTTCTACCAGATCGGTTAATTCTTCGATAATAAAAGCGCCCTGCAATGGATTTTCATTTTTTGCTAAACCCAATTCTCTGTTAATGATCAATTGAATGGCCATTGCCCTCCGAACTGATTCTTCAGTAGGCGTAGTAATGGCTTCATCGTAAGCATTGGTGTGTAATGAATTACAGTTGTCATAGATAGCATATAGCGCCTGTAGAGTGGTGCGGATATCGTTAAAGTCGATTTCTTGTGCATGTAAGGAGCGGCCGGAAGTTTGTATATGGTATTTTAGCTTCTGCGAACGGTCATTCCCTTTGTATTTGTTTTTAATGGCTTTTGCCCAGATTCTGCGTGCTACGCGGCCAATTACAGCATATTCAGGATCGATACCATTAGAGAAGAAGAATGAAAGGTTAGGTGCAAAATCATCAATATGCATGCCCCTGCTTAAATAATATTCTACAAAGGTAAATCCGTTGCTTAGGGTAAAGGCAAGCTGTGAAATCGGATTAGCGCCTGCTTCGGCAATGTGATAGCCAGAAATGGATACTGAGTAGAAATTCCTTACTTTTTCATCGATAAAGTATTTCTGGATATCGCCCATCATTCTTAAAGCGAATTCTGTAGAGAAAATACAGGTATTCTGCGCTTGGTCTTCTTTTAAAATATCGGCCTGTACCGTTCCTCTAACCGAACTGATAGCTTTCGCCCTTATCTTAGTATAAATATCGGCAGGTAAAACCTGATCACCGGTAACTCCCAAAAGCATCAAGCCTAGGCCATCGTTTCCTTCTGGCAAAGTGCCATTGTATGTTGGCCTTGGTATATTTTTCGCTTTATAGATGGCCTCAATTTTATCTTCAACTTCTTTGATTAAATCGTTTTCGATAATATACTTTTCGCATTGTTGATCGATTGCCGCATTCATGAAAAAGCCTAACAGCATAGGGGCTGGGCCATTAATCGTCATGGATACTGAGGTTGATGGCGCACAAAGATCAAAACCCGAATAGAGCTTTTTAGCATCATCCAAAGTGGCAATACTTACGCCTGAGTTACCGATTTTTCCATAAATATCTGGTCTGATATGCGGATCCTCACCATAAAGGGTAACAGAGTCGAAAGCTGTAGACAAACGGTGTGCCGGCTGCCCCAAAGAAACATAGTGGAAACGTTTATTGGTTCTTTCGGGGCCACCTTCTCCAGCAAACATCCTGGTAGGGTCTTCGCCATCTCTTTTTAAAGGAAATACACCCGCCGCATAAGGGAATTCGCCTGGAAGATTTTCTGTTAACAGCCACCTTAAAATATCGCCCCAGTCTTCATATCTGGGTAACGAAACTTTAGGAATATTCAGCTTTGAAAGTGATTCGTAATATAAAGGTTGTTTAATCTCTTTTTCGCGGACTTTATAGGTGAAAAATTCTTCTTTATAGGCCTTTTTTGTATCTGGCCACTGTCGCAATAAACGTTTGCATTCGCCATCTAATTGTTCTTCAAAGTAGTGATAGGTTGCATTTAAATTTTTTAGCATCCCATCTTGCTGATCGCCTTCTAATAGCGGGGAATTAATATCGCCTGCCAAATCAATCACACCTTTCAACTGGTACATTTTCCTGGCGATAGTAGCCTGTTTATCTACCCATTCGTTATACATTTGGCTCGATTCGGCAATTTCTGCCAAATATCGGATACGATCGGGAGGAATGATGTAAATCTTCTCTGATTGATCGGAAGTTAGTTCCATTTTGGCCTTAAAATCAGTTCCGGTTTTTACCTTAATTTGTTCCATTAAGGCCACAAATAGGTTGTTCATGCCCGGATCGTTAAACTGCGAGGCCATAGTGCCATAAACTGGAATTTCATCATCCTTGGCATCGAAAATATTGTGGTTGCGTTTGTATTGTTTGCGTACATCACGCAAAGCATCTAAGGCACCTCTTTTATCAAATTTATTAATGGCTACCAGATCGGCAAAGTCTAACATGTCGATTTTCTCCAATTGTGTAGCCGCACCAAATTCGGGTGTCATTACATAAAGCGAAACGTCGCAGTGTTCGGTAATTTCGGTGTCTGATTGACCAATGCCTGAGGTTTCTACAATAATTAAATCGTAACCTGCTGCTTTACAGATATCGATACTTTCCTGTACATTCTTGGAGAGGGCAAGGTTGGCCTGGCGGGTAGCCAATGAGCGCATGTAAACCCTTGGGTTATTAATCGCATTCATCCGGATACGATCGCCTAATAAAGCTCCGCCCGTTTTTCTTTTGGAAGGATCGACAGAGATAATGGCCAGGGTTTTATCTTTCACTTCTATCAAAAAACGACGTACAAGTTCATCTACCAGTGATGATTTTCCAGCTCCGCCGGTTCCGGTAATACCTAAAATAGGAGCGATGTTGTTTTTGGACAGTTTTTTTAATTCATCAACAAATTTTTGGGCACCTTCGGGGTCATTTTCTGCAACGGTAATAGCCCCTGCGATGGCTTTGATATCTTTTGTAGGTATGGTTTCGAGCTCGTTAGTAATGCTGGCTTTGGTAATGAAATCGGTTTGTACGAGCATATCGTTGATCATGCCCTGCAAACCCATTTTACGGCCATCATCAGGAGAATAGATTTTAGAAATCCCGTAGGCCTGCAATTCTTCAATTTCTGAAGGTAAGATTACACCACCGCCACCTGCAAATATTTTGATGTGACCTGATCCTCTTTCCTGCAGGAGATCGTACATGTATTTAAAATATTCGATATGTCCGCCCTGATAGGAGGTCATGGCGATGCCCTGAACATCTTCCTGAATGGCGCAGTTTACCACTTCTTCAACCGATCTGTTATGGCCAAGATGAATAACTTCAGCCCCTGAAGACTGGAGAATACGACGCATGATATTAATGGTTGCATCGTGTCCGTCGAAAAGAGAAGCAGCAGTTACAAAACGGATTTTATTTTTAGGCTTATAGATTTCTACTTGTTGCATACTATGGGATTTTAGGGGGCGGTATGCGCTGATTACCGATCCTTGTTTCCAAATATATTTGGTATGCAAATGTACTAAAATAAGCAGCTTAAACAGCGAATACCTTATACCGTTATGGCTTTTAGTTCAACTATAAATCTTGCCCGAACTGCAGTAAATAACCATTATTGTCGTAAATGGCAAACTCTCTCATGCCATATTCGAAATCTTCGAGCGGGTAACAGATTTCACATTGATCTTTTAAACTTTCCCATAGGGCAGTCACTTCGTTTGTTTTAATATAAAGTGAGCCGCTCATCATCGGTTTGGGGATATTGCGATGGGCATTGGGAATAGAGAACATGATTTCTATAGCATCTTTGCTAAGGCTGAACCAGCTAAGGTCATCGAATTTTGCATCGCAGGTGAAGTTTAATATTTCTGTATAAAAGGTTAGTGTTGCCTGCATATCGTGCGATTCGAGCATTGGAGTAAGTTTGGTAGCGGTGTATGTTGACATGATGTTAAAATAAAAAATATAGTTTAATTTTTACCATATAAGCTCATATAAGCCGCAGTTCAAAATCACTGTATAGAATCTTAGATATACCCAGATGACTAACGTAGTTCAGAATAAGTAGTTAACTGCGTTTTTTTATCACTTTCTAGTCACTTGAGGTCACCCTAATGACTAGGAAGGGTATAAACAAAAAAACTATGCTGGTGAGCATAGTTTTTTTAATTTATTTGCTGGTGATTTCTGTAATTGGTTCTCCTACATTACCATTTGGCATTTGAATATGGAGTAAGGCTGCCAGTGTTGGTGCAATATCGGTCATGTAGTGTGTTTTGTTAGAAGCTCCCGGCTTGATTCCCCAGCCCATAAAAACCAATGGGATATGCGAATCGTATGGATTCCAGTTTCCGTGTGTAGTACCAGTACTGCTACCGTTAAACCAGTTTGGTTGTAAAACATAATAGATATCGCCACTTCTACGGGCATTGTAGCCGTTAGTAATCATTTTTTTCTGGGTTTCCTGCAAAGTAGATTGTGATATCTTTGCAATATCAACAGCATTCTGGAAGCCATCTAATCTTTTTAAGAATTCTACTGATGCTGATTTAATTACATCAAAACTTACATCACCTTTATCGGTTTTATCGTGATCGAAAATGATTTGGTTGTTCTGAGATTTTAAAACCACATTGTTTACTTTAAATTTATCATTTAAGTAAGCATTTAATTTGTTTGCGATATCTCTGTCGCTCACTACCCCAGATGGCAGTTTATTCTCCTGCATAAAGCCTGGTACATGAGCAGCACCATGATCGGCAGTTAAAAATACGGTATAGTTTCCTTTACCTACTTTTTTATCCAGGTAGTTGAAAAACTCTTCGAAATCTTTATCTAAACGTAGATAAGTATCTTCTGCTTCTACTGAGTTCGGACCATAAGCGTGACCAACATAATCAGTAGATGAGCAACTTACGGCCAAGAAATCGGTAATGTTGTCCTGTCCTAAATCTTCAGAAAGGATCGCTAATTTGGCAAGATCCAACGTGATGGTATTGCCATAAGGTGTACTTCTGATGGCATCGAAGTTTTTATCTATGTTTTGGGTTAGTTGGTGTGGAAAAGTGCTCGCTTTGCCTTCGTAAGCTTTCTCATCTGCAGTACTGTTTACATAGGTATTCATCGGATACAAAGTTTCCCAGTTTTTTGCATAGAATTTATTCGCTAGTTTCAGCTTATTATAATCTGCAATCCACGTTGGTACTTCTTTCATGTAATAGGTACTGGTAATCCAGTTTCCGGTGCTACCTTGATACCAATATGCAGCATTTGCCGCGTGGCCTGCCGGAAGGATCGAGCCCCTGTCTTTTAATGAAATACCAATTACTTTACCTCTAAAATTCGTAGCTAACCTCAATTCATCGGTAATGGTAGTGGTTAGCATATTTTTTGGCGACATATTTCCTTCAGAAGATGGTATACTACCAACAGTAGATACTGATGAATCTTCAGTACAGTATACATTTTTTTTGGTTTCAGGATCGTACCAATCGTTACCGATAATACCATGAACGGCCGGAACTGAACCTGTATAAATGCAGGTATGTCCGCAAGCAGTGTAAGTTGGTGTATAAGGAATAAATGTGTTTTCTACAGAAAAACCTTCGTTGATTAATCTTTTAAAGCCACCATTGGTATAACGGTTATAGTAGCGGTATAAATAATCCCAACGCATCTGATCAACCACTAAGCCAACCACCAATTTAGGGCGGGCCACCTCGGCAGGAAATGCTTTAGCTTGTGTTGTGGAAGGTTTTTTAGTTTGGGCTGAGGAGAGTGCGATCGAAAAAATAGAAATGGAAAAGATTAGACAGGATATTTTCTTCATTGTGTTTTAGTTAAAGGGCTAAAGTAGCAAATTTAGGTAAAGCTACTTTGAAGTTTATGTAAAGATTTTATATCGCTTCGGCCACTACAAATGTACTTCCTCCAATAAAAACCAGGTCTTTTGGATCGGCAGATTGAATAGCCTTTTCTTTTGCTTCGGCTACGGATGCATAATTGCTTCCATTTAGGTTAAATGTTGCCGCCTGTTCTTTAAGTTCATCTGCTGCTAAACCACGTTCTAAATCTGGCTTGCAGAAATAGTAAGTGGCATTTTTAGGCATCAGGGATAAAACTTTCGAAATATCTTTGTCCTTAACCATACCAAAAACAATATGTAGGTTTTGATAAGGAGTTTGTGCGATATTTTTAATTACCTCCGTAATGCCAGCTTCATTATGACCGGTATCGCAGATCACCAAAGGATTTTTACTCAAAGTCTGCCAACGCCCCTGTAAACCGGTTTGTTTTTTAACCTGGCTTATTCCATTATAAATCGCTTCCTGATCGGTTTTAATTTCCGTTTTCTCGTTCAGTACGGCCAAGGTTTCTAATACGGTTAAAATATTTTTATGCTGATAAATACCGGTAAGATCGCTTTGAAGACCCTTGTATTTGATTTCGCTATTCTGATAAACAGATATGGAAAGTTTATTATTCCTGATTTTAGAATCCTGAGCCCTTAATTCCGCATCAGCAAAAACAATTGGCGCACCCACTTCTTTTGCCTTACTGACAAAAACTGGAGCCGATTCTGCTTGTGTTTCGCCAATTACAACCGGAATATTCTTTTTAATGATACCTGCTTTTTCGCCTGCAATTTCTGCCAGTGTATTACCTAGCATATTCATATGGTCGAGGCTAATATTGGTAATAACCGAAATTTGCGGTGTAATGATATTAGTCGAATCTAATCTTCCGCCTAAACCCACCTCAATTACGGCCACATCAACCTCATGTTTGGCAAAATGATCGAATGCCATGGCCACAGTAACTTCGAAAAATGAAGGCTCGGTTTTTTCGATCAATTTTTGTTGATCTTTTACAAACGATATGACTTCAGTTTTACTCATCATTTTTCCGTTGATGCGGATGCGTTCGCGGAAATCTTTCAAATGGGGAGAGGTGTACAATCCTGTTTTATATCCTTGCGATTGCAGTACCGAAGCCAGCATGTGTGAGGTAGAGCCCTTTCCGTTTGTACCCGCCACATGGATACTCTTAAATTTATCTTGCGGATTATCCAAAGCTTCGCAAAGAATGATGGTATTGGTTAAATCTTTTTTGAAAGCAGATGCGCCAACCCGGGTAAACATGGGGAGTTTACTGTATAAAAAATCAAGCGTTTGTTGGTAGTTCATAATATGCGTCAAATATAAGTTGACTGGAGTGATTATGGAACGAAATGGTCAATATTTTAATCAGTCACTAAGTCAATTTCACATTTCCCTTAAATTAAATTTTAGTTAATGTTTGGTTTTATCATAATAAATGAGAAACGAACTAAAATTACCCCTAATCTTTAAGATTCTTCCCCCTTCTTTTCTTTCAAAATAGATAATATTTGATTGAAAAATATTTAACCAAATTCAATTAAAAATGAAAAACTTACTAATTACCTGTTCAGCATTAGCCATGCTGATGCTTGGCGGGTGTAAAAAAGCGACTTTACAGGCTGCTGAAGGCTTGTCAAATCAAAAACTAAGCAGTAATACCAGCAATTTTATTAACACGGTAGGAACCATTTATTATGTTGATCCTTTAGGAGACGATAATAATAACGGTATGAGTGCCGATACACCATGGAAAACCATTAGTAAAGTAAATACGGTTACTTTTATGCCCGGTGATCAGATTTTGTTTAAAACAGATGGTGTTTGGACCGGAAATCTTGCTCCATTGGGCTCAGGAAGTGCAGGAAGCCCCATTATTATTGACGAGTATGGAACGGGTAATAAACCAGTTATAAATGGCGGTGGACTAACTAATGGTTCAATAACACTTTTGCTTAACAATCAATCCTTCTGGGAAGTTAATAACCTTGAAATTACCAATACGGTAAACTTAGGACAACAATACGCAGTAACAGGTATTAAAGTAAATAATTCTGGCACTACGGCAGCAAGCAATATTACAATCAATAATTGTTACGTGCATAATGTAAACTCAACAGGTTTTGGTACGCCAAATTATAATAAGGGTTCGGGCGGAATTATATTTACAGGCCTGATTAATAATGTGCTGGTTTTAAACTGCCATGTTAAGGATTGTGATATTGAAGGAATCAGAACATCAAGCTCAGTAAAAGCAGATAATGTAGTGTTTGAAGGTAATTTAATTGAAAATATTTATGGTGATGGTATTGTACTTAATGGGGTGAAGAATTCAAAAATTACGCATAATATTTTAAGAAATACCTGTAAAAGTGATGCGGCCAATTACGCTGCTTGCTGGACTTACGGCAGTTTAGGAACCATCATTTCATACAATGAGGTTTCGGGTATTAAAGGTGGCGGACCGTATGATGGACAGGCTTTTGATGCAGATATTAATACCGACGGAGATATTTTTGAATATAATTACTCACATGATAATGACCGTGGTTTTATGTTATTCATGCCCAGCGCTCAAAATATTATTGTTAGATATAACATTAGCGTAAATGATGTGAAGAACGCCAATTCTTCGCCAAGCGGTTCGAAACTTATTAATTATACCTCAAATTATACCACCAACAAAATATACAATAATACCTTTTATACGAATGACAACTTTACCAGAATATTTCAATACACCAATACGGCAAGTACTTTTGCATTTAACAGCACATTTAGCAACAATATAATTTATGCTACCGGAACCATTACCAGATTTTCGGACAAACCCATAATGGCATCTGCTGTTTTTAAGAATAATTGTTTTTATCCCCAGTCTATTACTGCTGTAAATGGGCCGGCTGGAACTGTTTCTGGCAATACTTATACCGATCCGAAATTTAATAATGCATCTGCCACCGGCACACCTGCAGATTTTAAACTGCAAAAAACTTCTCCTCTAATTGCCGGGGCGGTTAATATGACTAATAATGGCGGAATTGATTATTTTCAAACTAATCTTCCTTTAACCAATCCAGACGTTGGCTTTGCACAAAGCTCATACTCGTTTACAGGATTTGTTGCTAATGCCGATACCTATGTGAGAAACGGTACCTACGCCGACAATAATTACGGTACTGAAAGTACGTTTATTGTAAAATCTGATGCAAGCTCTTATGCCAGAAAAGCCTATTTAAAATTTGATTTTTCTGCGCTGCCTGGTACTGCGGTTTCTAATGCGAGATTGGTTTTAAACGCTTCATCTGTAAATACAGATCCTTCCAGAACAATCAGTGTATATACTGCAGCAACAAATAACTGGACAGAAACCGGATTAACCTGGAATAATGCTCCATTAAGTAATCCATTGGTCAATAGTTTTGTAGCCTATGGAGCGGATCGTTATTCAATTGATGTAACCAGCATAGTCAACCAAAATCTAAGTGCAGGTAATAAAATTATAACCTTTGTACTCACCAATGATGCTCCGGCAAGTAGTAAAAGCGATATTTATTTTACAAGCAAGGAACAAACGAGCAATAAACCTCAGCTCAATATAATTTTATAGTGACACATATAAAAAAGAGCCCAATAAAATATTGGGCTCTTTTTTATATAGACTGGTTATGGTTCTACTTCACTTTAAAGTTGAACATCACGATACCCGTTTGTACATCGGGCGCTGATTCTAATTTGTTTAAACTTGAACCTAATACGGCCTGTTCACATTTTCTCCAGAGTGCTAAATCAGATAGGGTGGTACCTTTTGCACCTGCACGGGCCTGAACCACCTTGCCGTTTTTATCAACACGGATTTGAACGGCAATTTTTCCTGCACTTTGTCCATCATCCTGAATCCTTGGAATATCGATGAATTTTCTGCTGGCCAGTGAAAGCTGAACGTTTCCATTTCCTGAGCCACCTTCTCCATAATTAGAAGCTAATGGATCGCCATCTTTATCGCCCTGGTTACCTGGTGTTTTTCCGGTACCATCTCCCTGACCTTGACCAGTATTCTTTTTACCTTTGTAAAGTGCGTTTTGATTAATTACTGGCTTGGCAGGTTTATCTTCAGTTACCGGAGTTGGCGCAG
The DNA here is from genome assembly GCF_014692875.1 of Pedobacter riviphilus. Taxonomy (NCBI): domain Bacteria; kingdom Pseudomonadati; phylum Bacteroidota; class Sphingobacteriia; order Sphingobacteriales; family Sphingobacteriaceae; genus Pedobacter; species Pedobacter riviphilus. Next base: position 3,511,742 of record NZ_CP061171.1, on the reverse strand, counting down.
CCTTAGTCGGTTTTGTAGGTTTGGTATTTACCGCAATGGCGTCTTCGGTATTTTGTGTCTGCACTTCCTTATCGCTACTTTCGGTAGAGGTGGTTGGGGTAACTTTCTCTTCAGGCGTTACTTTTTCTGGTGGTTTACCGTTCGCGTTTGGATCTGCTGATGGCTCTTCTATACTGGTATAATCATCACCCATACCTTCTGCAGAAGTTCCATAATTAACCACCATACCACCCATACCCACTTCTTCAGGTGGCTGGAAAGAACCAATCACGATAAAAAAGCTGATCAACAATAAAAAGCCCATAATTCCGCTTGCTATGGCAATGGCCTTAGGGTAATTATTTTCCTCGTTAGGTATTTGTGATTTGTAGTTCATTATTTTTTAGGCTCAACGGCTACAACAAGTTTTAATTTTAATTTATTGGCAATGTCGTTTACCACAAATCCATCCTGATACGTCACATTACGCGATACATATAAAAGAATAGTCATATCTGGTGCCAGTTTTTGATATGATGCCAAAGTTGGTTCTAATTCTTCTATGCTAACTGGTTTTTTTTCAACGAAATATTTAAGGTTTTCGTCTATCGTAACAGTAACCGCTTTCTTGGCGGTAGATTGCTGGCCACTTGATGATTGCGGCAATAATAATTTAACTACTGTAGGATTTACCACGGCAGAGGCCAATAGGAAAAACAGCATCAGGAAGAACATAATATCGTTCAACGCTGAAGTATGTACTTCTACCGATCCTTTTGTTCTTTTGCGTAAATTCATTATTTGCCTGGTTCTTCTAGTAAATCAATAAAATCAATTGCATCGGTTTCCATTTTAAGAATGATTTTTTCGACCATAATGTTTAAAATGTGATACAGTACGTAAGCGATAATACCAATAATTAATCCGGTTGCAGAAGTAATCATTTTGGTATATAAACCGCCAGAGATGGTTCCGATTTCAATCGCACCCTTTATTGATACCTGGTGGAAAATGGTAATTACCCCCACAATTGTACCTACGAAACCAAGCATTGGAGCAATACCAGCAACAATACCCAATATACTAATGTTCTTCTCTAATTTAGAAACCTCTAATTTACCAACATTTTCAATTGCACCTTCAATATCTTTAATTGGGCGACCAATACGTTTTAAACCTTTTTGCAACATGCGCGAAAGGGGAGAGTTATTATTTCTTAAAAGCGACATGGCACCCTCTAAATTTCCTGATTGGATATAAGATCTGATCTGACCCATTAGATTCGACTCGTCTTTAGTTGCTTTTTTAATGGTTAAGTAACGTTCGAAGAAAATAACTAAGGCTAACAAAGCTAAAAAAGCCAATGGAACCATTACCCAGCCGCCTTTAAAAAGCAGATCGATAAAATGTAGTTCTGGCTGTGGTTGTGTTACGGCTTGGTTAACCGCATTTGCTGTGTCTTGTAATGCTTTTGTGGTGTCCTGAATTAATAAAGTTATCATTATGGTTGTGTGTTGTTAGATTTTTGTTGTACGAAATATCCTTTTCCTTTTAGTTTTTTCTGTAAAATATCTTTCTGTTCTTTAGCTTCTTTTTCAGTTGTGAAACTCGCTATACTTACTTTTTTTAAACGGCCAGGTATTTTTGCGATTTCGGCATTTAACCCGATTTTTTCCATTTGCTTAATAAACACAAGTGCTTTTTTCTCTGATTGAAAAGATGCTGCAATAACGTAAAACGTAGAAGGACCGGTGTTTGGTACAATTTTATTTTCTTTTGGTGCTTCTACGGTAGGTTTGACCACAGGTTTTGCCTCTATTTTTTTAACCGTATCTGCTTTTTTCTGAACCTGATTGGCTTTTAAAATGCTGTCTGTTTTGGCTATCGAATCCTGTTTTGCTTTTAGGGTATCAACAACAACCTTTGGCGAATCGATAATTGCTTGTGCAGGCTTTACCGCTTCAGTAGTTTCACCTGTAAATAATTCTGGTTTAACCAAATAGCTTATCGCTGCAATAACAACCAGCGCTAACACTGCAATTGTAATCATCAACCAGGTAGACATGCCTTGTCGCGTTTCGTCTCCATGTTCAATTGGGTCGTGGCCAAAACGGTTGGGATGCTCTGCATGTTGCTCCTTTATAAAGGCCGGAGCCTCAATTACAGGTTCTTCTTTTTTAGCTTCGTCTTCTAAATTGATATATGTTTTAGGTTCTTCTGGTTCTGACCTAAGCGAGAAACGACCTGGATGTTCGCTTTGCGGGATAACCGTTTCTGGTAACGCTATAGTATTGGTTTCTTCAGCTGCTGAGGTATTTTCTGTAGCAATTACTTCGTCTTTTACGTCGCCAGATTCAGGTGTCTCAATTGTCTGATGTGCAGCAGCGATATTTTCTACATCCGATTCTGGCGTATGACCAAAATGGCCTGGATGCGCTTCGTGCTGTGCCACAATTGATTCAGGAACTTCTACTTCTTGTGTTTCGTCAGATTCAGGCGTTTCAATTGCATGTTGTTCGGCAGCGATATTTTCTACATCCGATTCTGGTGTATGACCAAAGCGGTCAGGATGTTTCTCGTGCTGTTCCTTAATAAATTCTGGTGCTTCAACAATCTCTTCAGTAGGATTTTCTGAATGTTTTAAGGTGTTCTTAAGATCATCCTTAACTTCATCCAGTTCTACATTTTCGATTAGCGGAGCGTGGTATGACTTATTCTCAAAAGGTGAGGGTACACTTGGTGCCTCGGTAATTTCGTCGTAAACTTCTTCCTCTTGTTGAGGTGAATCCGTTTTTGTTTCCTCAATTACGGTTTCTGCTAATGATGGAAGTCCGTAAAATTCAGAACCATAGTTCATGTTTTTAACCGGTTCGAAACCTAATCCCTGTTCGGTGAAAAATAAACGGCCAGTATTTTGCAGCTCAGCCTCATGGGCTAATTCTAATTTTTGATTTACTTCTTCAACAAACTGGGCAATGTGATTACGGGCATCTTCATTATTGATGTTTGCTTTTGTAGAAATAAAGTTGGCTAAAGCTTCTTCTTCACTTACTTCGGCCGAAAACTGCAGCGTATATCCGGGAGGCAAAAACGTTTGTTTTTCCTTATCGTATCTTCCTGGGTATTTCTTTTTATAAAAAGTGCCCAAGCCGGTAATCCCAACTTCTTTGCGTTGCTGCAAGAGTTCTAGTAGGTATGATAAGATATCCATTCGGGTAAAATTAAGCGTTTAAAATTAAAAATTATATTCTACCTTCAAATAGTGTCTACAGGTGCTATTATACATCCTATTCCAAAAGGGGGACAAAAACGAGTACAGTTTTGTTGTTTTAATCATGAAAAAACACAGTTTTTTAAACCTATATCTGTATCCGTGCAAAGATAACGGTTACAAAGATAGAAATGGTATGCTAGTAAGCAAATGGCTAAATCGATTATAATATCAAATTTGAAGCTAAAGCTTAAAGCTATAGAAACGCTTTACTATAGAAAAGCGTATGTAGAAAGTACAGCGTAAAAAATACAATGGACGGTGCCTTCACCGTCCATTGTATTTTCTAGGTGATGGGCCGAAGCACCTATCACAAGAATAACAGCTATAAAGAAAACCTATAAACAAGGAACTGTGGTAGACCAATCAGTACTCTCCATGTTAAGTAGGCTAGCGGTGTGTCCATGTCCAGTTGCATCGGCGGTGGTAGTTCCCGTTCCTTCATCAAATTTCCAGTAAGCCTCTAAATTGGTACTTGTTGCACTAACACTACATTTATTGGCAGAAATTGTAGATTGTGCCAGTGCCGATTTCCAAACCCGCATTTCATCGAACTGGCCGTTAAAGCCTCTATTGGCATCCCAGCTTCTCGAAATCTGGAATGTGCCGTTAGCAACAATAGTACCTGTTGCGTTCATGCTGGCATCTAAAGTGCCGTTGATGTAGATTTTCATGGTCGAGCCATCATACGTTGCTGCAATATGATACCAGGTATTGGCGCTTAGTGCTGTAGTGGAGTTTAGTTTTTTAGGTGTTGCACCACCTGTATTCAGTACAAACTGTACTTTGTTGTTGGCTAGAGCAGCATCACCTAAACGCAGTAATGCCACGTTGGCATCACTCACTTCGACCCCCATAATGGTCGAGATATTTGGAGCAGTTCCTTTAAAAGCCGTTGGTTTAACCCATGCTTCGTAAGTTAAGCTGGTGCCAGCAAGATTGAAAGTATTCGAATTTAAGTACTCATTAGTGCCGTCGAAAACCAATGAGCGGTTTCCAGCTACTGGTGGTGTACCTCCAGTGCCATCTATACAATTTGGTTTTACAGCAGTTGCCGATCCATAAAGTACGTTAGACATGGCCGATAACTTAGTTTGCGAATTATTTGCTACGTTGTAAACCATCGCACTGGCCAAACCATTGTCTTTTACATAAGTAGCTACTGCTGCCTGATCGCTATTGCCTAAATCGGTACCTAAACCCAATTTACTTTTGGGTACACCAGCATTAATATAAGGTTGTAAACGCCCTGCATAATTGGTAGAGAAGTACGTTTGCTCAAATACATAATCTAAAATATCGCCCAGTTTTTGGTTGTTATAAGTAGAGGTAAAATAATTGGCCTGATTAAATGCGGCCATGGTAATCAGTTTATCAGCACCCATTCTAGCCCTAAGTGCTGCTGCTGCAAGCACCAATGAGCCATCGTTTGCGGTACAGGTAGAATACTCATCATCAATATCAATTCCATCTAAACCATATTGCTGTACAGCATTGGCACATTGAATGGCAAAGGCATCAGCCTGGGCATAAGTGGTAAAACAGCCCCATCCTGCATCTTGGTGATTTCCAAGTACATCGAGCACTACTTTTATGCCTAATGATTTAAGGTAAGCCACCTTGCCCGAATTTAAGGTTTCTTGTACCTGTGGATTGAAGTAAAGGGTAGGGGTGCCGTTTACCGAATTGATATTGGCAGCGAAAATGACAGAAACACCAAATAATTGGCTGGCAGAAGTTCCATAGGTATAACAGCCCGGGTTTACAAAATTGTTGCTGTTTACTTCTACATAGGCGGTCATGAATGGACCAGTTAAGGCCAGGGCAGAGGCATTGGTAGCGGCTCTGGCTGTACCTTTGGTGTTTAATTGGTTGTCTTCTTTTTCAGGATTGGCTTTTTTACAAGCGTAAAAAATGGTAAAAAGAGCAAGAAGCGCCACTCCCATGGTCATTAATTTTCTCATAATTTTAGATTTTTGGTTAGAAATTGTTTTAATAAAAAGGAAATATTTAGGATGTTATTGCCTGATGCAAAAATTACTTATTTAGTTCCTGTAACTGTTATAAAATAAAACGGCCGGATTATTTTTATAATCCGACCGTCTTGATCATTAAGGTTTTTTATCCCACCAAAGTTTGGTGCCTCCATTATCCGGGCCACCTAATAAAGCTACAGCTTTTACTACTTCGGCATTGTTGCTTTTATACTCATCGGGAGAAAAAGGTACTCTTCTGATTTGTTTTTGAGTATCAATTAAACCACCGCTTAGATTGGTTACCACCGGAAATATTTTAGGATAACCTGTACGTCTGAATTCAGTCCAGGCTTCTTGTCCGTCAGGAAAAATAGCGATCCATTTTTGCGTAATGATTTTTTCTAATTTTACTTCATCAGCAGCGGTTTCATCCCATTTAACAGTTGTTTTGCTTAACAATGGAGAGCCTGGAGCTACATTGTTAGCAGCAACATTGGCCGGATCTGTGTAAGCAGCCTGTGTACCGGTATTGTTGGCAATATAAGCGTCTACACCACTTGCGCCATATTGTTCAAAAGACAATTTAATACCTTGTTCGTAAAACGATTGTGCACTTCCACCCATATTCCAGTGTAGCAAAGCACCTTCGGCACGTAAAAATGCTACCTCTGCTGCACACATGTATTGTACTGGTGTGCTTTCTTTTAAAGTGGTAGATGATGCCTTAAGGTATCCATCAGGTTTATTACCCGATATGGTTATACCATTTCTAATACCGCGATAATCACCTGGTGTTATTTTCGAAACCTGAAAATACTTGGTTAAACGGTTATCGTTATAACCTTTCAAAATCGATTCAATCGAAGCATTCATGCGGCAATCGTCATAAGCCTGATCTGCCACCCATAAACCGTTCGAAGTGGTTATCCCTTTACCAGGCAATACTAATGCATTGTCGGTATTAGCGCTTAATAAGCCATAACTGTTGTTTACCGCCTCCTCAGCTTTGGTTTGCGCTAATGTTCTGTTGGCGTAAGCAATACGGATAGCTAAACGCAATTTTAATGAGTTGGCAAATTTAATCCATTGTTTATAATCTCCGTTATATACCAGATCAAACTTACTTAATCCATTATCTGTGGGATTTTTGGTTACATAATCGCTCAATACTTTTATTGCGTTATCTAAATCCTGAAAGAAGGTATTGTAAACCGTTTGTTGGTCATCGTACGGTGTGGTTAATGCATTTACACCAAATTTACTGTAAGGTATAGGACCATAAGTATCGGTAACCCTGTGCATGCCTTCTACTTTTAATATATCGGCTACTGCTACTACCTGAGGGGCATTGGCGGCGCGGTTTTTGATTTCTTTCCAGCTACCCATAATACCGCTATAGGCTATTTGAAAAGCCCAGATATTCCAGTTTTTTGCCACAAAATCATAGGTTGTGGTATTTGGTCCTCCAAATCCACCCGGCGTGGCAAAATAACCCGAATAGGTATCGGCGGTTAAGTTTTGTTGTACCTGATACTTCCAGTTATCTTGCGGTTTGTTATAAATCACGTTAACCTGCATGGTTGGAATGAACGAACCTGCTCCAAGATTATCTTTCAAAAGATCTTCGCTCGTTAGTCCGTTTGGATTGGTATTATATTCTTCAAAATTTTTAGTACAAGCGCTAAATAAGGTAACAAGAGCCATCGCAAAAACGGTGGTGATCTTGGTGGTTTTATTTAAGTATTTCATATCTCTTAATATTATAAATTGAATTTTAAACTGAAGCCGATACTTCTTAAACTTGGCACAGAAAAATCTTCGAAGCCTTGAAAACTATTTCCTGTAAGTGTAATCACTTCAGGGTCAAATGGCGCTTTATTATGGATCATCCATAAATTCCTTCCGATTATAGAAAGTTGAAGGCCCTGAATTTTATTGTTGAATACTTTAGCTGGTATAGTATAGCCAAACGATAATTCTCGTAAACGGATATTGGTTGCGCTATATACATAAGATGTATACTCTGATGAAATTCTTCCAAAATAATCTTTGGTAACATCGATAGTACCAGATTTCACACCTCCGGCCAAACGCACTGCTGCGCTTCGCTCAGACATACCAAACTGATCCAATACTTTTTCAGTATTCGAAACTACATTACCGCCAAAACGGCCGTCGATTAAAAAGCTTAAGCTGAATTTTTTATAGCTAAAGCTATTGTTAAAGCTCAACTGGTATTTCGGATTCACGTTGCCCACTACAACTAAGTTGTTAGAATATTGAGGCAATCCGCTTGCATCCAGTTTTAAACTTCCATCAGTATTGCGCACATAATCTTTAACCTGAATATCGCCATAAGAACTTCCTTCTAAAATAACCGAACTGCCACTTAAACTTACACTCGTTATATGAACCGTTTGGCCTGTAGTTGGATCTATGGTATTCAATAAATCGATTACTTTATTGCGGTTGAAAGAGAAATTAACGGTAGGTGTCCAGGTAAACTCGCCAAAGTTAGCATTATAGCTTAATGATGACTCAAGCCCCTGATTTCTTACCTTACCTGCATTGTAATCTACATAAGTATAACCGGTAGAAGGTGCAGCAGGCACACGGAAGAACTGGTTAAACGTGTTGGTTTTGTAATAAGTTGCAGTTAAGCTTAGTTTATTCTTCAAAAACTTTAAATCAGTACCAATCTCAAAAGATTTTGATCTTTCTGGTTTTAGCTCTGATCCTAACGATTTACCTGTATTTAACGAAATACCACCGCTCGATACCGGATAAGTTGGATTACCTGCATAAGCGTATTGTGGGGGAATAGCGTTACCTACTTCAGCATACGAAACTCGCAATTTGGCAAAAGAGATAAACTCAGGCAATTTCGCCATTTCGCTAATCACTGCACTTAAACCCACTGCTGGATAGAAAAATGATTTCGGCAAAGAAGAATTCCAATCGTTACGACCAGTTATATCTAAAAACAAGTAGTTTTTATAACCAAGGGTACCTGTAAAAAACGCAGCCTGGTTCTGCTCTCTGTATTCCGGTCTTGGATCTGAGCCATAAGGCGCAGGGTTAATATTTAATTTAGCAGGATCTATATTGTATAAACTAAAGAAATTTGGCACTTTAAATGGATCTAAAGGTCCGCCAATATCCGTAGTTCTTATTTTAGTATTTAAAATACTCGTTCCTAAAGTTGCCGTTACGCTGAATTTATCAAAAGTTTTGTTAAAGTTTAACAATAGGTCGGCATAGGTTTGACTATTTAAGGCATTTCTTTCGCCATATTTACCGTTATTGCTATTATCGGTTAATACCGGAATAGTAGTAGCATATAGTTTGGTAGTCCCAAAATCTGTTGTTCTATCTATTTTAGCACGGCCCTGTAGATTTAAGTAGCTTGTAAAGTTATATTTTGCCGTAACTGAACCTAAAATCCGGTTTCTTTCTGTGGCAAACAGGTTACGGTTGGCAACCCAGTATGGGTTTTGTAAGGCAATACCACTTGGATCGTATGGCCAGTTCTGTACATTAATGTTTCTGGCCGGATTAAACACCTCGTAGTTTTTATACTGGTTAAAATCGGCAGAAGCACTCGGAAATAAATATACACCGGTTAAAGGATTATAATATTGACCCTGTCCAGGCATATTTAAAGCCTTTTGATAAGTATAGGCAACATTGGCATCTAAACTTAGCTTATCGTTAAAAAATGATGAAGTATTGCGATAAGAAAAGTTATAACGATCTAATTTATTATTGGGAATAATACCTTGCGCATTAGTAGAAGCAGCCGAAAAATAAGATTGGTTTTTTTCTGTTCCACCGGAAATTGATAAAGCATTGGCATAGGTTTTTCCCGTATTAAAAAAGTCTTTGGGATCGTAATTACTGGCATTAGCTGCCTGAGCGCCCCAACCATTAAAGCCATTGCTTTCTGCACCGTAAATGGTTTGCACTTTTGGCAATACAAAAGGCTTATCGAAGGTAACACTCGAGTTAAAATTAAGCGATGCTTTACCCGATTTACCTTTTTTGGTGGTAATTAAAATTACCCCATTCGATGCTGCACCACCATATAAGGCCGAAGCAGAGGCACCACTTAACACACTTATTTCTTCAATATCGTCCGGATTGAGGTTGGAAATACCATCGCCGCTATCCGAAATCTGAAAACCATCACTCACGCTCGAGCTGCTCAAACTTGGTAAAGGCACACCATCAACCACATACAAGGCGTTATTGTTTCCATTGATGGATTTGTTACCACGCAAAACTGCTTTTGTAGAACCACCAGGAGCGGAAGAGTGCGTTAACGTTAAACCCGCCACTTTACCCGTTAAGCTATTTACAAAACTTGGGTCTTTTACATCGTTTACTGCATTTGTATTTAATGTTTGAACATTATAGGTAAGTGCCTTCGTCGATCTTTTTATCCCTAATGCCGTTACTACTACGGTTTCGAGATTTTTAGAGTCAGGAGTTAATGCGATATCAATAGTGCTCTGCGTACCTACGGTAACCTCCTTGCGCTGGTAGCCGATAAACGAGAACACCAAAACATCGCCTGTTTTCGCAGTAATACTGTATTGTCCTGAAGTGTTGGTTTGGGTTCCGCCCTGCGCTCCTTTTATAGTAATGGTTACACCCGGCAGTGTTGCACCTGTTTCGTCTTTTACCGTCCCTTTTATTACATCCTGATAAACAGAATGGAAAGAAATAGCGCGATTAAAATGATCGTTTGGTGCAGCTGCATACAAGCCTGTGGATGCATACAGCAATAAGCACGTTAGCTGTAAAGATTTTTTCATATTCATTATGAATAATTTTGAATAAGTATTTGGTTAATTGTTTGTCGCCTTCGGGATTTCCATCCATCAGGTTTTATAGTTAAGAGTATTTTGCTTACACAAATTGCCTACAAGGGAATTGAATTATTTTTAAATAATTTTTTCTGTTCCATCTTGTTGAATTTATTTCAGCATATTTCCTGTTATAAAGCCCTTGATCCGGATAATATCAATTGCCTGAAAAGGACTATGATGATATAATATTTAATCTAAGTCAGGTTTATTCAACTGTCTCTTTTGTTTGTGTGGCCCAGCAACCTGCAGCACCAACTAGTGCCGCATCTTCATTCAGTTTGGATATATGAATAGACGTGTCAATCCCTTGCGATTCGAGGTATTTAATCACATTGGGCATAAAACGACCAGACGCATTGGCAATGTTACCGCCAATTATAATTGCCTCCGCTGTATGATCCTGTTGAAAATCCTTAAGAAAAAGACCAAGGTTATGCCCAAATTCTGTAAATATTTTACGAACCGTCTGGTTCTCCTCGTAAAGCAAGGTCAGTTCGCGGACATTTAGGATGTTTAAACCTGTGAGCTCATAATAACGTTTCAAAAACCAACGGGTAGAAAGGTAATCTTCTGCTATACCATTCAAAAAAGAAGAACACCACAGGTTGGCATCGGTAATTTTTCTTTCTTTACAAACAGCACTTCCGAGTCCTGTGCCCAAGGTAATACCAATTAGATTTTGGTAGGCATGGGCTTCGCCTGCAAATACCTCTCCGGCCAAAAAGCAGGCAGCATCATTGCTCATTAAAATCTGATCGCGGTTAATCTGCAGTTCGCTGGCCAGCATATCTTTTACGTTTAGACCATAAAAAGCTGCATATTTGTCATTTCCAGCTATATAAGAGATGCCCTTATCATAATCGAAAGGGCCCGGCATGGCAATACCTATACGGCCAATTTTGATATCAACCTTTTGATAAGCTGCTTTAATTGCACTGCACCAGGTGTTGATAATCTGTTCTGTTGAGCCATGAGAATCGACACGTTCGCGTGTATAGGAATTTTTAAGAATGTTCCGTTGCTGCATATCGAGTACCGCAACTGTAATGTGCGAACCCCCGATATCAATGCCCAACACATATTTGTTTTTATTCATTGTTTTCTACTTCAATAGATCTATAAATGGCTTGTACCTGATTGTAGTACCGAATGAAGAGTCCTTTTTTTGTTAAATTGCCTACAGTGGCAAGATTTTTTTATGAAATATTTTTTATTACCTTACATTTGATTCACCAAACTAACCAAGTTGAAAGCAGCTAAGCCAGATCTAGTCGTTTTATGGAATAAGATTTGCCTCGAGGACGATATAAAATCTTTTGAGCAACTTTACCGCTTTCTGTACAGTAGGTTAATCAAATTTTCTATTTATTATGTAGTTGATAAACAGGCTGCAGAAGATCTGGTTACCGAGGTATTTGTTAAATGTTGGGAAAACCGCGCAACAAGTACCCATGTATTAAATCCCGAAAGTTATTTTTTTATCGCTGTAAAAAATCAATCACTCAAATACCTTAAAAAAAATTCTTCCATTACGTTTATCGATTTAGTTGATGCTGAAGAGGATGTTTCGGTAACAGCACAAACGCCAGAGTATATTTTGGAAACCAAAGAACTGCACCGGCAACTTGATTTTGCCATTGCTGGTTTGGCGCCTCAGGCAGCTACTGTTTTCAGATTAATAAAAGAAAGTGGAATGAAATATAAGGAAGTGGCAGAACTGCTGAATATTTCGCCGCGAACGGTGCAGACCCAATTGTTCAGGGCTATTGCAAAACTCCGCTTAATATTACAGCCCTTACAAGACAAAGGACCAGATGAAAAAAAACTTGGAAAACTGATCTCCCTGATTATCTTAGTGGGTACTTTATCTTTTTTTTATTTCTTGTAGGCAATTTTAACAGAAAAAGGAACATATCATAAAGAGTTAAAAAAAAATGACAGATCAAAGATTTACAGAATTGCTTGGAAAACAATTAGCCGGTGAAATTTCACCGGATGAATCTGTTGAACTGAAATCGATTTTAGCCGATAACGAAGCACTTAGAGCAGAATATAAACAGCTGCAGACCTATTTTGAATCTGAAACAGCTGAAGAAGAAAATATCGACCTTGTTTTTGATCGGATCAGGGCACAGATCCAGGTACCCGATGAACCCCGTTTAAAAGTTGCCAAAAATAAAGGTTACAGTGTTTGGCTAAAAATTGCTGCTGTTGCAGCTATTGTTTTGGCTGGCGTTTTGGTGTATAACAGAGAAGCTATTTTCTTCAATAAAACAGATCAGCTGGCTTTGAAGCAAGCGCAGACTAAGGCAACCGAAATTAAAACCATTATACTGGCCGATGGCTCTACCGTGAAAATGAATTCGGAGAGTAGCTTGAGATACCCTGAACATTTTAGTGGCGATACCAGAAACGTTTACCTATCGGGTGAGGCCTTTTTTGAAGTGAAAAAAGATGCACAACATCCCTTTATTGTACACACTGAGCAATTGGCCGTAAAAGTTCTGGGCACAGCGTTTGACGTTAAGGCCTATCAAAACGATGCTTTTATCGAAACCACCTTAATTAGAGGAAGCGTTGCCATCTCACTTAAAAATAATACCAAACAAACTTTTACCTTAAAGCCAAACGATAAGTTTACCCTGGTTGATGGCAAACCCAATTTAAGCCAACTCACCCATTTTAGTGGAACAGGGACCGACAGGGTTATGGAAACCGCATGGACAAACCACGAACTCATTTATAAAAATAACCGTTTTGATGAAATTGCCAAGCTTTTTGAGCGATGGTACGATGTTAAAATAACTTTTAAAGAAGCTGATCTTAAAACGGTGAAATTTACCGGACATGTAGATAAAGAAACCATTGCCGAAGCTTTAAATGTGCTAAAACTGATCGAAAACTTCAATTATTCGATAAAGGGTAAAAATGTATATATCTACCGTTAGCACAAACAGTTAAGCAATGTATATTTGTAGCCATGAATTGTGCGCAGCGGATCATATTGTTAATTGGATTGATTTTTCCGCTATTTGCCAATGCGCAAACTAAAGTTACTTTAAATTTTAACGGGGCAAATTTCGAGCAGGTTGTAGAAGTGATACAGCAACAAACTGTTTACCATTTTGCCTACGGTGAATCTAAAATCCCTAAACATCTGGTATCCATTAAGGTAGAAGAAGAGGAAGCCCTTAAGGTGATCGATCAACTCCTGCTCAACAGTGGTTATACTTATTCTGTACTGCCCAATCATCTCATCGTGATCAGAAAAAATGCCGAAGGAAAAATAGATACAGATAGTGTCCGTTTTTTAAAAGAAGTGGTAATTACGGCTTTGGGGATCGAAAAAGATAATGATAAAGTAGGTTATGCCCTTACCACCATTAAAGGCTCATCTATTACCAAAGCAAGAGAGAGTAATCTGATTATGGCACTGCAAGGCAGGGTTGCCGGACTAAATATTACCGGTGTAAACGGTGGCCCGGGTTCTGCCGCACGCGTACTCATCAGAGGTGTTTCGAGTATGACTGCTGCTTCTCCATTATTTATCGTAAATGGTGTACCCATTGATAATAGTATCAGGGGAAGTGCCAACGAGTATGGTGGCGCCGATTACGGCGATGGGATCAGCAATATCAATCCAGATGATATTGAAACCATCACCATATTAAAAGGATCAGCGGCTTCAGCTTTGTACGGAGCCAGGGCGGCAAATGGTGTAATCCTTATTAACCTCAAAGGTGGGCGAGAAAACACCAAGGCTAAGTTTGAATACAATACCAACCTGGCTTTCGATATCCCTGTTAATTCTACTGATTTTCAATATTTGTACGGTCAGGGTACACAAAATAAACGTCCAGCTGATCTGTACAATGCAATTACCACGGGTTTGTTGAGCTGGGGAGAACTTATGGATGGCAAATTAAGCCCTCAGGTAGATGGCTCTATGCGTCCTTATGCTCCCGTTAAAAATAACATTCAGACTTTTTACCGTATAGCTCCGGCATTTATCAATACACTTTCGCTGGTTGGAGGAAATACAAAGAATAACTATCGTGTTTCGGTTTCCAATTTAGATTATAATTCTGTTATAAGCAATGGAGCTCTCAACCGTAAAACGCTGAATTTTTATGGCATAGTTGCTTTAAATCCTAAAATATCGCTGAGCTTTACTGGTAATTACATTTATGAAAGGAACAAAAACAAAAGTTACCTTAGCGATGGTCCGTTAAATCCTAATTATGGAATTTCTGCCCTGGCTACCAGCTTAGACCAAGCTATCCTGGCACCTGGTTTTGATGCCGGAACAGGTTTTGAAACGCGGTGGAATGCGGATGAATATAAAACCAATCCTTATTTTTTAATGAACAAACAGGCTGATTACGCTAATAGAAACCGTTATATCACTTCAGCCGTATTAAAATATAAGTTGGCCAGCTGGGCATCATTACAGGGAAGAATTGGCTACGATTCAAGTAAAGATGAAGTAGTGAGTATTTTACCTACCGGGACTGCCTTTTCCATCAACAGACAGGGCGGGATAAACGCCTACGATCAGAACCGTACTTCTGAACTTAACAGCGATATCCTGTTCAGTGCCAGCCGGAATCTGGGCGATAAGTTTAATCTCGAACTTTCAATGGGGGCTAATTACCGCGAAAGAAAAGGCAATAGCGAAAAGCTAAAAGGCTCGCAATTTAAGGTACCTTATTTATATACCCCCGAAAACCTGATTACCAGTACCAAAACATTGGCCGTATCAAGGATCGTAACAGAATCTGCTTATTACACGGCCGATCTAAGCTATCAACGGTTTCTTAATTTCTCAGTTACGGGGCGATACGATATTTATTCAACTCTACCTGCCAATAACCGTGGTATTTTTGTACCAGGGATTTCGGGCAGTTTTATTTTTTCAGATCTGTTGAAGTTGAAAGGACTGAATTTTGGTAAATTGCGTCTTGATTTTGCCAAAACCAGCGGCGAACCCATTGTACCCTATACGACGCAAATTTATTACACAGTAGATAACCAGGTAAATGGTATTCCCGTTGGCAGCTTTTCTGGCGATTTACCCAATTACAATTTAAAGCCCTTTACCTTAAACGAAATAGAAGCGGGTCTCGATCTTAAGTTTTTCAATAGCCGATTGGATATCGATTTTACCTATTTCAATCGCATTACCCACAATGAAATCATTAACGCAAAACAATCCGTTACCACAGGTTTCACCTCGGCTTACGTTAATCTTGGCGAAACCCGCAATGCAGGGATAGAACTTGCATTAGGCTACACGCCCCTGCTTACAACAACGAGCAAATGGCAGATTAACTTTAACATGACCAAGGTAAAGAATACCTTACTCTCTATTGATGGAAATAGCAATTATACACTTACAGGTACTTATAGGCCTTTAAACGCCAATACCGCGTTGGTAGTTGGTAAACCGATTACTCAGGTTATGGCTTATGATTATCTGCGCGATGCCAGTGGAAATATCATTATCGGATCGGACGGCATACCTAAACGGGGTAATTTTATCCCAATGGGCGGCACCATGCCTACATTATATGGAGGAATAAGCAACAGTTTTAGCTATAAACAGTTTAATTTTTCCTTTTTGATCGATTATCGCTTTGGTAATAAAATTCTTTCGGCAACAGAATATTATAGCTACGTACTTGGCTTAAATAAGGCAACTCTGGCGGGTAGAGAGACGGGTATCGTTGCCGATGGGGTACTAGAAAATGGGCAGAAGAACACGATAAATGTTCCGGCTTATGCCTATTACCCTGAGCTAGCCACCAATATTTCTACATTATCAGTACTTAATGGCAGTTTTATCAAACTGAGACAAGCTACATTGGGTTATTCTTTTAGCGAAGGTTTTTTAAAAAGAACACCGTTTAGCAGTATAGGAATTGATTTGGTAGCCCGGAATTTATTTACCTTGCTTAAGTACACTCAAAACATAGATCCCGAATCGCAGTTTTCACCTACATTGGGTTATGCGGGGATAGAAGGTGCTTCATTACCTGCTACACGTAGCTTTGGAGTCAATTTTAACTTTAAATTCAAATAAAGGATGAGCTGGAACAAGTTATATATAATTGGTGCGTTCTTCCTCACTTTAGCGAGTAGCTGTTCGAAAGCAAAGCTGGATGAGATTAATACCGATCCGACCAAGCTCACCGAAAACAATTATGACCCTAATAGTTTACTTGGGCAGGCACAGCTAAAGTATTCTAATCTGGGCTATTACCAGCTTTTGTATCAAAGCACGATGATGCAGTTGCTTGCCTCAACCTATTATTATTACAATAATGGCGATAAATACATCAATGTGGGCAGCTTTACCGATTATCAGGGTCGCATTTTTGATGAAGGTTATACTGATGCTTCTTATATTAGAGAGATGCAAAGGCTCGCCAGGTTGAAAGATACTGTAGCTTATAAAAACCTGATTGCGATAGGTGATATTATGTTTGTGTTGATTTTGCAACGGATTACCGATACCTATGGTGATGTGCCTTATACGCAGGCAGTTAAGGCTATGCAGGGTATTAAATATCCGATTTACGATAGCCAGGAAGCTATTTACAACCAAATGCTGAAAGATCTTGAAGCTGCTACAGCACAACTGGATACCGAAAAACCAGGGCCAACTGCCGATCTTTTTTACAAGGGCGATATTACAAAATGGAAAAAGTTTGGCTACTCGCTTATGCTGAGGATTGCAATGCGTTTAATCAAGGTCGATCCAGAAAAAGCAAGACTCTGGGCAGAGAAAGCCGCAGATAAAACTTTTACAGGCATAAATGACAATGCAATCCTTTTAACTGATGCTTCCTCATTCAACAGCCAGAACGGAACATCGCTTGCTTTAAGAACCTTTTCTGATTACCTGGAAGTACGCTGGAGTAAAACCTTAATCGATCAGTTAAAAAACACTAACGATCCAAGATTAGGTGTAATTGGTGAGGTGCCAAAAGACGGACTGTCTAAAAATGCTGACCAAAACCTAAACGGAAATACCGATGCAGCCGTTCAGCTGGGTATGCCTAATGGGTATGATTTGCAGGGCGGTGTAACTGATATCAGCCATTCGCCAAACTATCCTGGCGGTACAGGTAGCGGAAGTGATTTTGCCCCGCTCGGGAAATACTCCCGACCACGAACTTCCGTGTATCTTAAACTAGGTGGACCAATCTTTATTTTGAGTTATGCAGAAACTGAATTTCTACTGGCAGAAGCAAAGGCAAGAGGATGGAATATAAATGGGACGGCAAAACTACATTATGCCAACGGATTAACCGGAGCCATACAATCACTTGCGCAATTAGACCCTTTGGCTGCGGTTGATGCCAATAAGATTACTACATTCGTTAACCAGAATCCACTTGATGAAAGCAACACACAAAATGCAATAGCTGAAATAAATACACAATATTGGGTGGCTACTGGTACTAATTTTAATTTTATAGAAGCCTGGCTAAACTGGAAACGGAGCGATTATCCTAAACTTATTCCAATAAATTATAAAGGTAATGTAACCAATGGCACTATTCCCGCAGGATGATCTATCTATCAACAGAGGTGCTGAACAACCCCCAGAATTATAAAGATGCTGTAGCAAGAATAGCTGGAGGCGATGTGCTTACTGCTAGGGTTTGGTGGGATAAGTAATGATTGGATATTGAGGATACAACTAAATCATCCCATAATAATAGGTGCGTTTTAATGTCTATAAATATCTAACGTGTTTTTTTTCTTTTCCATGGTTAAGGCCTTTTATCATCAGGTATATGCCCAGAAATAGAAGAATAGCGGAAATCATTATCCCAACTGCAACGGGCAAAAAAATAGCTGCTGATGCGAAGAACTCGCTCCATAGCACACGGGGATAAAAAAAATAAGTTAGTATCAAAAATCCTAGTAACATTAAGATTGAGAAAAAATAAAGGGTTTTAGGTGTTGAGTTGATTTTCATGTTTTATTTAGATATAGGTGAAATGATAAGTGTGGGTATCGTTTAATTTAGATAAGGATTTTCGGGAATGTAAACCAGGTGATAGCCATTTTTCTTAAGCAGATTAATCGTATGCTCATCAGGTAATTGTTTAAAAATAACTGTCGTTAGCACCTGTGAAGGCATAGCTCTTAATTTAACGAGGGCATCAAAAAGAAACTTCTTCATTTTGATAAAGAAAAACTGCCTGTTGTATTGGTCGGTTGATATCACTTCTGCCCCTCTAAACCAGTAATTTGGATTGATTTTTTTAAAACCAACCATTGGCAGGCCTAAACCTGCAGCCAGTTTTTCAAATTCCCGTTCAGAAACCTTGTATACAAAATTTCCAACAGGCTCAAATGAAAAACGGTTTTTCCATAGTTTGTTAATAAATTGCCCGTTTTGAGCAAAAAGGTTGCTTAACATTAAAAGTAAAGGCATTTTTGTTACCGGATCCTGCGGCTCCATCACTACTACACCCAATCTGGCTACTCTGATCATCTCGTACATGGCAGCATATGGCCTGGGGAAATGATGGTAAGATTCTTTGCAAAGCACAAAATCAAAGCTATTGTCTTCTCGCGATAGCTTTTCTGCATTTTCTGCGGCACAGGCGTTAATAATTCCCTCTTTTAGTGCAACGTTTAAAAAATCGGTATTCAAATCTGTTGCTAATGCCTTATTGCCAGAGTTTAGGATATATTGTGCATCAAATCCATAGGCATCTCCTACGGTAAGCCAGCTTCTGCCTTTTCTGTCCAGAAGCGGATCAAGACAACTGAAAAATAGTTGTTGCAGCCAGTGCGCAACATTGTTTTCGCCTGTAGCCCTTATCTTTCCATAAAAATCGCTTTTAGAACTTTCGGATGGGAAATGTTCATTGTACCATTCGTTGTGTCGGTTATAGCTTTCATTATGGCGCATAGATCAGGGTTTATAAGATCATACGAAGCCAGTACTGAAAACGCTTGGTCGAAAAACAAAATGTATCAATCAAAAATAAATTAATTTTAACCCAGCGTTTTTCATATCCACTGCGTAACCTTATTATAACACCGTGAAAAAACGCTTACCGAATCAAATGGATGAACCTTTTTTTTAAGCAGGATACTAAACTAATCAGAGGCTGCAAAGCTAATGAGCGGCAAGCACAGGAAGGTCTCTATAAGCTTTACTATGCCGATATGCTGCGTATATGTTTTCGTTATTTAAAATCAGATGATCTGGCGCATGATGCCTTGAGCGTTGGTTTTTTGAAGGTTTTTCAGCATATCCATACTTTCGATGCTAAAAAAGGAGAATTTGGCGCCTGGATTAGGACGGTGATGGTAAGGTCGTGCATTGATATTAGCCGAAGAGAGGCGAAGTTTAACGAAACCATCAGTACAGATGAAATGGAGGAAATCTTTATCCAGCCGTCGGTGTTAGATAAACTTTTTGTAGAAGATCTCCTAAAATTGATACGCCTGTTGCCAACCGCTACCCAGTTGGTTTTTAACCTTTCGGTTATAGATGGCTATTCGCATAAGGAAATTGGAGAACATTTGAATATTACCGAGAGTACCTCAAGGTGGCATCTTACAGAAGCAAAGAAACAGTTGAGGACAATGTTAGCTTCCTCAGCCATTGATAAACCAACTGAAAACATAAAAAGAAGATGAGAAATTCAGCATGGTATCATAAACTCTGGCGCAATAAATTCGATAGTCTTCCAATTCAGGATGCTGCGGATGCTTCATGGGCAGGTATGCACAAATTGCTCAATGAGCAGATGCCGATTAGTACCATCGGTGGCCATGGCCCTAATTTATCTACAGGAGCCAAACTGTTTAAAATAATTGGGTATACATTGTCTGTAGCTGCTACGGTTTCTACTGTAGGCTACTTTACAGTGCTGAAATCAAAAAATAAACATAAAGAAATAGAAAAGAAAGTTAAACCCGCAATTCTAGATTCAATAGTTATTGATAGTAGCAAGGTGATAAATTACAACAATTTGGGCGATACGACTGTAATCAAGGATAGTATTGATCAGAATGGAAATGCAATAAATGATGTTGTAGTGCAAAACAGAGGTGTTGACAATGATTCGGCTCAGGTTGTAAAAGGTGTGAATGATAATGAAAACCTTATTTCGTCTGCCGTGAAACCTAATGCTGTTTCTCAAAACAAACACGATGGTACACAAAAACGAGATAATTTTGGACGATTTGAAAATTTGAGTTCGAGATCATTAAAGCTTAGCTCAAAAGTTGATGATCACGAACCTAAAGGCCGCAATATTGATCGTTCATTTATGAACGGACAAAATCTGTTATTAATACCGGATAGCTATCAGGAAACAAATGGATTTTTTAAACGAGGTGTCTCACCAGTCTCCATTTTAAATCAAGGGATCGTTTTACAAACCTATGCCCCTGTCGATTTACAAAGTACATCCTCAATAAAGAACAGTAGGAGGGGAAGCAACAATAAAGCAGATCGCGCTACTGCAAGTAAAACCCCGAAAGTAAAAAATATCAAATCACCCAAAATCAAAACGACTAAAATTAAACAAGAAAGCGAAATTATAGAACCCACATATAGTTATGGTGTAACAACAGGAATGAATGTGCAAAAAGAGAATAGCAGTTTTTATGCAGGTATATTTGGTACATATGCGTTAAGTAAGAAATGGAAACTTGCTGTTGGCGTAAATGTTAATAGCTATCAAAAAATTATTGGCGAATTTACACATCCGAGTTATTACCGTCCCGATTCGTTACCACCGTTCACAATTACAGCTACGCGAAAAGTGATTACAGTAGATGTTCCTTTAATGGCTGCCTATAGGCTTTCGAAACATATAAGTGTTAAAGCAGGTCCGGTAATTAGTTTTGTGGGCAAGCAATCTGAGATGATTACCAGGTTAAACCCGATCGCCGATCCGCGTGATACATTATACCATAGCAAGCAAATCGACTCGACCTTAGTAAATACAGTAAGCAATAAGATAAATATAGGGTTTACAGGTGGCATCAGTATTCACATTAAACAATTTGATATTAACGGAAGCTACCAATGGTTAACACCATATAAAGTGAGTAATAGTTTGGGCTCTTTTAAACAGACCAATCAGGTTTTCAGGATTGGGATAGGGTACAGGTTTAAGTAACTATAGTAGAAACAAAATTAAAAATGAGATATACTGCAAATTCAAAAAAATGATAAAAGCAGAAATTTCAGGTGTAATAATAGAGAAACTTATATATAAGGCGTCTCAAATTTTACTGATCTGCTTTAGGGTTTTTAAGTCGTAAATTAAAATTTCGCTTTTATCTGTTTTATCGTACTTGTTATTGTTGTTTGTATCAGTATGGCCCGTTACAATAATAGTTCCGGTTTGTTTATTCACAACCCAGGTATTTACGAAGAATTTATTATCTGTTAATTGTGTTCTTTTTTGCCCATCAGGAGATAAGATTATAATCTGTTTTGGGTCGTTCCAGTCTATTCCCTTTTTTTCGTCAAGATCAATAGTTTGAGCTGAGATAATAATTTGATTGATCCCTAGGTGGTCAATCTTAACTTGCTCCAGTTTTTCAAAATAGCCATCATTCGGGAAATCTACCTGTTTTGTTTGCCCGTTTTTAGTATTAATAAACAGTAGGTATTTATTTTTCGCATCAGGTATTTTTCCCCAATTTTCAACACTTGCAATTACATAATCTGTTCCTTCAACTTCTGTCAATTTATTGAAATGAGTATAGTTATTTTTATCCTGCCCGTAAGCGGTCAGGGTGAAAATGCTTAAGATGGTTATGAATATTTGCTTCATTCTTTTTTGAGCTGTAATGTTTATAGTTATTTGTTTGTTTCGCTTTTCCACTCATGCTCAACATTTGTCATAAGCAGCGCATTGTCAAAAGTCACCGATCCTCGAGGGAAAAGATCTTCATTTTCAAAAAAACTTGATTTTACCTTCAAAACCTCAAGTGGTCTAACTTTCCAATGGTATGCTTTTAATCTCAGACCATCAAACTTGTCTTTATTCGGTGAATATCCAAGGTCGCCGTTTTCAAAAAAGTCCGACGCATTTTCTAGTGTTTTAAAAATTGATTTATTGTTAAACAAATGAGTCTCACTAGCATCAATTAATATCTCCGTATTGTCTGAGCTCTTAAAGCTAATTTGGTAATTTCCGTTTTCTTCTTCTATGCTGAATTTTGCATGAAAGTGTTTGCCTGGAAATATTCGTCCACCAATGAGCGCATTTAATTTTAGTGACGTATCTCGACGCGGTATATAAACTCCTGATTTTGTTACACCGTCCTCATCCCATTCAACTGCAATTCGATGAGCACCATTTTCAGAATTTACACCCATAAAGTTTGGTAACCCTTTTGGTTTTATATTTTTTAGTCTGATTAGGCATATTCCAACAATGGCCTTTTCCATATAAACTTTTGGTCTAAAAGGAAAGGGAATCAGTTCTTTCACAATCTTTGGGTCGGCTGTGAAGTTGATCAAGATTCTTCTGTCAATATATCCATGTATTGTTGGGATTCTCATTCCACCTTAATTTTACGCTAACTAAAGTAAATATAGTAGAAATCACAACAATATAAATGTTGTTCAATTAAGAGAATAACTATTAATAATTCTTTCTGGGAATAACTTATCTTAAAGTTGTTTTTGATAATGATCGGCAGCCTTTAATCCCACAAACAAAATATGCCTTTAAGCTTATAAACTTAAAGGCATATAAATTATTAAAAATGAATTTTATATTTCTAATTAAAAGGAGTAGGTTAAACCTCCGAAAATATTAAATCCATTTACCTGATAATATAAGTACCTGCTGTAGTTGGTATTTAAGATATTGTTTGCTTTCGCAAAAACAGAGAATTTTTTGTTTATCCTATAATCTGCACCAAGTCCTAAATCTACAAATCCCTTCACCGTAACAATCGATTCAATCGATGGATTTGGAATCACATACTGCGAAGGATTAACAGGGTTCGCAATGTTTACTTTTGCCTTAACATCATCCTGGATCACTACACCAGCATTAAAGCTTAGTTTTTTATTGTAGGTATAAACGAGGTTCGAACTTACTTTTAACCCTGGTTTAAACCAAGAGTAAGTCTCTGAAGCAGGTTTCCAATCGTCTAGATTTAATTTACCTGTCCATTTTAAGGCGTCGCTTACCTGAACAGAGATTTCACCTTCTAAACCGGTTAGTTTCGTTTTACCGAAATCGTAGATTACATCAAACTTGTTAAAATCAGTATAATTGTTGATGAATAATGGCATATCGTCAAACTGTTTTACGTATACACGTGCTTTGTAACCAAAGCCTGGCCCTCCGGTACCTTTAACACCAGCACTGAAACTTAGTTTTTCAACTGTATTTTTAACGACAATATTGTTGTTCAACCAAGGGTTCTCATCTGTAAAGCCTTTTAACGAGTTTCTGTTTACATCACCCTTAACTTCTCCAAAAACCTGTAAGTAATCAGGAATTAAAGTGAAATCGGCGGTAATGGCAGGGAATATTTTAGAGCTGCTGAATGCACCAAATTCCTGCACAAAATTAATCCCCGCTGTAATTTTAGCACCTTTAACCTGCAAACGGATATACGGATTTAAACGCAACAGGTTATTGCCAACGCTGGTTAAAGCATCTTTGCTATTACCGAATTCAGTTGATGCGGCTAAACCTAAGTTTAACGAATTAATACGTTTGTTTACATAACCGTTTAAGCTCAGGTAATTTTCTTTAGCACTAAATTTATCATTCCAGATGTAACCATTGGCTTTTAAAGCATAACTAAAAGCATCTTCATCCTCAGTAAAGTTTTTAACCAGCTCACCTTCCAGTTCAATCGTAGTTAAGGCCTGTTTATCAGGGTTAGCATTAAGTGTAGGCCTAGCATCATCTATGCCGTAAAAATAAGTGCCGTTACGCTCAAAATTAATGCGGCCACTCACCGTATTCTGCTCTAAAATACTACGGCCAAAAACACTTAACTGTTGGTTGCTACTATTCTGTTTGTTCAGCTTTCCTTCCTGACTAAAATGCTTAAAATAACCACCTACCTGTAAGCCTTCATCTTTACCGGTATTAAAATAAGCTTCTCCCAAAAGGGTAGCCAAGGACCCGAATGCACCTTTTACATAATTGTTAACCAATATGCTTTCTTTTTCTTCTGCTAAGGCTTGTGCCTGTAACTTTTGGATATCGCTGTTCAACTCCAGCTTTCTATCCAGAATGCTGTAGTTTAATTTTGCTTTGTAAGTTTTAACATCATCCAAATTCGGGCTTCTTCTTAGTTTTACAGCCTCGGCCAAAATTGGTTTATACGGGCGTACTACTTCTATCTCCTCATTTACCACCCCTTTTTCCTCCGTTTTTTTATCCTGCGCCTGAGCAGTCGTTAATCCAACAGCTAAAAAAAACAGTGAACTATATATATATTTAATCGATTTCATAATGCTACTTCTTCTGGTTTAGTTTTTCTAGTTTTTCTTTGGCTGTCGGGATGATATCATCCTTGCCTTCGTAATTATCAATTATACTGAGAAGTGTACTTTTCGCCTGTAAATTGTCTTTCAGGGCAACATAATTATCAGATAAAAGGATAAATGCCTTTGCTACCCAATAATCATAAGCGGCCATGTTGTTAATCAGATCAAAACAGGTTTTAGATGAGGTTTTGAAATCACCTTTGCTGTATTCCAATAAAGCTAAATTGTATTTTGCTTCGGCAGCGGCAATGGTTTTTGTTTTAGCCACCACATTTTTAAATTCTTTTATGGCTGTTGTGGTATCACCTTTCAACAAATAAGCTTTGCCAGAGTATAAGCTGGAACTGTTTTTTTCTTCTTCTGAAGCTTTTTCCGATTCTTTGGTCAACTGTGCATATTTAAGCATGTCATCGGGCATATTTAAGGCGGTGTAAGCCTTTAATAAATTGTTGATGGCAAAACTATAGTGCGATTTGTAATCGGTTGTAGTTTCTAATCTTTTCAGGTAAACAATCGCCTCGTTGTATTTCTTCTGGTTTAAGAAGAGTTGAGAGATACTTACTAAAGAACGCTCAGTATAATCGCTCGTCCAATCGTTTAAGATAAACTCATAATCAGGAATGGCTTCATCTGGGCGACCTAATTTAACCAATGATTCTGCTCTGATAAATTTAGCCTCCTTTTCGTGGTTAGCTTTAGGAAATTTATCGAAATAAGCATTTACAGCTTGGAATGCACCATTGGCATCGCCTTTTAGATAGGTATTATTGGCTGCAGCAAAAACGATGTTATCTTGTTCTGAGCCTGAGTAATTTCCAAGCGGCGTTGTAGCTGCATAAGCGATAAAACCATTTGCATCGCCACGATCTACATAAATGTTCTTGATTGATTCCATTGCCTGTTTAGCTTCATCGGCAGTAGGGTAATCGCGGATTACTTTTTTAAACGATTCTAAAGCGGCATCGTCCTGATCCTGGTTGTATTGAACCAAGCCGATGGTTACCAGCGCTTTTGCTACATAACTACTGCGTGGGTACTTGGCTATCAATTCTACCAGATCTGATTTAGATTTATCAAAATCACCCTTGTTAAAATAAGTATAAGCCGTTTCGAAACCAGCATCATCTGCATAATTCGAATTCGGAAAAGCTTTTAACAAACTTTGCATTGTTGCAATTTTTGCATCATACTGCGTTTCCAGTCCCTGGATCATTCCTTTCTGGAAAGTAGCATAATCCTCAGAAGTGGTATGTCTGTTAATGATTTTGTTGTAATTCGCCATTGCATCGCCATAATTCTTATTTACGAAGTAAGAATCTGCTAAACGAATGGTCGCATCATCAATTGTTTTTTGGTCTTTATCGTTACCCGCCAAAAATTTTTCAAAATAATTTGCTGCTTTACTATATTTTTCGTCTTCGAAAGCGGCATAAGCCAAAGCATAGTTTGCGAAATTATAAACACCAGTTTTATCGGCATCCGGCATCTTCAAGAATTTCTCGAAAGTGGTAACCGCTTCTCCGTATTTGCGCAGTTCGTACATCGATTCTGCTTTCCAGTAGGTATTTAAGGCATTAATTTCATCGTCTTCCGGGAACTTTTCAGAACGCAAAAACATCGATAATGCATTAGGGAAAGCCCTTTCGTTATAGAACTCTAATCCGCGGAAATAAGTAACTTTCTGATAAGCTTCCTTAGCCTCAAGGTTTTTATCCGGAATAGGCTCTAAAATGTCTACCGCTGCCTGATAGTTTTTGGTGGTTAATAAAACCTCGCCCAATAAAGTTTTGGCTTCGTTTATTTTACGCGATTTTGGGAAAGTTTTTAAGAAACCCTGTGTAGCCTCCAAAGCTTGCTGGTGGAATTCTAATTCATAACTTAATTTGGCATAATTTAACCAGGCTTCTTCCTGTATACCCTTGTCAAAACTTAAACGAGAAGCCCTGAAAAAAGCGCTTTGTGCTTTCTGTTTGTTGCCCAATTGTATAAATGCTTTACCCAAAGTATGCATACCGTTTTGCAGGTAAATATCATCGGTATTCAGTTTTTCTAAAACGGCAACAGACTCTTTATACTTTTTATTCTGGAACAAAGAGTACCCATATTGATAAATGAAGAGGTTGTTCTTGGTTTCGCTTTTATCTTTTGCATAATATTCAGCAAAATATTTTTCGGCATTTTTGAATTCAGATTTTGCAAAGTACGATGCAGCAACCAAACTCAACATTTCTGGTTCGAACTGTTGTTTGGTTTTTTGAATCGCAGCTAAAGCATAACTGATCACATCATCATAACGCTCGTCAAGATAGTACATCGAAGTGATGTAGTATGGATAACTGGCCTCATAAGTAGGAGAGCCTTTTAACTTTTCGAAATTGGCCAATGCCGTTTTATACTCTTTGTTTAAGTAATTGATATAAGCAAAGTAGTAGGTAGCACTTTCCTGAAAATCGCCTTCTTCTTTTTTAACTTTTTCGAATAAAGGTTCTGCCTTATCGTAGTCTTTAAGTTCGAAATAGGCGTAACCCTGCTTAAACTGGTATTCGTTTCTTTGTTTGCCCGAAAGTGTAGAAGGGTCGGTTTTTTCGAACCATTCTAGCGCTTTTTTATAGTTTTTCTGGTTGAAATAAGTTTTTCCAACATAGAAATAAGCCAGTTTGGTGTTTGGGTTTAACGGATAATCGCGGATAAAGGCCTGAAACAAACTCTCGGCATCGCTATTGGTTAACTCTAATGCGCAAACGGCGGCATAAAATTTTGCATTCTCCTTTAGTAAAGATAATTCGGCATTGCTCTCCGTTTGTGTGGAAGGTTTATAACGTTGCAGCTCAACAAGTTTAAACTGTTGTGCAGCTGCAGTGTATTTTTCTTTGTCTAATAATTCTAAGCCCGTTTGATAGTTTTTGTTGAGGTTTTGCACAGCGCTAACCTGAGCGTAGGTGCTAAAACTTCCTGCTAAAATTAGCGGAATTAGTAAGTATTTTTTCTGCATTGGTTTCAAATATGGTTGGTACTAAATTAGAAATAGTATCAAAGCTTATCAACAGAAGTAATTAACATCTGTTAATAACACAAATTAACGACAGGATTTTTGGTTTGGTATTAAGGGCGTACGAATGTGGAAAATTTGGGTTCATTCGTTCGGTTGTCGTTGGTTTATTGGTGTCGCCGCATCCGTCATTAAGAGGCGGCTTTTTAGGCAACGAAACAATTTTAATAGAAAGGTTAGCCAGTTAATCATTTAAATTTAGGACTCATGACTCTGGACTAAAAACTTCCGACTCCTAACTAATCTAGCCCTGGCTTGCCAACAGATACAGCACGGCCATCCGGATGGCAACGCCATTTTCTACCTGTTCTAAAATGATCGATTGTTTACTGTCGGCCACATCGCTGGTGATCTCAACACCTCTGTTTATTGGGCCAGGGTGCATGACGATGATTTCTTTATCGAGATTATCTAAGATCTGTTTGTTAAGGCCGTACATCATGGCGTATTCTCTTAACGATGGGAAATATTTAATGTCTTGGCGTTCCAATTGGATACGCAGCATGTTTGCTACATCGCACCAGTTCAGAGCTTTAATTAAGTTATGCTCAACTTTTACTCCAAGTTGATGGATGTGTTTTGGGATTAATGTTGTAGGGCCGCAAACCATTACCTCTGCACCTAAACGCTGTAGGCACAAGATGTTCGAAATGGCTACACGCGAGTGCAGGATATCGCCAACAATTACCACTTTTTTGCCAGCTACATCACCCAATTTTTGGCGGATAGAGAAAGCATCAAGTAAGGCCTGCGTTGGGTGTTCGTGCGCACCATCTCCAGCATTTACAATCTGGGCTTTTACATGTTTACTTAAAAACTGACCGGCACCAGCATAGGGATGACGCATCACTACCATATCAACTTTCATGGATAAGATGTTGTTTACGGTATCGATAAGGGTTTCGCCCTTGCTTACAGACGAAGATGAAGCCGCAAAATTAACCACATCAGCCGAAAGTCTTTTTTCGGCAAGTTCGAATGAAAGTTTGGTGCGGGTAGAGTTTTCAAAAAAGATATTGGCAATCGTAATATCACGAAGTGAAGGAACCTTTTTTATCGGCCTGTTTATCACTTCCTTGAAATTATCTGCAGTTTCGAAAATCAATTCGATATCATTCCGGTTAATATCTTTAATGCCTAAAAGATGTCGGGTTGATAGTTTTTCTGCTGCCATTTTTATTTATTATTTTCGGATATTAAAATCACTTTGTCTTCACTTCCTTCACTCGCCCAGGTTACTTTTACCTGTTGTGAGTTTAAGCTATCTACCTGATGCCCAATATAATCGGGTTCTATAGGTAAATGCCTGCTAAACCTGCGGTCTATTA
Organism: Pedobacter riviphilus; assembly: GCF_014692875.1. Classification (NCBI taxonomy): domain Bacteria; kingdom Pseudomonadati; phylum Bacteroidota; class Sphingobacteriia; order Sphingobacteriales; family Sphingobacteriaceae; genus Pedobacter; species Pedobacter riviphilus. Next base: position 3,482,747 of record NZ_CP061171.1, on the reverse strand, counting down.
AAACCAAAAGTTCCACTTTCTCCGGACGACCATATGCAAGCAAGGCATCAAGGGCTGCCCTAATGGTTCTGCCTGTCCAAAGTACATCATCAATTAAGATTACTTTTTTACCTTCGATGATAAAATCGATCGAGTTACTGCTTGCGGTAACCAATCCGTCTTTACGGCGGAAATCATCCCTAAAGAAAGTAATATCAAGGTTTCCCTTTAAAATTTTCTTGTTTTTTAGAATCTGTTGAAGATCCTGATGAATGCGATCTGCCAAAAAAATACCCCTTGGCTGGATGCCAATTAAAACGGTATTTGCGAAATCGTCATGGTTTTCAATTAATTGATGGCAGAGCCTCTTAATTGTAATCTGAATTTTTTGTCCGTCAAGAAGTGTTTTCTTTTGCATTGAAGAAGGATTGGGCAAATATATAAAAATGTTTTAAGCTAAGAAAGTTGAAGATCGATTGTTTTTAGCTTTACGCTTAAATTGTTCTGTTACAACATTAAAAAAACTGTTTTCTTATTCTATTTTTTTTAAAGCAATTTTTGCCTTTCTGTTAGTATTAGCCTGGCTGTACACTGTATGTTGATTAACCTACTTATCAATTAATCTTTATTATACATTCTTTCAGATATTTATTGAATTAAAAAGCTTTATTTTTATAGCATATGATGCAACAACCTGTAATCTTTTTTGATGGCGTTTGTAATCTTTGCAATGCATCGGTTCAGTTTGTTATTGCCCATGATAAAAAAGATCAATTCAAGTTTACGGCACTACAAGGTAATTACGCCAAGGAAATATTGCCTAAATTTAATGCTGACCCAGAAAAGTTGAATACGATTTTATTGCTGGAGGATGGAAAACTCTATACCAAGTCATCAGCAGCATTGCGTGTGGCCCGAAAACTTAATGGATTAATCCCGCTTCTTTATGCGTTTCTTATTGTTCCTAAATTTATACGCGATTGGGTTTATGATATTATTGCCAAAAACCGTTACCAATGGTGGGGAAAGCAGGAGAGTTGTTGGGTGCCGACTCCTGAATTAAAAAGTAAGTTTATCGCTTAATTTTGTTGACCATTTTTCTTTCTAGCCGGCGACCAAAGCCAAAGTGTTAAAATGATTAATGGTACGGTAATGCTTAAGGCAATTACAATCATAATGGCTTTTTGCTTAACCATGTCTGCTTCAGTAGAAGTAAATACATATACCGTTTCTTTAATGGCAAATAAAGTAATAATGGTAGAAAGGACGGCAAATAGTTTACGCATGGTTTAATTTTTATGCAAAGATTGCATTAATTTTTAAAAACAAGAAGGATGCTGAACTAAATCCGAAAGCTCTCGGATCAGCATAACCCAGAGGAAACCAAAAAAGTCAGCCGGATTTCTCCAAGCTGACTTAAACTTACTGAATAAACGAAAATTATTCAGCCGTTTTAACGGGTTCAAGGTCTTTTAGTTCTTCTTCAGAGAACAGTCTGTAGTGAATCTTGAACGTTTTTTGTAGTGGGGTCTCTAAAGAAAAACCACCTACACCAAATCCATCTAACACATCTAAAGTAAAGTGTGAGAATTTCCAATACTCGAAAAGATCTCTGTCTACCCAAAATTCGCAACCTTCTATTTCACCTAAACAAACATCACGCATCCGAAGGTAGTAGCCTCCTTTTTCGAAACATTGCGGCTGTGTACCCTCGCAACATCCACCGGCCTGGTAAAACATCAGTTCTCCATGTTTTTCTTTAAGTATGGCAATTAGCTCCTTTGCTTTTTCTGTACTATCTATACGCTTAATCATAATGATTTAATTTTATAAATGGACTTTTTTTAGAAAACACAGAACTCTAATATTTATTCATATTGATTAATTTTTAGCCTATTCACCCTGACGCAATCGTCATGCTGAATTTATTTCAGCATCTTTCCTGCAAGATAGACCCTGAAATAAATTACCTTCGGTGAGCTCGCTAAAGCTCAGTTCAGGGCGACGGCCATAAATTAAAATATCTACAAGACATCTTTTAAAAGATATACCACTAATCGAATTCAGTTTTCAACCTAAAAGAAACCTAATTTATTTTTATCATAAGAAATAAGCATATTTTTAGTCTGGCGGTAATGAGCCAACATCATTTTGTGGTTTTCTCTGCCCACACCCGATTGTTTGTAGCCGCCAAAAGGAGCACCTGCAGGATAAGCATGATATTGGTTTACCCAAACGCGGCCCGCCTGAATGGCTCTCGGGACCTGGTAAAGCTCATGGGCATCGCGTGTCCAAACACCAGCACCTAAACCATATAAAGTATCGTTTGCAATTTCAATGGCTTCTTCTACTGTTTTAAAGGTAGTAACGGCCAATACCGGACCGAAAATTTCTTCCTGAAAAATCCTCATTTTATTGTGGCCTTTAAAGATGGTTGGTTTGATGTAATAGCCGCCACCAAGCTCGCCAGAAAGTTTGTTCACTTCTCCGCCAGTTAAAACTTCGGCACCTTCTTCTTTACCTAATTTAATATAAGCGGCAATTTTTTCGAACTGGATTTTAGAAGCCTGGGCACCCATCATCACCATTCTATCCAACGGACTACCGATTTTTATTGCCTTGGTTCGCTCGATTACCTTTGCAATAAATTTTTCGTAAATATCTTCCTGGATCAATAAACGAGATGGGCAGGTACAAATTTCGCCTTGGTTTAAGGCAAACATTACCGCTCCTTCTACTGCTTTATCTAAAAATGCATCATCTTCGGCCATTACCGAGCTGAAAAATATATTGGGCGATTTTCCACCAAGTTCGAGTGTAACTGGGATAATATTTTCGGTGGCATATTGCATTACCAATCTACCTGTAGGGGTAGAGCCTGTAAATGCCGCTTTCGAAACTTTAGGATTGGTAACCAAGGCACGCCCAAGCTCAGCGCCAAAACCGTTTACTATATTTACCACTCCCGGAGGCAATAAATCGCCAATCAGTTCCATTAAAACCATAATCGAAACCGGTGTGCTTTCTGCAGGTTTTAAAACCACGCAGTTTCCTGCTGCGAGGGCAGGCGCCAGTTTCCAGATGCCCATTAAAAGCGGAAAATTCCACGGAATAATCTGTGCCACTACACCAATTGGCTCATGTACAATTAATGAAACAGTATTTTGGTCAAGCTCTGATAATGAACCTTCTTCGGAACGGATAACTCCTGCAAAATACCTGAAATGGTCTATACCCAAAGGTAAATCGGCCGCTAAGGTTTCCCTAACCGCTTTGCCATTATCAATGGTTTCAACCGTTGCCAGATACTCTAGGTTGTCTTCCATTCGTTGTGCAATTTTGTTCAATATGATGCTTCTTTCGGTTGAAGAGGTTTTGCTCCAGGTTTTAAATGCCTCATGTGCGGCATCAACGGCTAATTCTAAATCTTCTTTTGTGGAGTGTGCTGCTTTAGTAAAAACTTTACCATCAATCGGCGATATGTTATCGAAGTAAGCGCCTTTAACGGGCGCTACAAATTTTCCTCCGATGTAATTATCGTAATGGGGCTTGAATGATGGTTTTTCAATTAAATTTTCCATAATTATTATTGATTATTAAATTTCAAAAAACCATTTTGAGCGAGTTTGGGAATAGCATTTTTAATGGGGTGGCTCATCATGATTTTTATGTTTATAAGATTTGGTTGATACAAACCTAATGGCAAAGCCAATGAAGCAGGTAGTACAATCGAATCAATTGGTAGCATTATTATTTCAGGCTATGTAACCAAATTGAAACCATAATGATCTTAACAGCCAGTAAATGTAGATTGGATCATGCCATGCGGGTAACAGGCATTTATCCATGCGATATAACTAGATGAAATAATTATATTTGAGTTAGTTAAATATGTCTGACCAAATATTTTCGGTTTATGCAACATACATTAGATCATGTAAAGCTCAGTGCTTCAGAAACGTTGCAGACTTTAGTAGAGAACAGAACTTCTTATACCTTAGAGCGTTGCGAATTAAATGTTTTCGAAACCTATACCGAATCGTATAAAGTTCCACTAACTTTTAACGATTTTGTAATTACGAGTATGCTGAGGGGCAAAAAGGTAATGCATTTATTTGATAAGAAAGGCTTTGATTATTTTCCTGGTCAAACTGTTATTGTTCCGCCGGCCGTTACCATGGAAATTGATTTTCCTGAGGCTTCCAATCTTAATCCTACCCAGTGTATTGCTTTGGCTATAGATCAGGAGCAGATCCAAAAAACGATTGCTTATTTGAACGAGTTTTTTCCAAAGGAAGGAAGCAACGAAAAATGGCTACTGAATTACGATGAATATCATTTTTATAACAATGAAGAGATTGCCTATCTCATTAATAAAGTAATCAGGATCTGCTCTGAACGGACAAAAGAAAAAGATGTTTTAGCCGATTTAACTTTAAAGGAATTATTGGTGCGCATTATGCAGACCCAGAACCTTAAAACAATTGGCGACGACGGCTATAACCTGAACCAAAACCCCTTAGCTTTTGTACTAAATTATATTAAAACAAATCTCAACGAAAAGATCAGCATCAACAGCCTGAGTGATAAGGCTTGCATGAGCAAGGCAACCTTTTATCGGTTGTTTAAACGCGAGCTCGGTATCAGTCCTAACGATTTTATCCTAACCGAAAAGATTAACAAAGCCAAGCTTTTACTGGCGCAGCCCGGGGCTAAGGTAGCCTCAATAAGTTACGAGCTTGGTTTCAGTGATGCCAATTACTTTATAAGGGCATTTAAAAAGATAGTTGGGATTACGCCGGGTGCATATCAATTGCAGGTGGCCAATCAGTTAATCCATTAAATCGTTTATTTTTTCGTTAAGTTCTTTTAAAGGTTTGGCAAATATGCTGTCGTTCATTTTCTTGGTAATGTAGATAAAAGGGATACCTATTAGCATAAGCAATACCATTTGAATGAAAAAATGAGGTAAACCGAGTACTTTTTCGAAAGTTTGATGTACATATAATTTATATGCTAGCCAGCCAGTTGGTCCGGCAAGTGGTAAAAAAATGTATCCATAAATAGTTTCACCCCTTAGAATTTTTTTAACTGCCTTTAGGTTATCGGTAAGCACTTGTTTGGTATTGGCATTATAATCTATGCCGGTTTTAATTTTTCTGAAGCTGTTTACACCCAAAGCCCTCGAAATTTCGTAAGTGATAAACACAAAAAGCAAGAGGAATTTTAAATCCCCTTTTATAAAAAAGGCCATAACCAAAATTGGTAAATCAATAATTCTGATCCACCTTAATTTCCATCTTAATTTAAATAATAAGTCTTGCAGAAGACTGTGCGATTTTTCATCGATTGTAATGTTCGAGATATTTATTTTATCCACCTTTGAGTTAAATTCTCCACTCAAATTTTGCCATTCTTGTTCTAAATTCATTTTATTTGCGGGTTAGCAGTGTGGTTAATTGTTGTTTAATCCGATGTAACTTCACATTGGTGTTGTTTCGCGATATTCCTGTCATTTCGCTTATTTCGATGTTATCGAAACCATCGAGATGGAGCATAATTATACTTCGGTCTATTTCTGTTAATTGTTTGATACAGCGATACAGCCAATCAGCCCGTTCCGAAAGTTCGGGTGGTTCGAAGTAATGGGCAAATTGCCCTGCATCTTTAACCTGGTTATGCTTTTTCTGTTTGCTCAGAAATGAAAGCGATACATTTAAGCTGAGTTTATAAAGCCAGGTAGAAAATTTAGCGTCGCCTTTAAACCTGCCATAAGCACTCCAGCTTTGAAAAACGATCTCTTGATATAAATCTTTGCGGTCCTCTTCGTCATCGGCATAAAGGTTTATCATTTTATAGATAATACCTTTATGTGCTTCCAGTTTGTCGAGATAAGATTTTTCAATCATATGCTATAGCTTATCTGTCTTTCGATAGTTGGTTGGCTTTGAATGCTTTCTGGTACTGATAAATTCCGATGATTAGCGAAATCACAGCCACTGTTAATATGAAATATTTAGTATAGCCTTGAACGCCTGTTGTATTCGCTACAATGCTTAAAAATGCAGCGATGCCTAATTTTGAATTGTTATTTTCCATTGCTAATTTAATTGATTTGAACAGTTAGTAAGCAGCAGCAAGGAAAAATTACAGCAATCGAAAATTAATTTTCTAAATATCTTTTGGAGTAGGTAATTCCCATTAAATCGTAGCGTTTAAACTGTGTTTTCAGTCTTTTTTGAAAATCTGGGTAATTCCGTTTTTCTTTAGGGCTCCACAATACTTCGCTTAAAGCATCCAATCGGGGAAAAAGCTGGTACTGTACTTTTGCCGGATTGGTAATGTACTCGCTCCATAAACAGCCCTGTGCACCCCAAATGTATTTAGCCTGCTCGGCACTTAATTCAGCTGGTATGGGTTCATAATTGTAAACATCAATTAAAGGCGAAAACTTATTTGCGGCCAGGCTATCTTCTTTTACGAACTGTCCATGATTAAAGTACATCTTATTTTCGGGTGTCATAATTGCTTTGTGGTTTTGGTTTGCAGCGTCGATACCACCTTTTTTGCCCTGCCAGCTCATTACAACTGCATTTGGAGCTAAACCGCCCTGTAAAATTTCGTTCCATCCGATAATGGTTTTGCCTTTACTGTTCACAAATTTTTCCATCCTGCGGATGAAATAACTCTGTAGCTCACTTTCATTTTTCAAACCATTGGCTTTCATAATCTGTTGCGAAACAGCAGATTGTTTCCACCAAACTTTAGAGGCTTCATCGCCACCAATGTGGATGTATGGTGAGGGGAACAAAGCCATTACCTCAGTTAATACATTTTCCAGAAACTTAAAAGTGGTATCAGAAGCCTGCAGTACATTGTTGTATTTGTTCATCATGCCCCAGGTTTCGGCAACCGTGTATTTTTTGTTGGGTTCGGTGCCTAATTCGGGATATGCCGCCAATAAAGCCATACTGTGGGCTGGCATTTCAATTTCCGGAATGATGGTGATATAGCGCTTAGCGGCGTAATCAACCACTTCTTTAATTTGTTCCTGCGTGTAATAACCACCATGTTTAATGCCATCAGTTTTAATTACAGCATCTTTTGGCGTAATTTTAATTTCGTTTGGCAGTACCTGGTATTTAATATTTTCGTTGCCTTTTCCGGGCCATAAACCAATTATACTGCCATTGCGCCAGGCACCAATTTCGGTTAGTTTGGGATATTTTTTGATTTCGATCCGCCAGCCGTGGTCATCGGTTAAATGCCAGTGGAAATAGTTCATTTTATGCAGGGCCAGATAATCAATGTATTGTTTGATAAAAGCAACATCAAAAAAATGACGGCTTACATCTAGGTGCATGCCTCGGTAGTCGAATCGGGGATAATCTATTATATCAACGGAAGGAATGAAGAGTTTATCCTCAGTTGTTGCAGGTAATAGTTGGATAATGCTTTGAACTGCATAAAATAAGCCCTGTTCTGAAGATGCGCCCGCATTTAGAGTTGTAGAAAGTACCGACACAAAGTATTTGTTTGGGTTTGTATACAATTGGTCTGATAATACAAGTTTAATACTATTTTTATTTCCGTCTTCTGCAGTATTACTTATTTTAAGATTGAGTTTGTAATGTTTAAATAAATATTCTGCTAAAAATGTAGCAGAATTCATCGCTTTATCATCTGTTATGAAAATAATAGTCTGATTATCAATTTTAAATTTGTCGGTTGGGTAAAGTCCTGGTCTTAATTGTACCGGCTGCGGGATAATATTAATTTCCTGAGCAGAAACTTTGAACGAAATAAGGGTCAGAAACAAAAAGATAATTTTTCTCATGCTGAAAAGGCTAGGTTACGCTTTTCAAAAGTAGTCATTATTGGCGGATTGGTGGGAATAGGGCGGTAGAACGAATTACTGATGTTACATAAACCAGATAGCAGTGAAATCCTTTTTGTTTGTAGCAAACGCGAATATCCTGTCATACTGAGGTACGAAGCAGATGTAACCGATAAATAACTGCCTTTGGCCAATGTACAACAGATGTTGCAAAAAGATTGAACGAATAGCGGGGCAGGAGTTACCGACAGGCACTTGCTTTCGTTTTCTAATTATGATTTACCATATAAGATATTTGAGAAAATGTAAGCTCAGGATGTAAATTTTGTCTCAGATAAAAAGAAAAGTGAAAAAGATTGTTTCGGCTCGCTCAATCCCAGCCTCAGCAATGACGATTCATGGAGGAGGTACGTGCATTCCGTGTTTCCTTGGCTGAATAATAAGATAGGTGGCAAAAAATAGCCAAAAAAAATCCCGATAACGAAAGTTATCGGGATTTAATTTATCAGTTAAAAAGAACTAGCCTTTTTTAGCTTTGCTTTCTTCGCCTTCTAATTGCGATTTCAATTGAGCTAATACGTCTAAGTCTCCTAAAGTAGATTTCTCTACAGAATCTTTAACTTTTTTAACCGCAGTTACAGCAGCTTTAGCTTCTTTTTTCTTAGCATTTCTTTCTTCTGCTACAGCTTCAGCTTTAACCTCTTCCCAAATACGGGCGTGAGATACTACGATACGTTTTGCTTCTTTGTTGAATTCAATGATTTTGAAGTCATTGGTTTCTTCAGCTTTAACTGATGTACCATCTTCTTTAACCATGTGTTTAGTTGGTACGAAACCTTCTACACCATAAGGTAAAGCAATAACAGCACCTTTATCAGTTACTTTAACAACTGTACCTTGGTGAACCGAATCTAAAGTGAAGATCGTTTCGAAAGTATCCCAAGGGTTTTCTTCTAATTGTTTGTGACCTAAGCTTAATTTACGGTTATCAACATCAAGTTCTAAAACAACAACGTCTAATACATCACCAACTTTAGTGAATTCGTTAGGGTGGTTTACTTTTTTAGACCAAGATAAATCAGAAATGTGGATTAAACCATCAATACCTTCTTCGATTTCAACAAAAACACCGAAGTTAGTCATGTTTTTAACAGTTGCTTTGTGCTTGCTTCCAACTGGGAATTTAGCCGCAACTTCTTGCCATGGATCGTTAGATAATTGTTTAATACCTAAGCTCATTTTGCGCTCGTCTCTGTCTAAAGTTAAAACTTCAGCTTCGATCTCATCACCAACTTTTAAGAATTCTTGTGGATTTCTTAAGTTTTGTGACCAGCTCATTTCAGAAACGTGGATTAAACCTTCAACACCTGGGATGATTTCTAAGAAAGCACCATAATCTGCAACAGTTACGATTTTTCCTTTTACTTTAGAACCAACTTGGATATCGGCACTTAAGTTCTCCCAAGGATGTGGAGTTAATTGTTTCAAGCCTAAAGCGATACGTTTTTTCTCATCATCGAAATCTAAAACAACCACGTTGATTTTTTCATCTAATGATAATACTTCTTTCGGATGCTCTATGCGGCCCCAAGAAATATCAGTAATGTGAAGTAAACCGTCAACACCACCTAAATCGATGAACACACCGAAATCAGTAATGTTTTTAACAGTACCTTCAAGTACCTGACCTTTTTCTAATTTAGAAACGATCTCTACTTTTTGGCTTTCTAAATCGTCTTCAATTAACACTTTATGAGAAACAACTACGTTTTTAAACTCATGGTTAATTTTAACAACTTTGAATTCCATTGTTTTACCCACGTATACATCGTAATCGCGGATAGGTTTAATATCAATTTGAGATCCTGGTAAGAAAGCCTCAACGCCCATGATATCAACAATTAAACCACCTTTAGTACGGCTCTTAACGAAACCGTTGATGATTCTATCATTTTCAAGAGCCTCGTTAATTGCTTCCCATGATCTTTGGGTTTTAGCTCTTTTGCGAGAAAGGATCAATTGACCGTTAGCATCTTCTGGTGCTTCAACGAATACGTCAACTGAATCGCCGATTTTTAGATCTGGTGTATCACGGAACTCAGAAGTAGAAACTAAACCGTCTGATTTGAAACCTACGTTTAATACTACGTCTTTGTTGTTGATTGAAACAACGATACCGCTGATGATTTCACCTTTAGTGATCTGGTTGAATGTTCCGGCATACATATCTTCAAACTTTTTACGGTCTGCCTCATTGTAGTTACCAAAAACTTTTTCATCTGCATCCCAGTCGAAATCTTCGCTTGGTGTTGCTAATGATGATTTGATCGATTCGATCGAAACTGAATCAGCTTCTGATTCAATAGTTTCTTTTTCAGTTAGACGTCCGCCTTCTCCCTGAAGTTCAGCTGTTTTTGCTGCTAATTCTTTTTCTGCTACTTGTTTTTTAGCCATTAATTAATTATCTCCTTTTTTCCCTATTTAGGGACTGCAAAGGTAAAACTTTTTTAATTAATAGAAAAGATTTTTTTAATAAATCTTGCTGATTTTTAGCTGATTAGAATATTGTGGTCCGTCATCCTGTCCCGATCCTCCAATCGGGATCAGAATCTAAATGCAGAGAGGTACCGGTTTACAGGTTGATTTTTCTAATTATTTGAAAATGAGCGCTCCGTATTTCATCGGGAGCAGCAGTCCTGCTATCGCTTATAGCCCTCACTACGCTCCGGGCTATTCCGAAGAGCCGTCAGCTGACGACCTTTTTATAAGGACCTGTCAATGGTAGCCTATAGAAGGACGATCCATACCTTTTAAAAAAGATTCTGAAACAAGTTCAGACTGACGAATAGAAATAAAGCGCGTCGTCATGCTGAATTTATTTCAGTATCTAAAATGATAAACTTCTATTTTTTCGTAAAAGTGCCTCTTGTAAAACCTTCACCAATTAATGTTGCATCATCTCTGATTAATAGCATAATCGTATTTTGCTGATCATAAAGTTTGATCATATCGCCTTCGATAACGTATTTTGAGGTGAAAATAGAATCAGTATAGGCATCGGTAACCGTTACCGAATCTTTCGATTTAAAATTAAAGGTCTTGTACTGTATATCTTCGTTGCTGGCAAAGGTGCCTGTTACCACTTTCGCCTGTATAAAAGTAATGTAGCAGAAATATCCGATTATCAAGATTACCACCACAGAAAAACCGATCAAAAATTTATTGCCACTCGCATATTTAATTGAAAAGTACAATATGGTAATCAGTATTAAGGCCACAACTACAAAAAAGATGATGTTCGTATAATCTTTGTTTTCCTGAGGTACCGATGCGGCAATGCTTGTTTTTTCGGCTGCAGTTTTTACAGGAGAAATTCTAACCAAAAATTCTTTACTTACCCATCCTTCTCCATTAGTAACCTTAACTTTGTAAAAGCTTGTGTTTGATGAATCGATAACGGCAACATTCTCATTTTTAGGTAAATATCCAACAATTTTGCTTTTCGGATCAGCTTGTTGCCTTACGCGCAAATCGTTGGCAGTTACACGATACATGTCGGTGCTTGGTGCCGTTTGAGGGGTAGTGGTGGGCTGTGCAGCATTTGCCTGAGGAGTTGATGGTTTAGGAGTTGATGCAATTTTTTCTACGAAATCTTTGCTTACCCATCCTTCGCGGTTTTTAAACTTTACTTTGTAAAACTTGGCATTGTTTGCATCTAAAACCGTAATGTTTTCATTTTGAGCAATATTTCCAATAACCTTACTTTTCGGATCACTACTTTCCCTTACGCGCAATTTGTCGGCTTTAACCCGATACAATTCTTGCGCATTTAAACGGTTAGCAAAAATAGAAAGAGCGATGAGGAGGAAGAAAATTCTAGTCATAAGTATTGGGTTCTGCGAAACAGTTTTTAATAGGTAATTGCAAACACGCTATAAGCAAACACCGTGCTAAGTGTTTCAAAATTAGAAAATACTTTTAATAGGTGGGGATAAGATTGAAAAAAGACAACTACCAGCTTCCACCAGTACCACCACCGCTGCTACTGCCGCCGCCCCAGCTACTGCTCGATGAAGATGATGAGCTGCTGCCGGATGAAGAGGAACTTGATGACGAACTAGATTCGACCAGCATGGCCAATGTTATCCATTTTATAAACTCTGTTTTTTTACAGAAGCTACATTCGTTTACTAGCTTCGCCTGGCCTTCATGACTGTAAGTGGCTTGTTTAACTGTTACGCTTTTGTTCAGTTCGTAGGTTCTAAAAGCGCATTCGGGGCATTCTGTATAACTATTGTATTTTTCCGCTGGCCATGCCTTAATAATATGTTCTTTATGGTCTGTGCTTTCCCAGATATCATAATCATAAGCTAAAACAACTTCTTCTTTACGTTGCCCTGCAGTTAAAAATGGTTTCCCTTCTATATTGATATCGCGATCTACTCGGATCATCGGGTTGTTTTTACTATCCAAAACTGGCTTGAAACGATCAATCGTTTTAACGCGTTTGATGAGGTGGAGTATAATTGCAATTAAAATTATAGGAGAGAAAAGAACTAACCACCAGTTCTTTTTGTGGAAAGCCACAACAGCATCAAAGAAATTTTTGTCGTCCTGGTGTGCTTTTCTTAATGCCGACAAATAGAAAAGGTAACGAAAGAAAAGCAATATGGCCAGGATAGTAAAAAGAATGTAGGGGATGTGTGCTAATTTTATCTTTTCGAACAGCTCAAAAGCACCAGTAAAGATAAAGATAAAAATAGAAACGAATACAATAAAGAAGGCCACTCCACAGCCTTTAGCTATGGTGGCATCATAGCTATTTTTGTTCTTGTCAAAGCCTTTTAGATTTAAACCATTTTTGGCTTGTCTGTTTACAATTTTGAACACCCCCAAAATGCCAGTAGGATAATTCCCGTAGGAAGCCAAAAATTTTCGAGTGAACTATTGCTTTCGTGTTGGGTGAAAAACTGATTGAGCTCTGATTTATGTTCAGGGTTTAAAATAATTACACCAATGGCATTAATGGTATTTGTTATCTCAGTGCTGAAATCATTTTGCCTGAAAGCTGGGAGGAGGTTCTGCTCGGCAATATGTTTAAGCTTTACATCCGGCAATACACCTTCAATTCCCGTTCCGGTAATGAATCGGTATTTTCGCCGATCTTTTGAAATAAATAGCAGCAAACCATTATTGCTGGTTTTTGAACCAATTCCCCAGGTATTAAACAGCTCATAAGCAAAGTCGAAATCTTCTTTATCATGGTCGAAATCGTTAACAATCACCACTGCCACCTGAACGTTGGTTTTATGTTCGAACTGGGCAATGGTGTTATTTAAATCAGAAACAGTACTGCTTCCCAAAATGCCGTCAGGATCGCTAACATAGCCACCACCGTTGTTTTTTGGATCGGGAATATCTTGTACATGATAAGCCGTTTGCGCAATTGCAAAATTGGTCAGGAAAAGGAAAAGTAAAAGCGCAAAGTGTTTGATTAAATGGGTTTTGAGCATTGTATTAATTTAGGTGTAAAATTATTGCGTCATCATTTAACAAACAGATGCCGATTTAGTTTACTCTTTTAATATTTTAGCCAATACCTTATCCAGTTTTGCTTTGTCTTTCATGTACGCTTCCAGATCATAAAGCTTTACTGTTTTAAATTCTATCGGGTGGCTTTCGCTTTGAAGCGAAATATAACCTGATGTTAATGGTTTACCATCTATTTTAACTTTCGGGTCGAAATTCGAAACATTACCTCCACCAATTTGAGGCTTAGTATATTCTAAAACCACTTCACCGGCTATGATGTGTTTGATAACAGAATCGCCTAACACTAAAAATTCTGCGGTTACCCATTGGTCGCCAGCATAAGTTTTCGATTTAGAATCTAAGCAATGAGGTGTAAATAGTTTGCCATTATAATTAATCAGTGTTCCTGGCGTACATACGTTACTGGTATGGCGTTCGTGCTCACCATCACCACCAAGAATCTGCCCTTCAATAGAAATCGGGAAATCCTGATCTTTCAACATTGTTGCCGGGTCTTGGCAATGTAACATGGCACCGCTATTTCTGGTTGCCCAACCTTCACCACCTTTAGCCTGATCGCCGACAAAACGATAGGTTACTTTTAATAGGTAAGCCGAAAACGGTTTTTTATAGAAAATATGTCCGTATTGTTGGTTAAATTCTTTGTATCCATCATAACTCACTTTCATTACACCATTTTCTACGCGGAAAGTATTGGCATAATTTTCTTTGTATTCGTGTTTGGAAATTTTAATGTTCCAATCTTTTAAATCTTTCCCGTTAAAGAGATTGATCCAGCCTTTTTGGGCCCTGGCGTTGAGGATCGTAATCGATAAAAATAATACAACAAGGTAAATTGATTTTAATTTCATAGTAACATTTGGGTTAGGTGCTAAAAATATGAATTTTTTTCTATCTGAGGAAACGGTAGGGAAGTCGGGAGTCTTCACTCGGGAGTCCGAAGTTTATGGTGAATAGCCAGATAGTTCGTGGTTGATAGTCTTGTAGCCAATAGCTTGGATCCGGTTATCAATTTAAACAATTAACCAAGCTTTCGTTTCAAGATTGCTTCGTGCCTCGCAACGACGGATACAGCCATTAATCATCAACTATGATGAGCACTGACCAATGAACTAATGAATCAAAAACGGTTGCACTCTTTCCAATGCAAAATCCAATTGTTCCTCCTGTGTAAGATCGGTATTATCTAAAATAATGGCGTCATCAGCTCTAACCAGTGGACTTTCTTTTCTAGTAGTATCGGCATAGTCACGGTGCGCAAGGTTTTCGAAAACTTCTTCTAAAGTGGTTTCGTTATTGCCTTTGCTTTCCAGTTCCTTAAACCTACGTTCAGCCCTTATTTTCGGATCAGCAGTCATAAAGAATTTCACAGGTGCATCAGGGAAAACAGTAGTGCCGATGTCGCGCCCATCCATTACAATATTTTTGGATTTACCCATACGCTGCTGTTGTTTCACCATTTCATGGCGGACAATTTTATGTGCTGAAACTTCACTTACATTTTCAGAAACAGGCATTAAACGGATTTCATCTGAAACCTCTTCACCGTTAAGGGTAATGTGCGATTCGTAATCGCGCGAATGGAAATTTAGTTCGATGTGTTGTAAAGCATCTTCAACTTTAGCATCGTCGGTAATATCGATATGGTTCCGTAAAAAATATAAAGTAACAGCCCGGTACATTGCCCCGCTATCAACATAAATAAAACCTAATTTTTTAGCCAATGCCTTTGCCAAGGTGCTTTTTCCGCAAGATGAATAGCCATCAATAGCTATAACCAAGTTTTTCTTCATTCTGCTACAAAGGTAAAAAAAGCCAATGGGTTTGCTAACTTTTTTTAAATCGATATTCTTTATACTTTTGCCGCATGTTACCTGCCAGAGAAGAAATTTTACGATCAGCCATTTTTAAAACCTCACGTAGCGGAGGTAAAGGCGGGCAAAACGTAAACAAAGTTTCGAGTAAGGTAGAGTTGGTTTTTAATATTGAAACCTTTGCATATTTTACTGATGAAGAAAAAGTATTGCTCAAAGAAAAACTGCAGCATCGTTTAGATAGCGAAGGCTTGCTCCATATTGTTGCCCAGGAAGACAGGAGCCAGCTGCTAAATAAAGAGAGAACGATTGCAAAACTGATCGATTTGCTGAAAAAAGCATTGATTGTTCAGAAAAAAAGAAAGCCAACCAAAATCCCTAAAGGTATTATCGAGAAGAGGTTGAAAAATAAAGCTGTTACCGCAAACCGGAAAGAAAGTCGTAAAAAACCTTCAATAGATTAATCAGGGTCTGATTTCAATTTTAGTCCCAATTTTTACGGTAGCATATAGCTCATCAACTTCACTATTGGTTAATGCCATACAACCATTGGTCCAGTCAGAAAATCTTTGAAATTTGCCGATAAAACCGAAATTGTTTCTGATGCCATGTATTTTAATATCGCCACCCACGGGTTTTCCCAAAAGTTTTGCGTGTGCAATATCTTTTGAGTTAGGGTAAGAAACCCCAAGATTTTTATGGTAGCCACTAAATGCGTTTTTGGCGTTGATGGTGTACAGGCCTTCGGGCGTTTTTTCATCACCTTCATACGCTTTATGTCCAACTGGGCTGTCGCCCAAAGAAATCTGATAAGTTTTAATCAATTTCTGCTTTGAATAAGCCAGTAATTGTCTATTTGACTTTTTAACAATGATATAATCGATTTCGGTATTTAAAGGTAATTTCTTTTCAGGGTATAAATTGTAAATTACAGCACAGGCAATAAAGAACAAAATGGTAAAAAGGATTGCTTTTTTCATACACTGAAAATTTTCAATTAACCAATTTAAACAGTTAACCGATTATTCTAACTCTTCCCAAACCGATAATACAAACTCAAACCACCGTAATTCTGTGCCTTAGCCACGCTTTTAACTTCTTTGGTTTTAAAAATGATATTGAAATCTGCAGTAAACCTTTTTGAGCTATAATTTACACCAAACTGTTGCTCAAAAACAATCGGTTTTACCCCAAAAGTTAATGGACTGTTATCATTAAAAAGGCTTCCCTGTATGGTGGCATCGTAAGCAACAAAGTTTAATTGTGGTTTTACATAAAAGAAAAACTCTGAATTGTTTAAGCTTTTTGTTTTTGAATTTCCGATTACCGCGTTATGATAGGCACTGTTGAACAATTGATTTAATTTACCGGCTCTAAAAAGCACTGATGCACCCAAACCCGAAAAAGTTGTTCCTAAATTAGCATAACCCTGTGCACTGATGTCCACAATAGGGTCTTCAGGCCTAAAAAGTAGTTTACTGTAGTTGGCAGCAAGGTTTATAGCCAGTTCATTTTTGATCTGGTAATCCCAACCTGCAGGCGTATAAAAACCCACTGTTTTATGTAGAAAACGTTGTGCCGCTTGAGCAAGCGAGTTGGGGCCTACCGTTCCCAATTCTACACTGGTTTTAAAACAGTCTCATTTTTATAGAAAATAGAGTATGCACCACCTGCATAAAGATAACCTGCAAAAGGCCTGTCCTGATCTTCTTTGTTAGGTACCTGCCCCCAATAAGGCGTATACATTTTTTGTCCGGCAGAAATTTCGTAGGTCTTTTTCTCTATTTTATCAGATAGTTTTTCGGTATTAATAGCATGGCGGAAGTAGATGAATAATCCGTTAGTATAATATCTATCGTTTAATGTGGCCAAATAAGCATCGTTTTCGGTTTTAAAACCGAATTCGTTTTTAAATGATTGAGAAAAACTGGTTGAAACAGCCAAACAAAAACCTATAGTGAATAAAAATGATCTCATAAAAAAGCCCAGGCAATTTACCTAGGCTATAAAAGTATTTATTGTAATTGGATTTTCAATTGTTAATCCAAAAGAATTAGCAATTAGTTTACAATCGGTGCAATTTTAACACTTAAATCTAAAGGCTTTTTAACCTTATTCTTGGTTAAGGCCAATTCAATTACTTCGCTCATTTCCGTTACATAATGGAATTTTAAATCCTTGATATAACTTTCTTTAATTTCTAAAATATCTTTACGGTTGCTTTTGCAAAGGATAATTTCTTTAATGTTTGCCCTTTTTGCTGCAAGAATTTTTTCTTTAATCCCGCCAACAGGAAGTACTTTTCCGCGTAAGGTAATCTCACCAGTCATAGCTAAATGCTGTTTTACCTTACGTTGTGTAAATGCCGACGTTAAGGCGGTAAGCATCGTTACCCCGGCCGAAGGTCCGTCTTTTGGCGTAGCACCTGCAGGCACGTGAACGTGAACATCCCAGTTATCAAATAAAGTATAGTCTATATCAAATTCAGCTGCGTGCGCACGTAAATAAGCCAATGCAATTACTGCCGATTCTTTCATTACATCACCCAGGTTACCGGTTAAGGTTAATTTTCCTTTCCCCGGACTTAAGCTCGATTCGATAAATAAAATATCACCTCCAACACTTGTCCAGGCTAAGCCTGTTACCACTCCAGCCACTTCATTGCCCTCGTATAAGTCTTTATCATAAATCGGGGCACCTAAAATACGCTCAATATCTTCATTGCTTAAGTTTGCATCGTAGGCCTCTTCCATTGCAATTTTTGTAGCCACACCACGCACCAAAGAGCCAATTTTTTTCTCTAAACCACGTACGCCCGATTCTCTTGTATAATCTTCGATTACTTTTTCGATTAGGGCAGGTTTAAGCGCAATATCTTTGGCCTGCAAACCATGGTTTTCTTTCTGTTTTGGCAACAGGTATTTTTTTGCAATCTCTATTTTTTCTTCAATAGTATATCCGTTCACCTCAATAATCTCCATACGGTCTAACAAAGCAGGCTGTATTGTACTTAAAGAGTTTGCTGTGGCAATGAATAAGATGTTTGATAAATCGTAATCTACCTCTACATAGTGATCGTAAAAAGCATTGTTCTGCTCAGGGTCTAAAACCTCCAGCAAAGCGGATGATGGATCACCACGATGGTCGGTTCCCACTTTATCAATCTCATCCAAAACAAAAACAGGGTTATCTGCTCCAGCTTTTTTAATAGACGAAATGATACGGCCCGGCATGGCACCTATGTAAGTTTTACGGTGACCACGGATTTCGGCTTCATCGCGGATACCACCTAAAGCCATACGTACATATTTGCGACCTAATGCTTTCGCAATCGATTTTCCTAAAGATGTTTTACCAACTCCCGGAGGGCCTACCAAACATAAAATCGGCGCT
Source organism: Pedobacter riviphilus (assembly GCF_014692875.1). Lineage (NCBI taxonomy): Bacteria > Pseudomonadati > Bacteroidota > Sphingobacteriia > Sphingobacteriales > Sphingobacteriaceae > Pedobacter > Pedobacter riviphilus. Next base: position 3,464,171 of record NZ_CP061171.1, on the reverse strand, counting down.
TTCATATTGCGCTTTAATTTTAATACGGCTAAGTATTCGATAATACGCTGCTTAACTTTTTCTAAACCAAAATGATCTTTATCTAAGATACGCTGTGCTCTTTTTAGGTCGAAATTGTCTTTAGTAAACTCGCTCCAGGGTAAATCTAAAAGGAGTTCTAAATAATTTAACTGAACAGAGTAATCAGGAGCAGCAGGGTTCATTCTACCCAACTTATCTAGTTCCTTATCAAAATGATCAGCAACAGTCTGCGTCCATTTTTTCTTTTTAGCCCTTTCCTGTAAAGCATCAAACTCTAAATCGGCAGAGTTACCGCCCAATTCTTCCTGGATGGTTTTTAACTGCTGGTTTAAGAAATAATCGCGCTGTTGCTTATCAAGGTCGGTACGTACTTTAGACTGGATCTGGTTTCGCAGCTCTAGCATCTGCAATTCGACCATTAAAAGTTCCATTACTTTTTGTGCTCTTTCCTGCAATTTATCCATTTCAAGGATTTTTTGCTTATCGGCCATTTCGGCATTCATATTTGACGAAATGAAATTGATCAAAAATGAATTGCTCTCGATGTTTTTTAGTGCAATACTGGCTTCGCTCGGAATATTTGGTGAAAGCTGGATAATCTGCGCAGACATCTCGCGTATAGAAGCGATTAATGTTTTAAACTCTTTATCTGCTTTGTGCTTTTGTTCTTCGAATTTTTTAACAACAGCTTTGATATAAGGTTCGTTCTGTACCTCTTCAATTAAGCTGAAACGTTGTTTACCCTGTATAATTACGGTGGTATTTCCATCAGGCATCTGTAACAGCTTAATGATGTTTGCCACAGTACCAACCGTGTTAAGCTGCTCAAAAGTAGGATCTTCGATAGAAACATCTTTTTGAGAAACAACCCCAATAATCTTATTTCCTTTGTAAGCTTCTTTAATTAATTTAATGGATTTATCTCTTCCAACCGTAATAGGAATAACTACGCCTGGAAATAAAACGGTGTTTCGCAAAGGCAATATGGCCAACGTTTCGGGCGTTTCCTCATTATTCATTTCCTCCTCGTCCTGTTGAGACATTAAGGGAAAAAATTCGGTATCCTCATTTATAATTGGCATTGCTGTATGGAAATCAAATATATCTTGTTTACTCATTATCACATTTTCCGCTAACGACAAACTGGCAGTTTAATCGTATTCACTTTATTTAATTTTGGTATTAAGTTAATAAATTCAACTCTTGTGCCAAAGTGAAAATAATATTAATCTTATGTTAAAAAGGCAGAGTAATATAAATATTTTCGTCAATATCATATAAAGCATATTTTAGCGTTTAAGCTAATGTTTAGGGCATTTGGTTTTGAATGAAAGAAAATTAAAAACTTTTAAATTATCAGAATAGGATTATATTGCAAAAAATTTCTCCTATAAATTTGGTTAGGCGTTAAATTTGTTAAACTTATTACTCATACATGAACTATTTTAAAAAGGCGATTTTAGGATTAATTATTTTTACATCAACTAGTAGTTTCGCACAAAGTAATTACGATAGAAGCATGCAGGCTATTATGAAAGGTGATTATAAAACTGCCGCTATACAATTAGAAAAAGCTGATGCTAAAACTCCTGATAATGCAACCGTACTTCAGATGCTCGGATATTCTTACTTCCAAAATCGAGAATATGAGAAATGTATTGCTACTTACAGCCGATTGTTAACCATTAAACCTACAGAGGTTTCTGCCTATTATTATCGTGGTATAGCAAGGTTAAAAATTGCTAACGATCCTAAAGAATCGTTAAATAGCATGCGCGAAAATTTTTATTTGGCATCTCTCAAAGATTTTACAAAAGCCATTGAAATTAATGGTGATGAAGATGCGCAAATGTTTCAGAACCGTGGCTTAGCTTACAAAGATTATGCAATTTTCAGGTCTTTTAAAGCAAAGAAAAAAGAAGAAAAAGTAGCTTGCGTAGCTTTGTTCAATAACTCTATCGCTGATTTTCAAAAAGTATTAACCTTACAGCCGTTAAGAAAAGACATTATCGATTGGGTAACCTACGATAAAGCACAGATTGCAAGCCTAAAATAAAAATACAGCCTTTAAATAAAAATGGGACTTGAATATTTCGAGTCCCATTTTTTTATTTCAGTTTTCCAATAACTGAATACTTTTTGCCCTTTAGCAATCTAATTTTCTGTTGTTTTTTGATTGTGTATAAGCTATCCGGATAGTAAGTTAAAGTATCCTGAGATCGATATAAGATATTTTTATTATCGATGATGATCTCTATTTTGCCTGCTTTCTGGCCTTTCCAGGTAATAGAAACCTTTTTAATAGGGATTTTTTTATGATCGGAAGTATAAATATCTACTCCGTTCTGTTCTTTTATTTTAAAACTTCCTTTCCACGATATTTTATTAATGTCGGCATTAACGAAAATGGCTAACTCTTTTGCCCAGTCAGCGATTTTAGACGTTTTGCTTTCAGCTGCCCCATTTACACTAACGGTTTTATTTACAATAGGGTTTAGCTTTTGTAAGCGCAAAATTTCCTTTCCGAAATATCCTTTTATATCGAAATAGCGTAAACCAGTATTTGCTTCAGCTTCTTTTCGCTGGTTGCAGGAAAACAACGCCAAAGCAAATACCAGGATATAAAGTTTTTTAATCATTATACTAAAACATTTCCTGTCATTTCTGCTGGAATAGCCACGCCTAATATTTTTAGAATGGTAGGGGCAATGTCGCCTAGTTTACCATCGGCAATGGTTTTATAGTCCTTATCAATTAAAATACAAGGAACCAAGTTGGTGGTATGTGCAGTATTGGCAGATCCATCACCATTGATCATAAATTCGGAGTTTCCGTGATCAGCCAAGAGAATAAACGAATAGCCATGCTCCAGACCCTTTTTTACTACGGTTTCTGCACATTTATCTGCAGTTTCTACCGCTTTTACCACGGCCTCAAAAACACCTGTATGGCCAACCATATCTGGATTGGCAAAGTTTAAGCAAATAAAATCAGCCCATCCTGTTTCCATTTCTTTGGTAATAGCATCTGTAATTCCTGCAGCACTCATTTCGGGTTGAAGATCGTAGGTTGCTACTTTCGGAGAAGGGATTAAAAGGCGTTTTTCGTTTTTAAATTCAGCTTCCCTGCCGCCAGAGAAGAAGAAAGTTACGTGAGGGTATTTTTCGGTTTCAGCAATACGGATCTGATTTTTATTGTTATTGGCCAATACCTCTCCAATGGTTTGGGTTAAATCATCCTTGGTAAAAATTACATTTACCTTTTCAAAGCTCTCATCATAAGTAGTCATGGTAACATAATACAATGGCAGTTTATGCATTTGCTGTTCAGGGAAATCTTTTTGCGTTAATGCAGTAGTAATTTCACGGCCTCTATCCGTACGGAAATTAAAACAGATAACCACATCATCATTTTGTATGGTGGCAACAGGAGCTCCATTAGCCTGTGTTAATACTATTGGTTTTAAGAACTCATCTGTAATGCCATCAGCGTAGGATTTTTTTATTGCTGCCAAAGCATCCTGGGTTTTTTCGCCAATGCCATTTACCATTACATCATAAGCTTGCTTCACACGCTCCCAGCGGTTATCACGGTCCATTGCATAATAACGGCCAACCATGGTAGCCAATTTAGCATTGGTATTTTGGATATGATTTTCCAGATCGGTAATAAAACCCAGACCAGAATTTGGATCAGTATCACGGCCATCTAAAAAAGCATGAATAAAAGTGTTTGGCACATTAGCTTCATTTGCGGCATCGCATAAAGCTTTTAAATGTTCGATGTGGGCATGTACACCACCGTTTGAGACGAGGCCGATAAAATGAACGGCTTTGTTATGCTGCTTAGCATAATCAAATGCGCTTACCAAAACCGGGTTGCTGTGCAATTCTCTGTCGGCAATCGATTTGTTGATTCGTCCGAGCTCTTGGTAAACTACCCGACCTGCACCTAGGTTCATGTGTCCAACTTCAGAATTTCCCATCTGTCCGGCTGGTAAACCTACTGCTTCACCAGATGCTTCAAGCTTAGAATTTGGGTATTTCTGTAATAAAGAATCGAAAAAAGGAGTATTGGCGGCATATGCTGCATCAGAATTATCTTGTTTTCCGTAGCCCCAACCATCTAGAATTATAAGTGCGAGTTTTTTATTGTTTACCATTTTTAGTGTAAAATTTTTTGATATACATTAAAACATTTTCGTTTATAACATGTTTTAGTGTTTTGTTTATATCGCAAATATAACTTTATTGAAGCTTATACAAATGAAGAAATCCTTTTTTTGATGTGCTAATGGCATAATTTTAGCTATAGGGTTCTGTATAAAATACAGAAATGATCCGGAGCTTATTTTTACTCATTATTAGTTTGTCGTCATTATATCACCCTACAGCGCTTCAGGCAGATATTATTGATGATTTATCGTCGTATTTTAAGGCCAGCAACTCAAAAGAAATTGCAAAAAATTTCGCCTCAACTATCGAACTTATTATTGTTGATGAAGAAGATGTATACTCTAAAGCACAGGGTGAACAGATTTTAAGAGATTTTTTTGTTAAACATCCTCCAGTAAAAACAAGTATTTTTCATAAAATTAATACAAATCCAAATTATCGTTTTGGTGTAATTATTCTAAGTACCGCCAAAGAGACTTTCAGGGTGTCTATCACCATGAAAAAATTCAATACCAGCTTTTCGATCACCGAATTAAGGATTGAACCAGCTAAAGATTAAGGTCATTAAAAATTAGCTCGGCCTTCGAAGCGTTTCCGGTAGTATGTTGAATTAGATTACTCAGGTTAACAAATCACTTTAACCCTTCAGTAAATTGTCTGCTAACAAATAATTCTTATTTTTGCGGCATAAAATCTACATTTTGGATACTCAACTTATACATCAATTCATAAAAAATGCCCTTGCCGAAGATGTTGGTGATGGAGATCATACTTCACTTTCAACAATTCCACCAGGAACGCAGGGAAAAGCAAAACTGATTATCAAAGAAGACGGCGTTTTGGCTGGAGTTGAATTAGCCCTTGAGATTTTTAAAGAGGTTGACGATACTTTAAAGGTTGATGTACTTTTGCAAGATGGTGTAACAGTAAAAGTAGGAGATATTGCCTTAACCGTTTCAGGAAGTACACATTCTATTTTAATTGCCGAACGATTGGTTTTAAATTGCATGCAACGCATGAGCGGTATTGCTACTAAAACCCATCGGATTGTTGCACTGTTAAAAACAACTAAAACCAAAATTTTAGATACCCGTAAAACCACTCCTGGGCTTCGTTATTTAGAAAAATGGGCAGTAAGGATAGGAGGAGGTGTAAATCACCGCATTGGTTTATATGATATGATCTTAATTAAGGATAATCATGTAGATTATGCAGGGGAATTTCAAACGCCATTACAGCCGCTAAAAAATATCTTATAGATCAAAATAAATCTCTTCAGATCGAAATTGAGGTACGGAACCTGGAAGAGTTATCTCAGGTTTTGGCCATTGGCGGCGTAGATCGTATTATGCTTGATAATTTTAGTTTCGAAAACTTAAAGGCAGCGGTTAAATTAATAGATGGTAAATTTATTACAGAGGCTTCAGGAGGAATTACTGAAGAGAACGTTGCTGAATATGCAGCATGTGGAGTAGATTTTATTTCGATGGGTGCACTTACACATTCTGTGAAAAGCCTGGATATGAGTTTAAAAGCATACTAAAGTGATTTGCTATAAAATTAAAAGCTTATTTTTTGTATCATTGTAGGCTATGGTTACGGTTTATTCTCTCAGCGCGCTATTAATTGCTTACCTTTTCGGATCTATACCAACAGCTGTATGGCTTGGTCAGGCCTTTTACGGCGTTGATGTAAGGGAATACGGAAGTGGTAACGCTGGTGCTACCAATACTTTTAGGGTATTGGGGAAAAAAGCCGGAATTGCTGTTATGATCATCGATATTGCAAAAGGCTATACTGCAACCAATCTGGCCTATCTGATCGGCATGTCGGTAACCGGGCCGCAAAATTCAGTAGTTTTCGTAAATTATCAACTTGCACTCGGTGTAACTGCAGTAATGGGACATTTGTTTCCAGTTTTTGCAGGTTTTAGGGGGGGCAAAGGGGTTGCTACACTTTTTGGAATGATTTTGGCAGTTAACTTCGAAGCATCTATGCTTTGTGTTCTGGTTTTTGTGGTGGTATTGCTGTTAACTAAATATGTTTCATTAAGCTCCATTTGCGCAGGATTTACTTTTCCGCTAAGTGTGGTCTTCTTGTTTCAGGTCTCTATCAAATCTGAAGTGCTTTACGGCATGGTGGTTTGCATTTTAATCTTAGTTACGCATCAAAAAAACCTCGAAAGATTGCTGAAGGGCAAAGAATCTAAAGTGTATTTGTTTAGGAAGAAAACTAATTAATTAACAAAACACATTTCACCAAAACTTATTTATAGGCTTACTGTTTAATCTTCGGTTTTGCTTATCAGTATTTACTAATCATTTAAAATCGCATTTATGAAAAAGTTATTTTTAACGGCAAGTGTTGCTGGGATTTTATTATTTAACTCATGTTCTACCGTCCCTTTAACTGGGCGTAGCCGATTTGATTTAGTGAGTAACGACCAGGTTTTACCAATGGCATTCCAAGCTTACAGCACCTTTTTAACGGAGAATAAAACTACGGTTTTGCCCGCCTCGAATGCACAGGCTTTGAAAGTTAAAACCGTTGGCAGTAGATTAATTACAGCTGTAAAATCGTATATGAACAGCAATAACTACGGTAACCTAATTGCAGATTACCAGTGGGAGGTTAATGTGGTTCAGAACAACGAGAAAAATGCCTGGTGTATGCCAGGAGGAAAGATTGTGGTTTATACGGGTATTTTGCCTGTTACCCAAGATGACGCTGGTTTAGCAACCGTAATGGGCCATGAGATTGCCCATGCTATTGCAGGTCACTCTGCAGAACGGATGTCGCAGGAAATGGTTGCCCAGGGTATTGGTGCAGCAGCGGGTGTAGCATTATCTAAAAACCCAAAAACACAGTCTATTTTTAATACCCTTTACGGTGTTGGTACACCAGTAGCGATGTTAAAATTCAGCCGCAATCAAGAATTAGAAGCCGACCGTTTAGGGTTAATTTTTATGGCCATGGCTGGATACAATCCACAAAATGCTACTGCTTTCTGGAACAGGATGTCGGCTGCATCTGCGGGAGCTCAAAAGCCAGCTGAGTTTTTAAGTACCCACCCAAGTGATGCTACGCGTATTACACAGATCCAAAAATATTTACCTGAAGCACAGCAGTATTATAAGAAATAAGGTGTAGGGTTTTTAGTGCTAAAGGTAAGAAAGGTGGAGGGTTTATGCATGATGCAGAGCCTTCCACCTTTTTCTTTATCCTCACCTTGAATTTATTTCAGAGGCTTTCCAATCACCAAGATTCTGAAATAAATTCAAAATGACGAATTGCGCTGAACAATGAACCGATGATCAATAAACTAATTACCAGTGAACAAATGAACTAATTGCCCAGCACTTTCAAAATTGCACTGGCTTTAAGCAGACATTCTTCATATTCCTTTTCTGCGTCAGATTCGTATGTAATAGCGCCACCAACCTGAAAGGATAGATAGTTAGATTCAGCATTGTATAAAATACTTCGGATCACCACATTAAAGTCGAAATCTCCATCCGGACTGATGCAGCCAAAAGAGCCCGAATAAATGCCCCTTTTGGTTACTTCGTATTCTTCAATCAATTTCATGGCTTTAACCTTTGGAGCACCCGTCATAGAACCCATTGGAAATGCGTTTTTAATGGCATCGATAAAATGGATCTCTGGATTTAGTTCACAGCTAATGGTAGAAATCATTTGATGGACCTGTGGGAAGCTGTAGATGCCAAATAACTCGTCTACTGTAACAGAACCCTTAACAGCCGATTTAGTGAGGTCATGACGCACCAGATCAACTATCATTACATTTTCGGCCTGTTCTTTAATATCATTCCTGAGTTGTTGCTTTATGGCTTCATCTTCCGCCAGATCAGAACTTCTTTTGGCGGTGCCTTTAATGGGCTGTGAGGTAAGTTTAGATCCACGTTTGCATAAAAACCTTTCTGGTGTTGCAGATAAAATATATTTACCGTGAACTTTAAAACAACCTGCAAATGGGGTAGGAGAAACTTGATTCAGCGCCTCGAAAGTTTGGATAGGATCTATCTCTGCATTTTCGGAAAAAAATTCCTGGCAAAAATTAATTTCGTAAATATCACCCCTAATAATATGATCTTGTAAGGCCTCTACTTTATGAATGTATTGATCTTTTGATAACCTTTGCGCAATCTTAATCGAATTTAGCTTAGTTTCTGCTTCTGATCGAAAAGATTCGATATCATCCAAGATGGAATGATGGCCAATTAAAACTTCAGCCTTGCCATCTTTAAAAGCTATTAAATATTTTGGAACAAAAAAGTAAAGATCAGGGAAATCTAAACCATCCAAATGACTTGAACTGAGATCTTCGATTTCGTTTTTTAGATCATAGCTGAAAAAACCAAAAATCCATTGTTTATGTGTAGCATAAAAACTTTTTAATTGATCAAATGCATTGCTTGCCGAACACTTTAATTCATCCTGTGCAGCTGCTGCGATCATAAAGTCGTAGGCAGAATAATCGTCTTTGTAATGATTCGAATCTAAAAAGCAACAAACCTCGAACTGGTTGGCCCAGTGTAATGCTTTTTGTTTAAAATCGGATATGTTTTGTAGGGTTTTCAAGCTGCGGCAAAGGTAGAAATTGAGATGAGAATTGTAAGAAATTAATTTTATCTTGGATAATTATTAAGTTATGAAATTAAAGTATCTATTTCTCCTCCTTGCTGCTGCACTAATATTCAGTTGCTCGATGCTGGAACAAAGAAAAGTTTATTTGAACAAACTCCAGGCTGCAAAAGTGAAAATGGAAACGACTAATGCAGAAGATTCTTGTGCAATAGTAGATATTTTATGGTTCTTTCCAAGTATGAAACGCTGCGGGATCGACAAAGAACAGGTAAACTTGTATGTATGTAAGCAAGAATCAACAGGAGATACATTATATGTTTTCGCTGAATGTGGTCCTGACAAAGCCCTTCCATTTTTTAAGGGTGTTAATATTATGAAAGGCGACATCAAACGCAAAGATTTAAAAGAAGTGATTGTTTCTGTACCTGAGAATTTTATAATCCCGAAAAAGGCTAAATATGTTTTCTCTGAGTTATTTTGGTTAGAGGATTAAGGATGCTCATAAGCAGGTTGCTAAGTTAATTTGCTATCTCAATTGATAAAGAATTATCGGCTTTCTTGTGCTTCTGCCATTAAAGTTGACAACTCTAGAACGAAAAAAGCAACCCGATTATGGATTGCTTTTTTTATTTTGGTCGTCATGCTGAATTTATTTCAACATCTAAAAGACCCTGAAATAAATTCAGGGTGACGGAATTGGGTGTTTTTAACGTAACTCCAAAGTTTGCGCTCTGTCTGGTCCTACTGAAAGGAATTTAATAGGCACTTCTAATTCTTTTTCTAAGAACGCAATGTAATCAGTCAATTTAGCTGGAATTTCATCCACAGAAGTAATTTTAGTTACATCGGTAGCCCAACCATCAATTGCTTTTAATACTGGTTTTGGTTCGATAGAAATAATGTCATAAGGCATGTAATCAATCGTTTCGCCATTATATTCGTAGTGGGTACAAGCATAAATGGTATCGAAAGTGTCCAAAACATCGGCTTTCATCATAATTAATTCGGTTACACCGTTTAACATGATGGCATATTTTAAAGCAGGAAGATCGATCCAGCCACAACGACGGGCACGGCCTGTAGTTGCGCCAAATTCGTGACCTAAAGCGCGTAAATTTTCGCCAACTTCGTTATCTAATTCGGTAGGGAATGGACCGCCACCAACACGTGTGCAATATGCTTTAAATATACCGTAAACAGCACCAACTTTGTTTGGGGCAATACCTAAACCGGTACAAGCACCAGCCGTAGTAGTGTTGCTTGAGGTTACAAAAGGATAGGATCCGAAATCAACATCCAATAACGTTCCTTGCGCACCTTCTGCTAAAACCGCTTTTCCTTCTTTTAAGAAACCATTCACATAATGTTCACTATCTACATGAGGAATTGTTTTTAGGAATTCGATTGCTTCAAAGAATGATGCTTCTTTTTCGGCTAATTCATATTCGAAACCTTCGTAATGAGAAAGGATTTCAGTATGTTTTTCTACCAATTTAGCATAACGCTCCTTGAAGTCAGGTAGGGTGGTATCGCCAACACGTAAACCGTTACGGCCGGTTTTATCCATATACGTTGGACCAATACCTTTTAAGGTTGATCCAATTTTATTTTTACCCATGCGTGCTTCGTTAGCCGCATCCAATAATTGGTGGGTTGGTAAAATTAAGTGTGCTTTACGGGCAATTACCAATTTGCCATCGGCAATAGGATCATGACCAGCTTTTTTTAAATTATCTAACTCTCTTTTTAGGATAATAGGGTCGATTACTACGCCATTACCAATAAGGTTCATGGTTTTTTCGTTAAAAATTCCTGAAGGGATTGTATTTAAAACGAATTTTTTGCCATCGAACTCTAAAGTATGTCCGGCATTTGGGCCACCCTGAAAACGGGCAATAAGATCATATTTTGGACTTAGTACATCAACGATTTTTCCCTTTCCTTCATCGCCCCATTGCAGGCCGAGAAGTACATCTACTTGCGTCATTATTAATAAATTAAGCTGGTTTTATTTGAATTTTGATTTAATTTGCTTCAATTTTTGCAGCTGTAGCTACATTTTCGTTTACTTTTCTGGCCATACTGCAATCAGAACAGAAGCCATAAAGATTTAACGAATGGTGTTTAATATCAAATTTTAAAAGATCACCCACCATAGTTTGGATCTGGTGGATACGGGGATCGCAGAATTCTACTACTTTACCGCACTCGATACAGATGACGTGATCGTGCTGGCGGTAACCATACGATTTTTCGAATTGTGCCATGTTTTTACCAAACTGGTGCTTGGTAACTAAATCGCATGAAACCAATAACTCCAATGTGTTATAAACCGTAGCACGACTTACGCGGTACTTTTGGTTTTTCATGTGGATATAAAGGGTTTCTACATCAAAGTGGTCGTTTCTTGAATATATTTCTTCCAATATAGCGAAACGCTCTGGTGTTTTACGTAGATTTTTGTTTTCTAAATAAGCCTCAAAAATCTTGCGAACGAGCTCATTTGTTTTTTGTTCTGACATAGTTTTTAAACTCCATTCAAAGGTAGTCAATTAGTTTTGAAAAATGATTACACAGATTAAATGATTACACAGATTTGTATTAAGTCGGAGGTCTGCGGTCGGGAGTCAGAAGTAAACTCAAATAATTTACGACTTAGTACTCAAAATCCTGACTTCGGACCTATTAGGCATCAAACCTCGTTACGCCAGTAACCCCTCTAACTTTTAATAAATTTTTAATCAGGTTTTCCAGGTGTTCGGTATCGTTTACGAAAATCATAATCGAACCATCAAAAATCCCCTCATTGGTATCAACAGTAATCGACCTCATATTTACTTTAAAGTCGGTAGAAATTACCCTGGTAATGTTGTTAATTAAGCCCACATCATCAATACCTACAATGCGTAAGCCAGTTAAGAAAGTTAATTCCTGTTGTTTGTTCCATTTGGCTTTTACCACGCGATAACCATAATTAGCCATTAACTGTGCTGCATTTGGGCAATTGGTGCGGTGTATCTTTATACCTTCGCTCACCGTGATGAATCCAAAAACATCATCGCCAGGTATTGGGTTACAACAAGCTGCCAATGTATAGTCAATTCGCTGCATATCTTCACCAATGAGTAAGATATCAGATTCCCCACCTTTAATTTTACTCTTGATTCCATCAACAGAAAGATTTTCAGGGCGTTCCGGACCACGGTTTTCAACTTCTTTCTCGCTCGATAGGTATTCTTTAATATCTTTCAGTTCTATTTTTCCGAGGGCAACATTCACAAAAAGTTCTTGCGTAGAAGGCAGCTTAAAGAAATAACTGAGTTTTTGTAAATTATCGGTATTATAAGTGATTTTTAACGATTTTAGCTTCCTTTCTAAGATTTCCTTGCCATTTTCGGCAATTTTCCGTTTTTCCTCTTTTAAAGAGGATTTGATTTTTGATTTAGCCTTTGCAGTAACCACCACATTTAACCAATCTTCCTTAGGCGTTTGTTTGCTCGAGGTAATAATCTCCACCTGATCGCCATTTTGAAGTTTGTATGAGATGGGAACCAGCTTATGGTTAACCTTCGCGCCGATACAGGTAGCCCCAACGTCGGTATGTATCTCGAAAGCAAAATCTAATGCTGTAGCACCTAAAGGTAGCTGGATCAAAGCGCCTTTTGGCGTGAAAATAAAAATCTCATCCGAGAAAAGGTTCATTTTGAAATCATCAAGAAAATCCAAAGCATTGGCTTCAGGATTGCTCAGCATTTCGCGAACTTTCTGGATCCATTGATCCAGACCGTTATCATTGCTCGATTCTTTGTATTTCCAGTGTGCAGCGAAACCTTTCTCTGCAATTTCGTTCATGCGCTGCGTACGGATCTGCACCTCCACCCATTGTCCGCGTGGCCCCATTACCGTGGTATGTAAACTTTCGTAACCGTTTCCTTTTGGCGATGAAACCCAATCGCGCAATCGATCGGGATTTGGGCGGTATAAATCGGTTACAATTGAATACGCTTTCCAGCAATCGGCCTTTTCATTTTCAGGGGCCGAATCCAAAATAATCCGGATGGCAAAAAGATCATAAACCTCCTCAAAAGGAATATTTTTCTTTTTCATCTTGTTCCATATAGAGTGGATTGATTTTGGCCTGCCATAAACATCGGCCACTAAACCTTGCTCATGAACAATCTCATCAATAGGCTCAACGAATTTTTTGATAAACAGTGCCCGTTCTGCTTTTTTCTCGTTTAATTTCTTTGCTATGAATTTGTAGGTGTCAGGATCAAGATATTTCATCGAAAGATCTTCCAGCTCTGATTTTATGGCATACAAACCCAATCTATGGGCTAATGGAGCATATAAATAAATGGTTTCTGAAGCGATTTTAAGCTGCTTGTGGCGAGGCATAAAATCCATTGTACGCATATTGTGCAAACGATCGGCGAGTTTGATCAGGATTACCCTCACATCATCGGCCAGGGTTAGCAGCATTTTTCGGAAATTCTCGGCCTGTAATGAGCTATTGGTATCGAAAACACCGGATATTTTGGTTAAACCATCTATAATTTTAGCAGTTTTTTTACCGAATTCGCGCTCAATATCCTCTAAAGTGATATCAGTGTCTTCTACCACATCATGGAGCAAGGCACATACAATAGAGGTTGTTCCAAGGCCAATTTCTTCAGCAGCAATCTGCGCTACAGCGATAGGGTGGTAGATGTAAGGTTCACCGGATTTTCGGCGCATATCTTTATGGCTTTCCAGCGCCATATCAAAAGCTTTCCTGATTTCTTTTTTATCGCCTTTCTGTAAAGTAGATTTGCTTGCCCGTAATAATGCCCTGTATCTTTTTAGAATCTCTTGCTTTTCCGCCTCTAAATCAATCACTAACTCTGTTTTCATTTGTATTTTTTGCGTAAAAAATGCGTCTTATTTATGAATAAAACTTATATTAGTTTTGTGAAACAACTAATATATGAAATAACACCTAACTTTGTAAAAGTATAAATTTATGAAAATTAAAGGGCTCTTTTTTCTTTGTATTGTAATGATTTGTAGCATTTCGCTACGGGCTCAGGATCCTGCCACGCCAATATTCCCTAAATTGGGTAAAAACGATACAATAAGAGTAGCCTCAACAAATGATAATGGTGTAATGATTCCGTGGATGCAGCTTAATGATGTATCTATTTATGCCGCAAGGATATGGAAATCGCCGGCAGAACAGGCTGCGTACAACCGATTACGGTATAACGTATTAAAAGTAATGCCATATGCAATGTTTGCAAAACGTAGATACGAACAGTTGGAGCAGGATATTGCCCGTACACCAGAAAAAAAGGAACAGAAACAACTGGTTAAACAATGCGATAAAGAAATTAAAGATATGTTTAACCGCGAAATAAAGGAGTTAACGATTACTCAAGGTCAGATTTTAACGAAACTGATCGACCGCGAGGTGGGTAGAACAACATACGACATTATAAAGCAGACCAAGGGTGGTTTTGCTGCATTTTCTTATCAGATTGTTGCCCGTGTGGTAGGACATAATTTAAAAAGCACTTACGATCCGAACGAGGATAGGGATATAGAATCTATTATCCGTACTTCAGGATTTTATCAATAAAATATAATGCAGGAACGCATTCCGAATATTTATTCGTTTAAGGTTAAGAAAATTAATGGTGAAGAACAGCCATTATCAGCCTACCGGAACAAAGTTGTTTTAATTGTAAATACAGCATCAGCGTGTGGTTTTACGCCACAATTAAAAGAGCTACAACAACTTAAAGACGAGATTAATAGCCCTGATTTTGAAATTCTGGGCTTCCCCACCAATGATTTTGGAAAACAGGAGCCACTAAACGGTTCTGATATCTCATCTTTTTGCGAGATTAACCATGGTGTGAAATTTCCGGTTTTTGATAAGATTATGGTTAGAGGACCGCATGCCCACCCACTTTATCAGTTTTTGAGCGATAAGAAACAAAATTCAAAATTGAGTTCGAAACCCCGTTGGAACTTTCATAAATACATCGTGAACAAAAATGGCGAGTTGATAGATTATTTTTTGCCATTCACCAAGCCATTGAGTTCGAAAATTAAAAAGAAAATTCAGCAGTTGCTGAATCAAAATTCCCAATAGATTAAACAATGAAATTAGATATTTTAGTTATAGCCGTGCATCCCGATGATGCCGAGCTTTGCTGTTCAGGTACCATTTTAAAACATATTGCCCTTGGTAAAAAAGTCGGGATTGTAGATTTAACCCGTGGCGAACTGGGTACACGGGGTACAGCAGAAACGAGAGATGAAGAAGCAGTGGCCTCTGCTAAAATTTTAGGTTTACATGTCCGTGAAAATTTAAGGTTGAGGGATGGCTTTTTTCAGAATGATGAATTTCACCGTTTGGAAGTAATTAAAGCCATTAGGAAATACCAGCCAGAAATTATTTTAAGCAATGCGCTGGAAGACCGCCATCCTGATCACGGAAGGGCAGGCGACCTCGTTTACGATTCGGTTTTTTTATCGGGATTGCCAAAAATAGAAACATCAATTGATGGGGTTAAGCAAGAAGCACATCGCCCAAGATTGTTATTGCAATTCATTCAAGATAGGTATTTAAAGCCTGATATTATCGTAGATATATCTGATCATATGGATAAGAAAATTGAATCTATCAAGGCTTTTAAAACACAGTTTTATAATCCTGATGTAGATGGATTGCAGACTTATATTTCATCTCCCGAGTTTTTTGAAAGTGTAATCGGCCGTGCAAGAGAATTCGGAAAGAGCATCGGCGCCACTTTTGGCGAAGGTTTTACCTCGAGAAAATTGCTAGGCGTTGATAATTTATTTGATTTGAGGTAGTCGTTTAGGTAGTCGCCATTTTCTCCCGTTTTAATCAATAAATTTTTTAGTAATTGAAATAAAAAAGGCAAGCCTATTCGGTTTGCCTTTTTAGTTTTTAAAAACAAATGATTATTTACTGGCGTCAAGATTACCCTTTATTTCACCGGCTTTGAAAGCAGCTTGAGTTTTAAGCTCATCAACTTTATCCGCAGCTTTGTCTGCCAAATCGCTAGCTTTATCTTTCAGATTTTCGCCGGTAGCCTCTACATTTCCCTTGGCTTCGCCGGCCGCAAATGCGCTTTTTGTTTTTAGCTCATCATACTTGTCTTCGGCCTTGTCTTTTAACTCTTCGGCTTTGTCTTTTACATTTTCCCATGTATCCTCTGCCTTGTCCTTAACATCTTCCCAAGCATCTTCTGCTTTATCTTTTAATTCGTTTAATTTATTTTTTGCTTTATCGAAGAAACTTTGTTCTTGGTCCTGATTTTGATTTTCTATGCTCATAGTTAATTAATTTTTTCAAAATAACAATTTAGATCAGACTTAGTTTTAAATTTTTGCGGGTACCCTGCTTTTGTTAAAACCTTTAGCCCAAAGACAACAAAACCACGGCTTATTTGTTATTCATAAAACGAATAATAATGGCGAATATATTCTCATCTCTCAAAAACGCGTACAATCTTTTTAAACATGTAGATTTCGATAAACTGGAAACTTTATCGAAGAAAGTTGATTTACCCAAAATGGTCGAAACCATATCGAACCTGGATGATAAACAGATCCAGGGCATGATGAAAATGATGGGCGGATCGGGTAAAAAGAAAGAATTGCCACCCATTGAAGGTGATTTTTACCATTTAGGAGATGAAGCCTTAAAAGATGAAGACCGTGAACTTCAGTTAAAAGTTCGTGCTTTTTTAGAAAAAGAAGTAAAACCCATCGTAAATCATTACTGGAATAAAGCAGAATTCCCTTTCGAAATTATCCCAAAACTAGCTGAACTGAATATCTGTGGTTTAACCTATAAAGGTTATGGCTGTCCGGGTAAATCGAATTTGATGGAAGGGATTTTGGCGATGGAAATGGCTAGGATTGATACCTCGATTTCTACTTTTTTTGGTGTACAGAGTGGCTTGGCCATGGGGTCGATCTATTTATGTGGATCGGAAGAACAAAAACAGCAATGGTTACCACTGATGCAGCAATTTAAAATTATTGGTGCATTTGGACTAACCGAACCTGAAGTGGGCTCGGCTGCTGCTGGAGGACTAACGACAACATGCAAAAAAATAAATGGTAAATGGGTGTTAAATGGCCAGAAAAAATGGATCGGTAACGCCACTTTTGCAGATATTTTAATTATTTGGGCACGCGATGAGGAAAGTGCAGAAGTGAAAGGGTTTATTGTAAAAAAAGATAATCCGGGTTTTGCCGTAGAGAAAATGCAGGATAAAATGGCTTTACGGATTGTGCAGAATGGAATTATTACCTTAACCAATTGTGAGGTAGAAGAGGCTGATCGTTTGCAAAATGCAAACTCATTTAAAGACACTGCTAAAGTACTGCAAATGACAAGGGCAGGGGTTGCCTGGCAGGCTGTAGGCTGTGCCCGTGGTGCTTATGAAAATGCTTTGGAGTATACCCGTAACCGAAAACAGTTTGGTAAACCCATTGCATCTTTTCAATTGATTCAAAATCACCTGGTAGAGATGTTATCGAATTTAACGGCTATGCAAACGCTGTGTTTTAGGTTATCACAATTGCAGGATCAGGGCTTGTTAAAGGATGAACATGCCTCTTTGGCCAAGGTCTTTTGTTCGTTACGTACACGTGATGTAGTGAGTAAAGCCCGGGAGGTAATGGGTGGAAACGGTATTTTACTAGAATATAATGTGGCCCGTTTTGTAGCCGATGCTGAGGCGATTTATTCTTACGAGGGTACAAAAGAAATTAATACACTGATTGTTGGTCGAGCTATTACAGGATTTTCGGCTTTTGTTTAATCTTTCCTGTTCGTAGAGTTAAGCGCAGCGTCTCTAAGAATTGGCTAATGGTAATGAGTTTTCAAACTCAATGACGAAATAACGAGTCGGAGACTCTTTACCATGCAATAATCCGTAGAGCCTTTGAGAACTCTACAGGCAGACTCTAATTTTTAGGGTTAGGAAACATCCTGTTCGTAGAGTTAAGCGTCGCGTCTCTACGAATTGGCCAATAATATTGAGTTTCAAACTCGATGGCAAAAAACGAGTCAGAGACTCTTTTCCATGCGATAATCCGTAGAGTCCTTCGGAACTCTACGGACAGACTCTGTATATAGTAGAGTTAAGCGTAGCGTCTCTGCGAATTGGCCAATAATATTGAGTTTCAAACTCGATGGCAAAAAAACGAGTCAGAGACTCTTTTCCATACGATAATCCGTAGAGCCCTTCGGAACTCTACGGACAAGACTCTGTATATAACATCCTGTTCGTAGAGTTAAGCGCAGCGTCTCTAAGAATTGGCTAATGGTAATGAGTTTTCAAACTTGATGGCAAAAAAATGAGTCAGAGACTCTTTTCCATGCGATAATCCGTAGAGTCCTTCGGAACTCTACGGACAGATTAAAAGAATTGAAAATGCCAAAAAACACAGGACGCTCCATTTCCAAATCAATAAGGATTAAATCTTTTGGGCAATTAACTTCTGCAATTTTATCCCATGTTAATAAGGATGTTTATTAAACGCCACGTGGCTCATGGCACTTTTTTCGTACAAGGCAATGCAGGCCTTGTTAAAAGCCGGATCAAAATTTACTTCTCCTGGCTGTAATGTTTTTGGAATATTTTCACCCTGCATGAAGAAATAAACTTTTGTATTGCCGTATTTGGTATGGGGCATTAAATTGCCATAATCTTCCATTTCTTTCCATACCGAATCTTTAACCGTTACGATGTAAATCCGTTGTACCGGACCGGTATTGTTTGCATTTCTATACCTGGCAATTTCTTTAAAACCGGCTTTCATATCCTCCATCGCAGGTTGATCAAAAACATCTTTAACCATGAAAAAGATCAATGCTAAAACCCCTGCAACCATGAAATAAACCAACAGTTTTCTATTCATGCCTACAATAAAGGCAATATTTTTTCCATAACCGTCAAGCCTTCGTCAATATGTTTTTGCTCAATGCAAAGTGCCGGGCGAAAACGTATGGTTTTCTCGCCGCAACCTAAAAACATCACATTGTTTTCCAATCCTTTTCCAATAAATGCGTTGCGCATTTCTTTTGTAGGGAAATCAAAAGAACACAATAAGCCTCTTCCGCGCACATTTGTCATTTGATCAAACTTATTCGATATGTTTTCTAACTGATCTCTTAAATACGTACCTACTTTTGCCGCATTTTCGCACAAGTTATCTTCCTCTACAATTTGTAAAATCTGTGTAGACCGAACCATGTCAACCAAATTGCCTCCCCATGTTGAGTTAATCCGGCTTGGTACTTTAAATACATTGGTTTCAATTTCATCTACTTTATTGCCAACAAGGATACCGCAAACCTGCATTTTTTTACCAAAGGCTATAATGTCTGGCCGGGCCTTTTCACTAAAATGCTGATGGCACCAGAATTTTCCTGTTAAACCAACACCGGTTTGTACTTCATCGTAAATTAAAAAGGCGTCATTTTCATCGGCTAAGGTTTTAAGCTGGATTAAAAAATCTTCACGTAAATGGTTATCTCCACCTTCAGATTGGATTGGCTCCACAATTATTGCACAGATATCGTCTTTATTATCAGCAAAGGCTTTTTTGATCTGGGCTAAAGATATTTCCTCGGTTTGAATGGCCTGACTTAAATTATTTCCTGAAAGTGGAAATTTAACTTCTGGAACAGCCACCCTTGGCCAATCGAACTTGGCAAACCATTTTGTTTTATCAGGCAGCGTATTGGTTAAACTTAAAGTATAACCCGTTCTGCCATGAAAAGCCCTCTCGAAGTGTAAAACCTTAAAGCCTTTTTCTTCAGTATACCCTTTTGCAAAGTTTTTCTGCACTTTCCAGTCCATGGCAACCTTAATCGCGTTTTCTACTGCCAAGGCACCGCCAGCAATAAAAAAAGCATGTGGCAGGTAATTAGGAATACCAACTTTAGAAAATGTTTCAACAAACTGTGCATACTGCTGGGTGTAAACATCAGAGTTTGATGGATTAGCTAATGCAGCGAGGAGAAGATTTTTTTTAAACGCTTCATCGTTGATCATTTTAGGGTGGTTATAGCCTAAAGGAACGGAAGCAAAACAAGTGAAAAAATCGAGTAAAGTTCTGTTGTGTTTGGCATCGTAAATGTAAGCGCCATGACTTTTTTCCATATCATAAGTCAGGTCGAAACCATCGGCCAAAATGTGTTTACTTAACGATTCGTTAACGCGATCTGCAGGTACTGTTAGTTGATACATAAACTTGGATTTGGTATATTCCAAATTTAGGTAAATGTGCCTAAAATCAAAATTTAAGCACTTTTTGCGCACTTTACATAAAAAATAGGTTTAAACTGTTTAAAGTATGATTATGGACAAAATTGGGTTTTGGACTTCACAGATGTGGAAAACTTTTTTGCTGAAATTCCAGCGAAAAGTTTTTTAGATAGCCCTTTTTTAGTGGTCTATATAGGCTCGGTTGCCTTGTCGCGGATTGTAAAGGGGTCAATTGACAGCGGTTTATTTAACCCCTGCAATACGATCTTATTGTTGATAGGTTCTGTAGTTTTTCTAAGAGGGGATTGGGACTGCATTCCTTGTTAAGTAATTCGTGCTAAAGATAATCTTATCCAGTATGTTGATATCAAACTAGGCAGAAAAGTCTTTTTATTCAGCAATTAGCTTAGTAGCAATGTTCTTTTTGTTTACCTAATATTGAAAGTTGTCGATAATCTCGCTAAGGAAATTGGTAACGTTGTTGTATGTGAAATAAACCTTAAATTTTTGATGTTCGGTTTTCCGGCGAAAACTTTTTTGATTGCCCTGATTCTGTAAAATATATCCTTCCTTTTCAATCATTTTACTTTTAGAATGTAGCCTAGGCCATATACGTTTTCTATACTGACATGGTTTGAGGCCTTAAAGAGCCGCCTTAGCCTGGAAATAAAAACTTCAAGGCTTTTTCCATTAAAATAATCGTCATTTCCCCACAGCGCCAATAAAATATCTTTCTTTTTAACTACCTGATTAATATTTCCGGCCAAACGGTCTAATACTTCCGATTCTCTAACGGTTAAGGAAACTTCTTTACTGTCGGGCATCTGTAGAAACAGCTGATCTTTTTGGTACCTGATATCGCCTATATTGATAAATCCTGAACTGGATGAAGATTGTACAGTTGGAACGCCTGAAAACTTATTGATGATATTGCCTATCCTAAGTACCAGCTCTTCAATTTCGAATGGCTTCGAAATATAATCTATTGCACCAATCTTGAGACCGCGAAGACGGTCCTGTTTTTCGTTGTGTGCGGTAAGAAAGAAAAATGGTTGGCTGGCGTTGATTTTTACCATTTCTGAGGCCAGGTCAAAGCCGTTCATATCTGGCAACTGTATGTCAATAATAACCAATTTGTTATCAAGGCGGTTTGCGCTATAATATACCAATGCTTCTGAAGCAGTCTTGAACCATAGCACACTAAATCCCCGCAATTTCAGGTATTCCGAAATCACATTACCCAGGTCTATTTCATCTTCAATTATTACGATATCATAAAGCATAAAATTCTTTGGATTAATGATTTGTACTTATTATAGCTTGCTCCTTAGGGATATGCACCAGAAATTCGGTACCGTTTCCAGGTTCTGTTCTCACGCTGATTTCCCAGCCATGAATATCAATACATTGTTTAACGTAATATAAGCCAAGCCCCAAGCCCGAAACCGCATTATCTTTGCCCGCACGGAAAAACTTATCGAATATTTTTTCTTTCATCGTGTCTTCAATTCCTTTCCCGTTATCTTTAATGTGAAGGGTATAACCATCTTTATTGGTGGTGATAAAAAGTACAGTCATTTTTATATTGCTATGATTGTGCTTAAAGGAGTTGTCGAGGATATTTTGTAACATGGTGGTAAATACAAAAGGATCCATCATAATCAGTATTTCCGAACCATGAGGATCAAAAGTAAGGCTGTCTGGAGCCTGAACTTTTATTTTATAGTCGTTAACCAAAGTAAGAATTGCATAGTTAAGGTCTGTTTCTTCCAGATGGACGTTGTTATTGATTTCCGAAATCTCGAGCATCTGGTTAATATGGGAGTGAAGTCGTCGGGCCTGTCTTTCTACAATATTTACGAGTGCGTTTACGCGTATCCTGTCATTAAGCACCTCATCTTCATGCAGGCTTTTGCTTGCTACCAAAATGGTGGTAATGGGGGTGTTAAATTCATGTTTAATACTGTTTAGGAAATCGGATTTAACATCCGTTTCTTTTTTCTGCCGCATCCAGCTGATATAGGTGTAATAATTAATGCCTACGATAATAATGATGCAAAGTGCAACCAATAAAAATGTTGGCAGCATTTGATAGGCAACTTTTAATGTGCGGCCCGGAGGATCGACAAAAAGATTAAAGGTAACTCTGTAATCGTATACCAGTTTGCCGCTAACAGAGAGGTTGGTTACCCTGTTCTGAACGTTAGGATCAGTCAATGTGCCATCAATTATGACGCCAAACGGTGTTTTTTGGTCTGCTTTGAACAACGTATCGGTACTGGTGTCAAATATGGGGATGTTGCCGATATTGGTATCAAAGTTAATCTCTATTGACTGGAAGGTGAGCAAATACTGCAGATTGGAATCTAACCCATTCCTTTTAACGATCGACCGGAAAACACTATCCATTGTGCTTTTCTTTCGCAGGTCTTTTAACAATGTATTGCTAACGCTTTGCGACAGTTTAACAAATTCTTTCCGATTGCTTAGGTAAGCTTGTTTGAGCGCAGGCATATTTATGGAGAGGATCGAGTCGATAATCTTTCCACCATCCTTGTAAACTTTATCTTCCGATATACTGCGCCCATATTCGTCATTAATCAGCGTTTTTTCCTTTAAACTATAATCCCTGTCCCTTAGTACGTAAGAATTATAGGTTAACCTGAGCTGTACCAGAAGCAAAATCAGAAAACTGACCAATACCACTGACTTATATATACGATCTTTCATTTTATCCTTTAAAAATAGCCGTATTATTTCATAAATACCATAACGTTAAGCTTTTGTTAGGTTTCTGTTACGGTTTCGTTCGACAAATTCTTTCGATGTCGGCCGTAGCTTTGAATAATAAAGTTAGATGCTGCCTGTAAATCAGATTTCTATTGATTGATCGAAATTAATAACAAAACAGATCAGTCCCATTTTTTAATTAACTAACACAAATACGTAAACCAAAAAAAACAGAGATGACCTTTAAAAGGATTTTATCATTATTACTTATCGTTTCGGGAACGACATCTATTTACCCGGCAATGGCTCAGCAAAAATCGGCCAATAAACCCTTGCCTGAGCTTCAGCAGGATTTTGTTGACCTTGGTTTGGGCATGTTTATCCATTACGGTATGCCTACTTTTATGGATCAGGACTGGTCTGATCCGGATGCCGATCTTTCATTGTTCCAATCACCAAAACTCGATGCTGATCAATGGGCAAAAGCGGCAAAATCCGCTAACATGACTTATGGTTGTCTTACCACTAAACACCACAGTGGTTTTCCGATCTGGAATACTAAAACTACAGCATATAATGTAATGAATACGCCGCTAAAGCGCGATGTGGTTAAGGAATATGCAGATGCTTTCCGTAAAAACGGATTAAAGGTAATGTTGTATTATTCTATATTGGATACCCACCATGGCATCCGCCCAAACCAGATTACACCAGCGAGCGTTAAAATGATCAAAGATCAGATTACCGAACTGCTCACCAATTATGGTGAGATCACAGCGCTGATTATCGATGGATGGGATGCCCCATGGTCAAGGATTTCTTATGATCAGGTACCTTTTGAAGATATATATTATTTAATCAAGTCATTACAGCCTAACTGTTTGGTAATGGATTTAAATGCAGCGAAATATCCAACACAGGCATTATTTTATACGGATATCAAATCTTACGAACA
Source organism: Pedobacter riviphilus (assembly GCF_014692875.1). NCBI lineage: Bacteria > Pseudomonadati > Bacteroidota > Sphingobacteriia > Sphingobacteriales > Sphingobacteriaceae > Pedobacter > Pedobacter riviphilus. The sequence goes on along the minus strand of NZ_CP061171.1, from coordinate 3,440,382 downwards.
AGGCGCAGGTCAGTTTATTTCTAAAGAAAACAATAAACTTCCGGCGCTTGCTTGTCTTCCGCTTCAGGCCAACTGGTTCTGGAAAACCTCTTTTCCTTCTACTCCGGTAAAAAATGTACCTGAGCTGGTGAATAAATTTATTGTTCCATACAACGGTGCGTATTGCAATTTTATTCTCAATGTAGCCCCAGGTAAAAACGGTCTTATCGATGATAATGCTTTGGCAGCACTTAAAGAAATGGGCCAGATTTATAAAAAATCTACAGATCTTCCACGTATTCCGGCGCACGCTGCGCCAATCATTTCAAGTAACATTGCGAAGCACGTAAAAAGTAACAGCAGCTGGAGTGATGATATGAATATCATGGACTTTGCCAATGATGATGATTTCGGTTCAAGCTGGTCCTCCAATCACACCGTAAAATCGCCGTGGTATGAGTTAAACTTCGAAAAAGCTGTTCCCTGTAACATGGTGGTACTAACCGCGGGCAATAACCGAAAAGCTACCTACAGTTTACAGTACTATGCAAATGGTAAATGGAATGCATTAGCTGCAAAAAATGAAGGAGAGAAAAAGGTGAGCATTTTTAGGTTCGAGCGCATCTGGTGCGAAAAAATAAAGGTAACCATTACCGACTTCGACAGTCCACCTGCTATTGCTGAACTTGGGGTGTTTAACGAAAGAAAATAAGATGTGTTAGCCGGATCATTTTTGGCCCGGCGAATTCATTAACTGCTCTTGTTTGACAGATATAGGCGGAAATTGACTAGTCCAGGTGATACCAACAAACATTCTTGAAATAATCTAACATAAAAATCAACCAAACCTTCAAAATTTACTGTTAAGGAAAGGCATCTGCCTTATCTGGGAAGTTGGAACATTCAGATGATGGATCGACACCATTTAAGTTAACCTGCCCAGCTTATAAACCCTCCACTACGCGTTGCTCTGGTCGAGATCGCCGATTTTTAGAATCTGTCATTGATAGCCCCTCGAAAAACCTATATAAAAAATACAGGAATTTCGACAGGCTCAATGTGACAGTTTTATAATATTTACGATTTAATAAAGGCTAAAATATCCTTATTAATCGTTTCTGCCTCAGTAGTTGGCATACCATGAGGGAAACCTGGGTAAGAGATCAATTTTCCGTTTGGCAACAGTTTTGCCGCTCTTGGTGCCTGGTTGAAAGGAACAATCTGGTCGTCTTCTCCATGCAATACCAATACCGGAATCTCCACACTTTTTAAGTCTTCGGTAAAATCTGATTCCGAAAATGCTTTAATCCCCTCATAATGTGCCAATACAGAACCCATCATGCCCTGGCGCCACCAGTTGTGTTTTATCCCTTCCTGAACTGTTTTGCCTTCACGGTTCCAACCGTAAAACGCTACCGGGAAATCGTAAAAATATTGAGCCCTGGTAAAACCGGTACCCTGACGGATTTCATCAAATATCGCCAATGGCACGCCTTCCGGATTGCTTTCGTTTTGGATCATAATCGGCGTTACTGCACTAATCAATACTGCTTTTGCAACGCGACCTTTTCCATGTTTTGCAACGTAACGGATCACTTCACCACCTCCGGTTGAGTGGCCAATGTGAATGGCATCTTTCAAATCGAGTGCTGCTGTGAGTTCTGCAATGTCGGCCACATAAGTATCCATATCATTTCCATTGGCACTCTGTCCTGAGCGACCATGTCCACGGCGGTCATGTGCAATTACCCGGTATCCCTGTTTAAGGAAAAACATCATTTGTGTGTCCCAATCATCTCCTGATAAAGGCCATCCATGATGGAAAACGATTGGCTGTCCTGTTCCCCAATCTTTGTAATAAATTTCAGTTCCGTCTTTTACTTTAATCGTACTCATAGCTTTTTTTATTAGATTAATTTTAGTTGTTTAAACAGTTTTTGTGAATTACCTAAAACCAATAATTGATGTTGAGGTGATCACTAAACTGTATGTTATATCTTGTGCTGCCAATATTACAATTTGTGATCCGTTTTGTTAAGTAGTTGGTTTTTAGATGATTGTTCTTCTTTGTTCAATAAATTATTTGCGTTATTTCGTTAATTTACGTTAGTGTCCGGTAGAGCTGGTTTTGGTGGGTTATTTTTAATTGTGCTCTAGAGGTAAGACAATCGTATTGATTATAACAGCAATTTCAAGCAGTGGTTTCAATGTATTGCACTTTGATCAACTTAATGGCTTACGTAGCTGGTTTCGATAGTATTTTAGGTAAAATCACGTCATATCGCTAGTTGTTTTGTTGAAACAACAGCCCTTTAAAGCTTAAATAACTGGTTATTTGTTGATTATATTTGTGGTTTATTCTTTGTGAGAGAAAAAGCCATGCATTATACCCTTCTTCAGTTTCTTATTTTACTTTCGGTAGCTTTCCTGTTGATCATGTTGGCGCAAAAGGTAAAAATTTCCTATCCCATATTTTTAGTGCTGGCAGGTTTGGGGATCAGTTATATTCCAGGTATTCCTGCCATGTCGATTGATCCTGAAGTGATCTTCCTGATTTTTCTACCGCCTTTACTGTATGAGGCTGCCTGGTATACTTCCTGGAACGATTTCTGGCGCTGGCGAAGACCAATTAGTTTGCTGGCTTTTGGTTTGGTAATCATTACTTCACTGGCTGTTGCATTTTTAAGTTCCTCCATGATCCCTGGTTTTACACTGGCCATGGGCTTTCTGTTGGGTGGAATTGTATCGCCTCCTGATGCTATAGCCGCTACATCCGTACTTAAAAATATAAAAATTCCGAAGCGCATTACAACGATATTAGAAGGCGAAAGCTTGGTTAACGATGCATCCAGTTTAATCGTACTCCGGTTTGCATTGGCTGCGGTGATTACGGGTCAATTTTCACTTTCAAATGCGGCTGGCGATTTTTTCTTAAGTACCGTTATGGGAATTGTGATCGGTTTGGCCATTGCGCACGTGTTGTATGTTATCCACCGGTTTTTACCCACAACGCCAAGTATCGATGCCGCCATCACTTTAATTTCGCCTTATTTTATGTATCTGGCAGCAGAGCAATTCCATTTTTCGGGCGTTATGGCCGTGGTTAGCGGCGGTTTGTTCTTATCTTATCGTTCGCACGAAATTTTTGTAGATGGGCAAAGTAGGCTTCAGGCCATCAATGTTTGGGCAACACTGACTATTATCCTTAATGCTTTGGTATTTATTTTGATCGGATTGGAATTACCTATCATTATGGCTGGTTTAGAAGGCTATTCGCTTTGGGAAGCCTGTAGTTATGGCCTGATTATTAGTGTGCTTGTTATCGTGCTGCGTATTGCTTGGATTTATCCGGTAGCCTTTGTTCCTAGATGGTTATTTAAGAAAGTGAGGGCGCGGGAGGCTAATCCCGGGTGGAAAGGGCCATTGATTATCGGTTGGGCCGGAATGCGGGGCGTTGTTTCATTGGCTGCTGCACTTTCATTACCGCTCACCACTGCAGCCCACATTAATTTCCCACACCGGAATCTGATCATATTTATCACATTTGTGGTTATTTTGGTTACGTTGGTTTTTCAAGGGCTTACGTTGCCTTACATTATCAAGATGATTCATATTGAAGAAATTGATCCATTGGTGCCCGATGAGCAACAAGAAGCCAGCATTAAACTCCGCCTTTTACAGGTTTCTTTAAACCGCTTAGAAGAAAAGTATGTTGAAGAGACTGAGGGGATAGCTTTGGTAAAAGGTTTGAAAAATGAATTCGAAAACAGTTTAAACCATGCATCCAGAAGGTTGGAGTCGATGGAGTGCGAAGCAATCGAAAATGCCGAGATGGAAGTGTACAATCATATTTTAAAAGATATTTATCACATACAACGGCAAGAGCTGCATAAAATCCGTAAGGAAAAAGGATTTAGCGACGAGGTAATTAGAAAGCAGGAAATGCAGATCGATTTATCAGACACTAAAATCCCACATGGCAAGGGTGCCTTAAAAAAATAGATTATTTTAATTTGTGCTAATGTAAATGATGCTATTTAACAAATTCGAATTTTATTCCTAATTTTTTAATTTTCGAATTTAACGTAGTTGACGGAATATTCAGGATTTCTGCTGCTCCACCCGCTCCAAAAATCTTGCCTTTGCACATTTTCAAAATGTTCAATATATGTTCCCGTTCCATTTCTTCCATCGTTTTTATTTTGAAATGATCATCATCGGAAAAACCTGTAGTGGATGTCGGATTAGGAAGATCAACTTTGGTGATCGTTTCTCCTTCGGTTAACAATATCGTTCTTTCCATCAAATGTTCCAATTCTCTGATATTTCCAGGCCAGTCGTATAGCTGTAATTTGTGCAGGGCTTCAGTAGAGATTCCGGTAACAGCAGATGAACTTTTTTTGCCGTATTTATAAATGAAATAGGTCGCTAGCGCTGGAATATCTTCCTTACGTTGCCTCAATGTGGGCAATTCAATAGGGAAAACATTTAACCGATAATATAAATCCAGGCGGAATCTGCCATCTGATACTTCTTTTTCAAGGTTTCGGTTGGTGGCGGTTATAATCCTGACATTTATCTTTTTGGTATAATTTCCGCCTAAACGCTCAATTTCTTTTTCCTGAAGCACCCTTAATAATTTTACCTGTGCCTCAAAAGGGAGTTCGCCTATCTCATCTAAAAAGATCGAACCACCATCTGCCTGTTCAAATTTCCCGATCCGTTTTTCGTTCGCACCTGTAAATGCACCTTTTTCATGTCCGAAAAGCTCTGATTCAATTAAGGTTAAAGGTAATGCTGCACAGTTTACGGTAATTAAGGGTTTGTTTTTACGGGGAGATAATTTATGAATAGTCTGAGCGATTTTTTCTTTACCGGTACCACTTTCTCCTAAGATAAGTACCGAAGTATCATCTGGTGCCACCAGTTCTAATTTTTTGAAAGCCGCATGCAGTAAGGTGCTATTCCCGATAATACCATGAAAATCTTTCGGAATTTCAGGGTTCTCTCTTTTAACAATCAGTTCTTCAACTGCAGGTAAGGTTGGTGCAGGGATTTCTACCGTAATATCTTTTCTGTAAATAACCTGGTCCAAAATCAGCTCCAGGCTTTTCTTAAACTGATTAATAACTCCGGTATGCACTTTTGTATATAAATCAGAAAGGTGATTGAAGAAAACAAACTGGAAAAGCTCGTCATTCCTGTTAATTTCGGTAACCAGGGCCGATTCAAGGCGGTAATGATCAGAAAGGGCTTGTACCCAGGGGCTTTCCATTCTCAGTTTTCTAAAGTCATAACCATTAAAAATTGATTTTCCATTATGAACAAGCGCAGTACTGTTCCATGTTTTAAAATCACGATTGGAAACTTTAATTTCTTTCAATAAAGTTTCATTATTGAGCGTGTTAAATTTGCCATCAGGCGAACGCACAATATTAATGTCTTTTGTAGTCGTCCGGGGATTTGATTTGGTGATCCAAAGGAAATCGAAAGGTACAACCGGATGTAATACAGTACTAATTTGTTTCAACCGTTCCGAAACCGGTTCCTGCTTTTCTACGATGTATTCAATTTGTTTGTGAAACGATGGTTCTGTATGTTGATTGTACTTTAAATTTTGCTCCTGCCTGTAACGGGCAATATCCAGCATTACCATCAGGTCTTTCTCGCGAAAAGGCTTTACCAAAAAACCGTGTGGCAAGGTCGCTTTGGCGGCCTCCAGAATTCCCTGGTTGGTATTTGCAGAAATATAAATAAATGGAATTCCCATTTCGGTAAGTTGCCCGGCTAAATCAATTCCTGTTTTGTCGCCCTGCAAAAAGATATCCAATAATATCCAGTCGGGTTCTTTAGTTGAGATTAACTCAAGCGCTTTTATCACCGATGGAGCTATCCCACACACTTTATAGCCTGCTTTTTCGAGCATGATCCTCAGATCGTTGGCTACAATAAATTCATCTTCTACAATTAAGATTTTCTGTTTCATTTTCTATTTCAGGCGGGCATAATGTAAAAAACAATAACCGGCAAAGACTTTAAGCAGTTTAATACAATCATTTCAAGTCAAGAAAAATACCAGTTCTTAAGTTTTTGTATATCAGCGGATTGTTGTTTTGGTTCTTCTTTTAAATTCATGATATATCGTCGATTTACTAAATGTCACTAACGTTTTATATTCAGCTTTTTAATTTTAGAATTTAATGTTGTTGCCGGAATGCCTAAGAGCTCGGCTGCACCACCGCTGCCAGCAACCTTTCCTTTGCAGCGCGCTAAAACCCTGATGATATGATCTCTTTCGTTGTCGATAATCGTTTTTATTCCATTTTGGGTAAGGGGCTCCTCGTTTTTAATTCCAAGCTCCAAATGATCTGGATTAAGTTTTCCATTCGATGAAAGCAGCATACTCCTCAGCATCACATGTTCCAGTTCTCTGATATTGCCTGGCCAATCATACAACATCAGCCGATCCATAAAATCAGCGGGAATTTCAGAAATGTTTTTTCCTAATGCCTTTGCATGTTTCTGAACAAAATATTCAGCCAATAGTGGGATGTCGGTTTTTCGTCGACAAAGCGGAGGAACGTGTATTGGAAAAACATTAAGACGATAGAAAAGATCAAGCCTGAACCTGCCTTTTGCGATCTCTTTCTCCAGATTGAGGTTTGTTGCCGCAATTATTCTTAAATCGACTTTAATAGGTTGTTTGCCACCAATCCGCTCAATCTCTTTCTCCTGTAAAGCCCGGAGAAGCTTTGCCTGAAGGTCGAAAGGCATTTCTCCGATTTCATCAAGAAAGATGGTGCCTCCATTAGCCTCCTCAAATTTGCCGATTCTCGCGTTCAAAGCTCCTGTAAATGAACCTTTTTCGTGACCAAATAAAATAGATTCAATTAAATCAGCTGGTAGGGCAGCGCAATTTACGGCCACCATCGGTTTTGTGTTTCGATGCGATAGGCGGTGAATGCTTTTGGCAATTTCCTCTTTCCCTGTTCCGCTATCTCCGGTAATCAATACCGAAGTGTCGGTTGGTGCAACAATCTTAATCTTATCTAAAACACTCAGCAAAGCCGTGCTTTTACCGATAATGTTTTCAAAATCTTTTTTAGCTAAAGGATAGTCGCTTTGATGTAAAACTGATTCCGTTCCGGCTTTTTCAAGTTCAATAATATGCGCTAGCTTTTTCTCTAAGGTGCCTGATAAAAAATTAAGCAGCTCCATGTGGGCGGGCTGGTAAATATTTTCGGTTCTACTGTAAAATGAAAAGCTGATTTGATCGCCATTTTCCAGGTAGAAGGTTTTAACCAGATTGGAATAAAGATGATAGGTGGTGGCGATTAAGTTTTTCATTGGAGCGGCCCTTTTAACCCCTTCAAAATCATCACCAATGTAAATGGCATCAGCGGTGGTTTCCGGTACCAGTTGATTAATGGTATCGTATTCTGCCACGCTTAAACCTGTGTATTTTAAAAACTCATTTGCTGTAAATAAATCATACTGATTAAAGTTTTTTCTGGTGATTCCAATTTCGCTATATCGTTTTCCGTCTTTCCCAATACCCGAAAGTGCAATAAAATCAAAGGGAATATAAGGTTGAAAGGCACTTGCAATGGCTAATATTTTCTTTTGCCAGGTTAATGATTTCATTGAAATATCTACAATAAAATCCTGCATAAAGCGCTCACTGCTCATTTTCATGTTATTGCTATTTTCCCTGCGGTACCTGGCAATATCAATGCTCAATAAAATATCCCGGTCGCGGTAAGGCTTAACAATAAATCCGTACGGGCAGGTAGACTTTGCAGCCTCCAGCACTTTCTCATTCGAATTTGCGGAGACATAAATAAAAGGGATTTGACTTTTCATTAAGTCTCGCGCCAGATCAATGCCGGTTAACCGGCCTTTTAGGTAAATATCTAAAAGAACAAGGTCTACCTGATGTTTTTCCAATAAGGCTTGCGCATTTTTTACAGAATCAGCAATGCCAACAACATGGTAGCCGGCACGCTGCAAAATCATCTGCAGATCGTGCGCAACGATAAACTCATCTTCAACAATTAGAATTTTTTCGGTCTTCATCTCTAATTAATCTTTCAACAGGAATAAATCTTCATTTTTATTCATAAAAGTCAGGCTTAAGGAAACACCGTCATTGCTTTCCATCGTGAAAATGCCATCAATTTGGGCACTTAGTCCCTTCATCAAAATAATGCCCAGTGTGTTGCTCTGTTCATAATCAAAGTCGGCAGGTAAACCAATGCCGTTATCCTTAATAAACAGTTGATAATGATCTACCTGGCATTCTTTTAGAGAAATGATTACTTTTCCGCCCTGCCTATCGGGGAAAGCGTATTTGAAAATATTGGTAATCGCCTCGTTAATAATTAAGCCAAGCGGAACAGCTTTCGAAATATCCAGTTCGAGATTTAAAATATCCAATTCAAAGCTGATCTTTTTATCGTCGTTCAGGCTTTCCTTTAAATATTCAACTAATTCTACGATATAAGGCTGAATGTTGATGGTGGCCAGATTTTCTGTTTGATAGAGCTTTTGATGAATCAACGCAATACTTTTCAAACGGTGCTGACTTTCTTTTATGGCCTCAATTGCCGATAAATCTTCCAGGTAATAACTTTGGCTGTTTAACAAACTCATTGTTAACTGCAGGTTGTTTTTAACCCGATGGTGCACTTCCTTAATTAGGCTTTCTTTCTCTTCAATTAAATTATTTTTTTGTTGAATATTTACTTCAAGTTCGGCGTAGGCAAGGTCTATATCCGCTTTTTTCCTGACTAAAGTATCATGAAGTTTCTTTTTCAAACGAAATCGGCCATAGATTAAAACAAGCACGATAGTTAAAAATGCCAGCCCGGCGATAGTGGCGTTTTTGATCCATTGAATGCGGTTAAGTTCCTGACTTTGCAATTGTGATTTCTTTCTGAGGATTTCATTTTCATTCTCCTTTTGCGAAGCCTGGAATTCGATCTTCAATCGCTCAATGGTGTTTAAATTCTCCTGGCTAAGCATAGAATCTCTAAGCTTATGAAAAGTTTGCAGGTGAATAATGGCTTCGGCCGGACGATCTGTAGATACATCTATTTTGTAAAGAATTTCATTTAACCGGATCTGTCTTGGCAAGGTCATGCTGATCTGGTTTTCTCTCGCCCTCTCGGCGAATTGTAAAGCAAGCTCATATTTGTTTTGGGCAAAGTAAAATTCGCTTACAGAGAAGAAAACTGAAGTTTGGAAAGGGTTGGAATATGTTTTTAATGTAGCATCTTCCAGCAGTTTGTCGAAATACTTTTTAGCCAGATCGTACTTTTTTAACGCAGCATAACACTCGCCAAATGCCAGAAACATAAAATATTGATGCTCACTCGACGGATTGTTCACTTCGTTCCATGTTTTTTGAAGTATGGAGAGTGCTTTTTTGGCTTCACCTAGTTTGATCATTTGGCTCGTAATGGCATATGCCGTAACAAAGCGGAAAGGATCTTTTTTATCGCTACCATCAAGGGTTTTACGGTACCAGGTAATACTTTCTTTAGATTTGCCCATGGCCTCATAGGCAGAACCTACTCTGTTTAAATAGGTGCCGAGTACTTCCTCATGACTGCTTTGAGCCGTTTTTACACTTAGTAAAGCATAATTTAAGGCCTTGCTTAGTTCTCCTTTTCGTTCGTAAACTGCCGAAAGTAAATCGTAAGCCATTGGGAGGTCTGGGAGTTTAAATTTTTTATCCAGCGCTATTACTTCAAAAAGCTCTTTTATTGATAAATCAAATTTTTCTTCCTCTAAATGGAAGTCGGCCATTGCTTTTAGGAGTGTTGCCTCCCTGTATTTTTCCTGGAAAGAGGTGCCGATTTCTTTATATAAGGCATGTGCAGTGGCTGCCCGGTTGTAAAATGTTTTGTTTTTATAATCCGAAACGGTATCGGGAACATTGATGTAATACGAATACCATGCGCTGGCTTCAAAACGTTTGTTTCCGGTTTTTTGTGCAATAACGATTGCCTTTTCGTAGGTGAGTGCCTGCTGCACCCGCAAATGTTTTTTGTTTAAAAACCGGGCGTAAAGCATAAGTGTTCGAAATTCCCAGTTTAACGATCCGAGTTGATTACTTAAGGTAAGTGCTTTTTTCAGGTAAGGTAATGCCTTTGCTAAATTTTCTGGTTGGTCTTCTTGTTGATTAATGAAATGATCGGAAATTTTGATCAGGTATTTTACCTGGTTTGTATCAGGCTCAGCGTTTGCAAGAAGTTTGTTTAGCTTTTGAAGTGAATCCTTGGCATTTAAGTTGTTTACCTGATTTCTGGCCAAACTGTTATTGCTCTTAATGAGAATTAGAATAAAAGAACTAAGTACAACAGAGAAAACCACCATTTTATTGATGTACTTTACTGTTCCGGCTTTTTTAAGCAAACTATTTAATTCGATCATTCAAATTTACCTATTCAGGATATGCTCCCGTTTAATTTTAAATTTTTTAATTTTTGAGTTAAGGGTAGTCGCTGGGATGTGTAACATTTCGGCAGCCCCACCGACACCGGATATTTTGCCCTTACAATGTTTTAATATTGCCAAGATATGATCTCGCTCGTTTTCGTGGATGCTTTTGATTTTTTGCTCCTCCGAACCGTTAATGGCTTCATTTCTATCTATTTTAGGCAGGTGTATCTCTTTTAATATGTTGCCCGATGTTAATAGTATGCTCCGCTCAATTAGGTGCTCCAGCTCCCTTACATTTCCTGGCCAGGGGTAGAGCATCAGTTTGTTCAAGGCGCTTTTGGAAATAGCGTTTACCTGTCGCCCGGTTTTTTTGGAAATGCGTTCAATGAAGAAGGTTGTTAGCGGCGGGATGTCATCCAACCGATCCCTTAGCGGCGGGATTGAAATTGGGAATACGTTTAATCTGTAATAGAGATCACTTCTGAAATTTCCTTTTTCTATCTCTTTTAACAGATTCCTGTTGGTTGCAGCTATAATTCTAACATTCGTTTTAATTACGCCCTTACCACCAATGCGTTCTATTTCCTTTTCCTGGAGTGCCCTAAGTAGTTTCACCTGAAGGTCTAGCGAGAGCTCACCAATTTCATCCAAAAACAGCGTGCCATTATGGGCCAGCTCGAATTTTCCGATCCGCCGTTCTGTTGCGCCTGTAAAGCTGCCTTTTTCATGTCCAAAAAGTTCGCTTTCAGCCAGGCTGGCAGGGATTGCGGCACAATTGATTTTAACCATCAGTTCATTGTGGCGAAGTGATGAGTTGTGTAAGGCCCTTGCGATGAGTTCTTTTCCTGTTCCTGTTTCTCCAATAATCAATACTGTACTATCAGTAGCTGCCACGGCATCTACCAGGTGAAAAATGCTTTTTAACGATTCGCTTTGTCCGATGATCTCAGTATGGTTGTATTTATGTTGGATCTCTTCTTTTAGGTAAGTTTTCTCATCTTCTAGTTTTTGTTTGTATTGATTGATTTCTGCCAGCTGTAATTCAATTTTTTCATTGGCCAGGATGTTCGATATGGCTATTGAGATTTGCAGCGAAATGCCCTGAAGCAAATCAAAATAAATGTTCGATAGTGAGTTTGCGTTTTTAATATATAGGTAAAAGAAACCGATACAACCCGATCTGTCGACCATTTTGAGCCCGATCATTTCTTTAATACCTTTATTGTACCAAAATTCCAGCCAGGCAGGTGCATCATCCCACATTAAAACTTCTTCAACATTGAAAACAGTCGGTTTTTCCGATGAGATTATCGCCCTGCACATACCGTCATCGAGCGTATATTTCTTAGATGATTCTGGTGCTATACCTGTAGTTTTAAGGAAATCTTCTTTTTGGTTGTAGATAAAAGCACTATGGGTTTCCTGATCATCATTAATCAAACAGATCACGAAATCATCAAAATCAAATAGTTTTTTTAACTTTTGATCGATGACATCGAAGAGATCAAGTTTATTCCTGATGGAAGCAATGGAGTTGCTTAACGATAACAAAACTGCATTTTCCCTTTCTTTTTGTTCGAGTTTTTTAAATAAGCGTGCATTTTCGATTTCAAGTGCAGTCGCTCCATCAATATTCTGGATGGTATGTTCTTGATTTTGAGTTTCAGCTAAATTACCCTTGCTTTCCATGTCGCTAAATTAGGGTTTATTATTTTAATTAATTATTTTTTGTTCGTTAAATAGGTAGCGAAATTTCGTTATTTATTTGTTTTTAATGCTGATATTTAGTATGTTATGCGGTATTTTTGTGTTAATATTTTATTTTTTATTTCGTTATTATCCCTGTGTTGTCTTGCTGAACTTGTTTTTTTCGCAATTTTTATTGTTTTAAGGTCTAATAGCTACTTCGTGGTCAGCATCTTTCCGATCAAATAATAGCAAAACCCAAAAATAGGTCTTCATTGCTGAGGAGGAATGACGATACCTCAATCAAATTGCTATTCAGAAAATTAACTAAATACCCAACGCTGCGCCTTTGTATCTTTCTCCGATTTCTCTGTAGGCAACACACACCTTTCCCATTGTATCTTTTGTATTAAAAAGCAATATTCAAATTCGTAAATCAACGATATATAGTTAATCATATTTTATGCTTTTTTTTGTAAGTTGCTGATATGTAGTTGTTTGTTTGGTGGTATGTTTCTTGGAACAGTGAGGGAAACAAAAAATATTTAATTATGAAACCATCACCAGACTTATTATCTCCAGAAAACCACGCATTGGTATTAATCGATTTTGAAGGACAAATGGCTTTTGCAACCAAAAGCATCTCTATTACCGAACTTCGTACCAATGTAGCCATTATCTGTGGTGCATCTAAAATCTTTAACGTACCCACTATCGTAACCACAGTTGCTGAAGAATCGTTTGCTGGCCCTGTTTTTCCAGAGATTGAAGAATTTTATCCCCAGGCTACCTCAAATTATATCGATAGAACTTCGATGAATACCTGGGAAGATGAACCCGCTTACAAAGCAATCACTGCAACCGGAAAAAAGAAACTTGTATTGGCAGGCCTTTGGACAGGTGTTTGTATCGTTGGTCCGGCTTTATCAGCCTTATCAGAAGGTTTTGACGTTTTCGTAATTACTGATGCCTGTGGAGATGTAAGCAATGAGGCGCATGAGCGTGCAGTTCAACGAATGGTGCATGCTGGTGTAAAACCGGTAACCTCTGTGCAGTACATCCTTGAACTTCAAAGAGATTGGGCCAGAACCGGAACCTATGAGCCTGTAACCACACTGATGAAAAAATACGGTGCAGGTTATGGTCTTGGTATCCAGTATGCACACAAAATGGTAAAACACTAATCCTCATTTACATAAAATGAGAACTGATTATCCCCGTTTGGCGATCATAGCAGTAGTTTGTACTTGCTTTTCAATAACAAGTGCATCCGGCCAAAGCATCAGGCTTATGCGCTACGATGAGGATTATAGCAACCTGAAAGATTCGGCGAGGAACTTCTATAATACATTAAAGTTCCTGCCGCTTTCGGTTAATAAAAAAGTATACCTCAGTTTTGGTGGCGAGATCAGGGAGGAATATGGAGGAAAAATTAATGAGGATTGGATTAAGGATCAGGGGTTTAATTATTCTTTTTTACAGCGCTATTCGCTTTATGCCGATTTAAATATTGGAGAAAGACTGCGGTTTTTTGCCCAGATAAACAGTGCGCTCGAAAACGGCAGTAAATATGGGCCATCTCCGGTTGATGAGGATCAGCTTGCCGTTCAAAACCTTTTCGCAGAATATAGGATACTTAAAGATTCATTAAACAAATTAGCCGTTCGGGTGGGCAGGCAGGAAATAAATTACGGTTCGGGCAGGTTAATTTCTGTGCGGGAGGGTACAACAGTCCGGCAATACTTTACAGGAGCCAAGCTGATGTATGCAACACCACGGTTTTCGTTAGATGCATTTGTTTTAGAAGCCGATGAAGTTAATTTTGGGGTATTTGATAATCGCCCCAGCCATCAGGCCAATCTTTGGGGAGCTTATTCAAATCTCAATATCGAAAAAGGTGGAAACTTTGATTTCTATTATTTAGGCATCAGGCGTGACGATGCTGAATTTGAAGAAGGCATAGCAAAAGAAGTACGGCATACGGTAGCTACCCGGTATTGGAAAAGTGGCGGTGGTTTTATCTATAATGTAGAAGCGGCCTACCAGTTTGGTAGGTTTGGAAATGGTAATATTAATGCCTGGACGATGGCTATTGAATTGGGTTATACTTTCGAACAAACCAGGTTTAAGCCATCCATCAACCTTCGGAACGATTATATTTCAGGCGACCAGAAAGCAGGTAATGGAAAGCTACAGACCTTTAACCCTTTATATCCGAAAGGAGGGTATTTTGGCTTTAACCCACTCATCGGACCCTCGAATTTAATTGATCTGCATCCATACTTAACACTAACCTTAACTGATAAATTAAGCGTACAGACTGATGTTGTTTTCAACTGGAGGTATTCAACAAATGATGGCATCTATCGCCCGAGCGGAAATTATAACACAGCAGGTTCCCTTTCCGATCACCGCTTTATCGGTACCACTTATCTGCTCAGTGCAGATTATAAATTCAATAACAACCTTTCATTCGGTTGTGGGGGGCAATATTTCAGGGTAGGTGATTTTATAAAAGATATCGTACCACTCTGGGACAATTCAAAGTTTTTTAATGCTCAGGTATCATACAAATTTTAAACAATAAGAAAATGAAAAATAACTTCGCTAAACAATCAATAACTGCTTTCCAAAACTTCAGGCTAGCCATCATCATATTTTCTGTATTTGTTACAGGAACAGCATTTGCACAAAACACAACCGCAATAGGAACGGCTAAAGTTTGGGGTACAGTAGATGGAATTGCCATCGAAGGTGTTGTTCAGGGACCATCGGCGCAGGTTAGTGATTTACAGGTTGCCTGTGTTTTCGAATATACAGAAGGAGATATTTTTAACTCACCACCAGCACTTCCGCCTGCATTAAATGGTTTGGTACACCTAGATCAGGATATGAAAGGTTTGATCACTGAAATTCGCAAAAGCGGGAAATTTCTTGGTCACGCCAACGAAACCATTTTAATTTCTCCGCCAAAGGGTACTATAGGTGGTAAACGCCTGCTTTTAATTGGTCTTGGCGATCGGAATAAATTTACACCAGAACTGATGACCGGAGTAGGCAGCATCGCCATGAGAGAAGCGCTTAAACTTGGTGTAGATAACTTTTCTTTTGCAAGTGATTTAAAAGATGCAGGGATCGACTCGCCAACGGCATTGGTTGCAGGTAATGTTGTAAAAGGCATTTTCGAAGCCTACAGAACCCAAACCTGGTTAAAAGAAAAGAACATGTCAACCTTTAAGCCAGTAGCGAAAGTCATGCTTTTAGCAGGGCCAGCATTTTTTACAACAGCTGGAGAAGGCATTCAGGAAGCAATTGCTGCCATTAAAAATTAAGATCTCGAAATCTAAATAGAAGATACCATGACTGCAGATGTAATTTTATTCAATGGTAAAGTTCATACCATTACGAAGCACAAGGAAGAAATAACAGCTGTTGCCATTAAAGATGGCAAGTTTATCGCTGTTGGTCGTGATAGCGACATCATGAATTTTTCGGGTTCTGCAACGAGGCTGATTGACCTTGGTAAAAAACGTGTAGTCCCTGGGATTAACGACTCCCATATTCATTTAATCCGTGGTGGGTTAAATTTCAATCTGGAATTACGCTGGGATGGTGTTCCGTCACTGGCCGATGCCTTGCGGATGCTTAAGGAGCAGGTAGATATTACCCCATCACCACAATGGGTGCGCGTAGTTGGGGGCTGGTCTGAATTTCAGTTTGCTGAAAGGAGAATGCCTACCCTGGAAGAAATAAATGCCATTGCGCCCGAAACACCTGTGTTTATTCTGCACTTATACGATCGTGCTTTTATGAACCGCGCTGCACTTAAAGCCGTTGGATATACCAAAGATACGCCTGCGCCTCCGGGTGGAGAAATTCAAAGAGATATGAATGGGGAACCTACCGGATTGATTATCGCGAGCCCGAATGCGATGATTCTATATTCTACGCTGGCAAAAGGTCCGAAACTTTCTTACGAACATCAGATAAATTCTACCCGTCATTTTATGACAGAACTGAACCGTTTCGGGATTACCAGTGTAATTGACGCTGGTGGAGGTTTTCAGAATTTCCCCGACGATTATAAAGTTGTAAACGAATTAAATGAGCAAAAACAACTTACTGTTCGCATTGCTTATAACTTGTTTACACAACGCCCAAAACAGGAATTTGAAGATTTTGATAACTGGACCAATACTGTAAAACTTTATCAGGGAGATGATATGTACCGCCACAACGGGGCAGGCGAGATGCTGGTTTTCTCGGCAGCCGATTTCGAAGATTTTCTTCAGCCACGGCCAGACCTTTCGGATAATATGGAGCCTGAACTGGAACGTGTAGTACGTTTGCTGGTCGAAAAAAGATGGCCATTCAGGCTTCACGCCACTTATAATGAAAGTATCAGCCGCTTTCTAAATGTTTTCGAAAAGGTAAATAGAGATATTCCTTTCGCTGGTTTGCCATGGATTTTCGATCATGCCGAAACCATCGACGAACGGAACATTGAGCGTGTAAAAGCTTTAGGTGGCGGTATAGCGATCCAGAGCAGGATGGCCTATCAGGGCGAATATTTTACTGAAAGATATGGTGCAAAAGCTGCCTTACAAACGCCGCCGGTAAAAAAGATGCTCGAAATGGAAGTTCCCGTTGGCGGAGGCTCTGATGCCACACGCGTAAGCAGTTACAACCCATGGGTTTCGATGTTTTGGTTAACTGCCGGTAAAACAGTTGGTGGCTTAAAAATCTACAGTGAAGAAACCGTTTTATCAAGAGAAACCGCTTTAGAACTGTACACCAGAGGCAGTGCCTGGTTTTCGAACGAGCAGCAAAAAAAGGGCGATATCAAAGTAGGCATGCTGGCAGATTTGGCTGTTTTAAATCACGATTACTTCGAAGTTACCGACGAACAGATCAAAAGTATCGAATCTGATTTAACAATTGTTGATGGCAAAATTGTGTATGCAAAAGGTGATTTCTCTTCGTTTTCACCGCCAAAAATCCCGATTCTTCCAGACTGGTCGCCAACCAAAAACTATAATGGATATTATTCTCCATTGATGCATAAAACAGATCAGCAAGGAAAAACAAAAGGGGCAAACGGATCCGGTTCCGTTTTAGCAATGGTGCATTCCTGCGTGGGTAGCTGTAATGTCCATAACCATAATCACGATGCAGTAAGGGCCAGCAACCTCCCTGTAAACAATTACACCGCATTTTGGGGCGCTCTGGGCTGCTCATGCTTTGCTTTTTAAATTATGGAAAATATCATCAAATACCTATTGTATTCTGATTTGGGATCAGACTTTAACAATTGGGCTGTACTTACTTTCAGGGTGCTGCTCATGGTTGAGCTTTTTAGGGTTCATGGAATGAAAAAGTTCCGTGTTCAAAATGGAGAAAAGGAGCATGTACCCAATCCCCTGGGGCTGCCCGATAAACTGAACGGTTTAGTGGCTACATTTTCTGATACCATTGTACCGTTTCTCGTTGCCATAGGTGTTGGAACCAGGCTGTTCCTTCTGCCATCTATAGGCGTAACGGCTATCGGGTACTTTGTAGTACACAGAAAAGATTCGGTTGAGGTACGCGATGTGCCTTACATGTATACACTAGCTATGCTGTTTTTATGGGTAATCGGACCTGGCACTATTTCAATAGATCATTATTTATTCAATACACTTTTTAATTAATATAAACATTAAATCACAAATTATGGAAGCCAAAATTGGAATCAGCGCAGAAAACCTTGCCGAGGTTGCACATTCGTTGAGCAAAATTCTTGCAGATGAGTACGTTTTATACACCAAAACCCGCAAAGCACATTGGAATGTAGAAGGGCCAGACTTTTACAACAAACACAAATTCTTTGAAGAGCAATACACCCAATTGGAAAGTATTGTTGACGAAGTTGCAGAACGTATCCGTAAACTCGGTCATTACGCACCCGCATCGCTTAAACAATTTCTGGAATTAACTCACTTAAGCGAAGATGACCGTGGTAAAAACGATGCATTAACCTACATCAAAATACTGCTTGCCGATCATGAGAGTATCCTGATCCATTTAAGAGAAAACATTGATAATTATGCAGGTGCGCTTAAAGACGCCGGAACAAGCGATTACATTACAGGATTAATGGAAACACACGAAACCATGGCCTGGATGTTAAGGGCACATTTATCATAAAATCAAAAACAAAATGGAAGAAAAACAGAACAATATCTGGTTTGTAACCCTTGTATTAACCATTATAGCTGGCTTTTGTGATGCGATTACCTTTGTTGCTGCTGATAAAATTTTCTCGGCACACGTTACCGGAAACTTTATCGTATTCGCTTATCAAATGATTAAAGGCTCGGACGGGGATGCACGGATCAAGCTGCTAACTTTCCCAATATTTATGCTCTCGGTTATGGCTGGAGGCTGGATATCGGCGAGATTTTCGAACAGGCATTTTCTGCTTTTATGCGAGGGGATTATCCTATTGCTTGGTGGGGCAATTGCCTATTCGCTCGGCTATATCGATAATGGAGAAATTACCTGGCCCATGTACCTGGTTACCATGATTGTTGTTTTCGCTATGGGTTTGCAAAACGCATTTGGGAAACTTTTTGTAAAGGAAACATATGGGCCAACAACTATGATGACGGGCAATGTAACCCAGTTCGCACTCGATATCAGGTCTTTTTGCAATTCTGGTTTTAAAAATACCGATTTCCTTTCGGGGATAAACAGAGGATTGATTACGTTAGGAGGCTTTTTAATAGGATGCATTCTTGGCGCCTGGATCGGGCAGCTATTTGGTTTGGTGGGCATTATGCTACCCGGTGTAGCAATGATTATTTGCTATTATACCACAAAATCAAGCATAAACAATGTTAAGCTTTAAACATGCTGGCCAGAAATAGTGCAATCATTTTTTTAAACAAGAACATTAAATGTTTGCTAATCACTTTCGTTCTGATCAACCCTGCCTTTGTAAAAGGGCAGGGTATTAGGACCAAGACAGAGGTAGAGGTTGCTGAGATGAAACTGCGCAGGCTTGGACAAACAGAAAAGAAAGTCGATTTATTAGTTGATCTGGGTACATATTATCTCAATTTGCCCGGTGAAATAAAAGCAGATTTAGCTAAAGCGATGAGTATTCAACAGCAAGCGCTTAACCTGGCCGGTAAAATCGAATATCCTAAGGGAATAGCTATGAGTACGGTGCTTAAAGGCAATATTCTCCGCGAATCTGGAGATAAGATAGGCAGTACCAAAATCTACGAACAAGCAATCGCTTTTGCCGGTAAAATGGATCTAAAAGATCAATTGGCAGCCGCTTATGCTGCTATGGGGAATCTTTTTGGCAATGAGGGAAAAGATCTTGAAAAGAAGATCGGCTACAATGAAAAATCGCTGGCCCTATACCGCCAGACTGGCAATAAGTTAGAAGAAGGTAACTCGCTTAAAAACCTGGGCGATTATTACAATATAAAAGGCCAACCAGCTTATGCCATTAAACTGATGGATTCATCCCTAGCTGCTTACAAAGCTATTGGATTTAAGGAACTGCAGGGTGTTTACAACAATATGTGTATTACCAATATTGGCCTTGGTAATTTTTCCAATGCATTAAAGTACGGTTTGCTGGCCGAAAAAACCGCAGATCAACTGGCCGATACGAGTTTACAAAGAAGTTCTATAAACAACCATCTAGGCTTAACCTATTATTACCTGAGGAATGATCAGAAAGCGCTTGATTATTGGTTGGTGGCTAAGAAAATTGCAGAACGGTATAAAGACCCTGGTTATATGCAAACCATTGTGGCCAACGTAGCTACCATATTGGTGCGGATGAAAAAGTTCGAAGAGGGTATAGCCGCACTGAAAGAGCTGATTAGAAAATACCCGCCAACTGATACGCAGATGAAACTTCGGATCCCATACATTTTGTTCAACACCTATTACGATATTGAGCAGTACGCCAAAGCGGAACCTTATTTTAAAGAACTGCAAAAGTTTCATCACGATCTGCCTAAAGATGATCCGAATCAGATCTATTTATACCGGAGTATCATCAGGAAACTGATTCACGATAAACAGTTTGTAGCTGCCGACGGTTATTTACAAGAACATGAAAAACAAAGTTTACAACAGAAAAACTTGTTGGCACTTTCTCAGTTGCACCGGCTTTGGTTCGATGTAGATTCTGCACTGAATAAGCCCTGGTCGGCAGTGGCACACTATAAAACGTACAAGAGATTAACAGACTCTATTTGGAACAACGAAAAGAACAAACAAATTTCGGGTTTGGAAATTGAATACCAGACCAAGAAAAAGGATAAAGACATTGCATTGCTTAGTCAAAAAAATCAATTGCAGAAAGTTACGATCGAAAATGAGGGCAGATTGAGGTATATATTTATTGCCGGTTTATTAATCGCTGCCATGTTTGTGGGTTTGATTTATAACCGGTATCGTTTAAAAAGGCGTAGCAATCTTATTTTAGAACAAAAGCAGGGAGAAATAAACGCGCAGAACGAATTGCTCAGGAAAATACTCAACGAGAAGGAATGGCTTCTGCGCGAAATCCATCACCGGGTTAAAAACAACCTGCAGATTGTCATCAGTCTGCTTAATACCCAATCGGCTTACCTGGATAATGAAGATGCTTTAGTGGCCATCAGAAATAGTCAGAACCGGATGCATGCCATGTCGCTTATCCACCAGAAGCTCTATCAATCTGATAATCTAGCAGAAATTGATATGAAATGGTACATCAAAGAACTGGTCGATTACATGATCGAATGTTTTGGTACTGATAAAATCCAGTTCACTTTGGAAACAGAGGTGATTAAATTAGATGTTGCACAAGCCGTTCCGCTTGGTTTGATCCTGAACGAGGCCATTAGTAACGTGATTAAATATGCTTTTCCGGATGATAAAAAAGGTAAAGTGCACATTTCTTTCCTGTTTATGGGAGAGGAGTGCTGCGAACTAAAAATTGCAGACACAGGGATTGGTTTGCCAGCAGGCTTTGATCCTGATCATACCGAATCACTTGGAATGAGCTTAATGACGGGTCTTACCGAACAGCTTAACGGAGAAATAAAAATGTGGAATGATGATGGCCTTGTGCTTGATGTCATCTTTAAACGGCACAACGAATTAATTACTGAAAGCTCAGCACTATTAATAAATAAAAATTAAACGATATGAATAATAACATTTTAGGTTTACACCACATTACAGCGATTGCTGGCAATGCACAGCAAAATTTCGATTTTTATACCAAAACACTAGGTTTAAGGTTAGTGAAAAAGACAGTTAACTTTGATGACCCTGGTACTTACCACCTTTATTATGGTGATGAAACCGGGGCGGCTGGAACCATCCTTACTTTTTTTCCATGGGATGGAATTGGCCAGGGGACGGAAGGCGTGGGCATGGCAACAGAAATTGGTTACTCGGTACCTGAGGGCAGCCATCAGTTCTGGTTAGAAAGATTTGGTGTAGCTAATGTTAAGACGAAAGAAATTACAGAACGTTTTGGGGAGCAGGTATTGGCTTTTAAAGATCCCGATGGTTTGTCGCTGAGTTTAATTGTGCCAAAAACAGCAGATATAAGAACGCCTTGGGAAACTACCGAGATTAAAAAAGATACCGCGACCAAAGGCTTTCACAGTACCACTTTAACTTTGCAAAGCATCGATGAAACGGCTAAGGTACTCACCGATCTGTTTGGTTACCGATTATTGGGGCAAGAAGAAAACCGCTATCGTTTTATTACCGATACGGTAGAAAATGCAGCCATTGTAGATTTGTTGGAAGTTCCGTCTGGCCACAGGGGCAGAAATGCTGCCGGTACCAACCACCATGTAGCATTCCGTGTTAAAAACGAAGATATTCAAATGGAATTGAGGGAGCAGATTTTAAGTAAAAACTTACAGATTACGCCTAAAATCGACCGTGATTATTTCTACTCTTTATATTTCCGCGAACCAGGAGGTGTACTTTTCGAAATCGCTACAGAAAATCCAGGCTTTACGGTTGACGAACCTTTGAATGAGTTGGGAACACATTTAAAATTACCACATCAACACGAGCATTTACGCGAAGATTTGGATAAATTACTTCCAAAATTAATTTAAAAGATGGCACAAGTAAAATTAAACATTCAGGAAAGCGAACCAAGTTCGTTCGACATTTATGATGAAGACGGAAAAGTTGGCGAAATGATTTTCGACATCAAGGATAATGATTTAACCGTTTACCATACGGAAGTAGATACCGCAAAAGAAGGACTCGGGTATGCTAAAATGTTGCTTGATGCGATGGTTGCCTATGTCCGTGAAAATAAATTGATGGTGATCCCGATGTGCCCATACGTGCACATCCAGTTTAAGCGGCATGAAGATTTATACCATGATATCTGGAACAAAGTAAAAGAAGAAGAATAGCGAGATGAAAGAAATTATAAAAGCTGGAAAAAGCTTCGATCAGGCAGAAAAAGTGCTGATCATGATCCATGGACGTGGGGGAACGGCACAGGATATTTTATCAATGGCAGCATACCTTAACGTTTCCAATTTTGCATTGGTGGCGCCACAGGCGACAAATAACACCTGGTATCCACAGTCATTTCTGGCCCCTCGGGCAGCTAACGAACCTTCTTTATCGAATGCATTAAATACCATAAAAGAAACCGTACTTGATCTGGAAAAACAAGGTTTTACAAAAGAACAGATTTACTTTTTGGGTTTCTCACAGGGTGCCTGTTTAACGCTCGATTTTGTTGCCGCAAATGCGGCGCGTTATGGTGGTGTAGTGGCTTTCACAGGTGGTCTTATCGGTGAAAAGGTAGATCACCGCAATTATCATGGCGACTTTGACGGTACACCTATCTTTATCGGAAGCAGCGATCCAGATATGCATGTTCCCGTATCCAGGGTTAAAGAATCAACTGTTTTATTAGAAGAAATGGGGGCAAGGGTTACCGAGATTATTTACGAAAATATGGGGCACACCATCAGCCAGGCAGAAATTACGCAGGTGAATAAATTAATTTTTAACGATTAATTTTTAAATGGAAAAAGAAACGGGTAGAATAGAGGCTTTTAGCGATGGTGTTTTTGCCATTGCTGTTACGCTTTTGGTACTCGAACTTCACATTCCCGAACTGAAGGATGGTGATACGCCCGTTCACTTACTAAATGCACTGAGAATTCAATGGCCTGGTTATATTGCTTTTGTCATTTCATTTTTCAGCATTTTCATTATCTGGGTAAATCATCATAAAATTTTTAAACAGATTTACAAGCGAAACACAGGGCTCATGTTTGCCAATGGATTTATTCTGTTCCTGGTTTCGCTTGTTTCTTATCCCAGCGCCTTATTGGCTAAGTTTTTTCTCAGTGATTCGAAACAGCTTTCGGTAACCATTTACACAGGATTGTTCGTTTTGATTAACCTGGCTTTTAACCTGTTGTGGCAACAAGCTACTTCAGATAAAAAATTATTACGTCCCGGAATCAGTGATGCCGCCATCAGGCAACTCCGGAACAACTACCTGTATGGGTTCCCAACCTATCTAGCCGCTTTTGTTGTTTCATTCTTCTATCCGGATTTAGCCCTAGGTATTTGTGTTTTACTCTGGGTTTTCTGGGCAGCATCATCAAAGAAAATTAACTTTACCGAAACACCAGCTTTGTAATTAAAAAGGATTTGAGTCATAATAAATGTCGAAATTATGGTTGTTGATCATGACTAATCCCTTCTACTATATTTCGTATTCAAAATCGCCTTTTAGCGGAATATCGTGAACCATTTATAATCACGGTATTGCCAAGATAGCATTAGCACCTTATTCTTGCCTTTGGCATGTTCTTTGAATTCGCGGGTTTGAACAATAAGCAAAAACCAATTCTTATCGGATCAATCCTCAATCGCTCAGAGGTGACGAAAAATCTTCCCGATGTTGTTCGTTTTGGTAATTGCATTAAAGTTCATTCATCCAATTCCCAGATAAATATTCCGGGAAAGATCAATTATAAAAAATGAGAAAGCAGGAAACAGATTTTAACACGGGCACTAATGTTGATGGCAACGATGTTAAACCTCGTGCCGATTCTTATTTCGAAATAAGGGCAGAAACCGTAGCTGAACAAGAAAAGAATTTTACGCTTAGAGAACTGTTTCAAGGGGTGTTTTCTAAACTCCATCCTTTATTCTCGATTGATTGCGGTGCATTAATTCTTTATAACGATGAAATGGACCACATTACAAGAGCCTATCTTACAGAGGTCATTTCAGGGAAAATATCCTGTACCGAAACCATTTCTGATCCGGTTAGCCTTTCACTTATTACAAAAGAGATAGCTGGTTTTGATTTTCCTGTGCTCAAATCGCGACAAGATTGGATAACTGATTTTGGTGAGAACCATTGCCTCACCAATCATCCTACAGAATATCATTTTCATTGTTATATTCCATTAGAGAACAACGGTCGCATACTGGGGACTTTTGAACTTCATAATCACAAGCGGGAATTAAGTGCAGAAGGATTGACTTTTTGCTGTAACATTGCCGATTTTATTGCCGGACTGCTGGCTGTAATGGAGGAAAGAAATGGATATTCGCCCAATCTGGGAACACTTGTCAAGTCTGAAATTATAAATGGCCCCAAAACATCAGTACAAGCTGAGGGGAAAATTAAGCAGTTAGAAAATGAAATCGAAAAACTGAGTACTCAGCTTGCTGAATACCTCATTTTTAAACCGGAAGAATCACCTGAAATTCTTACACACCCAGAAATTGTTGGCAGCAGTCCGGAAATGCAGGAAGTTTACAGCCTGCTCAATCGAATTTCCTCTACACAAACTACGGTTTTAATTTTAGGTGAGACGGGGACGGGTAAAGAATTGATCGCCAAGGCGGTTCACGATGCGTCTACAAGAAAACAGAAAACAATGATTAGGGTTAATTGTGGCGCCATTCCACCTAATTTGATCGAATCTGAACTTTTTGGTCATGAGAAAGGGAGTTTTACAGGTGCTACGGAAAGAAGGATCGGCAAGTTTGAACAGGCACATAAGGGTACAATCTTTCTGGATGAAATTGGGGAGTTACCGCTCGATTTACAAGTTAAATTACTCCGTGTTTTACAGGAAAAAGAAATAGAGCGTGTTGGTGGTAAAACAACTATTGTGACTGATGTGCGCATCATCTCGGCCACCAACAGAAACCTTTTAGAAGAAGTGGAGGCCGGGCGGTTTAGGCGTGATTTATATTATAGGTTAAATGTTTTTCCGGTTTCATTGCCATCCCTTCGAAATCGGAAATCGGATATACCTGCGTTGGCTACTTTTTTCTTAGAGAAATTTGCCAAAAAGTTGAATCGAAATATTGATGGATTTTCAAAAAAGGCAATTTCCACGATGATGGCTTACAGCTGGCCTGGCAATGTAAGAGAATTGGAGCACCTCATCGAAAGGCAGGTGGTAATGGCAGATGGGACCCTGATTAAGGATATCGAAATTCCGGGCAATAACAAACAATCTATATCTTCAGCTGGGGCTGTTAAAACCATATTTGAAAATGAACGCGATCATATATTCACTGTATTAGAATTATGTAACGGGCGGATTTCCGGTCAGCATGGCGCGGCAAAATTATTGGGTGTTCCGGCAACCACATTAAATTCGAAAATCAAAAAGCTTGGCCTGGCCAAAAAACACGTTTATTGATAATCTTGAAGCAATAGTGTTCGCGCTTATTCTTTTGAGTATTGTTTGCTGAAATGGCGATATCTCCTGAACTTTTCTAAAGATATCGCCATTTTTCCTGGTACAACGATTGGCCTAAATATCCAATTCGAAAGATGAGCGGGAGGCCTTGTCTGCCTGGTCTAACAAGTCGGCATCGTGTTCAGCAGCCCTTTCATCACTGATGATTGTACTTTGATTTAACGCATCTTCTTCACTGGTTAACGCATCTTCCTTATCGTCAGAAAGTTCTTCTTTATTTGGGTCTATAATCATGGTTTTTTTTATTTAAAGATAACCATTTAAATACGTTAACATCCTCTTTTTTTATTTTAAATTCAATAATTCAATTTTCAGTTTAAGACAGATTTTTTTATAAAAATTTCATCATAAATTTACTTTATATCGTTAATGATTTATTATTGATTTGTATTTAATCTTTTGTAAATCAATATTTTGTTGGTTGATTTTTTGTTAGCTTAATGTTTTGCGTGCAATTGGCGAGACCGGGCAATGCGTCGCGATATTGATTGTTTTATCGCAATACTTGTAGAAGTATTGTCGTGATAGACCTGTTAAAGCATACTAATAGGAGAAACAACTATTTGGAGCAATAGATAAGCTGTTTATGATTAATATCAAACTTACTGAAATAGCCTTTATAAAATGCATATTTCGTCGAACTTTTGTAGAAAACGTTCAAAAAACCTCCCGATATTTAATTCAAATATCGGGGAGGTCTTATTCAAGAGCATCTGTTGCTGTTCTACATCCCGTCCGATCGCATGGCAAAAACTAATTTTACTTGTCTGAAGGCATTTGTTTCACTCCATTCATTATCATAGTTTAAGCCGTAAGGCCAAAAATGACCGCCACCTGTATGTATTGCAGCACTTTGACCATCAAAAATCTTAATGAGTGCAACTGTATTAGCGCCCAGAAAGTCGCCTGTAGAGGTATTTGATGACCATCCACTGCTTAAACCAACGCCATAGGTATGTGCAATTTCGTGCATTGCCGTACGGACACTCTGGTAACTGCTGTTCGCACCAAAACGGATATTGCCATTTGTACTGCCATCAGCTGTGGGTACACCTGTATTGTATTCTACCGTAAGCGTACGCGACGGCCAGTTAGCACCTGCATTATACCTCGAACAGGCATCATTCATGGCGTTGGTAATACGTGTAAGTACATCGGCAGGCACCCCTGTACTGTTAAGTACCCAGCCCAATTGACCGTTAGCGTTAACGGTTAATAAAGACCATTGTTGGTTTTCGCCACCCAAGTAACTCCATTGGTCAACATTAGCACCATTATCAATTGATTGATTGGCAACATCAAGGTCCTTGCCGCTGTTTCTGTTTACAATACGATAATAACCGTTGCCCAGTGATGTAAATAGCCACTGCTGATTTGTTGCCCCAGTGTAGGTAGATATATTTACATTGTCTCCGTCGGCCGTTCCTGCCTGGTCTACCTGAAGTCCTTTGGAGCTATGTACACCAATAATCGAATAGTAACCACCAGAAAGCAGTGTTAAGTTCCATCTCTGATTTGTTCCTCCATTGCTGGCATATTGGGAAACATTTGCACCGTCTGCAGTCTGAAATCCACCAACATCAAGAACTTTTCCACTTTTGCGGTTTACGATGTAGAAAGTACCATTTCCGACAGATAACGGGGTTTCGTTAGGCGGTATTGCACTCAGTTTTCCCTTTATCGAAAGGTCTTTGGTTGTGTCTGGATCTGGGAGATCGCTTTTTCTGCAACTGCCGGCAAATAAAATCAATCCGAGCATAAAGATGCTGGTTAAGCCTGAAGTAAAAGATTTTGTTTTCATAAAAATTAGGTAAAGATGAATGAACAGGCACATGTAGATGTTCGTTTGGTTATTTAAAGAAGACATATGCAACCCATTTAGTTGGGCTCCTCTTTTTTAGTTTAGAATGTATACTTTAAAGCGGTTTTAAATTGTTTTAAAGCACAGGAACAGGTTGCCACTGGTTACTAGCTAAATAAACCTGTTGATGATTTTTTAAATCATTAAGATTTTTATTGCAATAAAGAATATTAGCTGGCGGTTAAACAGTTCCTGAAATTTCGCTATAAAGAGATTAAGTTATCTGTGGGTGTTTAGTGAACTGTAAGCGACCTCGCAAAATTTGATTGAGTGATTAATTAGCATGTGGCTCTTGGTGAAGCCTGCTATTCTGCTGATCTTCAATAGGAGAAGAATTTCTAAATACAAGGGTAGTTGGGCGTTCTGTAGCATAATTTAGTTTTTCACAATCGGTTAAACGGTTTGTTATTTCGGAAAACTGGTTATAGCCATTTTAATGCTTACAACCATCAATTACCCCGCTGGTTAATCCAGGATAATTGGGATCTATCATACTTTATACTTGGTTAAAACAAATTAAGCATAAAAAAAGTGCTTGTAGTGAGGGGTAATCTAATAAAAATGAGGGGGTAAACTCTTTTTATTTTTGAGATTATGGCCTTGTTTTAAGTTTTTTATCTAAAGTATAATTTTTATAAACGTCTTTTTTACGTTTATTTTTTATTCAGTAAATAAAAAAACAAAGAAAACAGAAGTGGTTTATGCCAATTTTTGACTATTTATCTGTCACTTTAATTGATGTTCAGGAATCTGGCGCTGCCGAAAGGAGGTTATATAAAAAATGATACCTTTAAAGGGTATCATTTTCAATTCTCGTTATTAAAAAATCAGGCGATTTATTTTTTATTAGCTTGAAACTGCGTTACTAACAACACACCTCCAAGGGTAGCAGTCAGAAAAAAACCTTCAAAAATCTGTAAACGCTTTCTTTCTTTAAAACCGCGATAAAAAGTATAAGCAGCTATAATACATAAACCCACATATTCTATATCTCTTTGTACTCTTTTTGATGAATCTTTGGGATTGATCAAAGCAATTTTCAATAATGCTTCAATTAAACTGATGCTTTTAGAAACGCCTCTTGTAATCTGTGCTTTACTTGCCGAAGCGCCAAATTTTTTTGCCACTGTTTGTAGCCCGCTGGTGGTAATCTCGTTGATCAAATGTGTTTGAGTATCTTTTTTTTGCATATCGCTTTTCATAAGTCCTATTATTTCAACGCCACTTATGGCATATAGTTTTGACTAATTTGAAAAAAGCTGACTGTGGATCAGATAATCCTTAATCTCTTCCATTCATATTTCGATACGGTGATCAATTAATTTTTTTCTGCCTTTTTTAATATCAGAATGCCGAACGTCTTCCTCCGCCATCAACAACAGAAACAGTTCCTGTTACATATTTGGCACGTGGCGAAACGAGGAAGGCAGCCATGTTTGCCATGTCCTGCACTTCACCAAAATCTTGCAAAGGTATTTCGCGTTCTGCATATTTCCGACGCTCATCACCAGGAAAATAGGGCCGGATGTTTTCGGTATCGATCAGTCCAGGTTGCAAACAGTTCACCCTAATTCTATATTTACCTAGCTCGCCAGCAAGTTGTTTAGACCACATTACCACAGCGGCCTTTGCAACAGCAGAAACATTCAACGATCGTAATTCATAAGTACTGGTCAAATTGAGTATCGTACCCTGCCTCCGGCTTATAAAATGCGGTAACAACTCTTGCGTGAGTAGTCTGGGGCGCTCAAAATCTAAAGCCATCGACTTTGTCCAGGGTTCTTCTGGCCCTGTAGCATCTACAGGCTGACTTTGCCCCGCATTGTTAATGAGGATGTCGACATGCCCAAGCGAAGATAAAGCCGAAGAAGCAATTTTGTGAGGGGCGTTAGGCGCTAGCAAGTCATAAGCAAAAACAATAGGAGCAGGGCTACCTTCGGCAACGATCTCGTTGAAAAGGCTATCTAATGATTTTTGGTTGCGGCCTGTTATAAAAACTTTTACACCTTCTTTTGCCAGTTCTTTTGCTATTGCTCTACCGATTCCTTTAGAGGCCCCGGTTACCAATGCCGTTTTTCCGGTTAAATATAAGTCCATATTTTCTTGTGATTAAATTGATCTTGCAATAATAACCCGTACCATGTATTTTATATAGCATGCACTACCATTTGTGTGGTACAAACAAATTTGTAAGTAATGACGGCACGAAAAGAAAATTCTACCTATACCTTCAACGAAAAATTTATAACGGATTGCGATCTGACTTATGCGGCCAACAAAATAGGAGGGAGATGGAAAATTGTAATACTGGATAAACTTGGAAATCGAAAAATGAGGTTTAGCGAGCTGAAAAAAGAATTTCCATATATATCAGAACGGATGTTAACCTTACAGTTGCGGGCATTAGAGCAGGATGAACTAGTTAAAAGAACTGTTTATGCGGAGGTTCCTCCAAGGGTAGAATATGAACTAACCCCGATTGCACTAGAGTTTCTTCCCATTTTTTGCCAATTAAGTGCCTGGGGCAGGAAGAATAAAATGCTAAAGAATAATAGATCATAAAACCGTTAAAGTATGAGTATAGGTATGCATAAATCAGCAGATATTGGTTACCTTTAATGGATTTGGCAGATGTTAATGCTGCGATCAGTTGATTAATATATTTTAAAATTATATCGAGTTAGTATTATGGCAGAAGTTAAATTGAATATCCAAAAAGAAGAACCTAGCGCATTTGAACTTTATGATGAAGGCGAAAAATACGGAGAAATGGTTTTTGATATTCAGGGAGAAAATTTAACGGTTTATCATACCGAAATTGATCCCGAGAAAGAAGGCAAAGGTTACGCAAAACTATTGCTAGATGCAATGGTAAATTATGTACGGACAAATAACCTGAAGGTAATTCCA
Source organism: Pedobacter riviphilus (assembly GCF_014692875.1). NCBI lineage: Bacteria > Pseudomonadati > Bacteroidota > Sphingobacteriia > Sphingobacteriales > Sphingobacteriaceae > Pedobacter > Pedobacter riviphilus. The sequence goes on along the minus strand of NZ_CP061171.1, from coordinate 3,409,710 downwards.
CTCTGCCCTTATGTGCATTTGCAATTTAAACGGCATGAAGAACTTTACAAAGATATCTGGAACAAAGTGCGCGAAAATGATTAGGTTCAACAGCAATTGCCGAATTTCAGGTTTTTAATGAGCGGAGGTTATAAAAACAACTAAACGGCTTGTTTTAGACAATTTATTATTCAATGTGTATAGATAGTGCATCTTCATCTATTATTTAGTGGCCTTGCTCTATTTTTATTTCATTGAAAAGAAAGTAGCCATACTTTTATAGTAAGAATCAAATCAACGGGACGATTTAGAGATCTTATTGGGGTTCCTCAGCGATGAGGAACCTTTTTTTATTCATGTTCAGTGCTATTGATCAGGTTACAACATATTGTCAGGCATTTACAAAACATGATAATTTTTCTTAAAAAGCGTCACCAGGTTTTCTGCAATTACCTTATTGCCCTGATCAGAAGGATGCAAACCATCATAAGTCATTTTCGCTGCATCTAACGGATAAGGATAATCATCTTTTTTGGGATTAAAGGGAATGGAAGCAGATTCGGGATATTTATAGTTCTTATATGCTCCTGTTAAGGGATTTTTCAGCCTTTTAAATTTAACTGCTTTTTCAAGTTTGAGTTTTCGGTTATGATACAAGTCAACTACAGGGAAATTTTCATGTTTTGCTATTTCGATGATGGCATTGGCAAACATTTCTAAAGTTTGCCCGTTTTTTGCCTTATAAGATCCAAATGCATTGTTGTTGGCATCGGCTATATATACAAAATCGTTGCGCTGTATAGGTGTAATCAATACGATTTTAGCACTTGGATTTAAACTCCTGATTTTGTCGATAATGATGCGGTAAGCACCACAGGTAGTGCCGGTTCCGGTATTGTTAATATAATCGTTTAATGAACCTACTGGGATTCCGTTCCACCAATCGTTTGTGCCCAGAAAAACCGAATATAAGTCTGATTGAACAATACCTAGCTTGTTGATTTCTTTTGCAATGCCAACTGTTGTCCAGCCATTATGGCCCTGGTTAATATAGCTGATGTTCGGCAAACGGTCTTTAACCCGGTCGAGATAGCCTTTTTTTACGCGGTTATCCGTTTCATTTAAATGATTGTTAAGGTAGGTAATGGAATCGCCTATGGCCGTCCATTTAATTTCTTTTGCAGGGGTAAACGAAAAATTAATAATCAGGATGAATAAAAGTGATGTAGTTAATTTTTTAAAGTTTTTTTTGCTCATGCCGTGTTAAAAATCATAGTTAATCCATAGGTGAAGATCAGCGATGAATTTAGTTAGAAAATTTTAAGTTTTGAAGCAATTGGTCTTTTTAAAATGGATCCATGGATTTAGTCCCAAACATCTATTTTTTTGAGGTACTGGTCGATTTTTATCTCAACTTACAGGGTAGTCTTATATATTTATATGAATTCAGCAATTATTAAAGGTTAAATAATTTAAAGGGAGCAGAAATGCCCCCTTTTTATTTAAAATTTATCTTTCATCCCCAAAAGCCCCATTAATCCTCCCGTATGAATGGCGAGGACCTTTTCATCCTTATTGATAACTCCTTGTTTCTGTAAATCGATAATGGCATAAAACATTTTTGCAGTATAAACAGGATCTAAAAGCAGTCCGGTTTGTGCTGTAAAGGTTTTAATAAAACCGATCAGTTCGGGGGTAGTTTTGGCATAACCGCCGAAATGATAATCGAGATGAAGTTTCAACTGATCGGAAAATGGAGTGTATTTCTCTATTTCATCTTTAATAAACGAGCCGCCTTTTAACACAGGAATAATGTGCAGCTGGGTATTTAATCCCTGTTGCCGAATTCCTTTTAACAATCCTGCTGCAGTTGTACCGGTTCCGGCGGCACAGAAAATATGATCGTAAGTTTCGGTTAACTCGCCAATAATTTCTGCACAGCCAATTGTCGCCTCCTCTGAAGCTCCACCTTCATCAACAAAATAAGCCAGGGTATCATTGGCAAAATGTTGCTCAAATAATTGTTGTTTATCCCGGTAACTTTCTCGGTTAGTAAAAATGAGTTTCATCCCAAATAAACTGCTTAGCAATAACATCTCATTTTTTACTTCTTCTCCACGTACAAAAGCTGTTGCGGTTAAGCCTGATCTTGATGCTGCAGCGGCTGTAGCCACAAGGTGATTGGAGTAAGCACCCCCAAAAGTAACCAGATGCGTTTTGTGATCTGCTTTGGCCTTCGCTAAAATATATTTAAGCTTACGCCATTTATTCCCAGAAATATAAGGATCAATAAGATCATCCCGCTTAACAAACAGGTTATTAAAAGGTGCAAATGTTATTTTTTGTACCGGGCTATATATTTCTTCGAACACGTGTAAAAATAAAAAACACCTGAGTATTTCAGGTGTTTTAAGCATTATTATATTCGAAAATTAATTATTTACCGATACCAAAGCCAAAACCGGCATTAACCATGCTGTATTTTGCCTGGGTATACGAACCATAAAATTTAAAGAAACCAAACTTCAACTGAAAGCCTAAACTTCCCCTTACACCATCAATATCGGTTTGTTTCACCGAGATTGGATCAACATAAGTTGCATTGTTTGCGCCATCTTCGAATTTATAAGTACCAAGTGCTTTTAAATTGGTGTTAGAGGTTTGGTAACCGATGCTGGCAAAAGGAGTGAAAAACATGATTTTCTTAGAAATGATGGCATCAAAATTTACCCCATTGAATTTGGCATCAATACGCTGATCCGAATTTGCCGTATTATTGATATTCAAAGGCAAATTATATTTGTACTGGGTAAAGCCTCCTGCGATTGCGATATCTACGGGTATTAATTTCTCTGTGGTCGAACCCATAAAAAGAGGTAAAAGTTCAACTTTTGCACCGAAGCCGATCATCGATAAGCTTCCTAAATCGCTACCTAATTTAATCTTTGGCATCGCCCTTAAGGTAACATCAATGTTTTTGGGTAAGCCCAAAGTAGCCTGGATTTGTGAAGAAGGTACTACATGGAAACCTACACCCTGTGGCAGGTTAAAGAATTTATTGGTCGGAATTCCACTGCTGGTATAAATCTGCATTTTACCCCCTTCATGGTCATCGCCAAAGGCAGTAGGACCTATAGATGATGCTCCTGGGGCAGGTTTAATATTGCTTAAACCCAATGTATTTACATCGTAACTTCTGGCCGATTGCGGAACAAAGGCTGCTGAAGCGGAAATACGGACATCGAACTTTAAAAAACCTTTCGATTTGGCAGTGTTCGACCATCCATCGGTTAAACCCAAGCCCAAGCCTTTGTATAAAGGATCAAAATAGGCATTAACCAGTTTGGTTGCATCTGCTGGTCCGCCCACAAATAAGTCTCCAACATCTTGTTGAGCACTTGCTTTTTGAGCCATTACCAATAAAAATAAGGCACATAAGGCCTTTAAAGCGTAACATTTTTTCATATAAATGATTTAGGATGATTTGATTGTACTAAAGATAGGGTTGTTTTTCCGAAAACTGTAATCATTAAAAAATTCTTGAGGTTAAAAGTTTATTTTTGTCCCATGGAAAATGTGGTCGAATTGCAAGAATCAGAAGAGCAGGAATTATATGAACATTTAAAAATAATTGTCGATAAGGGGCAGTCTTTGCTGCGTATCGATAAGTTTTTGATGGTGCGCGTAGAAAATGCCTCGCGAAACCGTATTCAAAATGCAATTGATGCAGGGAATGTGCTGGTTAATCAGAAACAGATCAAAGCGAGTTATAAGGTTAAACCTTATGATGAAATATCTATCGTTTTACCTCATCCGCCACGCGACACCGAGGTTTATCCTGAAGATTTACCGCTTGATATTATTTACGAGGATAGCGATCTTTTGGTCGTAAATAAAGCTGCCGGGATGGTTGTACATCCTGGTTTCAATAACTATACCGGAACTTTGGTTAATGCTTTGGCATTCCACTTTGAACAACTCCCTCAGCTGCCAGGCAATGATGGCCGACCAGGGTTAGTGCACCGTATTGATAAGGATACTTCTGGTTTATTACTGATCAGTAAAAATGAAAAATCGATTACTCACCTGGCCCGTCAGTTTTTCGACCACAGCATTACCCGTAAATATATTGCACTGGTTTGGGGCGATATCGAAAACGATGGAACAGTAACTGGTTACATCGGAAGGAGTGCCAAAGACCGCCGTGTAATGGATATTTACGATGATGAAGAAAAAGGGAAATGGTCGGTAACACATTATAAAGTATTAAAGCGTTTGGGTTATGTTACCTTGATCAGTTGTGAGCTCGAAACCGGTCGTACGCACCAGATCAGGGCGCACATGCAGCATATTGGTCACCCACTTTTTAATGATGCAATGTATGGTGGCGACAAGATTTTAAAAGGAACTACGTTTAATAAGTACAAACAGTTTGTAGATAATTGTTTCGAATTGTTGCCCCGTCAGGCTTTACACGCACAAAGTTTGGGTTTTATCCATCCCACGACTAAAGCGTATATGTATTTTGAATCGCCATTGCCACCCGATTTTAAAGCTGGCTTAACCAAATGGGAAAATTATATCGCTACATCATAAAATATGCTTCAGGAGTACCTTTTATTTAATGATGAATTTCTGGCGGTAGATGCCCCAATTTTAACCGCTTCGAATAGAAGTTTCAAATTTGGCGATGGATTGTTCGAAAGTATGCGGATGATCAATAATAAGCTGCAATTTGCAGACTTACATGCAGATAGATTAACCGCGGGTATGAAAGCGTTAAAAATCGACGGACATGCTTTAATGGATGATTATTTTCTGCGTCAAAAAACCGCCGATTTAGCAAAACGCAACAAATGGAACGGTAATGTCCGTTTCCGCCTTTCTGTTTACAGGGGCGGAGCAGGTGTTTACACGCCTGAAACAAATAAAGCAGGTTATGTTTTAGAAGGCATTCCCTTAAAAGCATCTACATATGAATTAAATAGCAAAGGTTTGATCATTGATGTTTTTGACGAAATGACTAAGCCGGTTAATAAACTCTCGAATTTTAAAACCTCCAACGCCTTGCTTTATGTAATGGCCGGCCTTTTTAAAAGCCAGAACCGTTTAGATGAGGCGATGATTCTGAACCAATATGGCTTTCTTTGCGAAAGCATTAGCGCAAATGTTTTTGTAGTGTACAATAAACAGATTTATACCCCTTCACTTGCAGAAGGTTGCATAAGTGGTGTAATGCGTACAACCATTATGCAGTTGTGCAAAATGAACGATATGCCTTTAATCGAGGCACAAATTAACCCTGAAATATTAAAAGAAGCCGAAGAGGTTTTTATCACCAATGCCACTCAGGGCATACAATGGGTGATGGGCTACGGCCGTAAACGTTATTTTAACGAGGTGTCTAAATTTTTGATCGAGAAATTGAATAATTTATAATGCTATTCCATGGTCTGTGGGCAAGCGATTACATATCGGTCGTCTTTGAATTGAGTTCAGCATCTTTCATGCTATAAGACCCTGAACTAAATTCAGGGTGACGTACTTTTGGAGTAAATGTTAGCAGATTAGAAAACTTCAAACTTAACTCATTTCTTTTTTTGGAAAGCAATATCTGTGGTGCTTCGGTTCCGATAGTCCCGCCCTTGGCTTAATCCCGATAAAATTTACTTCATAAGATAAACTATACTTAATCGGGATAACGCTGTCGGTCGGGTTTATTTAACCCTAAACAGAAGCACTTTTGTAGCCACCTAAACCCGATTTTACATCGGGGTCAAATTGCCAGAAGCGGGAGCGGGGCTGTGCGTATCTAAAAGTGACTACAACTGCTTTCCAAAAAAAGAATAACTCAAGTCGATCGTCATCCCGACTGGTGTGCAACAGAATGGAGGGATCTGTATTAATTACTATAACCGCATTCCCCTTAAAAAGTCTTCAATCAGCATCCGTTTTTTTCCTTCGTACTGAATATCTAACAGTTTAATAAAGCCATCTTTAGCGGCAAATTTCAAATAGGTTTTGCCATCTGTTAAAAAACCTCCTGCAACAATGCCCGGTTCTTTATCTTCTATTTCGGCCTTGAATATCTTTAGTATTTTATCGTTTAAAAAAGTAAAGGCAGTAGGGTACGGGCTCAGTCCGCGGATTAAATTATAAATGGTTTGCGTCTGATTGTTCCAATCGATTTTGCAATCATCTTTAAAAATTTTAGGCGCATGTTTTAAATCGCCGCTTTGTGGCTGAGGCTGTTCGCTAACCTCACCAGCCTCAATCGCTTTAAGCGTTTTTACCAGCAGGTTGGCACCAACAACCATTAGTTTATCGTGCAGCTCGCCGGCGGTTTCGTTATCGGCAATGGCAACACTATCGCTCAGAATAATATTACCGGTATCAATTTCATGTGTAAGGAAAAACGTAGTTACACCACTTTCTTTCTCTCCATTAATAATGGCATGGTTAATCGGGGCTGCACCACGGTATTGCGGTAAAAGCGAGCCATGGAGATTAATAGTTCCCTTTGGCGGCATATTCCATACCACTTCGGGTAACATTCTAAAAGCCACTACAACTTGTAAATCGGCTTTATAGCTGGCAAGGATTTCGAGAAATTCAGGGTTTTTCAGCTTTTCTGGCTGTAACACCGGAATATTTTTTTCTACAGCATATTTTTTTACTGCACTTTCATTCAGTTTTTGACCACGGCCTGCAGGTTTGTCTGGCGCAGTAACCACTGCTACTACATCGAAATTGGCTTGTACTAAGGCATCTAAAGAGGCTACCGCAAAATCGGGCGTACCCATAAAAACTATTTTCATAATGAAAGTGTTGTGTTTCTAAAAATAACGTGGCTACCCACGTTTAAGTTCTGCAAAATAACTAAAAATAAACCCATACTTATAGGCAAAAAATGGTACAAGGCAAAGATGTTGTTCAGGCAAGTGGATTGGTGTATGTAACTGATAGCATGCCTGGGATTTACCGTAAAGGAAAACCAGGGAAATTTTATTATGAAGATAAAGATGGGAACAAAATAACAGCAGAGAAACACCTAGACCGGATAAAAGCATTGGTTATTCCACCCGCATGGCAAAATGTATGGATAGCCAATAAACCTAACGCATACCTGCAGGTTACAGGCATTGATGCTGCTGGGAGGAAACAATATAAATATCACTCCAAGTGGACAAGCCGCCGTTCTGAAGATAAATATTTCCGCCTCCTCGAATTTGGCAAAGCCCTACCTAAAGCCCGGAAAAACTTACAGAAAGACCTCCGCCGAAAAAATTTTGACGAGCGTAAGGTATTGGCCATTTCGGTAGATGTGCTCCAGAAAACATTGATTAGGGTAGGCAACGAAAGCTATAAGCAATTGTATGGCTCTTTCGGCCTTACCACCCTGCGAGATAAGCATGTAAAAATAAATGGCAGTAAAATTACCATGGATTTTGTGGGTAAAAAAGGAGTGCGGCAAAAAGTAGAGCTGAACGACCGCACACTGGCCAAATTGGTTAAAAAATGCCGGGATATTCCAGGGCAGGAGCTTTTTCAGTTTTACACCAATGGCAACGAACACAAAAGCATCGATTCTGGTAAAATAAATGCCTACATTAAAGAAATTACGGGCGATGATTTCACTGCAAAAGATTTCAGGACCTGGGGTGGTACCCTCGAAGCCATGCGCCAGTTTGCCCAGTGCCGGTTTAATGAAAATGCCGGTTTAAACAGTAAAAAAACAATTATTGCCGTTTTAGATTGTGTAGCCAAAAAACTAGGTAATACCCGTGCAGTATGTAAAAGCGCTTACGTTTACCCGTTTTTGCTTACAGCTTACGAGAACAATCAGCTTGAAAAATATCTGAAAAAGATCAATAATAACTCGCTTAATGGTAAAGTTAGCTTAGAACACAACGAAAAGGTGTTATTATCTTTTCTAAAATCAGATAGTAAGTAAAAAAGCAATTATATTTGTTTTTTATCCTGTTATGTTAATTAACCTCGACGATACAGCCAATATTTTTAACACGCTTATAGAAGAGTCTCCAATGCCAATTGCACTTTATATTGGCGAAAATATGGTTATTCAGGTGGCCAACAGGGCTATGCTTAAAGCCTGGGGGAGAGATGCATCGGTAATAGGTAAAGAATTGGCCCTGGCACTGCCCGAGTTAAAAGATCAACCCTTTCTTAATATCCTCAACCAGGTAAGAAATACCGCGGTGGCTTACGAAGCCAAAGAAGATAAGGTGGTACTTTTAAATGATAATGTACTCCAAACCTTCTATTTCGATTTTATTTATAAACCGTTAATGGATACCGAAGGAAAGGTTTGGGGCATTTTAAATAATGCTACCGATGTAACCGAACTGGTAAATGCCAAGTTTAAAGTAGAGCAAAGTGAGGCTTTGTTTAGGCAAATGATTTATGATGCACCTGTAGCCATTGGCATTTTGAGGGGGAGAGATCTTATTATAGAAGATGCCAATGATGATCTGTTAAAAATATGGGGAAAAAGTAAAGCTGTAATTGGTTTAAAACTTTTAGATGGATTGCCTGAAATTATTGGTCAACCTTTTCCTGAACTTTTGCTACAGGTTTACGATAGCGGAGTTGCCCATTATGGTTATGAAACGATGGCCCGGTTGGAGCGCAACGGAGTTTTAGGCGATTTTTATTTCAACTTTGTTTACGATCCGATTTTAGATCAGGATGGTCAGGTTTCTGGTATTATGGTAGTTGCCAACGAAATTACTTTACAGGTTATTTCAAAAATGGAAGCTGCTAAAAGCGAAGAGCGTTTTCGGAATTTTCTTTATGATATCCCCATGGCCACCGCTTATTATGAAACTGAAAATATTATCATCAGACTGGCTAATGATGAAATGCTCCGGTTTTGGGGCAAAGATAAAAGTGTGATTGGCAAAACCGTTGAAGAAGCTATACCAGAATTAAACGTACAACCATTCGTCGGTATTTTAAAAGAAGTGTACCGTACCGGAGTTACCTACCATGCCGATCAGGAAGAAGCCCGTTTACTGGTTGATGGCCAGGAAGAAAAACGGTGGTTCAGTTTTACATATAAACCGCTTAAAGATTCGAATGGTGAGGTATATGCCATTATTCATGCCGCAATGGATGTTACTAAGCAAGTGCAGTTACAGCGGCAAAAAGACGAATTTTTGGGGATTGCCAGCCATGAATTAAAAACACCTGTAACCAGTATTAAAGCATATGCTCAAGTGCTCGAACGCATGATCAGAAATGAAGGTGATGAGAAAAAGGCAAATATGGTTCGCAAGATGGATCAGCAGTTAAACCGGCTGACCGGATTGATTGGCGATTTATTGGATGTTACCAAAATTCAATCGGGCAAAATGACTTTTAACCCTGTAGAATTTAATTTTGATGCCGCGGTTGAAGAAATTGTAGGCGAAATGCAGCACATCAGTTCTAAACACAGAATTATCTGCAGTTTATCCAGTAAAGCAGTTGTTTATGCCGATAAGGAGCGTATTGGGCAAGTAATCATTAATTTTCTATCTAATGCAATTAAATATTCAACCGATGCCAATGAGATAGATGTAACTACATTTAATCAGGATGGAGAGGTTGTTTTAGGCGTTAAAGATTATGGCATCGGAATTTCGAAGGATATGCAACACCTGGTATTTGATCAGTTTTACCGCATAGACGGCAATTTACAGCATACCTATCCGGGATTGGGCTTAGGCCTTTACATTTCGGCCGAAATTATTAAAAGTGAGGGTGGCAGAATTTGGGTTGAAAGTACAGCCGGACAAGGCGCTACCTTTTTCTTTGCGCTAAAAATCAAATCGATCAGATAATACCGCAAGCTGCAATCTGAAGATCATTTATGCCTTCGGAGCTTTCTTGATCGGGTGCACAGGTTGTTCTTCGTTCTCACGCTGTTTAGCTGGATTATTCGTCCGAACAGGCTTATTGGGTAAGCTGTCGTTTTCCTTTCTAACCGTTTTATGGTCTATAGGTTCTCGGCCTTTAGGTACCTCTTCCTGGTAATTACTTCCGGGTTTATCGCTTTTAACTTTTGGACCGCTCATAGCTAAAATGATTGAATGATTGAGTTTTTGAATGATTGAATAGCACAGCGCCTATCAACTATCAATAATAACAAACCTCTTTCTGTTAAGTTTGAAAATAATTGCAAAGGCAATTCAATCATTCAATCCTTCTCTCACTCAATCCTTAATTATAAAGCAAATATTTCTTACGCATGGCTTTGTAGGCACTTAGGCCTGGTTCCCAGCTTGCTCTAATTTCTGCTTCGCTTTTTCCATCAATTACCTGTTGCCTAAAATCTGCCACACCAACTAATCTTTCAATAGTACCCATTTCTTTACTTAATTTACTATTAAAGAAATCTTCCTTTTTTGGTGATGCCTTATACAGTTCGATTAACCAGCTAATGTTTACCTGTTTCGATTTTATCAGTTTTGAGGTATCATAAGTTCTTAAATCTAAGCCGTAACAAACCTGATCTTGAAATAATGGTGTTTCAGACATTCCTTTTATACTTTTGGGCGTAAAACTGAAATCGAATTTCCCTTTAAGGTAAGGTGCCCCAACAACAGTAAAAGGAAACATTGTTCCACGGCCGTGGTTTAAATACGTGCCTTCAAATAAACAGGTAGATGGATAAAGTAAAATAGATTGTTGTGTATTCAGGTTAGGAGAAGGTTTAACAGGTAAAGTATATTCCATATCATGATCGTAATTGGCATTTTTGATAATGGTAATCTTGCACTTCACCTTATCTTTTAACCAGCCTTCGCCATTTAGCATCTGCGCATATTCGCCAACCGTTAAGCCGTGAGCAATTGGAATAGGTTGTACACCAATACCCGATTTAAATTTTGGATCTAAAATCGGCCCATCAATTAAATAGCCATTTGGATTTGGACGGTCTAAAATCAATAATGTTTTATTGTTTGCGGCACAAGCCTCCATAACATGCTGTAAGGTATTTATATAGGTGTAAAAACGAACACCAACATCTTGAATGTCAAACACCATAATGTCGATGTCTGCTAAGTCTTCAGCAGTAGGCGTGCTGTGTTTGCCATAAAGTGAAATGGCTTTTATGCCTGTTTTGGTATCAACATCATCATTAACGGTAACACCGGCACTGGCGTTCCCTCTAAAACCATGCTCAGGACCAAATATTTTCTGGATTTTAACACCTCGTTTCAGCAAGCTATCAACCGAAGTCTGCGTTCCAATAATCGATGTAGGGTTAACTACCATACCAACACGTTTACCTTTTAATAGGGGAAGATATTTTTCTGTCTGCTCTGCACCGGTTTTAATTGCCGATGGCAGCTTAACAGTCTTGATCATTAGTTTTCTGTTTTCCGGGCTTTTCTTTCCAAGAACTTCTTGTTCGAGTGGTTTAGGTTGTCCGCAGGCCGATAATGCAATTAAACTGGTTAAAGCAAAGCTGATGTAATTTTTCATTTTCAGTATATTCTAATCTTCCGGTATTATAACAAAACAATTTACAACATATTTCATTTATGCTATTGGTATTTTCTTGTTACAACTTAATGGTTGATGTTTAAAGTTGGTTATTTATTTTCGAAAATGCCATTTTTAAAAAGGAATTGAGCATTTTTGTTAATACAAATTGATTAAATTGAATTTCGAATATTTCATAGCAAGGCGGATAGCCATTAAATCTGAGCGTACTTTTTCAAAACTTATTGTCCGCATTGCAATAGCAGGTGTGATGTTGAGTTTGGCTGTTATGATTCTTTCTATAGCCATTATTAAAGGTTTTAAAACTGAAATTCAGGATAAAGTAAGGGGCTATTTAGGCGATGTACAGATTACCCGTTACGATCTGAATAATTCATTTGAGCATTCTCCCTTTGTACTAGATGGAGAAACGCAAAAGATGCTCAAAAACAATTCCGATATCGAATATTATTATCCTTTTGCTACAAAACCGGGCATCCTTTCGGCAAATAATGAAATTGAAGGCATTAATTTTAAAGGGATAGACAAAAACTACAAATGGGATTACATTAAACAGCATATTATCAGCGGAACCATCATCGATTTTTCTGACAGTACAGCTGCCATGCAAGAACTGCTTATTTCGAATTATACCGCTAAGCGTTTAAAGCTTAAAACAGGTGACGATTTTATCATGTATTTTGTTCAAAACCAATTGCGACCTCGTAAATTTAAAATTGTAGGTATTTACGATATAGGTGTAGAAGATATTGATAAGGGCTTTGTACTGGGCAACCTGAATATCATTAAACGCCTCAATAATTGGGAAGCGAATGAAATTGGTGGCATAGAAATCAAGATTAAGGATTTTAACAGGCTTAAACCTATTGCCGATAATATTTATGAAAAGCTTCCACGCAATCTGCGCTCGTATTCTATTGAAGAAAATTTTCCTAATATCTTTACCTGGTTAGGCCTTCTTGATGTAAATACCAAGGTGCTTTTAATCCTGATGCTCATTGTAGGCGTAATTAACATGGTTACAGCATTGTTGATTATGATTTTAGAAAAAACAAATATGATTGGGATGCTAAAATCTTTTGGGCCAGCAACTGGAGTATTATGAAAATTTTCCTTTACAATGCAGCTTATTTAATAGGTATTGGCTTATTACTTGGGAATATTCTGGGCTTAGGACTTGGTTTCTTACAGCAGGCCACTCACATTTTTAAACTTAACCAGGCTTCTTATTTTTTAGCCTATGCACCCATAGAGTTTCATTTTATCGATGTGCTGCTGCTTAATATCGTTACGGTAGTGGTGTGTTTAACGGTTTTGATTATTCCTTCGCTATTGATCAGCAAGGTTTCCCCGCTTAAAGCAATCAGATTTAAATAAGGAAAAAACTTGGGTCACCGAACAGATCATTTCCGATGCCCAAGCAAACCTAAACTTAAGCTTTTGTCAACTCAACTTTTACAGTTTGTGTAATAGCACTCTTCTGAAGCTGAGGGTATGGTGTGATGTCTATTAATTTTAATGAGTAATTTATGCCATTAATTTTAAGGTTTTTTACACTTTCTAATGCGCCACAAACCCCTTTGCATAAGGTAATTTCCTGATCAACGTTATTGCCCGTTAGTTTGAAATATACTGTTGCACCTCCAGCGCTAATACAATCGGCATTTACTGGGCAACGGCTGTCACTAATCGATTTTAATACTAATGTAGATGCACCGATTGATTTTGAAGTATTGATTTCAAATTCGTAATTCGTTGTTTTTGTTTCAGAATTTTTCTTACATCCAAAAACAAAAGTAGATAAGGTAATAAAGAAGAATATTAAATTTTTCATTTGTGTATGCGGATTAATTACTTCTTTTTAAAATATATTCATAATCTATGGTTGCATAAGAGATAGCAGGAGAAAAATCTGTCTTTGCACTGAATCTTTTTCTAAGGGTTAAATCTATTCCACTGCTTCTAATGTCGTATTCGCCATTTAAAATCATATTCCAATCAAAATCTGCTGTCCAAACGCCCTCATCGGTAAAATATCCTATCCCATTTTTAAAGGTATAGGTTCCCTTACCTCCAGATGGTTTTAAGTTAGCATCAGCACCCGGCGCAATATTGAATTTTCCATCCTTTAACGAAATTGAAATTGGGCGGGTTACCGGCACAGACTTAATACTATTGGTAATTACCAGTACACCTGTATAGTTGCCATCCAATAAAACATCAACCGTTGTAGATTTTTTACAACCTAAAGATAAGATCAGAGCAAAAAGGAAAATACAGATTTGAACTTTCATACCCCTTAAACGGAGCTCAATATGAAAACGCTACACTTAAATTGAAATCCAGTCTATACCTTGCGTACTATGAATAAATTCAGTCCGTGGTTCGAGGTTGAGGTAGGGGTAAGTAACTTTTGAAAGGTATAAGCCTGTAGGGTGGGCGGGTAATGATAGTTTTGAAGGTTGAAGGGTAATCAGCTCGCTTTCAAATTCATCAAAGCTAAGTTCTCCTTTACCAACCATTAAAATTTTACCCATAATAATGCGGATCATTTTCCCTAAAAAGCGGTTGCTGGCAATATGAAACCTCAGCCTGTCGCCTTTTGGATTTACAAATAAATCAGCTTCCATTACATTACATATGGTATGTTCGTATTTATCCGGATGTGTACAAAAAGCCCTGTAATCTTTGTATTGGGGTAATAATTTCACAACCGCTTTCATTTTATCAAAATCTAAATTGTTTAATTGATAAAAGGAACTTTGGGTACTTAAAAAAGGATCTTTATAGGTATGGATAAAATAATCATATTTCCGCTGTACAGCATCAAACCGGGCATGGGGTTTACCTTCCATTTTAATAATGTCGAATACCGCAATATTATAAGGTAAGGCTTTATTCAAAATATAAAGCAGATCGAAATCAATTTCTTTTTCAATATCAGCATGGAAAAAAAACTGGCTGGCATGCACATGCGCATCGGTCCGCCCACAGCCATTAATAGCAATCGGCGATTTTAAAATCTTAGAAAGTGTTTGTTCAATAACTTCCTGAACGCTTTTTACCCCAGGTTGTTTTTGCCACCCACTAAAGTACTGGCCTTGATATGCAATGTGAAAGAAATACCTCATTTTTCAGCTGCAATTTTACGGAAATTTTAGCAGCAGGAATATTAAATCATATTTTTGTGCGGTAAATTTTAATCATGGATTTAATAAACTGTCCTTGCGGAAGTGGAGTCGCCTTTAACCAGTGTTGCCAGCCTTATCATTTAAAAGTGAAAAAGGCACCAACTGCAGAAGCTTTAATGCGTTCCAGATATTCGGCTTTTGTAGTAGCAGATGCTGCTTATCTTTACGATACTACGCATCGCAGTAAAAGAAAAGGGCATTCGGAAAGTGCTTATTTAAGCAGTGCGAAAAATACCAAATGGCTAAAACTCGAAATTGTTTTTTCAGATTTTGATACCGTAGAGTTTAAGGCTTATTACCTCAATAAGAAATTTCAGACTGAAGTATTGCATGAAAAATCTAACTTCAGGTTAGAAGATGGGCAATGGTATTATGTTGATGGAAAATTTTATGAATAAACTTGAAATCGCAAAATTCATATAAAATTTGCGATTCCATTCGCAGAATTAATGTGAATTTTGCGATTTTACTCCTTTTTGCTATATTTTCTTTGCTTCATTCCAATACACATCCATCTCTGCAAGTGTCATATCGGCCAAGGCTTTTCCGTTTTCTTTTGCTTTGGTTTCGAGGTACTGGAAACGTTTAATGAATTTTTTATTGGTTTTTTCCAATGCATTTTCAGGATTGATGTTAATGAAACGTGCATAATTGATTAAAGAGAAAAGTACATCACCAAATTCTGATTCGGCCTTTTCGATATCAATGGCTGTATTATCAGCAACATTAAATTCAGTTTTAAATTCTTGAAGTTCTTCTTCTACCTTTTCCCAAACCTGATTTTTATCTTCCCAATCGAAACCCACACCGCGGGCTTTTTCCTGAATGCGGGCAGCCTTAACCAAAGCAGGTAGTGAAGAAGGAACACCGCCCAACACGGATTTGTTGCCTTCTTTCAGTTTAATCTGTTCCCAGTTTCGTTTAACATCTTCTTCGTTCTGCACTTCAACATCGCCATAAATATGTGGATGTCGGTTTACCAGTTTATCGCAAACCCCGTTTAAAACATCTGTAATGTTAAAATCATTGGTTTCGGAAGCAATTCTCGAATAGAAAACCAGATGCATCATCACATCACCAAGTTCCTTTTTAATTTCATCTAAATCGCCGTCTAAAATGGCGTCGCTCAACTCGTACGTTTCCTCTATAGTTAAATGGCGCAGTGTTTCCATGGTCTGTTTTTTATCCCACGGACATTGCGTACGTAGCGTATCTAAAACAGTGAGTAAACGTGTAAAAGCATCAGCTGGATTATTGGCACTTGCAGGAATTGGATTGTTAGGCATGTTTTATGGTTGAGCTATATTTATCGAACGCTAAAGTACCAAACCCAAGCGATTAAGAAAAGCTGAAAGGGTATTCTGAACCATAAATATTTTGGTCCTGGGCCTGGCTTATGCAGATCTTCGTAATTGATGCGGTGTTTGGCAGCGTAAATATTGGCAGGTAAAATAGCAATGTAAAAAATAATTAGGGCTATCCCGGTAAAATACCTGGTGTTTTCAATCGCTAAGCCGATAGCAAATAAGATTTCCAGCACACCTGTTAAAAGTACAATTTCTACTTTTTTAGGGATAAATAGCGGAACCATGGCAGCCATACTGGTTTTAAACTTGAAATGCCCGATAGCTGTAAAAAGTAACATCACACCCATGGCGATATTACCTGCAAAAATATTTCCTTTATCAAAGGTGGTATGACCACCAAAGGCTAATAGGGCAACATAAACGATAAGTAATACAAATAAAGGTTTCATTTATTACAATTTTTAACTTACTTGATCAGATTAAAGGCAATTAAAATTGTTGCTACGAATAAGACAACCAAGCCTGATAGAAAGACAAAATCGGCAACTTTTTCTAACTTTTGACTTGCAT
Organism: Pedobacter riviphilus; assembly: GCF_014692875.1. Lineage (NCBI taxonomy): Bacteria > Pseudomonadati > Bacteroidota > Sphingobacteriia > Sphingobacteriales > Sphingobacteriaceae > Pedobacter > Pedobacter riviphilus. The sequence goes on along the minus strand of NZ_CP061171.1, from coordinate 3,393,149 downwards.
TTCTTTCTCTTCTCATAGAGATAAAAGATAAGATACAGCTGGTCATAAAAAACATTACGGCAGCTACGGCAAATTCATCAATTATGGAACCATCGGTAAGTGCAAGTTTTTTTAAAGAAGTAAGTACAATAAAGCAAATACCTAAAAGATTGGCAGAGGTGCTTAAAATATGAGGCGATCTGTTTTCGGCCATTTTAGTCTTTTTCTTCTAATTTAATCTTTTTTGTAATCCGGTAAACACGTTTCTTTTTGTCGGGTTTATGCTCTTCGCCCATTAAAATGCCCCAAGGTTTTAAGTTATCTACTCTATCGAAGATTATTTTTAACATGGCCAGATAAGGAATACATAAGAACATGCCCGATATTCCCCAAATCATTTCGCCAACTACAATACCAATAAAGGCAAATAATGCATTTATTTTTACTTTCGAACCCACCACCAGTGGCATTAATACATTTCCATCTATAGCATGAATGCCAACAAAAGTAATCAAAACCAGAAGTACCTTACCTGCACCTGCTGTTGCAAAAGTAATTAGGCAGCTTATTAACAGGGCAAAGAATATTCCCAAATAAGGAACTACATTAAAAATACCTGCAACCAGGCCCAACAGAACCGCATATTTAACACCTAATAAACTCAGTACGGTAATCATTAATACCGTAACAATAAGCATCTGCAGAAATAGACCAATAATGTATTTTTTTATGATATATTGAATCTGACTGACAATTTCTGAAACTTTTTCTTTGTGCTCTTCTCTAAAAACCGAAGTTAAAAAGGTAAATAATACCCTACGGTAGTTTAAAATGAAAAATGTAAATAGTAGTGTAAAACCTAAAAATAATAGGGTAGAAGATAGTGTGGCCAGGGTTGTAGCAACAATAGCAGCACTGGTAGCCAAAGCTTTTTCGGTACTGTCTTTTAAATAGGAGGTAGTGTTTTCGAGATTGAAATTAAAAGTATGTTTGCTCCATTTGTTCAATTCGGTAAAAGAATTTTCTGCTTTTGCTTTAAGTAAAGGCCAATCTGCCCATAAATCGCTTAATTGATTGCCAAAGAAATATATGATCCCTCCAATTACGGCTATCATCAGTATTACAGAAACAATAGTTGATAGACTTCGTTTAAACTTTAATCGTTGTTCTAAAAAGTTACCCACTGGCAATAGTAAAATCGCCATTAAAAAAGAGAAAAGTAAAGGAGCTAACAGCGATTGCCCTAAAATGGCAATGTAGGTTAGGCTCATTAGACAGAAAAGAACCAATGCAAGTTTGGGTAGAAATGATAGTTTGTCTTTCATATATTTTAGATTCTGTTTAATACAAAATGCCCGATTAATTGTTTTATTAATCGGGCATTTAAATATAAGAGATTATTTTTAATAGATACTCGCTTTATCTAAAAGGGAAATATCTTCAGCAGTTAATTTTAAATTTGCTGCTTCAGTGAACGATTTTAACTGGCTTAAATCGGTAACACTTGCAATTGGGGCCGTAATTGATGGGTGATAAATTAACCAGGCCAGGGCTGCCGAAGCTAGCTCGATACGGTGCTTTTCAGCAACTTGATCTAGTGCAGCTAAAATTTTAAAGCCCCGTTCGTTCAGGAACCTTTTAATGCCCCCACCACGCTGGCTTTTATTCAGGTCATTTTCACTACGGTATTTGCCGGTTAAGAAACCACTGGCCAGCGAATAATAAGTTACAACGCCCAAGCCATAATCCAGGCAAATTTTTTCATGTTCCTGCTCAAAGTTTTCTCTATCGTAAAGATTATATCCTGGTTGGTAAACTTCGTAACAGGGCAGGCTATGTTCGGTAGCATAAACCAAAGATTCTTTAAGTCTGTCTGCAGAAAAGTTCGATGCCCCGATCCAGCGTACTTTGCCGGCTTTAATTAAAGTTTCGTAAGCACCTAAGGTTTCTTCAACAGGTGTACTTTCGTCATCAAAATGAGAAAAATAAAGATCGATATAGTCTGTTTGTAGGCGCGATAAAGAATGTTCTACTTCATTTATGATATAATCTCTCTTTAAAGATTTACCCTGACCCATATCAGAGCCTACCTTTGTTGCAATAATTACATCGTGGCGTTTATTATGTTTCTTAAGCCATTTTCCTATAATCGTTTCCGATTCACCACCTTTATTTCCGGGTGCCCAACGCGAATACACATCTGCTGTATCGATAAAATTGAAACCGCTTTCTACAAATTGGTCTAATATTTCAAACGACTTTTTTTCATCAATCGTCCAGCCGAAAACATTTCCTCCAAATACGATGGGCGCAATATTTAAATCGGTTTTTCCTAAAATTCTTTTTTCCATGATATGAATATTAATAGTATGCTAACAAAATTATATGGACTGAGGTTTTGTGCAGAAGTCTGAATTATGTCAGTACTTTTTGGAAAGCAGTCAACCTTCAATTTTAAAGTTATTCCTGTTAGTCGGTTTATTGTAGTCAGTTCGTTGCCATAATCGTCTCTGATAGCTATCGGACACGGGGCAAGATAAGCGGAACCAAAGCAATCTTTCTCCATAAATTAAAATGCGTTCTACTTTTTAGAAAAGCAAGGCCTGTGGTGCTTCGGTTAAACCCGTCCCGCCCTTTGCTTAATCCCGATAGATAAACCAATAAATAAAATAATACTCAAATCGGGATAACGCTGTCGGTCGGGTTTATTTTACCCCAGGTAGCAGTACTGTTTTAGCCTCCTAAACCCGATCGAAGCGAGATGCCGATATTTCATCGGCAGAAGCGGGAGCGAGACTGCAGAGAACCAATAGCTTCTGCTAAGCTTTCCAAAAAAAGAACCTTAAGTTAAGATTTGTTTTTTAGCTTATAATCACCTAAAAACCTTATGGCCTCAACCTTTTAACCTTCAACCTTTGATGGCCCTAAGCATTTCCCTTTTCCCTGGGGCACCAGGCAATTTTTCTATGGTAAATCCACATGCTTTAATTGCTCTTTTCAATTTTCCGGTAATGGCATAGGTAACAAAAGTTCCACCAGGTTTTAAGAAACTGCAGGCATGGGCAATAATTTCATCGCTCCACATTTCTGGCTGGTGTTGTACAGAAAAGGCATCATAATAAATCAGGTCAAATTTTTGGTCGCTGCGGTACTCGGCCAATGTAGTATACGGAATTTCTAATGTGCAAAGCGAAGTTAATTTTTGAGGTGCTTTAAGCGCCTCTGGGTAATTTGAGATAAAATCTGCCCATATTACTTCAGGAACGTATGCTGAATAACCTGTTTGCTCAATCACTTCGGTAGTAAGCGGAAAGGCTTCTATGCTGGTATAATTGAGGTTGATGTTGTTCGCATCGCAATAATCGAAGCTTAAAATAAAGTTTAATCCGGTGCCAAAACCAATTTCCAAAATAGAAATTTCAGTTTGATCGGTAGAAGCAAATTTTAATCCGGCATCAATAAATACGTGTTTGCTTTCCTGTAATGCACCATGTTTACTGTGGTAATGTTCGCCTATAGTTTCGTTATAAAGGGTGTTAGAGCCATCAGCTGTTGGGGTTATAATATTCATGAGCTAGGATTTAAAAGGATGCTTGGATTTCAAGATCCTGGTACAAATATAGACACAGGATCAAAATATTTGTCGATAAATTAGCCAAAGATAAGAGTGCTCATCTGCTTTAATCTTCGGACTCCCGGCTTCTGACTTTTTCTCATTGTACTTTCAACTATGGTCTTTTTTCTTTAACCTTTTGTTGTTAGCTTTGATCTCATCTAAACCCTAAACCCTAAACCCTAAACCCTAAACCCTAAAATGGATATCGAATCTTTCAGAGAATATTGTTTGAATTTACCTGGTACAACTGAGGGAATGAAATGGGGACATTTATGCTTTATGATCGAAGAAAAAATGTATTTCATTATCGCCATTGATGAAGATAATAGTTTCTCTATAAAGTGTGATCCCGAAGAGTTTGATGTATTAACGGCTAGAGATGGCATACAGCAGGCCCACCATATGGCTAAAAGACAATGGATACGTGTTGATAACCTGGAGGTGTTTAATGAAACAGAACTGAAAAAAAGAGTGGCCGATTCGAGAGCGATGGTTTTAGCTAAATTACCTAAGAAAACACAGGCTAAGTACGCCTAAGTTTGCCATAGAAACACGGAAGAATCGAAATATCTTCAAGACAATATTTTTATACCAGTTTCTTTAAGGCCATGATGTAGCCGATGTGCATACCCTCATGGAAAGGGATAAAATTTATCGCATCTTCTATTGAATTTAATTTCATGCCATAACGTTTATCCCATGGGTCGAACTTTAGAAAAATACCACTCGAATAATCAGCGGCTAAACGGTCCATACTGTTTAAGAGTGCATCGAAAATCGAATCAATCGCTTTCTGCTCAATAAACTTTTCAGGTTTTGTGCCGCTTAAAAATGCCGAAAAGTGTTCTTCTTTGATGGTTACTGCTAAACCCGATCGTACATAACACATATTTTGCTGCGCCGCGGTTAAATGGGCAATATTCCAGATGATGTTATTGTTAAAACCTGCAGGGATTTTGTTTAACTGCTCGATGCTCAAATCTTTTACCAGTTCTAGTATAAAAGTCCTGGTATTTTTAATCTGGGTAATGGTAGCAAGTGTGTTAGACATTGAATTGTTTTATAAATGGCGACTTACTGCTCGTTTTTGGTTTCTTCTTTTTTCGTTTCCTCCTTGCTGGTTTCGTCTTTTTTTATGCCTTTACCTGCATTCAGTTCTTTTGACTTCATGATATTAAAACGGTACATTTCTTCAATCCCAACAAGTTTCCTTGTGCATTTATCAATGTCGGTTCCTTCTTCCCATAAATAAGGGCGAAAGCTATAAGTTTTGGTGCCATCTAAATTTGCAATAAACTGGTTCCAACTGCTCCAACGTAAGCCTTTATAAAATTTAGAAAGATCGCTGTCGAAACAAAAAACAAGAAACTCGCCATAGCCAGCCCCAAGTGGTTGCCAGGTTAAACTGTTTGGCTCCAGGTAATACACGTTTTTGATGTCTTTGCCCAAACCACCGTAATTAATCGCGAAGAAACCGCCAACAGCATCATCGGCAATTAAAAGGTAAGGAATGTTATCGCCATACTCTTTTAAGGTTTTTCCTTTGTTCCACTCAGCAATATTCCTGTTCAATCTTTCGCTGCCCGAACCTAAAATTCTAATCCATCCGTTATCAACCATTATGCCGCCAGTATTGTAAATTACTGAGCCGAGTGTAGCATAGGTAGTCATTTGTGAGTTATATAATACTTCTTTAGCTTTTGCAGAATCAACAGGTAACACTTCAACCTTATTTTTGGCAGAGTCAATCCATTTTTGTACCAGTGGCCAAGCCGGATCGGTTTTGTTTATCAATGCTTCGAGACTGATTAACTTATTATCTTGAGCAAAGGTTATTGAAGAGAATAAAGTTAAACTTAGGATAAGAATTGTTTTGGATGCGCTTCTCATGAAAAGGGGCTTATGTTTTTCCAAAGATAGAATGATAATTAAGAATTGCTGAAGGGAGATAGATTAATTTTTTGATTTGTAGAAATATTGGACTTGATTGTGAGGGAGGGTTACCAGCCTCCAGATTTGTCTCATAACTATAAAAACTATTGGTTTTCAGAGTGAATTGATACTTTCGGTAGATGTCAGATGGTAACCTCTGAAAGCACACCAATAAAAAACGTCCCGAAAATAATCGGGACGTTTACAATATAGGGGTAATATAAATAATTAAATTAACTTACCACATTCTAATTCTGTCTTCTGGTTTTTTATAGAGCTTATCGCCAGGTTTAACATCAAAAGCATTGTACCATGCATCCATATTTACTGGTGCACCAATGGTACGGTATGGGCCTGGAGAATGTGGATCTGTTTTGATTAACTGGGCAGCACTTTCTGGTAGAATATTACCTCTCCATACCTGTGCCCAGGCCAGGAAGAAACGCTGATCTGGTGTAAAGCCATCTATTTTTTCATTACTTTGACCTTGTTTGGTCATTTTAAAAGCGGTATAAGCGGCATTTAGGCCACCTAAATCGCCAATATTTTCGCCCATGGTTAATTTACCGATTACATGAACGGTATCCAATACGGTGTAGCCATCAAACTGCTCGCCTAAAGCTTTTGTTTTAGCGTCAAATTTGGCTTTATCTTCAGCCGTCCACCAGTTTTTTAAGTTGCCGGCAGCATCGTACTGACTTCCGCTATCATCAAAACCATGGCTCATTTCGTGGCCGATTACTGCACCGATACCACCGTAATTAACAGCATCATCAGCATTTGGGTCGAAGAAAGGGAATTGTAAAATGCCAGCAGGGAAAACAATTTCGTTCAAAGTAGGGCTGTAATAAGCATTAACTGTTGGAGGTGTCATGCCAAAACGTTTGCGATCAACAGGTTTGCCTAACTGATCGACCATTTCATTATACCCCCAAACACTTGCGTTGCGTAAGTTTTGGAAATAAGTATTTTTATTAATTACTAAACCATCGTAGTTTTTCCATTTTTCCGGATAACCCACTTTTGGTGTAAATGCATGTAACTTAGCTAATGCTTTTTGTTTGGTTTCAGGGCTCATCCATTCTAAACCATTAATCCTGATTTCGAATGCTTTACGCAAGTTCACAATCATTTGGTTCATACGTTCTTTAGCCTCTGGTTTGAAATATTTAGCCACATAAAGCTGGCCCAATAATTCGCCAATAGTGCCATCTGTTAAAGACGACATTCTTTGCCAACGTGGTGTTTGTACTTTCTGGCCAGTTTGAGCCTGTGTGAAAGCGAAACTCGCCTTAACAAATGGAGAACTTAGACTAGAAGCAGAACCCTTTAAAATGTTCCATTCTAAATAGGTCTGCCAATCGCTAACCGGAACCGATTTCAACATTCCATCCAGGCTTGCCATAAATTTAGGCGAAGAAACCAGAACGGTATCTTGATTTTTGATTTTGAATTTAGGTAAATAGGTTGTCCAGTCAATATCCGGAGTTTTTTTGTTCAGTTCTGCAATAGTAAGTTTGTTGTAGGTGGCGTAAGGATCGCGCATTTCTAAACGGCTCATCTGCGCTTCAGCAAAGGCTTTTTCTATTTTGTAAACTGTTGCTGCTTTTTGTTTTGCTTCTTCAGGCGTACTTCCTGTTAAGGTAAATAGCGTAACCATATAGGTGTTGTAAGCCTCGCGGATTTTAACACTGCGGGTATCATCTTTCAGATAATAATCACGATCGGGAAGTGTTGTACCGCCCTGACCAATATTCACCATGTATTTGTTTACATTCTTGCGGTCTTGGCCTACACCTAGGCCGAACATACCACCGCCTAAACCATTGGTTCGCATGTAAGCAACCTGATCTAACACGCCCTGAATGTTTTTAATCTGCTTAATTTTTTCTAAATCGGCTTTTATTGGTGTATAACCCAATTTTTCTATGGTTACACTATCCATGGCGGCCGTATAAAAATCGCCAACTCTACGTTTAACAGAACCCGCAGGAGCAGACTTGTCAGCAGCGGCATCTTCAACTAAAGATTTTACTGCATTGATATTGAAATCGCGAAGTTCGTTAAATGAACCCCAACGCGTTTCTTTAGCAGGAACAGGATTATTTTTTACCCACGTACCACTTGCGTAGGTGTAGAAATCGTCGCCCGGCTTAACAGAAAGGTCCATGTTAGCAGGGTCGATAAATTTTTTGGTTTGAGCATTTGCAGAAAAGCCAGCAGCGACTATACCTAGCGCCGCAAAATATCTTTTCAAATTTTGGTATTTCATTCGCTTAATAAGTTAGTAATTATGCGAAATTTATGAAATACTAATTAATACTGGTGTTATATATTAAGAATATTACTTGTTAAACCAGTAGTAAATCTTCGCTAAACCAAGCCGTCTAATGAGTTCAGATGCTGAAAAAGAAATTTTAATAGATTTCATGATTTTAAATCTTTTATACACTATTAACATTTTTTAACAAAATTTATTGTGCGCTTGTAAAAATTATTGCTATCAAGAATGATTCGGAATAAAGCGTTTTATTTTCCATAAATTTGAAAACGGTTATCTAAACCTGCGAGGTTTTATCGATAATAAATAAAAATGATGTTTAGCATACAATAGATATAATGAGCCACTCACACGATAAAGAAGATAGCTGTTGCAGCAGTAAAGTACATTCCGCCCCAAAACATAACCACGATCATTCGCACGAAGAAGGCGACGAGCACGACCACGATCATGGAGGAGATCCATCGGCCTTTCAAACTTATTTGCCTGCCATAGTAACATTGGCTATGTTACTTGTTGGAATTGCGTTTGATAATCTATTTAATGTTCCTGCATTTCAGATCATCCGGCCTTATTGGTATATATTAGCTTATTTACCTGTGGGTATTCCTGTTTTACGTGAGGTTTGGGAAACTTTTAAAGCCAAAGATTTCTTTACCGAATTCTCTTTAATGTCTATCGCTACAATCGGTGCTTTTGCTATTGGCGAATATCCGGAGGGGGTAACGGTGATGCTTTTTTATACCATTGGTGAGTTGTTTCAAATGGCTGCGGTAAACCGGGCCAAAAGGAATATCAAAGCTTTGCTTGATGTCCGGGCAGATGTAGCACATGTATTTCGTAACGGAAAATACGAAGATGTTAATCCTGAAAAGGTAGAAATTGGCGAAACTATACAGGTAAAAGCTGGTGAGAAAATCCCTTTAGATGGAGAACTGATTAGTGATAAAAGCAGTTTTAATACTGCTGCTTTAACGGGCGAGAGCAAACCACGTACAATTAATAAAGGCGAATCGATTTTAGCGGGGATGCTTAATCTGGATAAGGTAATTGAAGTAAAAGTAACCAAGGCTTTTGCTGATAGCGCATTGTCGCGCATTCTGGAAATGGTTCAGAATGCCACTACGCGCAAAGCTAAAACCGAACTCTTTATTCGCAAGTTTGCGAAAATATATACACCAATTGTTTTCTTTTTAGCCCTCGCACTGGTTACTATTCCAATTTTGGTTTTAGGGAGCGAATATCATTTCCAAACCTGGTTGTACCGATCACTGGTTTTTCTGGTTATATCTTGCCCGTGCGCGCTGGTAATTTCCATCCCATTGGGTTATTTTGGTGGCATTGGTGCCGCATCGGCAAATGGGATTCTTTTTAAAGGCTCTAACTTCCTCGATTTAATTACCAAGCTAAATACTGTTGTAATGGATAAAACAGGAACCTTGACAAAAGGCGTTTTTAAGGTTCAGCAAGTAGAAAGCAGTATCGATGAAGCAACGTTTTTGAATTTATTAACTGCCGTTGAAGCAAAATCTACCCATCCAATTGCGAAAGCCATTGTAGAATACGCAGGAGAGAAAGAAATTCATCCCGCCGAAAATATTGAGGAAATTGCTGGAATGGGCTTAAAGGGCATGGTAAATGGCAAAGCAGTTTTGGCAGGGAACACAAAGCTTTTAGAAAAATTTAATATTGCCTTTGATGCCAGGATTGCATCGATTGAAGAAAGTATCGTTGTTGTTGCTGTTGACCAGAAATACGTTGGCCATGTGCTAATTGCCGATGAAATAAAAGAAGATGCCGCCGAAGCCGTTAAGCAACTTCATGAAAACGGAATAAAACAGGTTGTGATGCTGAGTGGTGATAAAACCTCAATTGTTAAAAAAGTAGCAACAGGCTTAGGCATTGATACTTACTTTGGCGATTTATTACCTGAAGATAAAGTTGCCAGGCTAGAAGAAATTAAAAGCGACAAAAGTAAGGTGGTAGCTTTTGTTGGCGATGGAATAAATGATACGCCCGTGTTGGCCATCAGCGATATTGGTATTGCCATGGGCGCAATGGGAAGCGATGCTGCTATTGAAACCGCAGATGTGGTGATTCAAACCGATCAGCCTTCTAAAATTGCAACCGCGGTTAAAATAGGTAAGGCAACCAAAAAGGTTGTGATCCAGAATATCGTACTGGCATTTGCTGTAAAAGCGATCGTCTTAATTTTAGGAGCAGGAGGAATAGCAACCATGTGGGAAGCCGTTTTTGCCGATGTTGGTGTTGCACTTTTGGCCATTTTAAATGCGGTAAGAATACAGAAAATGAAGTTTTAACACGCAATTTGTATGTGGAGTCTATAATCGTTTACCATTAACGCATTTAGATAATTAAGAAAATTACATAAAGCCTTAACCTTTCTTAACTTCTTCATGATGAAAAACAATGGGATCCGTTTACCATTAAGAAGTTAAGGGTATTAAGAAGATTAGGGTAAAACAGCCTTTGTCTTTATTAACTTGTTAATGGTAAGTAATATATGTTGAAAAACAGAAAGGTGGATTACTATAAAAATTAGTATATTCGTTTATGTCTAAACCTGTTCAATATCCAGTTTTAAATGATGATGAGCCCGTAAGGCAATTCAATGAACTTGATGCATCATTAACTTATAGCTACTCTAATTATTTAAACTGGCTTTTTCCTGAAAGAGTAGAACTGATTAAAGGTAAAATCTTTAAAATGAGTCCTGCGCCTTCAAGGGTGCATCAGGAAGTCGCTGGCAGTATCTTCTTAAATTTAGGCATTTTTCTAAAAGATAAACCCTGCAAAGTTTACTCTGCCCCGTTCGATGTCCGTTTTCCAAAAGGAAGTAAAGCTGATAAAGATGTATATACGGTATTACAACCCGATATTTGTGTTGTCTGTGATAAAAGTAAATTAGATGCCCGCGGCTGTATCGGTGCGCCCGATCTTGTTATTGAAATTTTATCTCCCGGCAATACCAAAATGGAATTGCTTAATAAATATCGCGTTTATGAAGAATTCGGTGTTAAAGAATATTGGGTGGTTAGCCAAAGCGATCAAAGCATCCTCATTTACACCCTTAATGATTCGGGCAAATTTCAGCCCTCTAAAATATTTACCCATAGCGAAAAAATCACTTCATCGGTATTACCAGGTTTTGAATTGGAATTAGATGATGTTTTTGACGATATCGATTAACTCATTTTTCCGTTTTTGATTTTTGAGCAGTATCATTTAAGGCAGCATTCAAAAACATAATTGCGGTTAGTACGCATATAAGTACGAAGTTATACTCCATGCCGTTTCTTCCGCCTCCCACAACAAACCAGCCCTCTTTAAAGTGGACCATGATTATTCCCATAATCAATACAAAAATTGTTGCAAAATAGGCCAGCCGGATATATTTGTTCATAATTAAAAGCACTGCACAAACAATGTGTGAAAGTTTAATTATCCAGGCTATTGCTACTCCAAAGGGTGCAAATCCATTTTTATTCAGGTAAAAATTGCCGAAATCGTTAATTCCGCCATCAAACATGCCTAGTATGCTGTGCGATAATAAAATGATAGCGATTGATATTCTTAGTATGGCATAACCAATTTTTAAATTTTTAGCGTTCATTGTAGTTTGAGTGTTTTTTGCTAAAATACAATTATCTATTAAATCATATTTATAGCGCACGATTTAAGGTTGCATAGCCAATGTTTCTAAACCTTTATTACCTAGATACTGATTGTAGTGAGCGCAGGCCCGATTCTTCATCGGGAGAAGTAAAACGAAAAGCAGGACTCACTTTAAAATGAATGCTGCACCTGCTCTCCAAAAAATAAACACAACATAGGAATAGAGAATATTAAAACGCCTTGATTTTGCTTGAGTCTTTCGGCTTACTCTGCTTTGGTCTTTCAGCTTAATTAGCTATTTTTGGACTTTTAATATCATTCATGAGCATATCCACCAAGTACAATCCTGCAGAAACAGAAGATAAATGGTATAGCTATTGGCTATCGAAGAAATTTTTCCATTCCGAACCCGATGAACGCGAACCTTACACCATTGTAATTCCGCCGCCAAACGTCACAGGTGTACTACACATGGGGCATATGCTCAACAATACCATTCAGGATGTATTGATCCGTAAAGCCCGCATGCAAGGTAAAAATGCATGTTGGGTGCCAGGAACAGACCACGCCTCTATTGCTACCGAAGCAAAAGTTGTAGCGATGTTAAAAGAGCAGGGTATCAATAAAAAAGACCTTTCGCGAGAAGAATTTTTGAAATATGCCTGGGAGTGGAAAGAGAAATACGGCGGTATTATTTTAGACCAGTTAAAGAAATTAGGCGCAAGCTGCGATTGGGACCGTACCCGTTTCACCATGGAGGAGGATCTTTCTGAAGCGGTTATCGATTCGTTTATCCACTTATATAAAAAAGGGTGGATTTACCGTGGTATCCGTATGGTAAACTGGGATCCGGCTGGTAAAACTGCCGTTTCTGATGAAGAAGTAATCCGTAAGGAAGTAAACCAAAAACTATATTACATTAAATACCTGATTTCGGGAACAAAAGACGAGTTTTTAACAATAGCTACAACGCGTCCGGAAACGATTATGGCTGATGCAGCAATCTGTATCAATCCGAATGACGAACGTTTTACACATTTAAAAGGTAAAAAGGTTTTTGTGCCTTTGGTTAATCACGAAATTCCGGTTATTGAAGATGAATATGTTGATATTGAGTTTGGTACTGGTTGTTTAAAAGTTACGCCGGCGCACGATCTGAATGATTATGAGCTTGGTGTTAAGCACAATTTACCAGTTACCGATATCTTAAACGATGATGGAACTTTAAATGAATTAGCGGTTATTTTAGTAGGCGAAGACAGGTTTGTTGCCCGTAAAAAAATTGCCAAAATGTTGGAAGAAGCCGGGCATTTAGATAAAGTTGAAGATTATAAATCGCAGATTGGTTTTTCTGAACGTACCGATGCCGCTATCGAACCAAAACTTTCGATGCAGTGGTTTGTAAAGATGAAAGAAATGGCGCAGCCTGCTTTGGATGATGTGCTAAATGGAGAGGTAAACCTGATTCCAAATAAATTTGAAAACACCTACCGCCACTGGATGGAAAATGTTCGCGATTGGAACATTAGTCGTCAGTTATGGTGGGGGCAAAGAATCCCGGCCTGGTATGATGATAAAGGAAATTGGGTGGTTGCCAAAACCAAAGATGAAGCGTTAGAAGAATTCTGGAAGAAAAAACATTTGGATGAAAGCTGTTCAGAAGCTGAAAAAGCTGGATTCAAACATCAATTAGAGCCATTTTTAAGGCAAGATGATGATGTGATGGATACCTGGTTTTCATCATGGTTATGGCCAATTTCGGTTTTCGACGGCTTTAAAAATCCTGAAAATAAAGACATCAATTATTATTACCCAACCAATGATCTGGTTACCGCGCCTGAAATTTTATTCTTCTGGGTGGCCCGTATGATTATGGCCGGGCATGAGTTTATGGGCAAAAAGCCATTTACGAATGTATACTTAACAGGTATTGTGCGTGATAAATTAGGCCGTAAAATGTCTAAATCGTTGGGTAACTCACCTGATCCGATTGGATTGATCGAAAAATATGGTGCCGATGCGGTACGCGTGGGGATGTTAATGTCGTCACCGGCGGGCAACGATTTAATGTTCGATGAAAGCTACTGTGAACAGGGACGTAATTTCGCCAGCAAAATATGGAATGCTTTCCGTTTGGTAAAAGGATGGGAAGTTGACGAAAACCTCGCAAACCCGAATATCCAGGCCATATCGTGGTTCGAAAACCGCTTTAACGAAGCTTTGGTAGAAATTGAAGCCAACTTTAAGCAATATCGCCTATCAGAAGCATTAATGATCACTTATAAATTGGTTTGGGATGATTTCTGTGCCTGGTATTTAGAGATGGTTAAGCCGGCTTACCAACAACCGATTGATGCAGAGAGTTATAAAGCAACGATTGCTTTTTTCGAAAATATCATCAAATTATTGCACCCGAATATGCCTTTCATTACCGAAGAGTTATGGCATGATGATTTGTTTGCGGACCGTGGCGAAATGGATTGTTGTATTGTAGCCGAATTTCCGAAAGGTGGCGCTTTTGATGAGCAACTACTGAAAGATGCGGAGGTAATTAAAACCGTGGTAGCTGAAATTAGAAACGTACGGAACCAGAAGCAGATTTCTCCTAAAGAAGCGTTACCTTTAAGTATCAAAATAAACTCTGATCTCGATTACGAAAAATGGTTAAACATTGTTTTCAAATTAGCCAATGTATCAGAGGCCGAAATTGTAAACGATAAAATTGTTGGTGCAACTGCTTTTATGGCTGGTAAAGATGAATTCTTTATTCCACTAACAGAAAACATTGATATAGAGGCAGAACGCGAACGCTTAAATGCCGATTTAGTATATTTACAAGGCTTTTTAAAGTCGGTTGATGCTAAATTGAGTAACGAACGCTTTGTACAGAATGCAAAACCAGAAATTATTGCAAACGAACGGAATAAAAAAGCCGATGCTGAAGCTAAAATCAAAATTATTGAAGAAAGCCTAGCGGTTTTAGGATAATAATAACTTTACAGACGCTGCGATCGTCACCCTAAAAAGCCTTTCAGATTATTTTCTGAAAGGCTTTTTTATTTAGTAGTTAATTAAAATTATCTCATTAAGAATAAATTATTTCAAACGTTTTCCTAGATCTCCATAAAAATATGCTATTGCCGTAAATACAGGCTTCTTGGCTGTTTATTTAAGGTTAATATGATTATAAGCCATTGTTTTATTATAAAGTTTCAAAAATATTACTTGCGAATATTTAAGGTTTGTTTTTATTAACCATAATTTAGGTTTTATTAAAATGGTTTGTTTAATAGCGAACTTGTTAACCGATAATCTAACCTAATATCCCAAATGGAAAATTCCAGAAGAAAATTTATTAAGCAATCGGCAATATTTGCTGCAGCAACCTATGCAGGTACCATGGGCATGAGCGCCAAAAGTTATGGACGCATCATCGGTGCTAATGATAGGGTACGCGTTGGTGTTGTTGGGTTTTCTGATCGTTTTAAAGATACGCTTTTGCCTTGTTTTTTGAACCACAACAAGGAGCTGAATTTCGATATTGTTGGCCTTTCTGATTTATGGAATTACCGCAGAGATTTAGGAATTGCCCATTTAAAAGAAAAATTTGGTCATGATATTAAAGCCTGTCGCAACAATGATGAGCTTTATGCAACTAAAGATCTTGATGCCGTAATTATCAGCACCGCCGATTTTCAGCATGCACTTCACACCATAGAGGCCGTAAAAGCCAGTTGCGATGCCTATGTAGAAAAGCCTTTTGCCGAAACTATGGACGATGCCAAAGCAGCTTTTAAAGCCGTTAAAGCAAGCAAACAGATTGTACAGATTGGTTCGCAAAGAAGAAGTGGTGAGAATTATATCAATGCAGCAAAATTTATACAGGACGGAAAATTCGGACCGATCACTGCTGTAGATCTGGTATGGAATGTAAACCAGCCAGGCCGGTGGCGCAGACCAGATTTAGTGGCTAAATTAAAAGAAGAAGATATTGATTGGAAACGTTTCTTATTGAATCGCCCGGTTGAAGCCTTCGATCCGAGAAAATATTTGGAATACAGGTTGTTCTGGCCTTATTCGTCGGGAATGCCAGGGCAGTGGATGTCGCACCAGATTGATACGGTGCATTGGTTTACCAATTTAAAACATCCGCGAAGTGTAGTGGCAAACGGAGGTATTTACACCTGGAAAGATGGCCGTAGAAACTGGGATTCGATGGTAGCCGTATTCGATTATGGCCAACCAGATACTACCGATGGCTTTCAGGTTACTTTTACTTCAAGAATGCAGAATAGTGTGGGTGATGTAGGCGAGGTTTATTATTCGAACGGTGGCGAGCTGAATTTAATTACCAATAAAGTATCGCCAAAAGGTGGCTTAAAGGAAAAAGAGGCCGCAGCGATGGGCTTAAAAGCCAATCTTTTGCCGGAGTTTGATTTAAGTAAAACCGAAATTAAAGCGGCTACAGGAGCCAATATGGGCGGGGATGCCTTAACTTCTGGCCATATGCGCAACTGGATGGAATGTGTGCGTAGCCGTAAAACACCAAATGCTCCTGTTGAAGCGGGTTATTCGCACTCTATTGCCAATATCATGACCAATGCTGCAGTACACACGGGTGCGAAAGCAGTTTTTGATGAAGGTAAACAGGAAGTAATGGCAAATGGAAAAGTATTTAAATATTAAAACAGAAATATCGTCATTGCAAGGAAGAATGACGGCAAGAAAAAAAATCATGTTAAATTTCAAAAAATATAGTATTCTAGCGCTTTCGCTAATCAGCTTATCAGCTGCTGCTCAAAAAACAAAACCATTATTTGACGGTAAAACACTTACCGGTTGGAAAGCCGTTGCAGGTGCTGCTCCTTACAAGGTTGAAGATGGAATGATTGTGGGAACAATGACCAAAGGCACACCAAATTCATTCTTAATTACCGAAAAAGAATATGGCGATTTCATTTTAGAACTTGATGTGAAACTAGAAGGCGAAACCACCAACTCGGGGGTGCAAACACGTAGTCATATTAAACCAGAAGGAAACAATGGCAAAGGATTGGTTTTTGGCAGGCAGATGGAAATAGACCCTACACCGCGGGCTTGGACTGGTGGCATTTACGACGAAGCCAGAAGATTGTGGCTTTATCCTTTAGAGCTTAATCCATCTGCAAAACCGTTGTATAAAAAGAATGAGTTTAATCACTACAAAATTGAATGTATTGGTAACGAAACCAAAACCTGGGTAAATGGAACACCTGTTGCCTACGTAATCGATACCTTAGATAAATCTGGGTTTATTGGCTTACAGGTTCACGGTATTGGCAATAACCTCGAGAACGATGGTAAGAGGGTTTATTTCAAAAATATTAACATCCAAACAGAAGGGTTAAAAGCCAAGGCTTTTCCAAAAGGAATTTATACGGTTAATTTAACTCCGAATACTTTATCTGCCTACGAAAAATCGGAAGGTTATAAGCTATTGTTCGATGGCAAAAGCAATGCAGGTTGGGTTGGTGCTTATAAAACTACTTTCCCTGCCAAAGGGTGGAAAATTGCCGATGGCGTAATCAGCGTTGAACCATCTGGAGGTGCTGAATCGACCAATGGCGGCGATATTGTGACCAAAGATGAATATGCTGCTTTTGATTTATCGTTCGAATTTAAGCTAACACCTGGAGCCAATAGCGGTGTAAAATATTTTGTTACCTTAAGCGAAAAAAATACGGGTTCTGCCATCGGACTTGAGTATCAGGTTTTAGATGACGTATTACATCCGGATGCAAAATTAGGCAGAGATGGAAACCGTACTTTAGCATCTTTATATGATTTAATAACTTCGAAAAAAGAAGCCCGTTACCTGCGCCCAATCGGCAGTTGGAACAATGGCCGTGTGGTGGTGTACCCAAATAACAAAGTGGAACACTATTTAAATGGGGTTAAAGTGTTAGAATATACACGTGGCTCTGAAGAGTTTAAAAAATTGGTTGCCATCAGCAAGTATAAAGATTGGAAAAACTTTGGTGAAGCACCAAAAGGACATATCCTATTGCAGGACCATGGAAATAAGGTGGATTTTAGGACCATTAAAATCAAAAATTTATAAGTGTAAGTTTTTTATTGGTTTGAAAACGCACGTGAGTTTAATATGGCAGCCTTCAGTCCCGCTTTCGCTTATAGTCCTCGCTACGCTGTGGGCTATTTAGCTCAATCGGGTTTATCATTAGCGTTTATGCTGTGAAACAAACCCATAAGCACTGAAAGTAATTAAATAGCCCCGACATACGCGAAAATACTTTTTGTTGCATTTTCGTTATTATTGCAGATGCGGCAACAAAAAGATTGCAGCATTGGCGGGACTAGCCCTTAATAATAGCAGGAGTTGCGCGCTTCAATAACTAATATTTTAATCATTATACCATGCATCGTCGATCTTTTGTAAAACATACCACTTTGTTAGGCTCTGGTTTACTTTTGGGTAACCAGGGCTTTGCTAATTTAGTGGCTGATGAAATTATTAATGTGGCCATGATTGGTTGTGGCGATCGTGGCAAAGGCGTTTTGTCGGTAATTAAATCAATGCCAGCAAAGTATAAAATTAAAGCTTATTGCGATTTACTCGATTTTAGGCTTAAGGAAACCGAAAAGTATGTTCCTGCTGATGCAAAGGCCATAAAAGATTACCACAAAGTTTTGGACGATAAAACCATTCATGCGGTTTTTATTGCCACACCATTAAGCGAGCATTTCAGAATTGCAAAAGATGCGGTACTGGCTGGTAAACATGTGTACGTAGAAAAAACCATGACTTATAATATTGACCAGGCGCTCGAACTTAAAAAACTGGTAAAACAATATCCTAATCAGGTTTTTCAGGTGGGATATCAATACCGTTATTCGCCCCTATATTTTAAGGTGAAAGACATGGTACAAAGTGGTTATTTGGGTAAGGTTAGCCAGATCGATTGCCGTTGGGACCGTAATGGTAATTGGCGCAGGGCGGTGCCAGATCCGGCTTTAGAGCGTAAAATCAACTGGCGCATGTATAAGGAATATTCTGGCGGATTAGCTGCCGAACTTTTATCGCACCAGATTGACTTTATCAATTGGGCCTTCGAAACGCAACCTGATGAAATTATGGGATCGGGTGGGATAGATGTGTTTAAAGACGGACGCGAAACTTATGATAATATTCAGGCCATTTTGCGTTATAACGAAAAAGGAATGATTGGCAACTTTGGGGCTACTTGTGGCAATGCGCATGATGGATATCTGTTTAAAATAAAAGGTACAAAAGGTTCGGTCTCTTTGCTTACCAATACCGGGTTATTTTATCCCGAAGAAAGTGCTAAAAAAGAATTAGGTATTGTTGATGGGGTAACTGGAGCTACAAAAATTGTGGTAAATAAAGATGGGGGCATCCCGATTTTAGATAAACCCACTATAGATGGTACAAATTATGCCTTAGATGAGTTTTATAAATCGATAACAACCAAGAAAGAACCCGCATCGAATATCAATACCGGAACCCAGGCGGCCATATGTGTAGCCATGTGTAACGAAGCCATTTATAGCGGGAATAAACAGGTTTGGAAGACGGAATATAGTGTTTAGATCATATTTTCTTTTGTCATTCTGAACGACGGAAGAACCCGGAGGCTCTGCGAAGCAAATCTTTCCTATTGGTTGGTGTCTCGCCGACCAAGAAGATAATTATGCTACTTTCATTTTATTTTGGAAAGCAATTGTAGTCAATCTTTTTAACCTTTGTCCTGCTTTCTGCTCCAATCTTTTTTGCCCTTCGACTACGCTCAGGATGACAAAAAAGGATTTTCGCGTCAATCAGGTTTAGAATCTGAGGGCTTTTGCTGCTATTGAAGATTGCATAGCATGATTCAGAAAAAGCGCTATTCTTGCTCCTTCCAACCTTTGATCGTTTTGCTGGCTGTGCAACCTAAACCCGATCAAAGCGAGATGCTCCCGATTTAAGCACTGTATATTTTGTTTTTTTATGGTGAGCTTGCTTGTTTCACAGGTTTCATCGGAGCAGAAGCGGGAGCGGGACTGAACCAACCTAAGCACTTCTGTACCTGATTTTCAGAAAAGAACTCAAATTATTCAATAAAGATCTTTCACTACGTTCAGGATAACAAAATATGCGATTAATTATTTTCCTATTGGTTGGTGTCTCACCGACCAAGAAGAGCATTATCCTAATTTCGTTTTGAGGATGCCGATTAAGTTTCGGTCGGTGGGACACCAACCGATAGATGAATCGCATGATTCAGAAAAAAGATGTTATTCTTGCTCCATGCAACCCCTAATGGTTTTGCTGGCTGTGCCACCTAAACCCGATCAAAGCGGGATGCCAATTTCTTCAATTGGCAGAAGCGGGAGCGGGGCTGGATAAACCTAAACGCTACTATTTCTGCTTTCCAGAAAAAACTTAGAATCATTTTGTAAAGTTGTGATTGTCTTCGTTCCTCAGTAATGAAGAAACTATGTACATCCTATAATCCAAAATATTCAGGCATTTCCTGTACGAAGTTAAACTTCCCTTTCTCCAGGTCCATCTTGGCATAAACATGCTGCAAACCATTGGTTAACACAATCCATTTCGCCTGGTGTATCGAATTATACCGCGATGCCTGTTCGAAAACCGATTGTGTAATCTTTACCTTGGGTGCCTTACATTCAATTAACATCAGTTTTTCGCCAGCCGTATTGTAAACCAAAATATCGCTCCTTTTTTGCAATTGGTTTAACACCAAACCACCTTCAATCTGGATCAATGTACGTGGGAATTTTTTTTCCAAAATCAGGTTTTGTATAAAATGCTGGCGCACCCATTCTTCTGGCGTAAGTACCAGGTGTTTCTTCCTGATCTCATCGAAAATAAAAACTACATTATCCTTTTGGGTAATTTTAAATGGATAGGGCGGCAGGTTAAGCGGGGTAGGGTTAAATATTTCAGTCTTCAATTTATAGTTGGCAGTTTTCGGTTAACAGCTTTCCATTAGCGCTAACAGGCAACAATAAAACAATTATTACAGCTTCAAAGTTAGTTAATTTTGATTACGTCTGGAAGTTTCCTGCTAATGTCTCACAGCTCAAATCTAACGTTCCTTAATTTATAAACATTTATCCAAATCCTTAAACCTAAATCGTAATTTTACGGGCAATGACTGCTGCCGAAATTATTAAAGATATCAAAGCCCGAAAATTCAAACCTGTGTATTTGCTGCACGGCGAAGAATCTTACTATATCGATCAAGTAACAGATTATATTGAAGATAAATTGCTGAATGATGCCGAAAAAGGCTTCAACCAGACAGTTTTATATGGCAAAGATACCGATATGGCAACGGTTTTGGGTGCTGCAAAGCGATACCCAATGATGTCTGATTACCAGGTAGTAATTGTTAAAGAGGCACAGGATTTAAAGTGGGGCAAAGAAGATGCGAGCAGCAAAGAGGGCGAATTTGTGCTCAATTATTTTGAAAAGCCTTTACCGAGTACCATATTGGTTTTGGCCTTTAAGTATGCGAACTTCGATAAACGAAAAAAAATCTATAAGGCCATTAGTAAAAGTGGGTTGATTTTTCAGTCAGATCCTGTCCGCGATTATAAACTGGTACCCTGGATCGAGGAATTTATTAAAGATAAAGGTTACAAGATCGATCAGCAGGCATCGGCTTTAATGGCCGAATATTTAGGAACCGACCTTTCTAAAATTGCCAATGAGATCGAAAAATTAATGCTCAATGTTCCAAAAGAAGTAACCATTAATACCGATCTGGTTCAGAAAAACATAGGCATTAGTAAAGAATATAACGTTTTCGAATTGCAGAAGGCACTGGCCATCCGCGATGTGCTGAAATGCAATAAAATTATCAATTACTTCGCCAGCAACCCTAAAGCCAATCCAACAGTAATGGTTTTGGCCAATTTAGGTGGTTACTTTACTAAACTTCTAAAATACCATTATATCCCAAACAAGGCCGATGCCGCATCAGCTTTGGGCGTGCCTCCATTCTTTATTAAAGATTATGAGGTAGCAGCAAGAAATTACAACACCGGAAAAGTTTTTCAGGTGATCGGGTTACTCCGCGAATACGATTTAAAAAGCAAAGGTTTAGATAGTACCGGAAATGTTGATGATGGAGAACTCTTAAAGGAACTCGTTTTCAAAATTGTGCACTAGTCTTTTTTTTGCAATTGCCTGTTTTATATTACCCATCAAACGTTTGCGCAAATTTTAGCGGTTTTATTGTAATTTAATATCATTATTTTAGAAATTGATATAACACCACACGTGCTAACCATTTCTAAACAAACAAATGAAAACTAAAATTACAATTGTTTTATTCCTCCTGTGCTTTTCTGTCACAAGCTTTGCACAATTATTAAAACCGTATAATCTTTCTTTTCCTAAACTCGCTAACAGGTGGGATGAAGCCATGCCTCTTGGGAATGGTATGTTAGGCGTTTTAATCTGGGGGAAGAACAATAAACTCCGCCTTTCATTAGACCGGGCAGATCTGTGGGATGAACGTAAAGCGCTGGATATCACAAAGCTTAATTTTAAGTGGGTAGAAGAGCAGGTTCACCAAAATAATTACGCAGCCGTTCAAAAAATAGGCGATGAACCTTATGATAACAGTCCGTATCCAACCAAATTGCCTGCCGCGGCAATGGAATTTGATATTGCGAAGCTAGGTAAAGTATTGTCGAACGAATTGGATATTGAAACGGCCTTAAATACCGTAAAATTCGAAAATGGTACTGTTTTTAACTGTTACATCCATGCGGAGCAGCAACGGGGATATTTTAGTTTCGAAAATCTTAAATCTACGGCAATCATACCTAACTTGATTGTGCATAATTATGCCAATAATTTGATAGAAAAAGGCGATAACAGCCATGCAGGAGAAGGTTTGCAGAAACTGGGCTATGAAAAAGGAACAGTCGCCAATACTATAAATAGTATCCGTTACCGTCAGCCTACTTACGAAGGTCATTATTATGAGGTGTTGGTTCAATGGAAAACAATGGCGAATGGCAATGTAATCGGCTCCTGGACCATTAGTAATGATAAAGCTGCAAAATTACCTGTCATTTCTTCAACTGCGAAAGAGCCTACCGGCTGGGATTCTCATATCAAATGGTGGAAGGATTTCTGGAATAAATCGAATATCTCTGTTCCCGATCAGCTAATTCAAAAACAATACTATTTAGAAATGTACAAGTTAGGGTGTGTAGCCAGAAAAGGTGCGCCAGCCATAACTTTACAAGCCGTTTGGACAGCCGATAATGGCAGTTTACCACCTTGGAAAGGCGATTTTCATAATGATTTGAATACCCAATTGAGTTATTGGCCAACATATACCGCTAACCACCTGGCAGAGGGGAGCACTTTTACCGATTGGCTATGGAAGATCAAAGAAAAGAACCTTGATTATACCAAACAATATTTTGGTGTTAATGGCTTAAATGTACCAGGTGTGGTTACCTTAAATGGCGATCCGATGGGTGGATGGATCCAGTATTCACTTTCGCCAACCGTAAGCGCATGGACCTCGCAACATTTTTATTGGCAGTGGAAATATAGCATGGATAAAAGGTTTCTTAAAACCAGGGCTTATCCATACATCTGCGAAGCAGCAACCTATCTGGAGAACATTACAAGATTGAAGGATGGCAAACGTTCACTGCCTTTAAGCTCTAGTCCTGAGTATAACGATAACAGCATAAAAGCTTGGTTTTTAAACTGGACCAACTATGATTTATCGTTAGCTAAATTCTTATTTAAAGCCGCAGCCGAAGTAAGCATGGCAAAGGGTAAAATAGACGAAAGTAAACATTGGGCAGAAGTACTAAAGCAATTACCGGATTATGAAATAAATGAAACTGGTTTTACCATTGCACCCGGATCTAATTTAACGGGCTCCCACAGGCATTTTTCGCAATATATGGCCATATATCCGCTCGATTTATTAGATGTTAACCGCGCGCAAGATAAAACCATTATTGATAATTCGTTAAAACGCTTAGAAGAAATAGGTACAAGGGAATGGTGTGGTTATTCTTTTAGCTGGATGGCTTCTATATACGCAAGGGCTTACCAAGCCGATAAGGCCGCAAAACAATTAGAAATTTTTGCTTCAAATTTTTGCTCTGCAAATAGTTTTCACTTAAACGGCGATCAAAAAGGAGGGCAGTACTCTGGCTTTACCTACCGTCCGTTTACCTTAGAGGGTAATTTTGCCTTTGCACAGGGCGTTCAGGAGCTTTTATTACAGAGTAGAAATGGTTACATACAGGTATTTCCGGCTGTACCACAAAGCTGGAAAGATGTTGCTTTTAATAACCTGCGTGCAGAAGGCGCCTTTTTAGTAAGTGGAAATAAAGAAAACGGTGTGCCAACAAAGATAACCGTATATGCAGAAAGAAAGGGTTTACTTAGAATTAAACTGCCTTTTAAAACCTATGTGGTAAGAGATTTACCGACTGAAAGTGTAAAAATGGGCGATGATGGAATTGTTGAAGTAAACCTAAAAAAACAACAAACTATTGTTTTTGAAAACGGTTACGAATAATGAGATGAAGCTGTATTATACACAGGTTTCCCTAAATTTTGCCACGTTGAGCTCAGTACAAACTGAGCTCAACGGAGTATAGAGGCGTATAAAAAGTATTAAGGCAGGCCCTTCGACAGGCGATCAACGATAGATTTCAAAAAACAGGCGTTATTCGGCTGAAGCGCAGCGAAACGGAGAAATCTTTTAACATAATTCTGATTGATCGGTATGCAAAAGACATGATTGCAAAACTTTAAATTTTCATCATAATATGCACGCCGATAATCTAATCTGTAAACTTATTCCATTAGTCATTTAACAGGTCTTTTACTTTTTTCAACATTTCATCTGCTGAAGTGGTTGCCAATAACTTAATGTCGAAAGTTGCCAATGCACTATTGAGTGCATTAAGTTGTTTTGTGTTTTTATTGGCTGCATACTGAGCTTTCAACAGCGAAATTTTTTCAAAATCCTGTGCGCCTTCAATAAGCTTTTCAAACCTCACAGAACTTAATGGACCAGGGTAAATCTGATAGGTGTCGCCAGCTGGCCAAGCAGTAAAACGACTGTCAACCAGTGGATTTTTTGTCCAACTGTTATAAGCCCATCTTACATATCCATCAAGGGTTTTATTTGCCGAGTACCAGCCCATCCAAACTTGTTCTGCTGGAGAAGAGAAGGTGAATGCATTTGGATAGGGTTCAGTGCAGCAAGTATACCAGGTACTAATTTTGCCTTGTTGCTGGCGCTTTTGCAGTACCTCAGCAGGGAAATCCCATTTAGAAGCAATACAATAGTTATCAATATCGCCTTCTATCTCACCATGATAATCACCCGCAAGCGCAATTTTCCAATCTTTATCTGTTTCTTTCAGTAATTTTATAACCGCCTTCATGGCTTCCATGGGCCTTTCGTCCATGGCGATATAAGTTTTGGAGAACCATCCTTTTTGTTTTAAATGCGCAGTGAAATCAACTAACATGGTCTTCCAAAAACGATTATAAGCTTCAGATCCAATCGCATCTTTAAGCACAGCTTCTTGCCCAAGATTTTCATCATAATAGGTGAACGCAATTTTCCAGGGCACCATGCTATAGCAGTTTATACGATCTGTAATTCCACATTCCATTACAAAAGCTATGTATTTATCAAATAAGCTATAATCGTATTTCCAGCTACCATCCTTTTTTTTGGTCCATTTAACCAAACTCGGATAGTCGTCAAATGTTTGATGACCCCAAGGTTCGTTTACAATACTGGCTGTTATTGTTTTTTGCCCTGCATTGGCCAGCATTTGGTAGTATTCTTTCATTAATGAGAAATGTTCGGCACTCCAGGTTTGAACCTTGTGTACCCGCGCAATGGCTTGCGGGTGTTGCCAAAGATCTAAATCGTACTTCCATTTGCTGGCAGGGGTAGCGTTCTGTCTAATACCTGAATAGTAATTTGTAATTCCTGTTCTTTATTGCCAATAACTTTAATCTGGCCCGAATAGCTGCCTGCTTTAGCGTTTGCCGGTACCTTTATGCTTAACCAAAGGGGTTGCGTATTATTTTTTAGCAGGCCTATGGCTGCGGTTTTAGTATCTATAATGTCGGCTACGTAAGAAGAATCGAAATCTTTTGCTTTTCTGTAACCACAACCGTCTTTAAATTCATCAGTAATTACATATTTTAAAAAACCGCTGCTAATGTTTTCTTTTTTTAACACATTTCCTTGCGTATCTTTCAGGTCAGAAACCTGTATTTTGATTGATTTTGATGCTTCAGCGCTCCACAATAATACCTGGGTGTTTATCTTTTCTCCTTTCCATGCTTTTGTTGTCCATGCTTTCTGTACTGTTATTTCAGGAGGAGCTTCTTTCGCATAACGGATATTTGAAGAGGCAAAACTAACCTGTAACCCAGGATTAATTTTACTCCAGTCGATATTGGCATTAGGCTTGTTTTGGGCCCCCGTGGTTAAATAAAAACCTAAGAAACAGAGTAAGAATAGATATTTCATCCCCCAAATTAGTAATTTGATCATTAAAATAATACGATTTAATGAGTGCCTATTTACGCAAACGTTTGTTGTTATGTAACGAAATAGATAGATAAGAGCTTGGGCTATGCCCTAACCAAAATGTAAAAAACAGACAGAGATTGAGGCATAACCTGTGCGCAATATAAAAGGTTTTAATGTTCTTGCTTATGCTACCGTTTGCATTTAAGTTTAATATTCTGAAAATTAGTTATTTGCAAGGTTTATTAATAATTGTTGCGCCGGAATTTTTGTAAACTGATATGCTAATGATATATTTGTTATGCAACCGATTGTTTTGTTGCGCCTTAACCAAATGAAAATTATGATTTATAAGCGAATGATGTGCTGCTTGATGCTTCTTATCTGCTGTGCAGCCTATTCTACTAGGGCCCAAAACACTAGCCCTTACGTCATCAATCTAACGAACAAACCCTATTTACTGCGAAGCTTCCTGATGTTTGAAGGAAAAAAACGTACCCATGTAATTTCTGTAGGTACACCCGAAAAAGTAAACTATGCTTATGATTTAAAGCAGGGTGCCTTGCTTGAGGTATGGCGTGGAGATTTTATGGACGTGAAAGAAATGTGGCAGGATAGGGGAGAACCTCAGCTCGCCAAACCTTTAGGTACTGTTTTACCACTTTCTGCAGCACCTGCCCTTGCTGTGCTGGCTGATAAAGAGGCCGCATGGCCTGATTCTATTGCTTTTGACGACCTTCAAAACAAGGGTTATGTATTAGATAAAAGCAAAATGCCAACATTTTTATATGAGGCTAATGGTGCCGATGTAACCGATAAAATAACCGTTTTAAGTGATGGTACCGCATTAAGCCGTACCATCAGCATCAGCAATAGCAAGCAGCCGCTTTATTGTCGTATTGCTGCCGCACCAACCATCGAAGCACATAAAAACAATACTTACATTGTTGGCGATAAGGCTTATACCCTAAAAGTTGCGGATGGCACAAAAGCTTTTATCAGGAAAACCCAGAAAGGCAAAGAGCTGCTGGTACTGCTGGCGAATGCCACCGATTCGTTAACCTATTCGCTAACCTGGTAATCAAGACATGAAAAAATCAACATACTTATTGTCTCTTTTGTTACTGGGCAGTGGACTGGTAACCGTAAAAGCACAAACACAAGCACAAACGGAGAAACAGATTTATCCCATAGTAACCGTTCCCATCCCAAAAGAAATCGCACTCGAAGTTGGTGGAATGACTTTTTTACCTAATGATGAGCTGGCCGTAGCTACCCGCAAAGGTGAAGTGTGGATTATTACTAACCCGTACATGAAAGGTGGGCAACAACCTAAATATCGCTTGTTTGCACATGGGATGCACGAAATATTGGGCTTGAATTACATCAAGGGAGACCTTTACCTTACCCAGCGCGCCGAGATTACACGCCTGCGCGATCTGGATGGCGATGGCGAAGCCGATGAATACCGTACCATGTACTCGTGGCCATTATCGGGCAATTACCACGAATATGCATATGGACCTATATTAGATAAAGATGGCAACATGGTGGTTACGCTTAACGTGGGCTGGATTGGTTATGGCGCCAGTTTATCTAAATGGCACGGTTGGATGCTCAAATTCACCCCCGATTTTAAGTTAAAACCTTTTGCAACCGGTTTCCGCTCGCCTGCAGCAATGGCGCTAAATAGCGACGGTGAAATATTTTATGCCGAAAACCAGGGCGACTGGGTAGGCTCGGGCAGCATTACCCACGTAGCGGAAGGCGATTTTGTAGGTAATCCTGCCGGCCTGGTATGGGCAGGTGAGCCAGGTTCTCCGGTTAAACTGCGTAAAAATGATATTCCCGATACTGGCGAGCCCGAATTCGAAGTAGCCAAAAGGGTTCCGGGATTAAAAACCCCATCGGTGTGGATTCCGCATTCGATTATGGGCAACTCTACATCAGGTATCCTCAATTATACCGATAATGGCAACATGGGACCATTTAAAGGGCAGCTTTTTGTAGGCGACCAATCGCAGAGTAACATCAACAGGGTGTTTTTAGAGAAAGTTAAAGGGGTATACCAGGGCGTGGTTTTCCCTTTCCGCCGTGGATTTTCTTCCGGTATTCTCCGGATGAACTGGGGCTCCGATGGCAGTATGCTGGTGGGCATGACTTCAAGAGGATGGTCATCTACAGGCAAAGCCGAATACGGGCTACAGCGTTTAACCTGGTCGGGTATTGTGCCATTTGAAGTGCAAACGGTAAAGGCCCAGCCCGATGGTTTTGAGCTCGAGTTTACCATGCCGGTTGATGAAAAAACCGCCCGGGATGCCGGTGCTTATCAACTATCTACTTTTACCTATAAATATCACCACATTTACGGCAGTCCGGTGATCAATAAATCGGCACGCAGCATTAAAGCCATTGTTGTTTCTCCTGATCACAAAAGAGTGCGGTTAGTGTTGGATAGCTTAAAAGAAGGTTACATCCACGAAATTAAAATGGAAGGATTACTTGCCGAGAACGACAAGATCCCTTTGTTGCACAATTACGGCTATTATACTCTAAACAAGATCCCCGATGGAGAAAAGTTGGCATTAACTGCTGAAAATAAACCCACAGGCAACGCGCCGGCCGAACACCATATGGAGGGCATGGATCATCACCAAATGGGCAATATGCCAGCTGCCGGAGGCTCAGTTAAAGGGAATACCGATGTTGCAAAACATGTTACCCAACAACCAGAAAACTGGACTAAAGGACCTGATAAAACGATTGTGTTAGGAACTAAGCCAGGTTTAAAATTCGATTTGACCAGCATTACCTTAAAGGCAGGTACTAAAGTAAAACTAACCTTTAAA
The DNA here is from genome assembly GCF_014692875.1 of Pedobacter riviphilus. Classification (NCBI taxonomy): domain Bacteria; kingdom Pseudomonadati; phylum Bacteroidota; class Sphingobacteriia; order Sphingobacteriales; family Sphingobacteriaceae; genus Pedobacter; species Pedobacter riviphilus. Next base: position 3,364,277 of record NZ_CP061171.1, on the reverse strand, counting down.
AATGTTGACGATATGTTGCACAATTTTGTGTTTACCACACCGGGATCGGGCAATGCGGTAGGGGAAATGGCCTTGAAAATGGGTCTTGATGGCGAAAAGTATGATTTTGTTCCTAGCACACCTAAGGTGCTGGCTTACACGTCATTATTGCAGCCTGGAAAATCAGATACGATTTATTTTACAGTACCTAAAACACCGGGTGTATATCCTTTTATTTGTACCTATCCGGGCCATTACATGGTGATGAAAGGACAGATTAAAGTGATTAAATAATATTCGGCTTTAACCGGCAATAATTTTAAGCAGATTGAGCGTTGATTTAAGCGCTTAATCTGCTTTTTTTATATCTAAATTTTCAATGTTGTGGCTTTGTGTGAGGCCTTAATATTGAATCAACGTGTCTGTCCGTAGAGTTCCGAAGGGCTCTACGGATTAATAATAGATAAGAGTCTGTGACTCGTTTTAGTTGAGTTTTAAACTCAATTTTATTCTTGTATCCGTAGAGACGCTATGCTTAACTCTACGGACAGAACGGGAGGCCTTAATATTGAATCAGCACTGAAGAAAATAATACTATAATACTAATTATCGAACTCAAGTAAAAAGACTTTATTTTAGTTCGTAATCACCAAAAATTTCCTGGTCATAATTATAACCTACCTCCTGCGGGAACTTCCCATCTAAATCCGGAAAAATGATTTGGATAGATTCGAAGTAATCGTTTTCATATAATCTGAACGTACTCAGTATTTTTTCATTCAAGGCTTCATTTTTTACCGGAATGATATATACCGGGAAACGATCGATTAGATTAGCTAATTTTTGTTTTAAAGGCACTTTTTGATCCCTAAATGCTTGAGCATAATTGGTAATTAATGTATTGGTAAGTCCATTGGGCAAGCCGGAAACAAAAGCCTCGGGGATTCCAAAATTTTTATACAAACCGCTTGAATAGCCAAACGGGGTAAAGTCTTTTGCTTCGAGCACATAGGTTACATGAAAGCCGTGTTTTTCTATATTGTTGTCGACCATTTCAAAGTATAGTCTTTTTTGCGCTTCGCTCATTTTTTAAGTTTTTTTTGCTATTTGAAGTTATAAGGATAACTGATTTCTTTTAGATCAGTTTCAAGTTGTTCCCAATCTTCCAGTTCCTCAACAATGGATAAAACCATTTCTTTTGTCAGTGTTTGTCCACTATAAATTTTTGATGCGGTTTCCAGAGGGATTCCACTTGCTTTGTAACTACCTTCAAAATAATCAGTCGCCCAATCAACATAAGTCTGAGGATCTCCGTCAAAAATGCTCAACATTTCTCCTGAATGATCTTCAATGTTTTCAAGTTGTCCAACTTGCCAGTTTTTCGGTTCAGTGGTCCATATACAAAATGTAGTACCCAGTGATGCGACTGGCTCCCCAAAAACAAATTCATTAAAAATTGCAGGCAAATTGGCTGTTAATTTAGTCTTATCTTGTTGCTTATAGTCCAGCGCAGTACCATTTATTGCACAGCCGTTCGGTAGAAATAATATATGAATTTCTTCACCCGAACCATTTCGCATTTGCAAACATTGTTCGTCGGGGCCCCAGTTCGAATAGAATGAATAATAACGGTACTGCCATTCCTGACAAATTATTGCGTCTAAAACTGAAATCGCTTTACAAATATTCTCCAGTGATGTTCTATCTGGGAGTAAACTGAGATTTTTTGTTGAAATCATTAATTCTATTCCTTTTGATTTAGTGTTGTGCTAACTGAATACATGAGCATTTAACATAGCCTTTTTATACTCATTAATTATGATCCACTTCACTTCGTGATCACTGCTGTGTTTAAGCTTTTCAGATCCACAAATGCCACAAGTCGAGACTGCATATCTAAAAGGTCTTTTTAATTGGAACTTATTCCTAGTAACCGGAATATTAAGCTTTTTGCATCGCTGACAATAACACTGGTTTCTAAATTCTTGTGGAATTTTTAAATCTTCCATCAAGGCAAAAAACCTAAACTCTTCAAAGATAAATTCGTTTGCATTTTCCGTAGTTAGCCCGGAATGATATATCGTTTTATTCTCGTACTTCAGGTACTCCAGATCTTCGTTTATTTCGTAAAAGGCTAAGTATTTGCTGTCGTATCCGCTTGCTGAAACTATTCTATTCATTTGCTGAAATGCATATTCAATGCTAATCTTTTTCTCAATGGCTCTATTGGCAATCGCCTGTGCATATTTTTCAAGCAATTGCTCTTCAGTTTTTTCAACATTGAGTTTGAGGTCTGCAATACTTTTCCAAAAATAATGTTCTCTTTCTTCTGTCGAATCAAAGTCTAAGCCCGCAAGAATAAATAAATTTTCGTTTTCGTAACCCAATTCTAAAACACTAACCGCCCAGCTTACCAGTTTTTTACTGTCAAATTGAGATAAGGCTTTATCTGCTAAAACTTCCAGGGTTAGTTCGTCGATTGTCATTTAATGGCTAATATAAGCACTGCAATAATACATCTTGTACTTTTTGTTTTAAATCCGACAGCAAGAATTAGCAGGTGCTTTTGTCAGGCCACCAAAAAAATAATTGTTAATTTTAGGTGATATCTGATCGAAAATACCCACATACTATTAAAAGCATAATAATCATGACAGCAACGTTCATTAATGAGAAGCCCAGCCAACGCGAAGCACTTTTTATGAAACTCTATAAAGAGGCCTTCCCTTTGGTTGCAAGGCATGTGAGCAAGATGGGCGGATCATTCGAAGAAGCAAAAGACATTTTTCAGGATGCACTGGTGGTATATTATGAGAAAGTACAGGTTTCGGGATTAAAGCTGAAGTACCAGGAGAAAGCCTATTTATTTGGGATCGCCAAATATTTATGGATTAAACGTTACCAGGAAAACGACAGGAAAGTAACCCTCGATTCCTTGGGCCTTGTTTTTAATGAAGAGATCGATTTGGCTGATACCCGCTATGAGGAAGTTTCTTCTGGGAAACTGTTGCGTTTATTGGAGCAGGCCGGACAGAAATGCATGCAATTGCTCAGTGCTTTTTATTATGAAAAACTGGATATGGAAACATTGGCCGGACGTTTTGGCTTTTCTGGTGCGCGCTCTGCAACCGCCCAGAAATTTAAATGCCTCGAAAAAGTGAAAAATACCGTTAAAGCTAAATCCTTAAAATATGAAGACATTGTTGAATGAGCTCCGTTTGATAGAGCATTATCTGCTGTCGGATGCTAAGGATGGAGAAAGTTTCCTGTTCGAAGCCAAAATGATCTTACAGCCTGAACTTAGAGAGCAAGTGTATTGGCAGAACAAAACCTACCAGGTGGTGCGCGATTATAGCCGGAAACAGCTGAAAAATGAAATCAATAATATACACGAAACGCTGTTTAATACCGTTGAGCATCAAAGTTTCAGGCAAAAGGTAATGCGTTTGTTCCACAAATAAACAATCAATTTAATTTATACATCATGCCCTATTATCGGGGCAGGGGCATCGCTATGCCCAAAATTTAAAATCAATACGATGGATATTAACAAAGAATTCCGCCTTTATGCGGTAAAACACCAACGCTTAAACAGCCTTTATGTAGATCAGTATATGGACAGAACCGCTGCTTATACCCTGCCTGTTGCCATGACGCCCTATATTACGGAAGAACGCCAGCTGAATGTAGCACAGATGGATGTTTTCTCGCGATTGATGATGGATAGGATTATTTTTTTAGGGGAAGCCGTTGATGAGCGGAATGCAAATGTGATACAGGCACAATTGCTTTTTTTGCAGTCGGTTGATACCAAAAACGACATCCAATTGTATATCAATTCGCCTGGGGGATCGGTGTATGCAGGCTTTGGTATTTATGATACCATGCAATATATCGCGCCAGATGTGGCCACCATTTGTACGGGCATTGCGCTTTCTATGGGTTCGGTATTGTTGTGCGCGGGAGCTGCCGGTAAACGTTCGGCCCTGCAGCACTCGAGGGTCATGATCCATCAAACCTCGGGTGGGGCAGAAGGAACGGCTATTGATATGGATATCAGGATTAAAGAGGTGTTAAAAGTCCAGTCGGATCTGTACCATATTTTGGCGAAACATAGCGGACAAAGTTATGAGCGGATAAATGAAATAGCCAGTCGCGATTATTGGATGACCGCCACCGAAGCAAAGGAATTTGGAATGACAGATGAAGTGTTAACGCGTGGGGAATAGGGTTTTGTTTGATTTAAATATATCTAGCACAAGTCAGCTGGTTCTTTAGCTTAAAAATAATGCGCAATGCTCAAAATAATCAATAAAGAGCCACAAGGCCTATGCGACTCTTTATTGATTTTGTACTTAGTTATATGGCATAATGCCTTAGTTAATTTTGATATAATAATAAACCGATATATTTTTTGGCCTTGTCTCCGTACTTATTCTGGGGTCACCATATCCGGCTGGTATTCTTCCCTCGGTATTTACGGCCGCTGTTCCTTCAACAGTATACCTTTGTCTTGGCGTATTTGGCGCTTGTTTCTCAGAAATCAGTACACCAACGTTGTCTTTATCAAGATGTTTATGGCCCTGGAAAGAATCACTTTGATATCCGCCAACAACGCGGGTATCCGGATCACTTTTCTCTTTAGTAACTGCAGGTACGGGCTGGTAGGGATCAAAAATATTTAACCCTCTAACAAACATCCCCCGCAAATCAGGGACATTAATTTGCGACGTTAATATTTGAAACTTGGAATTTGGAACCGGACGGCCATCACAAGGTGCCCATTTACTTTTATTGGAAGTAAAAATTCCCCCCGGACTCTTGTCGTGATTTTTCGTAACGGTATTAAACTGTTCATAATTCAAATAAGATGTAATAATGGTTCCGATTGGAAATTCCTTGGTACCCGTCATATTATCCTGTGCAGAAGCTTTGCTGGAGAATGAACCCCGGTCAGTTTGAATGGTTAAAATCACATCTTCATTCGCCGGCCGCTTACAGGTTACCAGTGTAGTAAAACCCTTTAATGATTCTCCTACATCGAGTTTGCCACTTAATAGTGCGCTGGTGGGGTATACATTAAATGAGGTAACTTTTGGCATGGAGTCACCTGGTGATGATGGCCGGTAATGGATGGTAAACACCACTGCATCTTCTGTTTCAACATTTGTACCCTGAATAAAACCATATAGGTTGTTTTGCCCGTTTTTGGTTACGCAATTAACGTAGGCTTCATATAAATTGGTATTTGGTACTGATTGCAGCAGCATTTGGGCGTTTTCAGCACCTATGTTTAGTTCTGTAATAGACAACAACTTGGTCTTTAATTCTGTATACTTATCTTCCGAATCATTTGCGCCGATTGAAAATGGTACCCCTTTAATAGGGATGGTTAAAGAAGCACCCCATTTACCAGATTTCATATCCGATTTGAAGATTTCAGAAAGATAATAAGTTCTTAAATCGTGACTAAATGAGTTGGTGTTCGTCATTTTAGTAAAAGAATAGAGGCCATCAGATAATAGTTTTTCACATTCCTGAGCATAGACCATTGATGTTATTGAACCTGACAATAACAAGGGTATTAGTAGTTTGCGTATCATTGGATTTTGATTTTAAGCAAGTTAAAGGATCGATTTTCCTTGTGAAATACCTAATAGCGGGTATTATGTCTGGTTTTCCTGGCTTATTTTAGTATATTAGGTTAATCAAAAGGGATGATAACCCAAATTAATCCGTCTGATTAAAAGTCCCCCAAAAAAACTATTCTAAAGTCCACCTTCATGCCACATTTACCCCACGTTTAGGCCACCTTCCGGCCAGGCCTGCCAGGTACTTGCTTGCATACTGCTTCGCACTTGCTTTGCTTGAGTTATAGCCCTGGTGTAGATTAGGTAGGTCAAAGATTTGCGTAGCTTTAGCGCAGCATGTTAACAATAGCTAAATAAAAGGTAAAGAGAAGGTTATCTTAAGGTATGGTTGGTCTATGGCTTTGTCGGAGCCTTGGTAAGGACTATAACCGGCCATTTGGGATTTTTGGGATCAATCGCAAAAGTTGAGGGGGAATAGAATAATTCGTTTCTTTTGTATCTTATAACAAGTACAAATTTCCTTGGCTCCTGGCAGTTTATGCTTAAAGGCATCAATATCTCATATAAATCTGCAGCCGTGTCCCTGAATACGGGAACATGTTCACTACATTTAGCGCAAGTCTTAGCGCTGGCCAAAGTATAGGCCTGACTTGTGATTAATAAATCCGTCAATTAAATCTCTGTTAAGCACAAGCCATCCAGCCCAATGTCCAGGCAATATGGAAACGTACAAGCGGCATGCGTACGCCAGGGATGGGTTATCTCATGTATTTATAGAAATCCGTGATTAGATCATTGTTTTCATAAACTTCGATATCATAGTGACCAAGAGTGTCAGGGAATAATTGTAAGCATCTATCTTCACTTCCAATTCTTATCGACCATTTAAAATCATCGTTAACGTTAATTGCAACGAATTTAATAGCGTTCCCTGGTGACGCAATGAAAATCACGGCTTCTGGTTCTAATTGTATTTCTAGCGGCATGTCATGTTGATTGGGTATTTCACGAAAAATGGCCGCGCGTTTCGGATTTATGCTGACACCCTGTTTCATTTTAAGCTGATCACCCCATTTCAGGGCAAGCTGGCCGTTTTGATCTTCTGATCAAAGCTTTTCAATATATTCTTCCTCAATAACTTTTCAAATTGGCGTAAAATAAGAGGCTCTAGCGTAGCATCTCTATGGGAGGTAACTCTTGTGACCTGGCTATTGATTTGAGTCAATCTATGCCGCTTTTTTTTGGAATTTGAGCACTTCTAACTTGGGACATATAAATGTCCGGTTTTGAAGAAAATCGGTCTTGAGTTAGACCAGGCGGGGGGATGCGATAGAGAAAAGCGAGTTTGGTACCGATGTTTATATTTGTTTAGAGGGAATTAACATTATATGCTACATCCGGCAACTAAATTGGCGGCCAGCTTGGCCTGAAATAGAGGGGTTACATTTGATGAAATATACATCCAGTACCTGCGAATGGATTTTGATCTTTAGAAACATCTGGATTAAGGATAAATGCGGCAATCGGATGGATTAAACGAAAAGTTCTGAGGGAAATGGATTTGGATCCGAAGTGTATATTTGTTCAGAGTTGCCTTCCTTCAATAAATCTCAAACTTTAATCCCAGTTGAGTATTAAGGAGTTCGATTAATCAGTTGAATATTCTTTTTAATCGAACCCACTTTAATATTGGACAATTACACGGTCAACAGCCTGCATCCTCCGCAAGTATATGCTCACTGTGTACTTTCAGACGTGCCCAAGATCCCTTCCAAGATTCTATTTATGATGCTAGATTTTTCTCTGTTTTCCGATGATAAACTATAGTTACAATCCAAACAATCATGAATGGAATTAACAGCATAAAGAATCCAGCTTCTAAAAGTAAATAGCCCAACAGATAAACTAAAGGAAAATACAAAAGCACTTTTTTAAAATAGCTAGTCTTTACTAGAAAGGGAAGAGATATAATGCCAACATGCGATACTATAATAATTCCCCAAATTAGATAATCCTTGAATTCTCTCTCGCGAAGTTGTAAAAAATCTATAAATTCAAACTGATAAATAAAGCCCCAGTTCCTGTTTATTGAAATACCTGAGAACAGACTTAATAATATCATAAGTACTAAAAGAATTATGGTTTTTGTATTTTTCATAGCTAATTAATTACATGGGCCTTTACTAGGGATGCCAGATGATGGGTTTGTATATGCTCCAGGGATATTTCTTAGAACTTGTCCAAAGCCTCCAGGGGTATTCTTAAAGGATCCTGATGCCGAATTTCCAAAATTTGCTCCCGCTGCATTCATCCAGCTAATTGCGGCATCTGTACAATTATATTCTGTTGAATTCAGATTATGTAATACATAATCTTTAGTGTTAAAGTCGCTTTCTACCTTTTGTAGTGCTGCCTCAAACTGTTCTTTTGTCACATTCATTGTATATTTCACATCAGCATCATGACCACTGTTATCTTCCATTGCTCCTTTAGAGACAAGAGGATTAGCCGAAGGATAAAAACCTAGAGTTTGCCTCACATTTGTACCATCCGCATTATTCTTTTCGAAAGTAACAAAGGTATGGCCTACGTCAAAAAACGTTCCATCCGGAGCAGTCCAGACAATCCCGGTTGGAACCCCAAAGGGATTATTTGTTGACACGCCAGGAGTAAGTAGCTTAAACCAGTCTGTGGTCTCTGGAACAGGTTGATCAGCATATATTGTCATCGTATAAGACTGGGCCACCTTTCCATCAAAGAAACAGTCTATATATTTTCCTATATCGGCGATCTTTGGCTTGCCATCATCAAAAACTGTAGCCTGAGCGATCTTTGTACTTGACATTGAGCCGGTTCCTCCAGTATTACCACCTTCTCCAGGCTGATTCGGATCTGGATCCGGAACCCAATAGGTAGTACACGAGTCACCACTGTAGACGTAATCTGTACAGACTTCCCCTAAGTCGGGTCTATCTGCTATATAAGTGCATTGCCAGGTATAAGTCGGAACACAGCTGGTTTGCCATCCCTCTGTTTTAGGGCCTTGAGTGTTTTTGAGGTCTGCAGCTCGCAGTTTAAAAATCCTTGATCCGTTTATATATTTATAGATTGAAATCGGTTCATTATTGATGTCATGTACTTGTATATATCCTGAGAAATTTTTAAGTGCATTTATCTTTGATCCGGTTGCATCAAAGCTATGTTTTTCCAGATAGGATTTATCTGCGACATAGGTCAATATTCTTGGTACTATTTTACTGGTTTGGTTATCCTTGTAAAGGATCAGCCGTTTGAAGACATACTTTGCTACAGATACATCAGGTTTGATAGGATCCCCATTTTGATCGAAAGCAAAAAGTGCAAAACTTAGTCCCGGATTTTGTAAAGATACCTCCACAAACGAATGTTCACTAGTTGTTCCCAATTGCGCCCTGTGCCATAGAGGCCTAAGTAAATCATATTTAGCTTTGGAGAAAATGCCTTCCGTTTCATGAGTTTTTGAGATGGATTTGAAATAAGCCTTTGCTTCCGTAACGGACAACTTCGCAGATAGCTCGACATCATCTGGCTTAGTGAGTTCCTTTCTGCAGGAATAAATAATGATACCGAGAATTACTGTAATTAGGGTAAAAAGGATCTTTTTTTTCATAAATTATTATTGGATTAAGAGGTTAAGTATTTATAGGCAATAGATTTGATTTTATGAACTTTTTGTGAATCAATTTTTACCGGCAGCTTTAGGATATCAAGGGCTACTTCTTTTGCTTCGATATGTTTATTCCGGAGGATATAGATAGATAGCAACTCACTCCTGGGAGAGAAGCGGTTTGGCGTCATCATTATTGCCGATTTTAGATAATATTCAGCCGCGTCATAAGCTCTCAGGTTTTTGTTGCAAAGTCCGATAAGCAGGTATAAATCTGAGGATGGCAATCCCGCGGATGCATTTTTTAAAAAGGGTAGGGCATCTTTGAAACGGTGTATTTTATAAAGCAGCTGGCCGTAGGTTAACTGATATGCTGTGGTATACCTGACAGAAGTTTTGATGTGCTCAAGTGAGTCCAGGGATTCCAGGGAATATCCGCTAGAGGCAAGTATTTGCGCTTCTTCCAATTGATTGTACGAATTGCGGAGCAGCAGTTGATTTTTGTTGTTGAACAAGAAAATCAAGAAGAAAGTAAGATATGCCGTAAGGCATAACATTTTTCTTTTTTGGCGCTGCCCGAACTCTGAATAGATTATACCAGGAAAGGTAAGGCAGAATATTAACTGTACAGCAACTTTTTCAAACAGATGATTGAAGAGGGCCGCAAAAACAAGTGGGATGACAGCAATAAAACAGATTTCTTCAGCGAGGCTTTTATGCAGCTTATAAAAGGAAACAAAAGCTCTAACAATCAGGGTCCAGAATAGAATAACTATTAGCAGTCCCAATAAGCCTGCTTCAAGCACAAACTGAAAATAGTCATTAAATAGATAATAGGTATTATCTGCCAGTAAGGCTTCTTCAGAATAGTCTTTCTCTTCAGACTGAAAATATTTTTGTTGGTAATGTAAGTAGGTCGATTTAAAGTTGCCGATACCGATCCCGTAGATTCCACTATCAAAGAATATTCCTGAAGAGATTTTATATATGAGTACCCGGCCACGGGAAGAATCCTGTTTGTAAAAACAGGCAAGCAATATTATTGAGACCGAAAATAGTATGCCCAGATAGTATATCCTCAGTCTGTTTATAATACTCCTGTTCTCGCGGATAATGTAAAATAGCAATACTACTAAGGTTCCGATAAGAAGAGACCTGCTATTTAAAATTACAGATACAACGAACCATAGGATTATTAAAAACCATATAGTTATTCCCTTGTTAAATATCAGTTTCGGTGAGAGCAAGTTAATATTACCTTTAATTTATATTTGTTTCTTTAATCGTCAAGGACACGATTATTTATCAATAAAAATCGGCAGATAATTGTACGATATCTGGTATTATATTAGCAAAAGTGTGTAGGATATTACCAAGAGGTCTATTAACTAATACACCCTATTTGCTCGAAACCGTAATACCCCAAAACTTCTTTTTTGGTGCAGGTGCGTCCCAAGCGTTCCAAGCGTGTGATTCGTCAGTAGAATATTTAACAACATATTTTCCGGGAACTAATGACAGTAGGGTATCGCAATACTGGTTTTTCAACGCACCGCCACCAGGTTTTGATTGAATCAGGTTCATCTGCCAGATTTTTTTGCCTTTGAGATCTTCGATCCATCCTCTGTCTACAAAATTATCATCTTTTGCCAGGATTTCGTTCCTGAATTTTCTTTGTTCAGAATCTTTAATTTCTAGCAAAAGATAAATGTTATCGTTGTCCCAGCCTGTCCTAAAAAATCCCGACAAATCATCTACATCGTTAACCTGCCCGGCAACAAGGTTTCCGATCAGGTAGCGTGGAAAAACTGCCAGGTCTGTGGCGGGATGCGTGATCTTCTTTGCTATTGCCACTCTTTGGTCTTGGGATACAGAATCATGGTCTGTAATCACTATTCTGCTCGCCAACCTTCCTTCAAAAAGAGGGTCCTTGTGGCCTGCCCAGCATAATTTTGCTTTTTGCTTAATGCCATCATCATTATCACCAATGGCGATATCAAATTCAAAAGAACTGTCCGGACGAGTCTTATTTAAAACCAGTTTGCGGGGTATGGTAATGAAGGCGACGTATTTCTCCAAAACCTTATCATAATGTTGGATGCATTTAACTTGGTCTATTTCAGCAACCAAAGTATCTCCTTTTTTATCTGACTCTTTAAATATTATTTTTTTTATATTGTTGTCAGCCTGTCTAAAAAAAACTTCAATATCGTCGTCCTGGCCAATATATTCACGACTTACATTGGCCCAATCTGGTTTCAGTTCCCCAGTACAATAAACCCTGACCTTAGCTTCTTTTGTTAATTCGATTGTATCAGACACATCCTCCATGTTCTGTAGATGCGAAAAATTGACGTTGCTCTGGTTTTTGCGTTTGCAACCTATAATCAATACAATCATTGTAACAGCTAATATCTTTTTTTTCATTTCCAAAGCGGCTTACAGTTATCAATGATAAAAATTCTTTCTTTTGACATTTTGTCCTTACTTGTTATCCGGTAGAGTGCATTTTTTGAGATCCCGTTATAAACAATTGAATCTGCAGTCGCAGTTCTTTTCTCAACTGGTTTCCACTTGCCTTGCCAGATCAACAGTTCATATTCCTGTCCTTTTGTAATACCTGGGCCCTCCGGACTTTTCTGTTTGATAACAAGTTTTGTTTTATCTCCGTTGTCGTTGATCTGAACAGATAATCCTTCGCTGTTGATCAATACAGGATTGCCGGCGGCTGAGAGCTCTCCAGATTGATAATACATTGGTAAGTAGATAATATCCCTTCCCATCTTTACGAATTTTGATTTTCCGTGCTTAATCATTGCCCAGGCCGTGGGCATCCATTGCTGACGGTTGAAAACACAGAGGTATAACGGTGTTCCATTTTGACCGGAGGGCAGATTACTCACCACGGCATCTGAGACCGGGATATATTGATCCGTTACATCCCTGAGCTGAGCGGACCTAAAGAGTACCGGGATATCTAAAGGGTCTTTTGTTAGCGCAGCCAGGCTTTGTTGTTGGAAACTATAAGTTCTACGGAATATTTTTGCCCTTTTCCTTTGTCGTGCCAGATCAATTTTTGTTAGCCCTGGATCAGATTCTGACCCAATGAATGGAACCGGGTGGCCATTGAATATTAAAGCATTCCATTCATGTCCCCCGTTCATGTTTCCCCAATATGGGGTAAAATCCATCGCTATAGGTATTCCCAGTGACCTCATGACGTAAGTTGTGTACTGGGTCGCATGATAGCATTTTCCCGACTTTAACATATCCAGCTCATGAAAATTTAGATCCCAGATAGAAGGGAATGACCGTATCTTGAAATCTTTTTTTAGTTGGTTATTAATAGCTAGGCACATCTGATAAGGATCGGCCTGTGAGCTGTTTTTTTCGGCTAGAGAATGATACCTTTTTTGGATATCGATCATCCATTTGTCCGGCTGCTCGTTAACCAGCTTATATGGTAATATATATTCGCAAAAATCCCGAAAGATATATTTTTTGACCAAGGCTTGTTCCATGCGTCAAAAGCAGCATCGATATGTTCTATTAAGTTCTGTGAAGAAATGTTTTTTAAGTCGCAAATAAGGTCAGCATCATCTCTGATCGGTGTTTTAAGAGATTTCCTTAAGCTGTCCCAAATGAATTCAAGCTTTTCCATTCTTTCGTATGGAACTTTACTCAATATATTAAGAAGACTATCGTAGCTATCCTTTGAGGCACCTTCATGATGAAATTGATACTTCATCTGTGATAAAAGAAATTCAGCTGCGCGAATCTTTTTGCTGTTTTTTTCTGCGTTGAAATGCTCAAGGGTTTTTTTGATTTCTTGCCGGTTATTGCCCGCTAGCTGAAACGATTCTGCTAAACCGTGTTCATTGTCTGTACAGCTGAATAAAATAGTTGAAAAAAATGCGATTACGGATATTTTGATTAAAAGAGAACTTTTTGAAAAATTGAGTGAGAAGCGCATAGTGTTTATCGGTTATAATTGGTGTGGCAATATAAATAACAAAAAAGTGATTTTATAATTTTAATCCGATAATGCGAGCTTTTTGGTCGGCTGTAAGGTAGTTTCTTTGCTGAGGATGCTTAGTTATTGATATTCGCAATATCGTAGCTGTAGGCTTAGAGTCAAGTCGGAGCTGAGCCTGAAAAAATCGTCGATGGCATCACTATTTATTAAGATCCTAAATGTGGTCTTTTTGTTAACTTGCAGTTTTGAAACACAATTGATGATTTTTTAATTAACGCTGCTATGATGTCAAAACTTCTTTTCCTATTCTGTATTTTTTCTTGGTATGGTATTTCCGGATATCACTTTACTTATGATCAAAAAAAAGTGCTTGCATTTCCAGGGGCCGAAGGGTTCGGGTGTTTTGCTTCAGGTGGACGTAACGGAATGGTGGTAGAGGTGGCTAACCTTAATGATAGTGGAGATGGAAGTTTAAGGGGGCACTGAACAGTTATCCAAATGATCCGCTAACAATTGTTTTCAGGGTTTCGGGAATAATAGAATTGAAAAGTGATTTAAGGATAAAAAGATCTAACCTAACTATAGCAGGACAGACAGCACCCGGAGATGGTATATGCCTGAAAGGCAGGTCGCTGATTATCAATGGTGCATCAGGGATTAAGGACAAAAACCATGGTAACATCATCATCAGGTACCTGCGGTCCCGTCCCGGAGGTAGGTTACCCTCTGGTTCTTATGGGATTGATATCGAGAATGCCCATGACATCATCATAGATCATTGCTCATTCAGTTGGGCCAACGAGGAATGTGCAGCACTATATGATGTCAAAAATGTTTCATTCCAGTGGTGTATTATAAGCGAAGGCCTCTATGATGCAGGGCATGCTAAGGGCAAACGGTCTTATGGCGGAGTTTGGGGAGGTCAACGGGTTTCTTTCCACCACAATTTAATTGCTGATCAAAATAGCCGGACTGTTCGTTTTAATGGTGCCAGGGCACATGATACTACTGCATTGGTAGATTATAGATATAATGTGATTTATAACTGGGGAACGGAAAATGCCTGCTACGGGGGAGAGGTCGAGATTAATGGAGGCAGTTCAGCAATAAACCTGGTCAATAATTATTATCTTCCAGGCCCTGCAACAGTCTCCAGACTTAAATTTGTAAAAGCCAATTATAATGCGCAAAAGGCAAAAGGACTTGGGACATGGTACTTAAAAGGGAACATCATGCAGAATGATTCCTTGATAACTGATAATAATAATTATGGTATTGATCTATCGGAATTGCCATTGGATTTACGGAAAGGGCTTGTCAAAGAACAGCCTTTTTATATTGAAAAATATGCTGTCTTAAATTACAGTTCCGCTAAGGATGCCTTTAGCGCAGTGATGAGAAATGTTGGCGCAAATTTCCCGAAGAGGGATGCTGTGGACGGGAGGATAATATTGGGTTTAGTAAATCCCGAGAAGGCCAAAAAAACTAGTTTTAAAAAAGGGATTATTGATTTTCCAGAACAAGTTGGGGGATGGCCTGAATACAAATCAGGAAAGGCACCTAGAGATGATGATCACGATGGCATGCCAGACAGTTGGGAGAAAGCAAGAAAATTAAAATCTAATGATCCTAGCGACCGTAATGCAATAGACATTAACGGCTATACGATGATCGAGCTCTATATCAACTCTCTTTTGTCTAAACAGTATTAAGTACTGGCTTTTGAAATAGCTATTTGTGTAGCCATTAAGTTTTTGCCTCATCCAGGGATATTGAAATAGTGGCTATTTCGTTTTTCACAATATTATTGTTGAACGGTTCTTTTTTGCATGCACAGATCACCAGTACAAACAGCATTGTAGTTTTGAGCTTTGCGTTCATAAGTCAAATTTTTATAGTTAAAGATAGCTGCTTAATTTTGGCCGTTTTGTGTCTGGTGACACATTTGCAATTTTTTACGCCTGATTCTGCTTAAGGTTTCACGGGAAATTCCAAGATAGGAGGCGATGTTGTTTTGGCTTGTCTGCTGCTCTATCTCGGGGTGGTGTTCAAGCAATTTTTCATAGCGTAATGTCGGGGTTTGACTACGCAGGAAAATCGCCCTTTCCTCACTCATGATGTAGTACTTCTGTGTGACGATCCGGCCCAGCAAATTCCCTTGTGGGAAATCGGCGTAGTATGCGTTCAGTTGCTGCCAGCTTATGGACTGGAGTTTACAGTCCTGAAGTACTTGTATGTACTCATGGGCAGGTTTTTGGGTGAAAAAGCTGTAAACCGAGATCATCAGATCGCCCTTCCCCATAAACCACGTGGTGCACTCTTTTCCATTTTCGTCAATGAAAAAGGCACGTAAAAATCCACTGCGGATAAAGTACAGTCTCCGGGCAGTTTCCCCCGGTCTGAGCAACAGGTGTTTGCGTTTAAAAGTCTCGGTGATCACCTTGTATATTTCATCAAATGTAACCCCTCTATTTCAGGCCAAGCTGGCCGCCAATTTAGTTGCCGGATGTAGCATATAATGTTAATTCCCTCTAAACAAATATAAACATCGGTACCAAACTCGCTTTTCTCTATCGCATCCCCCCGCCTGGTCTAACTCAAGACCGATTTTCTTCAAAACCGGACATTTATATGTCCCAAGTTAGAAGTGCTCAAATTCCAAAAAAAGCGGCATAGATTGACTCAAATCAATAGCCAGGTCACAAGAGTTACCTCCCATAGAGATGCTACGCTAGAGCCTCTTATTTTACGCCAATTTGAAAAGTTATTGAGGAAGAATATATTGAAAAGCTTTGATCAGAAGATCAAAACGGCCAGCTTGCCCTGAAATGGGGTGATCAGCTTAAAATGAAACAGGGTGTCAGCATAAATCCGAAACGCGCGGCCATTTTTCGTGAAATACCCATCATGGACCACCTTGAACTTATTCAGATAGGAAAAGAAAGTGCCAACATCACACCTGTACGTGTTATAGGTCACCTTTCCCCATTTGAGCTGATTCATCTTGAAGCCCAGAAAATTGTCTATATCGATTGAGTTGAATGTTCCGATCTTGCGATTGGTAAAGCCCTTGAGCTCAAGCCAGTCCTTGAAGTGCTTCACGACTATTTTGTTGTTCTTTAAGGCTGTCCTGCCGATCATATTACTATTGCGGCGTTCCTCTCTGTGTTCCAGCCAGACATCCAGGCATTTGGAAATAGGGCTGAGTATTGTAAGGTTGACCTGAACACCCAGGTCGACATAGGCATTGGTAAATGGGTTCCATCCCTTGCCGAGCATCTGGGTGATGGCATCGACTGCGGCAACAGCTTTCTTTTTGACCGAGATCTTCGAATCGTTTACCCCTCCGATACCGCCCTTTCTGGCTCTTTCCAGCCTTCCATATTTGTCCGGATTTGGCCAATAAAAATATATGAAAGGTTTGTTCGAATGTGTTATTTTTGCGGGGATCGACAGATTGAATTCCGTCCCGTTCCACTCTTTAATAAAGTGGTTTTCGGACTGTGATTTGGCACTGCTTGTTTTCATACTGCTTTAAATTTTGAAAGTTTAAATCGTATGCCTTGCGGAGGTGTCAACGGGATTGTTAGCATTTTTGTCAACGGTTTTGTCAACGATCACATAAAAAATGCCCTTTAAACCACTTTAAACATGGAAAAAACAAAATATTGGTTAGTAAAATCAGAGCCTTTTAAATACAGTTGGGAAAAATTTAATGAAGATGGCCGTACCTTTTGGGATGGCGTGCGTAATTATCAGGCCAGAAATAACCTAAAAGCCATGAAAGAAGGCGATTTGGTGCTTTTTTATCATAGTAACGAAGGTAAAAATGTGGTGGGTATTGCCAAAGTAGTAAGAGAGTTTTATCAAGATCCAACTACTGATGATGCCAACTGGGTAGTGGTTGATTTATCGCCTGTAGAAACGTTAAAGAACCCGGTTTCCTTAGAGCAGATCAAGGCCGAGCCAAGTTTGGCTGATATTTCGCTGGTGCGCCAGGGGCGTTTATCGGTAATGCCATTAAAAGCCGCAGAATTTGATAAGATTCTGGAAATGGGGGCGTAGGGTTAGTCCGGAGTCCCAAGTCCAGAGTCCCAAAGTCTTAAGTCGGAAGTCTTGAGTCTATTTAAGGGGGGTAATAAAGTTGGGAGTTTGGAGCTGGGAGTTTGGAGTCTTCCCGCTAAGCGACTAGTGCCACGCACTAAATTTTGGAGTTGAGAGTTTTCAGTTGGGAGTTTTCACGCTAAGCGCCTAATGCTACGCACTAAAGTTTTCAGTTGGCAGTTTTCAGTAAGCAGTTGGCAATTTCAGTTGTTAGTTATTAATTTCAGTTTTTATTGATATTTTTATCTACGATTAACGCCCTCTACATGAAATTTAAAATAATTGCATCGCTCGTTGTTCTGGCCACCTGCTTATTCGTGAATCGAAGTAGCGCACAGGAATTTAACCACTACCAGGTAAAGGTAAAAACCGATTCTTTAGGTACACATAAAGGCATCTTAGCACAGATCAATAGTGAGGGGCTTACGCTCGATCTTGATGGAAAATCTGTGGTGATAAAGGCCCGGCATATTATGAGTATCCGTTTAAAGAAAAACAGCTTCACCACAGCTCAAGGCTTATTGTACGGAACAATTTGCGGCGCAGCTATTGGTTCTATGGCATTTTTGGGTGATCTTCCTGATGATTCGCGGTTGTTTATTTTAGCAAGTGTAACATCTGCCGGAATGGTAGCTGGCGTAGGTTATGGCCTGGCATCTGAAATTTTAGCAAATAAAATGACGCTTAAAATCAATAAAGACGCCAGTCTGTTTGCAAATGAGTATCACAAACTGGAAAAGTATTCAAAAGCATATTATACAGACAAACCTTAATGCTTTAATATGAAAACCATCTGTTTTGTGCTCATCTTTTTTCTCTCCTGTACGCTATTAAAAGCTCAGGGAGTAAAGCCATACATTGCCATTGTTAAAACCGAAAAGGCTAAGTGCAAAGGTATTTTACAAAGGGTAGATTCGGTAAAGGTGGTTTTAAATCACGATGGTACGCTTATTCCGGTACTGCTGAATGAAATTGAAACCGTGCAGATCCGTGCCGTTAAAAAAGACTTTAAAGGCATCAATCTCATTAAAGTAGGGGATGAGGATCCGGATCAGTACCATACGGATGAGCGGGGTAAAAGCGTTGACAAATTTGGACACGAAGCACCTGATTTAAAAGACTATGCCGCCATCACTTTTTATTCGGTTATTTTTACTGCAGTGGGCAATGCATTTGCTTTACCTATTCATGCCATTAACCCTAATGTAGCACGTTTTAAGTTTAACAATGAAGGTGCTAAGCCTATAAACGAGCTGAGTTATTATTCTATTTATTACCAGGCCAATCCAAACGTACTGGCTGAGCTGCAACAATTAAAAAGCATATCATCTTCCTTTAAACCCTAGGCGTTGGCTATCAATTAACCGATTTAAACAATTAACCGATTAACCAGTTTCCACAATCAACCCAATAAACTAATGCCCCACCGTATTTCTTTTGCTCAAGGTGATACCCAGCGTCATTACAATACTCGATCCCAGTACAACCAGGAATAAAAATGGTGTACCCACTTCTGGTATTTTTAAGGAAGCTGGCAGGTTGAAATAAAGCAAAATGCTGATCAGTCCTCGGGGGCAATGTATAAAATCGGACTCAGGTTTTCTTTTTTGAATATTTTGAGAAATACCACTCTAATGATGTAAATCGATATCAAAATGAAAAAACCATTAGCCAGTACAATTTTGTCGTTCAGGCTGTTGATATTCATGGTAAAACCAAAAATAACAAAGAAAAAAGTGCGTAATATAAAAGCACTTTCTGCCGATAATTGATAGAGCTGGGATAAATCGGCTGTTAAATTTTTATATAAAAAGATTCCCCTAAACCAGGCATTCTCGATGGCATCGGCATTGTTCAGGAATAATCCGGTGCTTAAAATTAAAACCAGTGAAGATAAATGGTATGACTGGCCAATGGCATAAACCAGTATCAGTATGGCTATAATTAAGAAGAATTTAATGTGGTGTACCAGTCGGCCCATTACGTACAACAACACCACGCAGGCAATGGCCGATAGCAAAAGGATGAGGAAGGTACTTAAACCCAGGCCAATAAAAGCAGAGGTATTGATAGAGTGGTTGGTAATGGCAAAGTTGAAAATGATAATCCCCAGGATATCTGAAAAAGAAGATTCGTAGATCACAAATTCTTTATCGGTATTATTTAATGCTGCTGCCGAAGGGATGGCAATAGCCGAGCTGATTACGCTAAAGGGAATGGCATTGGCAATACAGGTATATAAATTGTGGTGGGTGATCTGGTAAATGATACTGGTTATTACCACGATAGTTCCAGCTAAAATGCTTAGGGCAGAGAAAAAAGCACTGCGTATAATCTTGTTTTTATGTCGGTCGTATTTAAGTTCGAGAGAACCTTCAAAAACAATTAAAATTAAGCCTACAGTACCCAGTGTGGGTAGGATAGACAGGAAATTGAAGGTTTGTATCTTGAGGTTATCGACCAGCAAACGTAAACCAATACCTAAAAGGAGCAGCAATAAAACCGATGGTACTTTGGTTTTACTCGCCACTAAATCAAACAGATAAGAGAAAATTACTAATCCGCTTAAAATAATAAGAATGGTATAAGTTGTCATATTTTTCAGCGTAGGGTAAACGCTAAAATAAAACAATCAGGCTAAGCTGAAAGCAATTTAATGTAAAAATTATGCTTTAAAGAAAAGTGCCTTGAGTTCGCTGGCCTCATCAGGGTCCATTTTGCCTCCTAAAACCAGTCGCAATTGCCTGCGGCGCAAAGCACCATCAAATAAATCAATTTCTTCTGGCGTTTCCGGAACAAGTTCGGGTACCGGTATGGTACGCGCACTCTGATCAACCGCAACAAAAGTATAATAAGCCTCATTACTTTTTTGGCGTGCGCCACTTGGAATATTCTCTGCCCATACATCTAAACGGACTTCTACCGAGGTATTAAAAGCCCTTGTAACTTTGGCTTCGATGGTAATTACATCACCTAATTTAATGGGCTGTTTAAAAGAAACATTATCAACCGAAGCGGTAACCACAATGCGGTTGCAGTGTTTTTGGGCCGAAATTGCCGCTGCAATATCCATCCAATGAAGCAGGCGTCCGCCCATTAGGTTATTTAAGGTATTGGTATCATTTGGTAATACCAATTCGTTCATGATGGTAAAACTTTCTCTGGCAAATTTCTTTTTTAAACTCATTTGATGGCAAAAGTAAGTAAAATGTGGTGAAATAGCATAGGCGGTCTTTACGCTGAGTGATCATTTTTAGAAAAATTAAAGCATTTGGACGGAGTTGTTTTCGAGGAATCGTCATTGCGAGAAGGCATTTTCAGCCGACGAAGCAATCTTAATGCGCTCGCTATTAGCGATAGTTGTACGATTGCTTCGTCGCTCCTTTACAGCTGACGAAATTAAGATCCAAAACTCATTTCAATTAAAATGGAATTCTTATTATGTTACCGAAGGTGAATAAGATTTTCGCAGATTTATTATTTTGTTTACTGCGGTCATCTGCGAGATCAGCGGGAAAGCATGAGTAAGGTTGTTCCCGCAGAGCAAACAGATTTTGCAGATTGAAATAGTGTTTTCCTTCCTAATATGTGCAATTATTCGATCTTTTTGATTCGTATTTTTTGGCATTAGTTATGAGCACTATGCTAGGCTTGCCTTGAAAAACCACAGTCTAGAGCGAAGAACGCCGTCAATCCCAAGTGGTGGGGAAATCAAAAAACAGGTGCACAAAAGAAAAGACCGCACTATCAAGCCTTAAACGCAGTGGTTTTGTGTTCATAAAGGATAATTTGAGCTTTGCTGGAAATTCGGACACAAAACGAAGCGCCGCTGTTTTTTGATCTGCTTGGGCTGCGCGGAGCCACCTTGCTGGATTGACAAAGCGCTTTGGGTACTTTGGCGCGACAAAGTACCATGCCACCGCGGCATAGAGCGGGAAAAAAATACTTACGCGTAAACTGCAGTTTTAGATTCAACTTATTTTTAATAACAAAGAAGACCCTGAAATAAATTACCTTCGGTGAGCTCGCTTAAGGCTCGGTTTACTTCGTAGCTTTTCGCTTCGCTACAGGTCAGGGTGACGACCGCTTATGGATTGTCTTGCTTTTCTGCGGTGATTTGCGAAATCAGCGGGAAATAGATTTGGGAGCGTGTTATTTAAAAACAATTCATCTTTTATCATGTTATCCTAACAAAAAAAATCGAATTAATGCAGAACCAGACCCTGATCCAATTTTTCCATTGGTATTATAACGAAGAGCAAAATTTGTGGACTAAAGTAGCTGCCGAAGCGAGTCATTTAAAAGAAATTGGGATAACTGCTGTTTGGTTGCCGCCAGCCTATAAATCTAATAATGCAGCTTATGATGTTGGTTATGCGGTTTACGACCTTTTCGATTTGGGGGAGTTCGATCAGAAAGGAAGTGTGAATACCAAACATGGCTCCAAAGATGAATATATCAAAGCTATTGAGGCGTTACACGAGAATGGGATCGGAGCTTTAGCAGATGCCGTTTTTAACCACAAGGCAGGTGGCGATGAACTGGAAAAAATAGCCGTTAGAACGGTAAATCCTGATGACAGAACTGAATTTACCAGCGATGTTTTCGAAATACAGGCCTGGACAAAGTTTACCTTTCCGGGGCGGCAGGGGAAATATTCTGAATTTATATGGAATCACGAGTGTTTTAGTGGGGTAGACTGGGCCGAAGACCTCAAAAAAACTGCGATCTATTCGATTCAGAATTATTTAGGCGAAGGTTTTGAAGAGGTTCCTTCTACTGAATTTGGGAATTACGATTACCTGATGTTTAACGATATCGATTACCGCAACAGGGCTGTAATTGAAGAGTTAAAATATTGGGGCGAATGGATAGTAGAAACCACCAAAGTAGACGGTTTTCGGTTGGATGCCGTTAAACACATCAATCCAGATTTTATTGTCGAGTGGATCGATCATTTGAACCAGAAATTTAATCGCCAGTTTTTTATTGTGGCCGAAGATTGGAATGTAGTAGATAGGGAAGGCCAATTGAAATATATTGAAATTACCGGCGGCAGGACACAAATATTCGATTCGCTTTTGCACCATAATTTTTTCCTGGCGAGCAAGGACGAGGAATTTGATATGCGAACGATTTTTGACGGAACTTTGGTTCAGGTGAAGCCCGATCTGGCGGTAACATTTGTTGATAATCATGATTCGCAACCTTTGCAGGCGCTGGAATCATACGTCGATTTTTGGTTCAGGCCCCTGGCTTATGCCATGATCCTGTTGCGTATACAAGGTATTCCCTGTTTGTTCTTCCCTGATCTGTACGGAGGGATTTATGACGATAAAGACAAAGAAGGTGATGAGGTACACGTTGAGCTGGTGGCCATCCCAGTAATAGAAACCATGAGTAAAATCCGTACAGCATTAGCCTACGGTGAGCAACGTGATTATTTTGACCATGGCATTTGCGTTGGCTGGACCCGCGCAGGTGATGAGGAACATGAAAATAGTGGCTTAGCGGTATTGTTAAGCACAGGAGAAGAAGGTTATAAAGAAATGGAGATCGGTAAACACTTTGCCGGAAAAACCTTTGTTGATGCCCTTGGCTATCGCCAGCAGGAAGTAATTATTGATGAAAATGGCTGGGCGGAGTTTCACTGCAACGCCGGAAGTGTATCGGTTTGGGTATTGAAGGTGGGGTAGGTGAAGAGGTGATGCATGTGGTCTGTGAAGACACGGACCACGGCGCGGGGTTGTGAATGACGCTCGCATCTAAACCGTGCGTCATTCCCGTGCAGACGGGAATCTTAATACAGCTTGCAAACCCAGCTTAATCTTTAAGATCCCCAATCAAGTTGGGAATGACGCTCGCATCTAATCCACGCGTCATTCCCGTGTAGACGGGAATCTTAATGCAGCTTACAAACCCGGTTTAATGCTTTAAGATTCCCAATCGAGTTGGGAATGGCGTTCGCATCCAAACCACGCGTCATTCCCGTGCAGAAGGGAATCTAATGCAACTTCCTTTTATTTAGAGCATAAATCTTAAGAGAAAAAATGTATTTTTAAGATATGGAACGCGGTGGTTGTGTTTACATTATGACAAATGCCTTTAACACGGTTTATTACATCGGTGTTACCTCTGACTTACACTCAAGAGTAATTGATCACAAATGCAAAAGATATCCAACTTCCTTTACTGCCAAATACAATTGCATGAAGTTGGTGTATTTTAAGTTCTATTCTGGCATTGAAGAAGCGATCGCGCAAGAGAAGAAATTAAAGAAATGGAATAGGGATTGGAAAATTAAGTTGATCAGCGATAACAATCCTCAATGGCTGGATCTGTTTAATGAGGATTTGTGATTTTAAAGATGGGAGCCCTAAAACGTAGCGTAATGCATCTCATCCATGCGTCATTCCCATGTAGATGGGAATCTTAATGCAGTTTATCAGCCCCGCTTAACGTTTTAAGATCCCCAATTGGGTTGGGGATGACGATCTCATCTCATCCATGCGTCATTCCCCTGCAGAGGGGAATCTTAATGCAGCTTGTAAACCCAGTTTAACGCTTTAAGATCCCCAATCGAGTTGGGGATGACGATTGCATCTAAACCATGCGTCATTCCTGTGCAGACGGGATCTTAATGCGGCTTGCAAGCCCCGCTTAATGCTTTAAAATTCCCAATCAAGTTGGGAATGACGATCAATCAAATATATATCTACAAAAAATTATCCTCAGCCCTATAAGCCGAAATTACAGCCAGTTCGCCTTCTTTTCCACCTTTCGAATTGCCGTGTTCCATACCCATTACACCTTTATAACCTTTATTATACAAGTGTTTAAATAGATTTTTATAATTGATTTCTCCTGTTGTAGGTTCTTTCCGGCCAGGATTATCACCTATCTGGATGTAGGCGATTTCGTCCCAGCAGCGGTCGATGGTTTTAATTAAATCGCCTTCTGTACGTTGCATGTGGTAAATATCGTAAAGGATTTTACACGAAGGGCTTTTAACCGCTTTACAAACGGCATAGGTTTCATTGGTTTTTTGGAGAAAAAGTTCTGGCGTATCGCTCAGGGTTTCCAAAACCATAATTAAACCATGGGGTTCAAAAATCTCTGCACCTGCACGCATAGCATCGATTACATTAGCAAACTGGTTGCCATATGGTAGGTTGCGTTCATAAAAGCCGGGCACTACGGTAAGCCATTTGGCATTACAGCGTTTTGCGGCTTCGACCGATTTTTTACAGGTTTCGATAAATTTATCTTTAAATTCCTTTTTACCCGTAGTTAAAGAGGTTTTCCAGTTGTCGCCACCGTCTACTACAAAAACCCCCATGCGCATGCCCAATTTTGCCAACAGGTTTCCGATTTTTTCCTGTTCTTCAACAGGGCGGCCTAAATAACCGTTATCTTCAATTGAACGGAAACCTCTATCGTACATAAACTGGATCTGATCTAAAAAACTTTTACCCGCATGATTTTGGAACATGCCCTGGTGCGGTGCATAATCGAGGTTGAAAGTTTTATCACTGAATACTGTATTGGGCTTTCCAGCGGCAAAAGTATCGGTAATTCCTGCTCCTGTGGTAATTGCACCGGCAGTTAGCAGACTATTTCTTATAAATTCGCTTCTTTTCATCGGTGAGGTTTTAGGTTATTGGTGAGTAATTAATTTTTTAAATCCGGTGGTTAAGGTGTCGGCTATTTTGCCATCTTTTTGGTGGTACACAAAATAAGCTTCGAGGTTTTTTCTGCTTTCTACAAAGGCAATAGCATCTTTAAGGTGCATGGCCATTAAGGCATTGTCGTAACCATCGGCTGTAATGGCATCTTTGGCGTATACCGTTACACTAATCATTTCATTATCTAGCGGATAGCCTGTTTTAGGATCGATCAGGTGAGAAATTTTTTTCTTTCCGCTCTGATGGAATTTCCTATAGTTACCAGAGGTAGTGATTGCGCCTGAATTTATGGAAGCGATGTGCCTGATTACCGGAACCCCATCCTTATCCGGACCTTCAATACCAATTTTCATGGTTTCGCCATTGGGTTTAGGTCCTGAAATCCGGATTTCGCCGCCCAGTTCGGCTACGTATTGCTTAATTCCTTTTTTTTCGAGATAAGCGGCAATTAAATCGACACTGTAACCTTGTGCAATTCCATTTAAATCAATCTGTACACAGGGCTTTAGTTTGCTTAATAAACCATTCTTGAGTTTTAGGTTTTTCATGCCTACACAGGTCAATATCGATTTAATGGCTGCCGGATCGGGTTCTTTTTTAGCCTCTTTCGGTCCAAAACCCCAGGCCTGTACCAAAGGGGCAACGGTAATATCGAAAATACCCTTAGTATCCTGATTAATTTCGAAACTCCTTTTAAGCACGTCGTTTATGAAACGATCGGTTTTAATCTCTTTTTCGGTAGCATTAAATTGATTTATCAATGATCCCTTTTTGTAAAGCGACATCGATAAATCAATTTGGTTTAATAAACTATCTATGCCTGCCTTAGTCGCTAAACTATCGGTAGCATAGTACATGATAGCATAATCGGTTCCCTGTGCAAAACCATCAATTTTATACTGTTTCACTTCTTTTTTTAAGGAAAAAGCTAAAATCAATGGTAAAATGAAAAACAAAAAGCTATAACGCATCAATTTAGTTTTATATCACTTTTGTTTGTCCCGGTCTGGCGATAGGGTATAAGCCATTTTCATCAGGCATTAACCTTGGGTTAGCATCCCATGCGAAACGTTCAGGCATTAAGCTGATGTTCGAAGCTAAAGCCTCATCCCATTTAATGGTTTGACCAGAATAAGTAGCAAAACGACCAATAATTGCCGAAAATGTACTGGTTGCAGCATAGTCTACATTACTGAATTTATATTCTCCTTTAGAAACCGCATCGAACAGTTCGTCGTGCTCTGTTTGGTATGGATTTGCGTTTCCTTTGGTATTGTGGTTATATAGTTCTTTACCACTATAATCTTTCATAATGGCCTGGTTGCTGCCTGAAAGATAAATTTTACCTTTGGTGCCTTGAAAGGATTCATCCACGCGGTTAGCAGTGCCTTCGAAATGGCGGCACTGACTATGGATTACTGCGCCATCTGCATAAGTTAATTCGATGGAGTGGTTATCATAAATCTCTCCATAATCTTTTCCCGTTCTCCAGGCACGGCTACCCGTTCCCTGTACCGAAACAGGATGTCCGTTTTTTATCCAATTGGCAATATCGATATTATGCACATGCTGCTCTACAATATGATCGCCGCATAACCAGTTGAAATAATACCAGTTTCTCATTTGGTATTCCATTTCTGTTTGGTTTGGTTTACGCGGACGTACCCACACGCCACCGCTATTCCAGTATACCTGGCCAGACATGATATCGCCAATAGCACCATCGTTAATGCGTTTCATCGACTCGCGATAGTTGGTCTGGTAGCGGCGCTGTAAACCTACTACAACGTTTAATTTTTTCTTTTTAGCTTCTTCGGCTGCGGCCAATACCTTTCTAATGCCCGGTGCATCTACAGCAACAGGTTTTTCCATGAAAATTTGTTTATTCTGTTTAACCGCTTCTTCGAAATGGATAGGACGGAAGCCTGGAGGCGTGGTTAACAACACTACATCGGCTAATGGAATGGCTTTTAAGTAAGCATCGAAACCTACAAATTGGCGTTCTTTTGGAACATCCATTTTTGCCGCAAATTTCGAACTTAATGATTGGTAACTGCTATCTAAACGATCTTGAAAAGCATCGGCCATGGCTACCAGTTTAATGTTAAATTTGGTACTTAGTGCCTGGAAAGCTGCTCCTGTACCACGATCGCCACAGCCTATTAAGGCAATTTTAATTGTATCCGATCCGGATGCATATGCTCCTGCCAGCGGAATGCTGCTTAACATGGCCCCGCCGGCCAGCATGGCTGTTGCTTTTAAAAAATCGCGACGATCTTGTTGGTTAATTGGTTTTTTCATGTGTTTAAGTTTTTTATTTTGGTTAGGGTTGTGTTTTTAAAAGTCTTTTATAGGTTGCTTATTGTAATATGCATCTATATCTGCTTTTGAAGGCGTTTTTACGGGGCGTACCAAGCGCATGCCTACAAAAGGTGCTTCAGGGAACCACCAATTACTTTTCGGAATCTGTGGATCTAATTGCTTCCATGATGGATCAGATGCTAATCTAACTGTTGAGGTTAAATTATTCGGTGTTTCGTCGTAAGAGCCACCGCGAACTACGTTTGGGTAAAGTTTTTCGGGTACTGCCACAGGGTTTTCTGCAGTTTTGTCTTTGCTCTGACCGTAGAAATCGGCAAGGTACTGGTCGTAGGTCCATTCGCTAACGTTTCCATGCATATCGAATAATCCCCATGGATTTGGTTTTTTTAAACCTACCTGATGGGTTTTATTATCGCTGTTATCTTTATACCAGGCATAATCGCCTAATTTAGAAGCGTCATCGCCAAAAGAATATTTGGTTTCAGTTCCGGCTTTGCAGGCGTATTCCCATTCGGCCTCTGTTGGTAAACGATAAAAAATCCCTGTACGCATATAAAGCCATTTACAAAATTGGATGGCATTATATTGAGTCATAGCCACCGCTGGTTGGTGCTCTTTACCCATACCAAAAGTCATATCGAGATAGGGTTTGGTAGGTCTGGTAACGGCATCTACTTCAGCCGGAATGGCGCTTGTGCTAGCTTGTTTTTCATAATCACGATAGAGGAATGGTTCAAAAATATCCCATGTTACCTCATGTTTTCCAATCCAGAAAGCATCGAGTTTAACCTCATGAACGGGTTGCTCATCTGGTTTTCCTGTTTTACTTCCCATTTTAAATTTGCCTGCTGGTATAGCCTGCATATCGAATTTTAATTTGGTTCCGTTAATGGATTGTGTGTACGAATCACTTGGTTTTTGTGCTAAAACCTGTGCACATGGATAGGCTATTAATGCTACGGCAATTAACTTTTTAAACATAATTTTTGGTTAGATACACCTAATTCTCTAGTGTGTTTATTTGGTTACTTTTTGAAACGCTAAAGTAAATAACCACAATTAAAACAAAGAAAATTTATGTAACAATAAAGGTAAGTATTGTAATATTAAAAGTCAAATTGACAATTAATATTGTGCTTCGGTTCAGCTGGTTACCTTCTGTCTGAAACTTTATTACTTAAATTGGTATAACCAATTAGGGTATCCCAGCGTGCGCCCGGGCGCCGATAATAAACAAAAATCTGATAGCTGTTTTCGGTCTGGAAGAACGCACCCTCGAAAGGTTTGGTTTCCATTACCTTGGTATCTTTATTATACCAGGCAAATTCATAATCATAGAGACCTTGTTTAAGTATCACATTGCCATAAAACTGTTTCCTGCTGGGATCATAAAGCAGTTTGTTTTCATTGCTCATGGTATAATTGTTAAATCGGCCAACAACATAGGCATCGCCGTTAGGGCTGGGTGCCGGGGCATTTAAAGTGAATAAAACACTCATATACTCTGCTTCTGTTTTATCGTCCCGCCCATCGGTATTGCGGATAAAAAAGTTTCCGTTTTCATCGTACTGGTTGGCAAACGCACCTACCGTTCTGGGGGCATCCTGAAAAAGTATCACATTTACCGATTCGTTATCGCGGTATATGCCTTTAACATTATCGGCTTTGTACCTTAAACTACGGGTATCAAATTTTCTAAATTCGTTGTCTCCCCAAAAATCGTTCGTAGTAAGGTCGTTATAAACCAATTGGTTTGGTCTTACAAATGCGGGTTTGGTATTAAGCTGGATAGTATTAGCATTAAAATTTTGCATTACTATAGCTTTTATATCCTGATAGGGGTTCGGGATGGGAAAGGTATGGTTAATGGTAAAGTTGATTTTTTGTTTGTAATTCCTGTTTTCAACCTGCATGGAATTATTTATTTCTGCTGCTACGGCAACCTGATTGTCGAGCATGTAGAAGCGTTGCGAAATAACCGGTTTGTTTTTGTCGCCATCTAAATAGACTTTTAATACGTAATTGCCTCCAATTTTAGGTTGAATTTGAGTATTGGGCAAGCTAATTTCGTAATGTGTATATTTTCTGGCAGTGTTGGAAGAATAGTGGTAATTGATGATGCGGTCGTCATTAAAACTTCCTAAATAATCGATGCTCGAGATTTTAGAAGTTTCCCATTCTGCAGTACAATGTTCAATGGTATACCAGTAGTTTTGGGTACCTGCAAGTAAGTCATCGAAAGAAAAAGTTATTGTTTCTGACGAATTGAGCATAATTACAGGTAAGCTCTGCTCTTTATTGCTGTTATAACAGAGTACAGTTTTAATATTTGGAAGATAAATTTTATTCTCATTGGTAAACGTTTGAACGTTTTGGGCAAAGGCCATGGTAGAGATGAAAAATAAAACCGGAATTAATATTTTCTGCATGGCTAAAAGTAAAGTTTTATTAGGAAGTGGCAAAATGGACTTGTGGATGGTTGCCACTATTCGTGGTGTCAGATATTCCTATCTGACACAAGCCTATTTTTGTTTTGAAAATAAGCCACGGAAACACGGATGGACGCAGAAGATTTCTAGCGTACCGCGGTTTCCAGAAATAATTTATTGTAGAAAAATCAATATGGTTGATAGTAGGATTTAACTTTATGTACCTTCTCGTTGAATCGTCATTGCGAGAAGGCTTTTTCAGCCGACGAAGCAATCTTTATAGCAAGAATCGCTAGCATGAAAGATTGCTTCGTCGTTCCTCCTCGCAATGACGACCGAGCTAGTGGATTCTAACAACAAAAACCTTCTTCTGTGTTTCTGCGTTTCCGTGGCAAATTTTAAACAAAAAAGCCGTCCCGATTTTACATCGAAACGGCTATATATCATGCTTATTGGTGTTTAAAATCTAACCTTCCAGTTCCATAATTTCAGCAGCTAAACTTTCCCATTTACCTTGGTTATTGTCTAACTCCTGTTTTGTCGCTAAATAACGTTTGTTGGCTTCCGCCAGTTTATCGGCATTGGCATAAACATGCTCATCTGCCAATTCTGCTTCAATATTTTTAACGTTCTGCTCTAGCTCTGTAATCAGCTTTTCTGTTTTTTGCAGTTCATCGTTGAGCTTTTTTAACTGGCTAGCCGTATTGGGCGTAACTGCTTTTGGCTGTTCTTTTTGTTTTTCTGGCATTTTAACCGGAATAGGTTTAGACACAGGAATTATCCTTTTGCTGTTCCATTCTTCATATTCGGCATAGGTGCCAGGGTATTCTTTAATTTTTCCGCCTTCGATAAACCAGATTTTGTTGGCCACATTATCTAAGAAATACCTATCGTGAGATACGGCAATAAAAGTGCCTTCAAATTGCTGCAATGCTTGAATCAGGATGTTTACCGATTGGATATCCAAGTGGTTGGTAGGCTCATCCAGGATCAAGAAATTCGAGTCTGTTGTTAAAGATTTAGCCAGGGCCACACGCGATTTTTCTCCTCCCGAAAGCACTTTGATCTTTTTGAAAACATCATCGCCGGTAAAAAGGAAACAACCTAAAATACTCCTCAATTCCGTGTCGCTATGTTTTGGTGCAAATGCCTGTAATTCTTCTAAAATTGAATTTTCTAAATGCAGTGATTCCAATTGGTGCTGCGCAAAGAAAGTGGTGGTAACATTATGCCCCGTTTCGCAGAAACCTTCAAATTTTTCGGCTCCGGCAATCATTCTCAATAAAGTAGATTTACCCTTGCCGTTTGCCCCGATCAAGGCAATTTTATCGCCTTTTTCGATCACTCCCTCGGCATCATCCAAAATATGTACATTTGGATAACTCTTATTGGCGTGTTCTATACGTACCACGTGCCTGCCTGATGGTTTAGAGAATTTGAAAGCAAAATTTACGGTTGGGTTATCATCATCAACATCATCAATCCGTTCCATCTTATCTAAAGCTTTCATCCGCGATTGGGCCATTTTAGCCTTGCTCGCCTTCGCTTTAAAACGCTCAATTAAACGCTCTTCCTGCTTTATTTTAGCCTGTTGGTTTTTAAATTCACCTTTTTGGATTTCGCCACGTAAAGCTTTTTCTTCAACATAGAAGCTATAGTTACCCGCATATACGGTTAACTTACCTTTACGCGATTCGACCGTACGATTTACAATCTTATCTAAGAAATACCTATCGTGAGATACAATTACAATGGCACCTTCAAAACTCATTAAATAGTTTTCTAACCACTTAATGGAAGGTAAGTCCATGTGGTTGGTAGGCTCATCCAGTAATAAGATATCAGGCGTTTGCAATAAAATCTTAGCCAGCATTACACGCATCCGCCAACCTCCCGAGAAAGTATTTAACGGGCGCAGTTGGTCTGCAGTACTGAAACCCAAACCAGCTAAAATTTCGTTTGCCCTATATTCGATGTTATATCCATCTAAAGCTTCAAACTCTTGCTGTTTATCACTTAATTTGAATAAAACCTCTTCGCTATAATCTGTTTCGATTTTTTTTAGCAGTTCTTCAATCTCATCGTGCAATTGGTTTTGGCGCTCGAAAGCCTCCATGGCCACATGCAAAATGCTATGGTGTGAATCGTAAGAAAGTAAATCCTGGTTTAGGTAGCCAATTTTCAAGTCTTTAGACATGGAAACAGTACCCGAACTAGGTGCATATTCGCCTACAATTATTTTTAAAAGTGTTGATTTTCCTGTTCCGTTTGCGCCAATTAAACCTGCTCTGTCGCCAGGTTTTATGTGCCAGTTCGCGTCGTCGTATAAGGCCCTTGAGCCAATCAGGAAAGTTAAATTATTTATTGAAATCATTTCGGCTGCAAAAGTACGAAATTTAAAGGCTTTTTTCAGGTCGAAAATCAAATAGGATAAGCCAGTGGTTTTGCTTTAACTTTTTGGAAAAGCAATACAGCAACCTTTTAATCCTCAATGTTTGTCCTTTATCAATGGAGCTATTTATTTTCTCCTGTTTCTTCCAGTTTACCTTCTTTGTTCCTTTTCAGTTTCACGATTGGTTTTTCCTGTGTACCCGTTATACTCAACGGGATGCCAAATAAACCAAAAGGAGGGAGGCCTAAGCGGCCGCTTAAGTTTAACCTACCATCAAAGCTCACCTGACCTTCGAAACGTGGCCTGAAACCCGCTACTTTCATTTTGGTTTGTTCGATGGTAATGATATTGTTTTTAATGGTCGATTTTATTTGAACATCAGATAAATCCGGATTGGTTAAACTGTCTCTTTTTGTGGCTTTACTCACAGCATTCATCATTTTAAAGCCCATTAAGCTTACTTTTTTCAAGCTCAATACGCCTCCTCCTTTTAGTGATGGATATACCGGAAACATTTCAGCATTCAGTTTGCCTGAGAGTTGATAATCTAAGCCAACAACACCTTTTACTTTTGATGCCGAGCTGGCCATTTCTCTAAATAGTTTAATTTCTTTGTAAGCCCTGGCAATATCAAATTCTTTAGCGGTGAGATGGAAATCGAATAGGCCAGTTTTGGTACTCGTGCTCTTATAGTTCGCATCCATACCCACCTGTGCGCCTGCGATATCGAAACCGGTTTGTTGTAAGGTTAATGCCCCATTGTTGATGCGCATGGTGCCTTTCGCGTTTTTAATAAGGAGACCATTATATTTTACTTCGGCAGCATTGGCCGAAAAAATAACGTTCAGGTTATCGGGAATTAAGATTACACCATTTGAAGGGGCCGAAGCTGCGGTGCCACCATCTGCATAAACCATAAATTCGTCAGCCAAAATTTGCTTACTGCTGAGCTTAAAATTCCCTCCAGTTTAGCTTTATCATTTAAAACATAATTAATTACATTGTTCAGGCTTCCATTCAGTTTAAAATCAGACTGGCCATAGGTGGCGTTAAATTCATCAAAATTCATCTTATCCTGACGGAAAGAAAATACACCGTTTTTGATTAAAAAGCTTTTGGGGAATAAATCAGACTGGATATTAAGGTCTTTAATCCTGATGGTGCCATTATTTTGCAATTTGTTATATCTGCGAGCCAATGCATCGCTTTGTGAGCCTTTAAATAAAACATCTGCTAAAATAACTCCATTAACCTGATAGCCTTTTACTGCAAACAGTTTATACATTTTACCAATATCTATTGTGCCTTTTGATGAAACACTGTAAGCAATATTTTCGAAATTATGCACATCGGCCTTCATCATAAAGGGCTGCCCCGCCATTTGGAATGAAATGGGTTTAATGTTCAGTTTAGTGTTTTTTAAAGTTCCGTCACTGTTAATCAGGTCGGCATCGATTTTAATCTGCTCTAAAGGTTGATCGAAATTTGGCGTTTTAATCCTGCCGTTATTTAGCTTAATGCTGGCGGTGGTAACCGGGAAAAGTTTCTTTATTTTATTGTAGGGGCCTTTACTTTGCAGGTCGATATCCATAATGCCGCTTAACTCGTAACCTTTAACCGGATAAATGTTTTTGATATCGGCAAAGTTAATCAGCGATTTCAACTGGATATCTACCGGCATATGCGCTGCCGTTTGAATTTTAGCAAAGCCCCTGATGTAGTTGTTCAATGCCCGGATATCGATATTTTCGATAGCCAGTCTAGTGCTTTTATAATCGCCATCGGTATTAGAACCGGTAATGTTAAAGTTAATTTTATCAATAGCAGCGGGGAGGACAGGGTACTTAAAATAACCATCCGTCAGACTGGCTTTTAACGAAAATTTAGGTACAGTGGCAATAACCGTATCTACCTGCCTAATGCCCGAGTGTTGTACCTTTTTGGTGTATTTACCATCGGCTTTGAGGTTAATGTTTAAGCGGCCTTTCAGTTTCAGGTTGTCCATATTTACCACTTTGGCCCATTTGGCTAAATCGATATTGGAACGGGTATCGGTGTAAATTTCGGGTGCGGATAAACCTTTTATTTTGGTAACCGAGGCTACATAGTCTTTTCCGATGTTAAAGTAAAGGCTGTC
This sequence comes from Pedobacter riviphilus, assembly GCF_014692875.1. Taxonomy (NCBI): domain Bacteria; kingdom Pseudomonadati; phylum Bacteroidota; class Sphingobacteriia; order Sphingobacteriales; family Sphingobacteriaceae; genus Pedobacter; species Pedobacter riviphilus. Next base: position 3,330,016 of record NZ_CP061171.1, on the reverse strand, counting down.
CATATTAATTAATAGACTATCCGTATTCAAGCCCGGAAGTTTTGTTTTTAAGTTTAAAAACAGGTTGCTGATCGGCTCTGGAGCGTTTGGATTAGAAATTGATCCATCTCTTACTTTCATGTTAAACGAGAGTGTAGGCATACTATGCGTGGCAGCAATGTATTTTCCAATTAAAGAAGCATCAATCTCTGCATAACCTTTTACCTTTGTTTTTTCCAGTTTATCAGCAATTTCTGAGGGTAGTGCAGTAAAAATGTTCTGTAGATCTGTCTCTTTTGCCTTGGTTCTGAAATCAATATCATAACCATCCTTTAAAAATGAAAAATGCCCTACAAAATGGATTGGAAGTGAATTGATCATTAAATTGTTCTCATCGAAAATTAAATTAAGTGAGTTGGTATTTACTTTTGTGATCAGATTGGCATTTATTTTTTTCTTGATTAAATAGGGTGTGTTGGCATAATAAACATCCATTTCATGGATAGAAAGATTGCTTTTTAAGTCAAATATCGCGTTGCTGAGGTCGCCTTTTCCGGTATAATTAAGCCCCTTGGTCCTGATGAGCATAGGAATTGAATGGTCGCTATAAGTAAGGTTGCTATTGTTGATGAAAATTCCTTCAATCTTTATGGCAGTATTACTTTCGCTTGTATTTTGCGTATTTTCCTTTTTGCTTTCGTAAACATTATAATTTGCATGACCTTTTTCATCGCTAAGGATATTAATGCGGGCATCGTCTAAGTAGAACTGATCAATTTTAACCTGTTTAGAGAATAACGAGAGCAGGTTTATGCCCAGCGCTAGTTTTTTGGTGTAAATAAGCGTATCCTGTTGAAAAGGAGCTGAGCCTTTCAGTAAAAACTCGTTTAAATTTAAAGTTAGTGAAGGGAAATGATTGAAAAAGGAAATATTGGTGCTTTCAAACTTTACCTCGCCTTTTATGTTTTTATTAATAACCTGTGTAATTTCTTTGGTAATGGTCTGCGGAATTACATATGGAATAACAATTAGGAGGGCTATTAAGGAAATGATCGTAATCGCGAATATTGTTAAGAATTTTTTCAAGATTTTAATTTAAGTGCAGAATTGGGCACAAAGATAGTCTTTAGATGAATTAGGAATAAAAATTTAACATTTTTGTATTATAAAATATATTTATACCTTTGTTCTGTAATAAAAATAGTTACAGTATGAATAGCAGTCATTTTTCCATCTCGCTTCACATTCTTACACTCCTCGACCAGGTGAAAGGGCAGCTATTGAATTCTGAATACATTGCCGGAAGTATTAACTGTAATCCTGTTTTGGTGAGGAAAGAATTGGCTAACCTGCATAAACATGGTTTTGTACAGAGTAAGGAAGGAAAGGGTGGGGGCTCTACATTGGCGAAAAATCCTGCCGATATTAATCTGGGCGACGTGTATAGGGCGGTTAAACAAAAAAGCCTGTTGGGCGAAAGTAGAAATGAGCCTAATCCTGATTGTCCGGTGGGAAAACAGATCACTCAACACCTGACAGATTTATATGATGAAGCTGAAACTGCGTTGGTTAAAAATCTTTCTTCTAAAACATTAAAAGATTTTAGTGCAGGTTTTAAATAAAAAAATTTGGGTATAACTGTAATAAAAAATATTACAATTTAAATTAGATTATAAATTTTAAAAATTAAATAACATGAAAGTAGCATTAATTGGAGCCTCTGGATTTGTAGGCAAAGCCATTTTAAACGAATTAGTAAGTCGTGGAAATGAAGTGATCGCCATTGCACGCGATACCGCTAAAATTGAAAGTAACGATGATCTTGTGACTAAAATTGCAGTTGATGTTTTAGACACTGAAAAATTAGCAGCGGTTATAAAAGGTGCCGATGGGGTGGTAAGTGCTTTTAACGCCGGTTGGACCAATCCAAATTTATATAACGATACAGTAGCGGGAGCAAAAGCCATTCAGGCTGCAGTAAAAGCATCGGGCGTTAAGCGTTATGTTTTTATTGGAGGAGCAGGTACTTTGCAGATAGATGGTCACCAAATTGTAGATGGGCCGAACTTCCCTGCCGAGTACAAACCAGGTGCAACAGCAGTAAGAGATTATTTTAATACATTGAAACAGGAGAAGGAATTAGATTGGTTGTTTTTTAGCCCGGCAATTGAGATGCACCAAGGCATTACCACTGGCCGTACCGGAAAATATCGTTTGGGTAAAACAAGCCCGGTTTTTAATGAAGAAGGCCGTTCTATTTTATCAGTAGAAGATTTGGCAATTGTTATTGCCGATGAGCTGGAAAATAATGCACATCACCAGGAGCAGTTTACAGCGGCATACTAAAAATTGGTTCACTAGTCATTAGCTCATTGGCGAATGTACAGGTTGCCTGGGGCTGATGGCTAGTTGGTTTATCGTTATGAAGCTATCGGCTATGCACTATCTCTTGACTAATGAACCTATGGTTGCTGAACTAATGGACTAAATCCTTTTTCCATATTTACCTATAAGTTCTTATCTTCGTGGCATGTATCGCATTATTAAACCAATATTCTTCAAATTTGATCCTGAGAACGTACATTATTTTGTAGTAAAGCGGTTAAAGTGGTTTAATGATAAATTTCCGCTGGGTAAAACCATTATCCGTAGCAGCTTTGATGTACATATTAAAGGTTTGGAACGTGAGGTTTTTGGCGTAAAATTCAGAAACCCTGTTGGGTTGGCCGCCGGATTTGATAAAAACGGTGAATATGTAGAGCCACTTAGTAATTTAGGCTTCGGCTTTATCGAAGTGGGTACGGTAACGCCAATGCCACAGCCGGGAAATGATAAACCCCGGATGTTCCGCTTACCTAATGACGAAGCCTTAATCAACCGGATGGGCTTTAACAATAAGGGGGTGGATGTAATGGCCGAGCGTTTGCGCTTGTTAAAAGATAAACATCCAGATATTGTAGTGGGTGGAAATATCGGTAAAAACAAGACTACGCCGAATGAAGATGCAGTACGCGACTATATTAAATGTTTCGACCGTCTTTTTGATGTAGTAGATTATTTTGTGGTGAATGTAAGTTCGCCCAATACCCCGGGCTTACGCGAGCTGCAGGAAAAAGAACCTCTGAAAAAAATTCTGAATACCTTACAGCAGCGCAATCTTAAAAATAATATTTCACGGCCGATTTTATTGAAAATTGCGCCCGATTTAACTGATGCACAATTAGATGATATCATTGAAATTGTGGCAGAAACAAAAATTGCAGGTATTATTGCCACCAATACGACCATCAGCAGGGAAAACCTGGCTGCAGAGCAGAATTTAAAAGCGGAAACCGGAGGCCTAAGCGGAAAACCTGTTAAAGAACGCTCAACCGAGGTGATCCGTTATCTTTCAGAAAAATCAAATAAAGCTTTCCCGATTATTGGGGTAGGAGGTATTCATTCGGCTAAAGATGCACGAGAGAAACTGGATGCTGGCGCCAGTCTGGTTCAGTTGTATACTGGTTTTATTTACGAGGGACCTGGATTGATTAAAAGTATCTGTAAAGAGTTAGTTTAAGTGTAATCTAGGCTTTAAACTGATTAGTTTGAAAGCATTGTAACCAGATCATTTTTAATTTTCAGGTTTTGGAAATGAATGTCAGTATTTCATGGGTTGTGATAGTCCCGCTATCGCTTCAAAGCCTTGGCTCGTTCCTCGCCTGCGGGTTTTACGCTACTATCGGGTTTGTAATGAAAGGTTTGTGCTGGTAATATTTCTCCTTAACTTAACTACATTCGCTACGGGCTAAATAACTACTTCTGCCTGCTTACCATTTCATTAATCCATATGGGTGCAAATGGGGAAGTACAGCCTTTAGAAACGGGATAATCGCGGTAAATGCCAAGTTTTTCTCCAATGGCGAGGGCTCTTTCTCTATAATCAGGATGATTAATCCCAATCTGGGCCAATGCGGTATTCATAGTCCACTGGATTTCTGGTGCTACTTTAGGCATTTCTTTTTCAATCCGATCAAGAATTCTCGGAATATCTATTCCCTCAGGTTCTCTGGTTATACGTCCGCTGGTTAAGCTCCAGCCTGCACGGGCCAGCATCACGTTTTCTGAATTCATCCACTTTTCGCGGAATTGTTCTTTATCAGGGTATTCTTTAACGATGTAATTGTAAAACCAATCTGCAGCCCAGGTAAAATTTTCTGAATATACCATCTGCTCGATTTCTGCTGCCGATAGTGCTTTTGGTTTAAGGATTAGGATAGCCAACAGCCGGGCATCAATATTTTCGGTTTCCCAAAGTTTGAGTGCAAGTTCATGATCGGTTTTGATCTTTTTGGCTATTGCTCTAATGTTACCCATTTTAACGCCAAAAATGTTTTCTCTTGCGCCATTTTTAATGTGCATGGCGCGGACTTTCTCTTCGCCGAGCGATTCTAGTTTTGATAGGGTTTCTGTAAGATTCATAGTTTTGCCTTTCCCTGTTTTCAAATTTAAAGATTATCCGCATTTTTTTGGACATAAAAAAAGCATCCTTTGATCAGAAGGATGCTTTAAATCTTTAAGAAGAATTTCTAAAAACTATTTTGTCAAAGTAGCTAAAACAGCATTGTTTTTAGCTAATTGATCATTTTTAGGTTGTGCAGAGCGGCTTCCTAACTCGATGTTAGTTGCTCTCTTTAAAAATGCTACCTCTTGGTGAGCTGTATTTTTATTTCTTCTGTCTTTTCTTTTTAATCTGGTAACTGCCATGGTAATAACCTTTTAATTATTTTATTTGTACAAATGGAGGTCGAGAGCGGATTCGAACCGCTGTAGAAGGTTTTGCAGACCTCTGCCTAGCCACTCGGCCACTCGACCCTTAAATTCAAGGCTGCAAAAATAGCAATTATTAGTTAGCCCGCAAATAATATCTCAATTTAATTTCGAACTCGCACTAACTCAGCACAAAAGATTGCTGCGCTTACGGCCACGTTTAACGATTCGGCTTCCCCAATTCTCGGAATGGTTACCGGTTTATTTATTTTTTTGATTACTTCTGCCGATATTCCTTTTCCTTCATTCCCTAAAATCACTAATCCTTCAGCTCCCCATTGCGTTTTGTAAATCGATTCGCCATCTAACAACGCCCCAAATACAGGTATGGTATTTTTTTCTAATAATGCTGGTAAATCTGTTTCATAAATATTTACCCGTGCTAAAGAGCCCATTGTGGCCTGTACTGTTTTTGGATTGAATACTTCTACACAGTCGGCTGAGCAAATGATGTTTTTAAAACCAAACCAATCTGCCGTTCTAATGATGGTACCCATATTGCCAGGATCCTGAACACCATCTAAAACCAAAGTGAACTGATTTTTTAGCTCTTTTAAAGCTAATTCTTTATTTTTTGGGATATGAATGAGCGCTAAAAAGCCTTGTGGTGTTTGTAGCGTACTAATCTTGTCTAATTCAGCGTTCTTTACTTCAAATAAGTTTATATTTGCAGGCAATTTGGGTAACAAATTGTATTGTTCGCTGTTGTAAAATATAGTATGGATCTGGTAACTTGATTGGAAAAATTCTTTTATGGATTTTATACCTTCAACAATAAATAAACCATGTTCTTTACGGTATTTTTTTTGATGTAACGATTTTATAAAACTAATCTGTGATTTTGAAAGCATACCAAAACTCAATAAATATTAAACTGAAAAGCACTGCAATATTACTATTTATTATTGTTTTAATTCAGGCCTGCTCATCAACCAAGTACATTCCCGACTATCAATCGATAGTGAAGAAGGTAACTATTGACAGTATAGATGCTAAATTTGAAGAACAGGCTTATAATTATGTTCAGAAAGATATCAGGCCGGCATCGAAATTGAGTATCAATGTGCCTCTGTACAATTTGTTCAATACCAAAGATGGTAGGTATAAAACCAGTGATATTAAGCCATTTGGTACGCCACCGGCTATTTTAGATAGCACATTGGTCGAAATTTCCAGAACACAGATACAGAAGTTTTTAAAAAGTAAGGGTTACCGCCAGGCTGAAGTAACTTCTGCCATAAAGATTGCAGATAAAAAGGCCGAAATTGTATTTAGTGCAAAACCTGGGCCTGCTTATTATATCGATAAACTTTCAGATTCGATACCAAATCGAAATATTAAAAACCTTTACGAATCGAATAAGGCTAAAATAACCCATTTACACAAAGGAATGCAGTACGATGAAGACTCTTTAACGTATGAAAGGGAGCAGATTTACCGCATTATGAAAGAAAACGGATATTTTTATTTCTTAAGGCCATATGTAAATTTCGACGTTTATGGTGCAGAACCTACTTCTAAAACCAATAAAATTGATCTGAACCTAAATGTAACCGACCCAAACGAAAGCGAGCATAAGCAGTTTAATATTGGGTATACCCACATGATTATTGCACCTAACCCTGATGGTTTTCCTGATTCGGTGCGTTATAAACTGAGTAAAGACACGGTTAATGGCGTCATATTCACCGATTTTTCCAAACGTTACCGCAGAAACCCGATTCTAAGGTATGATTTTCTGAAACAGGGCGAACTTTATGATATCCGGAATGAAAACCTTACTTACGATCGATTGTATGAACTCAATATTTTTAAAAATGTAAAGATCGATTACTTTAGAAGAGACAGTACTTCCAATAAAGTAAATGCTGTAATCCAGCTTATTCCACAAAAGGTAATGACTAACCGCGTGGAAGGAGAGGTACCGTTTAATGGAGGTACAGTAGGGTTTACCATCGGAAATACCTATACCAACAACAATATTTTCAGAGGAGCAGAGCGATTTGAACTTCAGGTGAAAGGTGGTTTGCAATCAAGAATAGGCAACGGGGCTAAACCTTTTAGTGATATTTATCAGCGCGATTTTTCGATCAGTGCAAGCATTACGGTGCCCAGGTTGATGATTCCCTTCTACAATCCGGTTTTGGGCGGTAATGGAATGCCGCATACTACTTTTTCAAGCAGTTATATTTATGCTTTGCAGAAAGATGTATCCGTAAGAAGGATTTTTATCAATTCCATTACTTACGATTGGTTTGAAACCAAATCTAAGCTACACTCTTTTACCCCATTGAATTTCGAATACCGTTTTGGCAATTTAGACCCTAATGTTGATGCTCAAACCGTATTGAATAACCTTTATTACTCAACATTGTTGGGGCGTAAAGATTTAACCCTTGGGATGAAATATACCTATACCTTAAATGCAAATAAGCTAAATGAATACCGGTCTTTTGTTTATTTAAGGGCGGGAATGGATATTGCGGGTAATATGTTGCAGGGCATATCTAAACTAACGGGTGCCAAAAAAGATACTGTGAACAATGCTGCAAAGATATTGGGTTTACCTTTTAACCAATATATGCGCCCCGAGGTTGACATAAGATGGTACAAACACTTAGGTGGAGAGCGACAGTTTGTAGCACGTTTAAACGCAGGTGTAGCCTATGCCTATGGAAATTCGGTGTTAACAGGTATACCTTTCGAGAAACAGTTTTTTGCTGGCGGATCGAGCGGCGTAAGAGCCTGGCAGGCCAGAACCATTGGCCCCGGAAATTACGATAGAGGTGTTTTAAGGAGTGATACCCTGAGGAAAGCATTTTTCGGGCTCGATCAACTTGGAACCATGCGCATCGAAACCAACTTTGAATACCGTTTTACCGTGGCCAAGAAATTTTTTGGTGCAACATTAAAAGGTGCAGCCTTTATTGATGCGGGTAATGTATGGAATCTCCGTAAAGGCGAATCAATTCTCGTTGGAACCCCGACACTTGATGAGCAAACCGTGTTTAAGTTAAACAGATTTGTACAACAGCTGGCTATTGGTACAGGTGTAGGCCTTAGATATGATGTACAATACTTTGTATTTCGGTTCGATGTTGGTCTGAAACTCAAAGATCCTCAGTTTACAGGTTCGGATCAATGGGTTATCGGTAAGTTTTTATCTGGGGCGAGAGATTTTAAAAATAGTTATAACGCCACACATGGGCCCGATACCTATCGTTTCCTACAATATAACTTTGGCATAGGCATGCCGTTTTAATTAAGCAAAAAGACTTAAAGTTTTAGGTTTTGTACCGGGATCTTTAAAATGGAATTCTTTAAAGGGCTGCCATCTTTTATCCATATGTTTGTAAACAGAAAAAGATGAAACCTGAAATTCCCGCTTAAATTTCCGGTCTTTAAATTCAGCAGAAATCTGTTTGAAAACGGGCGGTTTTACATCTCGGAACGCCAAAGTTAAATGTGGATTGAATTTTTCTTTTTTTTCTATCAATTTTAAAGCTTGTAATGCTTTGGTTATCTGTTTTTCTAGGCTCATTAACCCATCGTTTTGTTCAACATCGAGATAAAAGGTATGCTCCGGAAATGAACTGAAATTTCTGAGCACCTGGGTAAAGGGCTGACTGAAAGATGCATCTGTTAAAGCTTTAAAAAATCTTTTTTCTGCATTGTAAGCTGATAGTTTTACCGGTGGATATAAGGTGATGTGTGCCGGCCGTTTTAATGATTCATGCACATTAAACTTCTCCGATATGTATGTTCTAATTTCATCGATATCTTCTACAATAGAAATAGGTGGGACTAGGCACACTAAAAATAGATTTTCCACAGATCAAATTTACTAAAAATATTAGTAAAAAAAAGTAATAATGAATCTTTAAAAAACGATTTGTTATTTTCACACTCGTTGGAAACGAGCGTGAGCGTAAAATATCAGGATCCCACTTCGATCGGGCTTAAGAACCTAATGCGGTGCTGCTATTGCTGGTAAAATAAACCCACCGCCCCCCGGAATTCGTGTGCCCAGGAGCCTATTTTCATTTGAGCTTAGACGAACCTACGTTAGCTAAACCCGACCGACAGCGTTACCCCGGTTTAAGCGTAATTTAGCTTATTGAACATTTATCGGGGTTAAGCAAAGGGCGGGACGGGTAGAACCGAAGCACCACAGGAATTGCTTTTCTAAAAAGAATAAAAAAAAATTATTGCATGAGATTGCTTCGGCTCGCGCTTGTCCAGCCTCGCATACTATAGCTATCGGATGACGATTCGTGATGAAAAATTAATTCAAAAACGTCAGACGAGGTTCTTTAATCCATCAAATATACTTTCGAAAAAGGTAGATAGGTTTAAGCCATTGCTGTGGTTAAAATATACAAATACCAGAAATACAATTACCACAAATATGATCAGTTTGCGGAAGGCAAAAGCAATAATAACCAGTATGATCGGAATGATGAAAAGCCATAAACTATTTATGGCATACGGGCTTAAATCGGTATCTTTTTTGTACACATACACGAGTTTGCTGTGCGTACCGGAGTCGTTTTGATGTTTAATATAAACGAAGGTAGATTTATCGATCGGTAAAGGCAGCACGGCTATGCCATCATTAAACTTTAGTACCTGTGTAAAACCACTTACACTGAAGGTATACGTTCCATTTATATTTTCGTTAGGATTGTTTAGCGAATCGGCTGCAATAATGGCCAGTTTATTATTTTTAAGCAAATTCTCTTTTACCAGAAAATTATTGATTGCTGCGGTTTGTGCAGTGCTGAAAAGCCCGATTAAACACAGCGAAAGTAAGAGTAAGATTCGTTTCATTCGATAGAACGTTTATTGTAAATTAAATAACCGATATGCAATAATACACCATTTCTTTTAACAGCATCATTATATAAATTATAACTTAGGCTAACCGGTCCCAAAGGGGAGTGATAAACCAGGCCAGCGGTACCAGCATAGCGTAATTTTGTAATGGGCTTTGCATAATTTATATCCTGAAAATTATTCAGCTCAAATTCTTTATGGGGTAAAAATAAATAACCTTCTAATCTAAAGTCAAGATTTTTTTTGACATTATAAATGTTTTTTATTCCACCTGCGGCATAGGTGGTTGCCCTAAACTTATCCAGAAATAGCGAACGGCTATCTTGCAGGGGGTAAAAAGCCGGAGCAGTTAAAAGTGTTGCGTAATAGTTGCTAAATAAGGGCTGGTTCGAAATTACACCTTCCACAATATAACCCAAAGTATATTTTTTAAGATGTAAAAAATAGTTTTCCTGGGTGAGCTTAATGCTGCCCCATTGGTGTAGCCGGCTACTACCCGGAATTTTCACAAAACCTGGGGTGTTGCGGAAAATATTACCCGGATTGTAATTTTCGCGACCAGTAGTGTAATTAAAACTTAACGAAAAGCTTTGACCATTGGTGGCATATTGTTTTCTGTTCAGTGAGTTTTTTTCGAAGTTTAACGAGCCCCTGAAACCGTTGAATATGGTTTGGTCTAATAAATCGCCTACGGCAAAGGTATTGTTTGGGCTATAGCGGTCGTTATTATTTATAAATGTAGAATGAAGAACAATTTTGGTATTGTAATTTAAAGGCATTCCCATCATGAGATCAATCTTCCGGTCTGATTGTTCGATGTAAATAGGGCGCGGGTTTTCGATAAATATCTGGCTGGTATTATAGAAATTCCAGTGATTATAGGTTAATTCGGCGGCAAGAAACAAGGGGAGCCTGGTTGGGTAATCTACCCGTCCATTTACCTGTACCGATTCGTAAAAACGACCAGAGTAAAAACTCGTTCCAAAAGTATAAGATTTTTGGTTGAGGTAATTGTACTGGGCACCCAAAAACACATTACTGATCGGTCTTGTAGAGATATTGCCACCTAATTCGAGTTTAAAGCTCTTTTTTGGCTGTGCCACTACCTCAAAAGTATAACTGTCTGTTGCAGCTTGATAAGAAATTTTAGGATACACCGTTTCGAAGGTTTGATCGGCTACCAGCTTATAATACCCACGTTTGATATCTTGCAGGTTAAAAGTAGTTTTATCGCTCTTGAAAAGCCTTTCTACATATTTTTTCTGCTGACTGTTTACACCTGTTACGATAATGTTACTGAACTTTAGATCTGGTTTTTTCGCATTAAATTTTTCTCTTCTTTCTGCCAATTCTTTATCGCTCACTCTTTTACTGATTAAAGCTTTAATTCTTGGCATATCGGCCATTGTTGCATCATATCCTTTTTTGATCAGCTCTTCTACAGGTGCAAAATTAGTTACACTATAGGTAGCTAAATCGGGTTGGATGTATACGCCGTTTTTACCGATCATGGTAGAATCTGATTTAGATAGAAACATATATACCAAAAAGCGGTTCATTAAACGATCATCGATGTTTTTAGGGTACTCGTTATAAGTTTTAGAAGAAACATTGGCGCCTATTACATAATCGGGCTTAAAATCTCTTTCCATTACATCGGCAGGGAAATTATTATAGAGTCCACCGTCAAAAACATATTTTCCATCTAATTTAATCGGTCTGTAGATAATAGGCACCGTCATGGTTGCCCTTACAGCTTCTGCCAAACTTCCTTTGCTTACCGTTATGCTTTTTTGCGAAAGTACATCTGCAACCATACAGCGATAGGGAACAAAAAGATTATCGAAATTGTCTTTAGAAACGGCAGAAGCCTGCGAAAAAAGCTCAAGGAAAGCAAAGTTTAAGGGAATATCATTAATGAGGTTAGAGCGGAAACTAAAATGAAAACCTGTATCAATGGCCACTTTTGCAGTAAGCATAGAGGCATTGGCTGCATTTTTCTGGAAATAATAGGTATAGTCGCTGGTGTATCGCCCGTTTACCCAATTTTGGAAGTCGTTGCTCAATGCAATTTTTTCTATTTCCGCAGGGCTATAACCTGCAGCATACATGGCACCAACAATGCCGCCCATCGATGTGCCGGTAATATAATCGATAGGAATGTGGTTTTCTTCCAAAGCCTTTAATGTGCCTATGTGGGCCAATCCTTTCGCACCGCCACCACTAAATACAAGACCTACCTTTTGCGCCTGCAATTGGTTACAGCACAGAACGAAGAGGATCAGCAAAAATCTTTTAAAAGTTACCACCCTTAAAAATAGGGGTTTTCTTTTAAAATTAATTCAATATGAAAATGTTGTAGGTTAAAAATGATGCAAAAGTTACCCAAAGGATATAGGGGATAAATATTAAACCTGCCCATTTGTTTATTTTATAGAATATGGATGCATTGATGATAATGATAACCAACAATAAAATAATTTCGGCCAGGGCAAAACCTATCTCGTGCAGGTAAAAGAAAATAAACGACCAGCCTAAATTTAAAATTAACTGGATAAGGTAAATGGCCACTGTTCGCGGGAAATGAACAATTTTATCGCGTCTGATCCACACTAAATAAGCCGCAATACCAATAAGTATATAAAGTGTAGTCCAAACAGGTGCAAAAAGCCAGTTTGGTGGATTAAAGGATGGTTTATTTAATGTTGGATACCAGGTTTTAACCGATTGTGCCGTTGCCCATCCGCCTAAAGCACCAACACCCAGTGTGATGGCTATATTAATGATAAAAGCCAGAGGTTTAAATTTCATTGCGCTAAATTTGAGTTTAAACAACGGCAAATCTTAAATGTTTTTATTATCTGCCAATAGCTGGTACTACCGGTAGGCTTTCAGTGTCGTCATTCCCGATGCTTTGTACCGCAAATAAATAATTGTCTTTACTATAGGGTAATCTTAATTCGGTGGCAGATGTGAAAAATTTCTTTTCCCAAACTGCACTGCTGGTTTCGCGCATCAAAACATAATAGCCCTTTACCGAACCATTAGTAGGTGCTTTCCAGTATAAAAAAGTAGCGTTGCTCAGGTTTTTTACATCAACCTTTACCTCGGTAGGACTTGATGGGGCTTTGGCCAGATTGGCCAAAACAGCAATATTTACACCTGTATTTTTACGTAAATATTCGAAATCCATAAATTCCTGAAGATCGCCATACCTAACACCTTTCTCTGTTCTAAGGTCTTGGTGCTGGTGATCGAAGTTTTCGTTCATTTCGGTTATGCGCACCGCAGTAAAGCCATTTTCTACGAATGGGGTATGGTCTCCACCACGGAGAAACCTGTCGTTTCTGTAAATTAGTTTAACTTCTAGCTGATCTACATAACGCTCGCCTATTTCTTTAACATATCGGGCCAGCTGGCGGCTTTTGCCATCGTTCTCCAAACCAAATTGACGGATGCTCTTCGCATTTTTATCCAGATCGAAGCTGGGTAAACCCTCGCTAAATACACGTAGCCTGGTATTATCTATGATCTGTGTTTCGCTGCTGTTGTTGCTGCCTATCATATCATTGTTTAACATGGCATCTACATTCCAGTTTTCTTTTTTTGCTTTTGCCGCCATAAAACCAGAGCCCAATAAAGATTGCTCTTCACCACTCACAGCTACAAAAATTATGGTTGCAGAGAATTTATATTGACTCATAATCCGTGCAGCCTCTATTACACCGGCAACACCACTGCCATCATCATTGGCACCTGGTGCATCACTGGTTCTGTTCATTACATCAGTAACACGGCTATCGAGGTGCCCGCTTACCACATAAACACGTTTGTCGTTTGTATCAGTGCCTTTAAGCATGGCTACAGCATTGCCTAAAAGCGTAGGTTGATCTACTCTTTTGCCATCAGGTTTAAATGTAATGGTATCCAGGTATGCCGTAAGCCTGCCATCGCTTTGCTTTGCAAATTGATTAAACTTATTCAGTACCCAATTTCTGGCTGCTCCAATTCCTTTTGTTTTACTTTTAATATCGCTAAGTGTATTTCTTGTTCCAAAAGAAATCATTTTACTGATATACGATTTTAGCGAATCCTGGTTCACCGCTTTAACCATTTTATCGATATCCTGATTTCGGTTAACCACAACTTGAGCTTGTAGAGATAAACTTAAAAGAACAAAAAGGAGAAGGGTGTAGATTTTTTTCATTAGTCGGTTTTTTCGGAAAATGATGATTTTATTAAAACGAATATATTGAATGATTCCTGGAATACGGATAGCTAAAACCCGATCCCTTGTAACATTTTGGGCATAAAAAAAGCCCTCTGAAACTAATCAAAGGGCCTAGACTTAATTTTAATATTACCTTGCCACAGTTGATGCAAGTTCTTGAGTTCGGTTCCAGTTGCCAAAAGCTTTTTTCGCAGAAGCTTTAGCCGTATTTAATTCAACATCTCCTGCAATGGTTAAAAATGTTTTGTCAGGAGAAATCTGGCTATAAAAGTTTTTAACATCGTCCAAGGTTAATGCATTGATAGAATTTTCATTTACCGTTTGGTCATAATCGTAATCCTGCAATTTTATACTGGCAATTAACTTCGCTTTTGCTGTATTAAAAGTTTTTTGATCGAAGCTTGCATTTTGAATTACAGAAGCCATTGTTGACAGGTCTTTTTCAAGATCAGCATTTAATGTAGCCAACTTACCGCTGTTATCTTTAAAGCTAATATTTGAATTTTTATTTAAGTTTTCGTTTAAAACCGCATTCAACAACTCCACAATGCCATCTTTTTTGCCCTCAAAGGCCTTAGTATCTAATGTAAAGCTAGTATATGCCTTTGGTGAACGGTCATTTTCAGAAATAATGATATTCATGCCGTTCTTAAGTTTAAAGCTAACAGGCTCCTTAAAATTTTGAGCTTTTGCATGGTAAATCGATAAAATACTTAGTGTAGCAAGTGCAATTGTTTTAATTTTGTTCATTTTATTTTTTTTAATTTTTTACGATTGTGATTTTTGTTTAATCCTTTAAAATCTACTTATTTATGGTTATTTCGACTATATCTAGTCTTTAAGAAGGTGAAAAACCTAGACGAATAGGGAATACGCTCGTTGAAAAATGGGGAATAATTTTTGCAAATATAATATTTATTCATTTTGTTCATTATTTATTTACGAAAAATTTTTCTATAGTTATGCTTGATTTTATTTGCAATGATATCTGATTATGAGTTGTTTAATCGTTTGGTGACCGTGTAATCGTCAGGTGTATAATAAGTCGCCTTTAAAGATTGATCCAACATTGAAATTGACTAATGAACACGAAAGTGCAAGCAAAGCTTATCGAAATTTAGCCTTCCGGAGAATATGAAAAACTAAAACGTATTGCGCAAAATGCTTTCAGCCATTTCTGTAATAACTAAGCACTTAGCTAAATCTGCATCTGCAATCTATTGAGGAAGGTGGCTTAAGTACAGATTAATATGGGTATCGGGTAGAATTGATTGTCAAGACATGCAAAATGGTTAAAGAAGAAGCGCAGGCATTTTTTAGAACAATAACCTGCACTTCTTCCTTGTTTTACTATTGATGGGCAAATTTTTAGGGGGTATACAGATGATCTGATGCTGATTTTAAGCTGATATCTTCAATAAAATCTTTTATTTCTCTTATTGTTTCTTCTGGTTCGCTAATGTGCGGAAAGTGACCTGTGGCTTTCATGACAACCAAAAAATTCTCGGGTGTATTTTTATGGATAAATTCGCCGGCTGATAAGGGAGCCATAATATCGTTCGAACTTTGCAGGGTAAGGCTTGGCACTTCGAGGTTTTTTAATTTGTCTCTATAATCGGCCTTAAAGGTAGCCATTGCAAAGGCCAGGGCCACGCTTGGGTCGGTAGCCTCAAAACATTCCTGTAAAAAATCAGCTAATTCGGGTTTTAAAGGGCTATTCATCACCACTGGTGCCAATTGTTTGCTCCAGGACACATAATCATCTGCTATATGCTCAAATATGGTTTCAATGTCTCCTATATTAAATCCACCGATATAATCATGATCATTTAAATATCTTGGCGAAGGACCAATAAAAACTAGTTTTTTAAATACTTCTGGCATCTGTAATGCGGCAATCATGCCAATCATACTGCTTACGGAGTGGCCAACAAATATAATATTGTTCAAATCAAGCGCTTCTATAATATCGATTATATCGCAGGCATATCCTTCCAGTGTAGCATATTTTCGCTGGTCGTATTGGCTTAGGTCTGAATCGCCCGAGCCGACATAATCAAATAGTATCACCTTATAATCTTTAAGAAAAGCGTCAGTAATAAATTTCCAAGAACTTTGCGCACAGCCGAAGCCATGGGCAAATACGATTACCTGACTACCTTCGCCAAGGATTTTTACGTTATTTCTGAGGAGTATAGGGTGCAAAATGTTTGGTTTTAATTTTATATCAAATTAAGTAATGTTATTTATTTTTTTAAAATAAAATAAGTAATGAACGAAATGCATTACTATTTGCCAACTGTTTTATGTTTTGTATTAATTGTTATCTTGCATTATATCTTACTAAAACGATTAAGTTGAATGAAAAATAGTATTTCTATATTATTGATAATATGCTTTTCGGCATTTTACGCGCAAAGCCAGGTAAATCTAAAAGCATTTAAAATCAACGGTGCTACCGTTTCTTCCAATCAAAAAGAACTCGTGCTTACCTGGCCTGCTGGTAAAGGGGCCTTTGGTAAAGTAATTTTAGACCTCGACAATAGCAAACCATTGTTTAAAAGTTTGCGGTTAGGTAAGCCAGGAGCCTTAAAAGAAGTGGCTGCCCATCTCGATCCTGCATTTGTGTTGAGAATAGGTAAACGCACCTTAAATTCAAACAGTGGAGGCTGGAACGTCTTTTTTGATCGGGTTCCAACAAGGCCATATACCACAAATATTGTAAAGTTTGCAAAAGGTGCAACCAGTGTTTCTACGAAAGGCTCACAAACTGTAGTGCGGATAAATGGAGTTCAATGCGAAACATTTAATGGTGCTTTGGAAATAACATTTTACAACGGAAGCCCTTTGTTTAATGTAGCTGCTGTGGTAGCTACCCCAAAAGATTCAACTGCTATTTTATACGATGCCGGATTGATAAGCAAAAAAGAGACCTGGGCTAACGTGGTTTGGTCTGACGTAAAAGGAAATCTTCAGCGCGAAAAGGCAGCACAAGCAGATCCAAGTAAAAATTTAGAAGTAAAATACCGCACAGTTATTGGCGAAAATACAGGTGGAAGTTTGGCTGTTTTTCCTGCCCCGCACCAATATTTTTATCCCTTAGATGAAGCCTTTAACCTTAAATTTACCTGGAAAGGGAGCAACTACTTAAATCTAATTCCCGATTTTGGCATCGGTATCCGTCAAGATCCTTTAGGAGATAAACGTTATGTGCCCTGGTTTAATGCACCCCCAAATACCCAACAGCGCCTTAATTTTTTCTGTTTACTGAGTGGCGGAAAAGCAGATACAGCCTTAGAGGAGGTTAAAAGGTTTACGCATAACGATACTTACGTGCCGTTAGCTGGTTATAAAACAATGGCCAGCCATTTCCATAATGAGTTTATTTCGGACGTAGTGCTGAGCGGAAAAACCGTACCAGAAAAGCCCGAATTTGTTGACGTATTGAAAAAAGCGGGTTTAAATATTGTTAAACTTGCCGAATTTCATGGACCAGGACATCCTAAAGGACCAGATTCTGTTCGTTTAAAAGAATTAGATGCCTTATTTAAACAGACCAAAAGGTTATCTGATCCTAATTTTTTATTGCTGCCGGGAGAAGAAGTGAATAATTTTTATGGTGGACACTGGCTGGCATTTTTTCCTAAACCAATTTATTGGATTATGTCTAGAAAAAGCGAACTGCCTTTCGAAACCAAGGACCCGAAATATGGTAAAGTTTACCGCATTAATGATAAAGCAGAAATGCTCAAATTACTGGAACAAGAACATGGTTTAGCCTGGACAGCCCATGCCCGAACAAAGGCTTCAACCGGTTATCCTGACAAATATAAAGAAGAAGACTTTTTTAAATCGGAGACTTTTATGGGGGCTGCATGGAAAGCGATTCCCGGCGATCTTTCTTTACCAACCTTAAGTAAAAGGGTATTGAACCTGATGGATGATATGGCCAACTGGGGTTTGAAAAAACACATTATTTCGGAGGCTGATATCTTTACCATCACCGAGCAAAATGAAATGTATGCACACTTAAACGTGAATTATTTACAGCTGGATAATGTACCCAACTATGCCGATGGCTGGCAGCCAGTTTTAGATGTAATGCGAAAGGGGAAGTTTTTTGTGTCGACAGGTGAGGTACTAATCCCGAGTTTTAATGTTAATGGAAGAGGTGCAGGAGAGACTTTGAAGGTTGATAATAGCGGAAAAGCAAAGATAAATATGCAGCTCAACTGGACATTCCCTTTAAGTTTTGTCGAGATTGTATCGGGCGATGGAGCAAAGGTTTACCGAAACCGTATTAATTTGAATGCTACACAGGCTTTTGGCAAAAAGAATTTTAGTTGGTCGGTAAATTTAAAAGGCCGCCATTGGGTAAGGGTAGAGGCCTGGGATATTGCTACCAATGGTGCTTTTACACAAATGGTTTGGTTGGAATAATGGTTTTTCATTATTCGCTGTGTCATCCTTGAGGGTTAATTTATTTTATAAAATCAATATGAGTGATATACAATTACTATACCGCATCATCTTTAAACCTTCTAATAGCGAGATAGAAAAAGGTAATAGAATATAAACCCGCTAACAATCCTGCACATATCGCTGATGGGGTAATCCCGAAATCGTGATTTTTAGGGAAAGAGAAGTGTAGTGCAAGCATCAAAGCAAATACAGCCAAAATACTATACAAACCATTTAATCCTGCTTTTTTCAATATAAAAGGGTAGCCCGTAATTTTTTCGTCTATTTTATAGTTTATGGCGCCTGAATGCTGCAGTTCTTTTATTTTCTTTAAAATATCAAGTGTAATCATAAACGGTAGCAATAACGACATGGGCAATAAAAACCTGGCCAGATTTTGCTCACCACTAAATAAGTGTACCGAATTTTGTGCTTTAAAAGCAAAATAAGGCACTACAGTATTTAATACCGTATTTGGAATAAGGTGTAAAAGCAAGTTTTTGCGCACAAATTTCCGCCAATTCGAAACCTTTGTCTGCTCGTCATACTCTACGTAATCAGACATTGGCCAACTCATTTAAATTTTCCTTAATCAATTCTATTACCCTGTCTTTGATCTGCCAGGCTTCAAATTCCCGAAGGAACGATTCGTTCGACATAAAAGAGAAATCCAGCTGTCCGTTAAAAGTGCTGCATACTAAAGTATTGGCGTTTTTCCATGGAAAAGCAACCGTGGGACTATAAATAGTTTCAATAGAAAAATTCTGATAATCCTTAGGGATGTTTAAAAGCCCCATATTACTGAGTGTAACATCGTGTGTACCCTTCGTTGTTTTCAAAAAGCCAATCATTTTATTTACCGATGAATGGAAATACTCGCTCATGTTTAACAAGTCGTGAACTTTCATTTCTGCTACTTTTGCTTCCAGATCGGTTTTTAAGCTTCTGGTTTTTGTCCAGAAATCATTTTCGCCTTGCGCTAGTTTTAACTCCACAATGGGTGCAAAGGCAAACATGGTATCTTGTTTTATGGCCTCCACAAATCGCCTGATATCAACCGGACAGATCACCTTGCCATGGGCTTTGCTGCCTTGTACATGTTTAAAAGCTTCCATAAAGGCCACACAGATGGCGGCGTGAACAGTAGTATTTTCTTCCTTACACTTAATTAATAGGTTTTTGGTGTCCTCTGCACTAACTTTCCAATGAACAGCATAGTTGCTTCTCTCTATGTTATTGTTTGAAGTAGATTTAAAAAAGAAAAACAAACGACCGAGCGCTGCAAAAATTTTCCCTTTAAAATGGCCCGCCTTGCTGATTACAAAATCTTCTGGTAACAGGTCGCGAACAGAAAGAAATGAAGGATATGGAGCCAGATCTTGTTCAGGATTATCAATCAGGGCCATTAGCTCACGCATCAGATTTAAAATGGTTGTTCCATCGCAAATACAGTGTGGAAGCACGAGCAAAAGATCTGATTCGATTTCGCCTTTTAACCAAACTAACCTAGCTAATGGCTCGTTTGGGGCATCAAAAAGTTTATACCACTCTATTTTTGATTGTTTTAACCAATCCTCCTCCGTTAAACGATCAGCAATTCTAACCGGTATTTTTCTGATGTTTTCGTTACGTACGAAATATGGTGTTTTACCTGTAGCATCGATATTCATTTGCAGCAGTGGATGTTTCTGCTGGATTTTAAACAGTGCCTTGTGCAAATTTTCTTCAATGATTTTGCCTGAAATCTTAGCGCCAAAAACACAGTTTAATGGTGTTTTGGCATCTACATGCATTATTCTTTCTCCTAAAATTAATCTTCTTTTCATGCGGTCGCAGTTAAAATCTCGATTGGTTTTTCAACCTGTTCTTTAAGGATAGCTATTACTTTTTCTTTTATGGCTTCTGCTTCTACAAAAGGAACATAACCTTCGCTAGCCACAAAGGTAAAATCCATTTGATTGCGGTAGGTCGAGGCAATCATGGTGGTCGTGTTGCCTAATGGCCCCATTACCGAAGGGCTGAATATGGTTTCTACCTCAAAGTTTTGATATTGGTACTCGATATCTATTTTCCCCAGGTTGGAAAACATACAATCGTTACTTGATTTTCCATACTTTAAGAAATTGGTGAAGTTTTTTAAGGCCGGGTGGCATGCTTCCATCATCATCATTAAACTATATGGATTTAGCTTGGCCGATTTATCGTTCACATCTTTTTGTAAGGCCTTCACATTATCAATAAAGTCTTTTTCTGGCAGCAGGGAAAGTACAATCATTAATCCGAAAGCAAAAATGTGGTCTTTTTTTATAATAGGATTAAAGTTCCGGATATCGACCGGAAGTGATATTTTATTAAATGCTTTTTCTTTTCTCACTTCTTTAAAGGCCGTTAAAACTGCGGCACTTAAGAGCGTATTTACCGTAAACTGATTGGCTTTGCAAAACTGGATGATCTGTGTAGTGAAATCCTGATCAAATTTCCAGCGGAGCATAAAATCTTTTTTTCGCTCTACAGCTATTTTCTTGATGGGGATAATCCAAAGCGCTAAAGTGGCAATTTTGCCAATCAGTCCGTTTTTGGTTCGGTTGCGGTAACTGTTCAATACCTTTTTCGGAATCACATCTTTTACACTCATAATTGGAATTTCTTTGCCAATATCGGTATCAGGGTTGTCCAAAAGTTGAAGCAGTTCTGTTAAAATAGAAAGCGCCGAAGTGCCATCGCAAAGACAATGGTGATAAACCATCAAAAATTCAGATACCTCTTTACCTTTAACCCATGTAATGCGACAAAGTGGTGCAATTGAAGCATCAAAAACGGTTTTCCATTCATAGGTAGATTCTTCCTCCCAATGCTCATCATTTAGCCTGTCTACAATGCGAATAGGGATTCTAAAATTTTCGGTAAGATTGGTGACAAACCAAGGCCTTTTATCTTCGTCAAAACGTATTGCGGCGGTTAACCAGGGATGTTTTTTTTGGATTTTGAATAAGGCAAACCTTAAATCGTCTTCCTTGATTTCTCCCCTGATTTTGAAAGGTATTACAATGTTAAACGGACTTTTTCCATCCCCGTATAACATCCTTTCGCCAAATAACAGTTTTCTTTTCATTTTTTAGTATTATAAAGGTTTCGTCATCCCGAATTTACGCGCTTCGTCATCCTGAATTTATTTCAGGATCTTAATAGCAGGAAAGATGCTGAAACGAGTTCAGCATGACGACCGTCCTTAGCGACCATATTGTTAAAGTTGACAACTATCCATTAAGCCGTTTCCACAGCTTGGGCTGTTTTTGCAAAATCTTCCAACAGTTGCACGGCCTTATCGTTACCGCCAGCTGCAATGAATGTTTCTTTTATTTTTTGAGCGGCCTGGCGATATTTCGGGTTTTCTAAAAGCTCAAAAACGGTATTTCTTAAATCGCTAATGCGTAAACGCTTGTAACGGATACTTATACCACAACCTGCCTGCTCAATTAATTTTGCAGTGTGAAAATGGTCGTAAGCAATAGGGGTAATCAACATTGGTAAACCATTGGTAAAAGTATCGTTTACCGTATTGAAACCGCCGTGGCAGATTACGGCATCCATATGCGGCATCAATTCTGATTGTGGCACAAAACCATTTACAATAAAGTTATCAGGCCATTTTTCGAAAATATCAGGATTGGTTGCGGCTACAATGGTTACAGGTTCGTTTTCGAAGGCGGTAATCAGTTTCTGGAAAAATTCCTTACGGATATCAACCAATAAAGTACCCAGTGATACAAATATTTTAGGCGTGGAGGCTTGACTTAAACGTTCCCAATCGAACGGGGCTAAATTTGGCCGGCCTTTTACCGGACCAACAAAATGCATGTGCGGTGGTTTTTCTTCAAACCCTGCAAATGCCTGTGAAGTGAAAACCATATTTAACTGGTGAGAATGGATATGGATATCATCACTATAGATACCCACTTCTCTTTGTAAACCTTTAATCAGATTTTGCTGCCACTCGAATATTTTAGGGGCGCTGTTTGCTGTATCGCCCATCACATCTGGTGGCACTGGGGTAGTGGTAACAGATGGTATGCCTTTTAAATGTGCACTTAAAGCGCCTGCAAAGGTAATACAGTCGTTAATAATTACATCGGGTTTCCAGGCGTCAACAAAGTTGTTCAGTCCTTTCATCATCATTTTGGCAAAAGGAACATAGGTTTCTTCGAGCGCAAGCTTCATTACCTCCGGACCAGAACACGCAGGGCCATCATCCTGGCGTTTTAAAATGCGTTGTATTTCACCAGCATACTCAGCCAAATCTTCTTCGGGATAAATAAATTCGCCACCTTCTGGCAAATGTACCTGTGCAAGAGGCGTAATACCCAACCATTTTACCTCATGGCCGCGGGCCAATAAACTGGCGCCAATACTTAATGTTGGACTAATATGACCGAAAAAAGGCGGGACAACGAAAAGGAATTTTGACATAATGTATAATTTAACTGATGAATACGTTTGATGTTTTGTTACTTAATGTTTCCAGTAAATCGGCAGCACTTTCTGTTCCGCCGGCCTCAATAAAGGATTTTTTAATCTGTTCTGCAGCGATTTTATAACTATCGTTCTGCAGCACTTTATTTACCGCTTCTTTAAGATGGCTGGCTTTAAAACGGTTAAAATTTAAGCGCTCTCCAGCACCAACCCTAAAAACACGTCCGGCAACATGGCTTTGATCGTAGGCAATCGGGATAACCACCATGGGCAGGCCATTCATTAGGGTTTCGCAAACGGTATTGTGTCCGCCATGGCAAACTACCGCATCTAGGTGAGGCAAAAGTTCCAATTGCGGTACCTGACGCTGTACTGTAAAATTAGCAGGCCATGCTTCAAATAAAGCGGGATCGGAAACCACCACCACATGGAGGTCTTCATTTGCAAAAGCTTCGATTACCTTGGCAAAAAAAGCTTTTTTATGTTCGTGATCGAAGGTGGTACCAATGCTCACCAATATTTTAGGCTGACTGGTATGAAATGCTTCCCAGCGAAAAGGAATAGAGGTTTTGCGGCGGTTAAAAACAGGTCCTACAAATTTAAAATGTTCAGGTAAATCCATCTCCCCGAAAAAATCGCGGGAGGTAAATACCAATGTAGCGAGATCAGAACAGGCAATGGAGCTGCTCGTGGTGATACCGAATTCTTTTTGCAGGGCTACAATCTGGTTCACTTCCCATTCGTGCACTTTCGGTAATTCATCCATTACTTTTATAGCAGCCGGAGCAGTAACAGAAGTAACATAAGGGTAATTTTTGTTGGTTGCTGCAATGGCACCTGCAAACATCTGATGATCGGTAATCACCAGATCAGGCTTAAACTGATCGAGTAGATCGGCAATGCCTTCGTAACTATGCCTGTTTAAGGGGATCAGTACCTCTTCGTACAGGAATTTGATACTATCAATGCCGTAAACAATCTTTTTCGTGATGATATCGAGGTATTTTTCTGAATCTTTTTTTTGCTGGTCGTTCTGGTCGTAGCTGATTGCGAGCAACTCGCCGCCCTCAGGAAGTTTATCGCCTAGTGATTGATCTAAAGTAATCCATGCTACACGGTGGCCTCTATCCAGTAAAGCTGCACCCATGCTTAAAGTTGGGTTGATATGGCCGGTAAGGGAGGAACTACAAATACGAATTTTGCCATCTGTGTTTAGTTTTATGTTTCCTGGAAGAAGTTTAATAATGATTCTGCAATAACTAGTGGTTGCTGAATGGGGATATTATGATCGCCGGGTACAGCAATTAACGAAGCATTTTCAATCAATCCATCTAATTGTTTGCCTGCACTAAGGCAATTGGAATCGGTACCATAAAGCAATAGTGTACTCTTTTTTATCGTTTCAATTGCCTTACTGCCAAAAAAATCTTTTTCAAGCACCATGTCGGTTTTAATCGATGTTTGATAAAAGAGGTACTCGTACATGCGGTGGTTGCGCTCCATCTGCCTTTTGCCCATTTTCACTTTGGTGGTATCGGTAAAATTTTCGACGTAATGCTCCAAAAACTCGCGGCTGTACTCATCAATGATGCCCCTTGTTTTATCATCGTTCGGATCCGGTGCTTCTATTACAGCAAGCTTGTTGATCCGCTCAGGAAAACGGATAGCCATTTTTAAGGCAATCAATCCACCGAAACTATAACCACCTAAATGCACCTGTTGTAAGTTTAATGCCTCCATTAGTGCCAAAAGATCGTTGGTCATGCTTTGCAGATCGTAGCCTGTTAATGCCTTTTCGCTCATGCCATGGCTTTTTAGATCATATAGTACTACATGATATTTTGTGGCCAGAAGCGGTGCAATATTAAAATAATAGACAGATAGGTTACTGAACATCCCGTGAACCAAGATGATGGTTTCAGCAGCTTCTTTATTGAGCTCCTGAACGTGAACCGATTTGCCGTTTACTGTTATGATTGGCATTCTTCGATATAAGAGATGATCATGCCTAAGTTTAAGTTGATCAGCTGATCTAAGTCCATTGAAGATAACCAGCCAGTAAAATCAATCTGATCACCGAAGTGTGCTTTGATTTTTTCGGAGAAGGATACAATTTCGATGCTATCCATTTCCAGATCTTTGGTGAAAGAACTTTCAGGGGTGATATCCATTTCTTCAACAAATTCTTCGCCGATTACTTCGGTGATAAATTGTTTCATGAGGTTGAAAATTTCTTCGCTGCTTAATTTTGTAGTTATAGTGTCCATCCGATGATATAATTTTTATGTTTGATTGTTTTGATTGTGATGTTGTTGATGCGTAATTCTTCGCCATTGATTTCTTCAATGGTATAAGCTTTTGGATTGCCTTGTAGGCCTTTGCCCAGGTATTTCCCATAAGCTTCTTTGGCTACCCAAAAGCGGGTTGCCCATTCTATTTTTTCGCGGCTTTCTAACAGAGCCATTTCATGATCGTTAAAAACAAGATCAAAGAAACCCGCGCTCCGTTCTTCAATATGTTCGATATCGATACCAACCGGTTCGTTAAAACGCGCTATACCAACGGCATCAGTTCCCTTATGGGCAATGGAGATATTGATGTTATCTGTTAAGCCGCCCTTAACATAAGGTTTGCGGTATTCATCCGAATAAATTTCGAAGGTGATGGGATAACAGGCTTGATTTTTCTGTGTATTCAATAAATTCCGTACAGCATCTTTTGCGGCTACGCGGCTGATCATCCAGGTTCTTCTTTTATTCGGCAGTAAGTTATTGTGGTGTTTTTTCTCGGTCTGGTTAAAATATCTTTTTAGAATAAAATCCCATGAAACCACACGCGAATAAGCGTTGCCAAAAAGAAAAACACCCGGTGCAACTTCTTCTGATAAACGGTTATGGAGGGGCGACATCGAAACGTTCCATAGCGGTTCGTCTATCTCGAGCCTGCGATTTTGCCAGCCGGTGATGATGAGCCAGGTAATGCCATCTCTTTTCATCACGATATCTGCAGTGGCAAATTCATCGTTAATTTCGGTGAGTACACAGGTACATTCGAATTGTCCTTTTTGGTCGGCCATATCGCCAAAGAATTCTATTTCCTGAATTTTAACCGGGAAAGCAATCCTATCTTTTTCTAAAGTGAGCTGCAGCCATAAACCAAACAGTTGACCTGCATTATCAAGCAATGAGCCTTTTCCGCCTGATGCTTCGATGATGCCTGTGATTCCTTTTTCACCAACTGCGGTCAGTTTTTTGATGCCCTGGTAATCTGGTCCGTGGAACATGTGTGCATCATAAATCTGTGCAGCAGTACGGTCGATATCCAATAATTTTCCAATATCGAAAGTTCTGTTTGGAGCGGTACTTAACTGCGCAGCCAGCTGCACTTCTGCATTTGCAAAACGCTCCAGATTAAGGTAAACCCTTTGCTCGTCTTTCCACTCACCAGTTACGGTTTCCTGGAAAGGTTTAACCACGTTCATCCATTGGAAAACCCGCATGTTCATGATTTTCTGTACCTTTTCTTCCGGCGACTGTGCATTGGCGATTTCGGCAAATACTTCAAAAATCATGGTCATCGGGATTACCGGGTCCATATCTTCAACCGTTGGCCAACCTTTTGGTTGCCTTAATAGCGAGTGATCGATAAGGTAAGGACAGTTATCCAGGCTTACATCAAGTTTTTGGCTAAAGGGTTGTCTGACAGGTTTTATTGGTTTAGCAGGTGCCCAATTGCTTGGCCGATCAATCTGGAATGCAGCATTTTCGAACAAATCGATCATTTCGCTCTGCATGTTGATCATTTCCAGTACATTCTCATTAAAGGCCTGTAAAACGGGATGTTTAGCCTCCACAAAAGTTTTGGGTTGTATGGGCTGAGCTTGTTTAATGGTTAAACCTTTAAGCGTTTGCAGGTTATGGATAATCGGTGAACCCAGTTCGAGTTTAATGCCTTTGTTTTTTTGCGGTGGAGTTGATTTGATGTTGCCCAAATAATTTAGGCCAATTTCTTTTCCTTCAATAAAAAGTGCGGCCAAAACCCTTTGCAACTGCGTAATGCCCGAACGGATCGGCACATTGGCACTAATGGTGCTAAAATCTTTCCCTTTCAGTGTATCGTCAATAAAACCAACTAAACCACCAGAACCCACCTGGATAAATACGCGTGCACCCTCAGCATACAGTTTTTCGGTGAGTTCACGGAAACGTACCGGTTTAATCAGGTGTTCGGCACTTAACTGGCGGATAGCTTCAAAGCCTTCAGGGTAAGTTTCTAAAGTGGTCGCCGACCAAAGCGGAATAGTGGTTTTCCGGAACTGCATATCCTGCATGCCTTCGAGGATCAAGCCCAGTTTATCGGCCACAAATGGAGAGTGGAAACCTGATTGAAAAGGCAAAATCTGATGAAAAATCTGTTTCACCTTCAATATCGGAACCAATTCATCCAATGCAGTTTTACTGCCACAAAGAATTACCTGTTGCGGGCAGTTATCGTTTGAAAGATATAAATCGGGAATACTTTCTAAAATTGGCTGAAGCGTATCTAAACCACAACCCACAGCAATAAAGCGCGAGTCTTTCAATTCGAAAGTTTCGGGGTTGAGTACGCTCAGTAAATTCATTACCGAACTTTCTTCCGCTAATTCCGAAGATCTTGCCGCAAGCCATTCGCCAAGGCTGTGCCCTGCGTTCATATCAGATTTAACGCCCAATTGTTTTAAAGCCTGATCTAAAACACTGCTTTTGTTCAGTATATTGAGTGCTTCGCTTAAAAGGCCATCTTGTTTCTCGTTTTCGTCGATACTAATGTTGAAATAATCAGCTACCGATTTGATTTCGCCGCCAGCAAGCCCGTCTAGACCGGGGAAAACAAAGGCTATTTTACCATCATTCGCCAATAATGGTGCATTGGTGTACCAGATGTCCTGTTTATTTCTCCAGGGAGAATTTTTAGCTACAATTTTTAAGGCTTTTTTGATTCTTTCAGGACTAGGGTTAAACAATACCAAGCGGAAATTTCCACTCCCAACGCTATAATCGCCGTTTTCGAGCGATTGGATCAAAGCCTCATGACTTGGTCTCGCAATTACCAATACCTCATCTTTTTTTGGAGCATCGTAAGCGGTTAACACCACGTGGGCGTTAATCCCTCCGAAACCAAACGCATTTACGGCCGCCAGTTTGGGTAAACCCGATTGGTTCCAGTCTATCGCTTTTTGCACGGCAGAAAAACGGGTTTCGGCCAATTGCGATACAGGTTCATCGCAATGTAAAGTAGGAGGGATGATTCCATGATATAAAGCCAGACTCGACTTGATCAGGCCTGCTATACCTGCTGCGGGCATGGCATGGCCGATGTTTGATTTAACAGAGCCGATACCTGCTTTCGGCAGATCGGCATCCTGACCGAAAAACTGCTTTAAGGTTTCTACCTCTGTTTTATCGCCTAGTGGTGTACCTGTACCATGGGCTTCTAAATAGCCGATATTTTTACTTTCCAGTTCTGCATTTTTCCAGGCTTCGGAAATGGCTTTCAACTGGCCTTTAACCGATGGACTCATTACGCTGGTTCCACTGCCATCGCTGCTAATGCCTACACCTTTAATTACCGAATAAATTTTATCCTGATCTCTGATGGCATCTTCGAGGCGTTTAAGCACCACAAAACCACAACCCTCGCCAATAATCAATCCATCAGCGTTTTGATCGAAAGGTTTTATTTTTTCCTGTTTGGATAAAGCACCCAATTGGGAGAATATACTCCAAAAAGCTGCATTCTGACCTAAATGTACACCGCCAGCAATAATCATATCACAGCGGCCACTATTCAGTTCCTGTACGCCGTGATCTACTGCAATAAGTGAACTGGCACAGGCAGCATCCAGAGTAAAGGCTAAGCCGCCTAAATTAAGGCGATTGGCTACCAGCGAGGCTACTAAATTAGGGATCAATCCCATTGCGGTATCAGCACTAAAACGACCTTTGCGCAATTGAAACTCGTGTTTTACCTTTTCAATTTCAGCTTCGGTAAGTTGTGGCATCAAGTCTTTTAATATACTCGAAATCTGTTCGCCTGTCCTTACAATTTCTATCGCACGGGTTGCACCCGGACCTACATAATTGCCTTTACCGATAATGATCCCTGTTTTATCGAGCGAGTACTTTTTTTCAAATACTGCCGCATCTTCCAGCGCCTGGTGAACCAGATCTAAGGTTAAGAGATGATCGGGTTCTGTACCTTCAACTGCTAAAGGTAAAATCCCAAACCGCTGTGGATCGAATTGATGATCGGGGATAAAGCCACCACGGTTGCAATAAAAACGATCAACGCCACCCAGGTTTTTGTCGAAATGCACGGGATCAATCCGATCAGCCGGAACCTGCTGTGTAGAATCTACCCGGTTTATAATATTTTCCCAAAAGGTCTGCATATCTTTCGCACCCGGAAAAATGCATGACATTCCAATAATTGCTACATCGCTTTTCTTCATCTGCTGTTTGGTTATGCGATTTTCTATGTCCAGGTGTTTCCGGCCATAATTAATACCTGGCTTTCTTTACCATATTTAAGTTCGTTCAGGAAAGTTTCCATCCCATCCTGTAAAGGGATCAAGGCAATTCCCCTCCGTTGGTATTCTTTCTCTAATGTTGGCGAAACCATACCTGCACCTTTCCAAGGGCCCCAGTTAATGGCCATTACCTTCCCTTGAATCTTCTGTTTCAAGGCCCAGGCATATTTATCCATTACACTGTTTGCCGCTGCATAATCGGTTTGCCCGCGGTTTCCATAAACAGAAGCAATGCTCGAGAAAAGGATTACAAATTGGGTTTCTGGCCTTAATTGTTCAGCCAATACCCTTAATGGGGTTACTTTGGTATCGAAAACACGTCCGAATGATTCAGAGGTTTTACTGCTGAATAGTTTATCTTCCAATAAACCTGCACCATGTACCACGCCATCTATGCGACCATAATCTTCGTAAACCTGATTAATCAAACGGGTTAAAGCTTCTTCATCTTTAAGGTCTAAGGATTCGTAAACTACCGTCGATCCACCTTCTTCTAAAGTTGCAATGCAGCGTAAAATCTGGTTGTTTTTGTAAATCCTATTTGTTTCCTGTTCTATCTCGGCAGGTTTTTTAATCTCTCCCTGTTTAATTAAGTACTGTCTGATCTCATCTTTGGTTTTTAACGAGGAGCTGGCTTCATTTGCAGAGGCGATTGGATTTGCAGAACGGCCTACCAGAATGTACCTGCAAGGATAATCTTTTGCGAAATGGATCATCAGTTCGGCGGTTATACCTTGCGCACCACCTAAAACCATCACTACCGCATCTTTATCCAAATGGATGTGGGCATCCGTTTCGGTACTTAAAGGTTGCGGTACCAGTTCCATAATATGCCTTTTATGGTCATTGTAAATAATCTCTGAAGGTTTATCTGGATTCAGGATTTCGTTTAAGGTAATATTGGTAATTTCATCTGGCGACATCTTGGTTTCGAGACTAATGAAACGGCATTTGGTATGCTCGTATTCGCGGTCTAAACTTTTAAAGAAGCCCGAATAACCTTGATAATTTCTCAAGAAAGAAATATCAGATTGATCGTTAAAATACTGTTTGGTATCTGCAATCAGGTACACCCATTTTACGGTATCAAAATTTAGTTTTTTAATGGTTGCGAAATGATCGAGAATGCCTACTTTTTGCTGTGCTTCGAACATGTTCAAGATGATGAGGCCCTGATAGCCATCCAATGAGTCTTCAAAGCTCACCAGATCGGCAATGGCACCATGTTTTTCCAACACTTTCTTGATTTTGATCGCCTGTCCGCCACCATCATCGGTTAAGGCAAAACGCTGGCCTTTTAAAATAGCTGCTTCGGTAATGGTAAGTGCAGCAGGAGTTAGCTCAAATCTTAAACGGGATAATTTTTCTTTAACCGTTTGATCATCGATGCTCTCCTCAATAAGCTTTTTTGCTTCGGTAAGCACCTCCGAGCTTTCTGCTTCAACATCTGCAATCCAGTTAACCAGTGCATTTAAGGTTTTGATAGCGGCCAGTTTCTCCATTAAATCATCAGCTTGGTCGCTTTGTGAACCAAATCCAATTTTTTCTTTTAAAGAGGAGATAATTTCCATCCGTTTGATCGAATCGATACTTAAATCAGCTTCAAGATCCAAATCCATGCCCAGCATTTCTTTAGGGTAACCCGTTTTTTCACTCACTACATCAAGAATGGCTGATTTTAACTGATCTAATGAAAATTTTGTCTGTTCTGCCTGGATTGTTGGAGCTACTGCTATGGCAGGTGTACTAACCGCTTTTGGTTGTTCGGTGTTTTCTGTAATCCAGTTTACCAGGCTGCTTAAGGTTTTTAGCCCGGCAAGCTGTTCCATAATTTTATCTTCTGGGAGGTTCAGTTGAGAAAAACCACCCAGTTCGGTACGTAAAGCACCTATAATTTCGACGCGTTTGATCGAATCGATACTTAAGTCGGCTTCAAGATCCATTTCCATACCCAGCATTTCCTGCGGATAGCCGGTTTTATCGCTCACGATCTGCAACAGCACCAATTTTAAATCTTTTTGTGCAGCTACAGGTGTTATTACCTCAATTTGTGGTATTTCCTGTTTGACCGTGATCTGATTTTCGGTACGAAGCGGTTGAGGCACCTGATATGATGTTAAAGGCTGATTAATGATTTGCGTAGACATCGCGGGCGCCTGTCCTAAAAAGGAAAGCATCACATCACGTTGTGCCTGGATCAGCATTTTCATGCTGTGCAGGTACTCCTGCATCATCAAGTCTTTGGATGAGTTATTAACTTGTTGATTTTCAGTTAGTGTAGAGGTGTTATTCATAAGGATAATCGGTTTAGTAATAGGGGATGCACCATTTGCAGGAAGTTTACCTGTTGATGGAACAGCATGCTGACCATTTACATACCAAATGGCAGGACTTTTTTTGTAAATTGAGGGTTCGTCGAGATTGATGATTTTAACTGAACGCCCTTCGAATAATTTTTCGAGCTTGATTTCGCGACCTGTAGCCATGTAGCCAGCAAGTGTACCCAGTAAATTGCTGAGTTTGTTCTGACCTTGATCTTCGGTATGTAAAATCACTTCGTCTTTGCCGACGCAGGATTTGGTTAATCCGCTTAGCACCTTGCCAGGGCCAACTTCTACGAAAACCCTGGCTCCGGCAGCATACATATCCCTAAGCTCATCAACAAAAAGGACAGGTTTTATTAAATGGTCGGTCAAACGTTCTTTTACAGCGGCAGCTTCAGTTGGGTATTCTTTTGCCGTGGTGTTAGACCATACCGGAATTTTTAGATCATTAAAGTTTACGCCAGAAAGCACTTGTTGGTAAAGCTGTTTCGATTTGGCCACCAATGGACTGTGGAAAGCACAGGCCACTTCAAGCGGGCGGAAAGATATTTTGGCTTCTTTTAGTACTGCTGCTAATTTTCCGATGGCTTCAGTGCTGCCAGCAATTACACATTGGGTTGGCGCATTAAAATTTACCGGATAAACAGAGGCAATATCGCCCAAGTATTGCGCAAGATCTTCCGGTTTTGCACTCACGGCAAGCATGGTACCCGGATCTCCATTTTCAACAGCATTTAAAATGGCTTTTGCCCGTTCTGCACTCAGGTAAACCAAGGCTTCTTCCTCAAAAGCGCCAGCAAAACAAAGTGCTGGTAATTCTCCATAACTGTGGCCGGCAACCATATCAGGCACAATACCCAATGATTTTAAGAAGTTGGCAATGGCCAGATCAACAATACCCAATAGCGGTTGTGCCATGCGGGTATCTTTTATGCGTTCTTTTTGTGCTTTCGCATCTGCATCATTGAATACAGTATTTGGGAAAAGGATTTTTTCATATTCAGGATAAGCTTTCAACAGTTTTCTCATTTCAGGAAAAACCACAAAAAGATCCCTTGCCATATTTATCCGCTGGCTTCCCTGCCCCGGGAACATGAAAGCAACCTTGCCATCCTGTTTTTGGGTAAGGTAAGTATCTTTACTTTCTACACCAGATAGAACAAGATCGATTTTCATTACCAGATCCTCCGCGTGGTTGGCAACGATGCTCAATTGAACAGGTTTGGTATCTGCAGTTGCTAAACTATAGGCAATATCTTTCAATTCGATCTGATCGTTCAGTTCTAAGAGATTTTTTACCGAGATTACGCGATTTTTAGCTTCCTCATAGGTATTGCCCCTGAAAACAAAAAGTTCAGATGGCCACGATTTTAATATCGAATTTTTATCTTCTGTATTTTTTGCGCTTTCTAATACCGCATGGAAATTTGTTCCACCAAAACCAAAGGCACTAACGCCAGCATATCTTTTTTCTTCCATCCATAAACCAGCTTCGGTATGGAAAGCGAAAGGACTGGTTTGTGCATTATAAAAGCTGTTAGGGGTTTTTAAATTAATAGTAGGTGGTTTAATGCCATGGTAAACCGATAATGATGCTTTGATTAATCCCGCAATACCGGCTGCACATTTGGTATGGCCGATCTGCGTTTTCACAGAGCCTAAATGCGTTTGTCCGGCGGTTGCACCCGATTGGTTGAGCATATCGGTTAATGCGCTGATTTCTGTTTTATCGCCTACCACAGTACCTGTACCATGTGCTTCTACCAAACCAATCAAAGAAGGTGTAATCCCAGCCTGACTATAAGCCCTTTCTAATGCATTTACCTGTCCGTTTTTGCGTGGTGCAGTTAAACCAAGGCTTTTGCCATCGCTCGATCCGCCAACACCTTTAATAATAGAATAAATGGTATCACCATCGCGTAAAGCATCATCATATCTTTTTAATACGATCATGGCAATACCTTCGCCAAGTGCAATTCCATCTGCTTCAGCATCAAAAGTGGCGCACCTTCCTTTTTTAGAAAGGGCATGTGTACTCGAGAACATGAGGTAATCGTTAATACCATTATGCAAATCCGCTCCTCCAGCCAAAACCATATCCGATTTCTCTAAAAATAACTCTTGGCAGGCCAGATCGATTGCAGCAAGCGAAGAAGCACAGGCCGCATCAACAGTGTAATTTCTGCCGCCCAGGTTTAACCTGTTGGTGATTCTGCCTGAAATTACATTCGCCAAAATACCAGGGAAAGAATCTTCGGTTGTTTTTGGTAAGGCAGCATCTACTTCAGCCGGCATATCGCCAAACATCTGCTTGTAATAGCCCCTAAAACTATAGCTGTTGGCGAGGTCGTTTCCACCTTCGGCACCAATAATTACCGAAACATTTTCATTGTCTACACCACCATCAGCATAACCTGCATGCTGCATGGCCTGTTTGGCCACCATTAAGGTAAGTAGTTGGGTGGGTTCTATAGCTGCAAGCGACTGTGGCGGGATACCAAATTCTAAAGGATCAAAATCTATTCTTGGTATAAAACCGCCCCATTTTGAGTGCGACATATCGCCATCAGTAGAATCAGGGTTATAATACAGTTCTTTATTCCATCTTTCATCCGGCACTTCCGTTACCGAATCCTTGCCCAAAATAATGTTGCGCCAGTATTCTTCGAGGTTTTTAGCGCCCGGGAAAATACAGGCCATACCTACAATGGCCACATCAAGTGCTTTTGCCTTGTTAACAGGAGGTGCAGGAAGTGTGGCATTTAAAATGTGCGTATAGTTTTCGTTGGCTACATCCTGATGAAGATCAAGCAACGACATCACCTCTTTATGCATAGGTGCAATCTGGCCGATCATGTACATGCCCAGGTCAGTTTGTTCAGCTTCGTCGATTTTTACCAGTTCATCGCCACGTCTTTCTATACCCTTTGCAGCAATACGTAAACGGCCAACATTTAATGTTTCCAGTTTCGACCAGATTTCTTTTTTATCCATTCCCTCAGCCTGTAACTTCTTTTTTTCTTCGTTAAAGAAAGTGGCAAATGAAGAGTTTAAACACCTGGTTTCGTGTCCTGGCGCAGTTTCGAGCAAAACGGTTTCGTTTGCCTGCATAGCCTCCTGCTGGAATTTATCTAAAATGGCACCCGTACTAACAGCTTCTTTGGTGTATAAGTATGCCGTGCCCATTAATACACCAATTTTCATTCCTTTAGCGGCCAAAGGAGCAGCCATTACCGAAATAAATGCAGTAGAAAAAGCATCATGGATACCGCCGGCAAAGAAAACGCTAATATTTTCCGGATTTTCTTCTTTTAACAAACGTTCGATCTGTTTTTCCCACAATACCATGCTAGATAGTGGGCCGACGTGACCACCACATTCGCGACCTTCGAATACAAAGCGTTTAGCACCTTCTTTTAAAAACATATCTAAAAGCGAGGCAGAGGGCACATGGAGAAAGGTTTTGATGCCCGCTTTTTCAAAAGGTTTAGCCTGCGAAGGCCTTCCACCGGCAATTAACAGAACAGGAGGTTTTGCATTTAAGATATATTCCTGTTGTTCATCTCTAAGCTCTTGTGGTGCAAAACCTAAAATACCTACCCCCCAGGTTTTTTCGCCTGCCAATTTTTTAGTTTCATCAATCAGGCCTTTTGCCGATGCTCCTTTTAATAAGGATAAGGCAATAAACGATAAGGCTCCAGCTTCCGAAACGGCATCAGCAAATGGAGCAACATCGCTTACCCTGGTCATAGGGCCCTGCGCAATAGGGTAGGTGATATTTAAATCTTTGGCCAACGAATTGTTTGCCTTTATTACATTGATGGCTTTGGCTTGTTTTAAATGGCCATATATGGCCTCTTTTATTCCAAAAACCAGTTTATCGAGCTTTTTGTATTTAGTTACCAGATCAATCGATAAGGCAATATCCTGACCCATTGGAAGGTAATTGGTTTCCAGGTCGTAACCTTTAAAGTACTTTTGAAGATCATTATAATCTATATCTTCTGCCAATGCCGGTGAATTGGGACGGGCCAATATGCGGCAATTATCAATCAGTTTGGTTTCAGTTCCGCTTAACTTACCACAAATAGTTTTTAAATCTTCAGGAGCTGAACATTCTGGAAATAAGGTAAGTTGGCTATCTAAAATGATTCCCGCTGCGCCTTGTGCCATTAAAGCGGCTGCCGTGTGAATACCTACGCCCCCCTGAATCCAAACCGGAATGGAAGAAATTTCTTTAATAATCCGCTGAAAAAGAACAAAAGAAGATTCGTATGCTACGCGGCCGGCACCTTCATTTCCTTTTACAATAATTCCATCCGCACCGTTTGCCTGGGCAGCTAATGCCGATTGAAGGTCGTAAACCTGATAGATAATTTTTGCAGTTGTTTTACGTTTCAGCACGAAATCATAAGGTGCAATAATTAAGCTTACTTGTGCTGGAAGATCAATATTTGCTAATTCTGTTGAATTGATGCTAACACCGAAATCTGATATGCCTACTTCTATTAGGGCTTGAAGGGCTTTTTCAGCTTCATTTTTACTATGTCCAAGACTGAGAACCGGAAAGCAATCTGCTTTTTGTAAATTGGAAACCAATCTACTGTCAGGGATTTCGAAGGGAGTTACTCCAATAATGGCGTGTTTGTTCATGGCTTTAGATTTTGATTCTAATCTTCTGTTTGGTGGATGATTTAAGTGAGGCATAATGGTTCTTTATGCTCACCGTAATACGCAATAACACAGGTTTTTAGCGCTGCAATTAGTGTGTATGATTAATTAGACTAATATACGACTTGGTTAAGTCAAATTGTTTCAAAAATTTATAAATGAATGAACTGAACAGGCGCTTGAAAAGTGCCTTGTTTTTTCATTAAAAAATGAATTTTATGAACAAAATTCTCATTAATGTATTTAATTATGCTTCTTAATATGGTTTATTTTAATTTCATATACAAAAGAAGCGGCCTTACATTGGGTTAATATTAATAATGGGTTAATTTATGAATTATTTTTGTAATTAGTTGATTTATTATGTTTTGTGTTGATGTTTTTTTTGTTTTTTTATTAAAAAAGTGTCAAATTTTAATTCGTTTTGATCTGAAGAATAGTGTTTTTAATGTTATCCAATTGTATTTGTTTTTGCTAAGGGTTTTTAATTCAAAATTGCCGAAATTTTACTAGTATTCTAAATTACTTTATTGTGTATGTTTAATTAGTAGTAAATATTGTGTGTTTGCTGTTTTTGTGTTGGGGAAGATGGTCTTTTAAAATAGAAAATGCTTAAATTTTAAATCAACTGTTCAATATCCTTTAAATGGGAATTGTTTTTATATATTTGTATTATAACCGTCTATACGACGTTTAATTAACCAGATTTCAAATTTTATGAGAAAATGGTCTGAATAAATAAGACTGTTGAAACAGACCGTGCAGCAAATCCAAACTATATGAGCATTCAAAAGTTTATTAAACCATTTATTTTCCTTGGTTTAATGGTCAATCTATCGCAGGCACAGGAAAGAAACAGCTACAAATTCGATTTCGGACCAGGAAAGATTGCCAAAGGCTATATACAGATTTTACCTAACGATGCTTACAGTAAAGAAAAGGGTTATGGTTTCGATTTTGATTCGAAAGTTGAGGGGTAGATTATGGCGGGAAGAATTTTTTAACATCAGATCTGGTGAAAAGTGATAAACCTTTTTATTTTTCGGTTGCAGTTCCTGAAGGAAATTACAAAATAACAGTTACACTTGGCGATCCGAAAGGCCCTGCGTTAAGCACAGTAAAAGCAGAATCGAGAAGGTTGATGCTCGAAAATGTGAAAACCTCTGCAGGGCAATCGCTAGCCAAAACATTTATCGTAAACGTTAAAGATAAACACATTGCTGACGGCCAACTGGTTTCGTTAAAACCACGCGAACTTACCAAACTCGATTGGGATGATAAACTGACCCTGGAATTTGACCATCAAACGGCACTACAGGCACTCGAAATTACGAAGGTTGAAGACCAGGTTACTGTTTTCTTAGCCGGGAACTCAACTGTGGTGAACCAGGATGATGAGCCTTGGGCATCGTGGGGGCAAATGATCCCGCGGTTTTTTAAGCCAGGGGTTGCCATTGCCAATCATGCCGAATCGGGCCTAACACTGGGCTCGTTTTTGGGGAGCAAGCGATTAGCGAAGATTTTAAGTGTGATGAAGCCTGGTGATTATCTGTTTATCGAATTTGGACATAACGATCAAAAAGATAAAGGACCAAACGATGGCGCTTATAAATCTTACACCGAAAGGTTAAAAACATTCATTTCGAAAGTGAAGAAAAAAGGCGGAATCCCGGTGGTGGTAACCTCAACCAGCAGAAGATCTTTTGGCCCTGAGGGGAAAATTATAAATTCTCTTGGTGATTTCCCTGCTGCAGCACGAAAGGTAGCCGCCGCAGAGCAAGTGGCTTTAATCGATCTGAATGCCATGACA
The DNA here is from genome assembly GCF_014692875.1 of Pedobacter riviphilus. Lineage (NCBI taxonomy): Bacteria > Pseudomonadati > Bacteroidota > Sphingobacteriia > Sphingobacteriales > Sphingobacteriaceae > Pedobacter > Pedobacter riviphilus. Next base: position 3,291,857 of record NZ_CP061171.1, on the reverse strand, counting down.
TCGACTTTATTTAATGCCCTGGGTGAAGAAGCATCTAAAAAAGCCTTTGTTCATTACCCAGCAAACAGTTATCCTGGTCAGGATAAAGCTTTGGCCGATAATACGCACTTTAATCCTTATGGCGCTTATGAAATTGCGCAATGTGTTATTTTAGGCATTAAAGAGCAGCAATTGGGAATTGCCAAATATTTGGTAGATGATCTACCAAAATTTGATCCTGCAAAACCAGATAACCCGGCAAATTGGCATTGGCCAGAAAGTCCGAAAAGCAGTGTGGTTAAACCAGATGGTAATTAAAGAGATAGAAATGAAAAAAATAGTTATTGCGGTATTATTTGCATCGGTGTGTGCAGCGGCATTTGGGCAAACCAGTTTGCAGCCATTTAATTTAACAGAAGTTCGATTACTCGAAGGACCTTTTAAACAGGCTCAGGAAACCGATAAAAAGTATATGCTATCGCTGGATGCGGATAGACTTCTGGCGCCATATTTAAGAGAAGCGGGGCTAAAGCCTAAGGCAGCATCTTACGGAAACTGGGAAAACACAGGTTTAGATGGGCATATCGGCGGACATTATTTATCGGCCCTTGCTTTAATGTATGCTTCTACCGGAGATATAAAAGTAAAAGAGCGGTTGGAATATATGATTGCCGAACTGGATAAATGTCAGCTTAAAAATGGTGATGGGTATTTGGCGGGGATCCCAGGAGGCAAGGATATCTGGAAAGAGATTAAAGCCGGAAATATAAAATCATCCAGTTTTTCGCTAAATGGAAAATGGGTGCCCCTTTACAATATCCATAAAATTTATGCCGGGCTTTACGATGCTTACGCAGTTGCAGGCAATACAAAAGCAAAGCAGATGCTTATTAAACTAACGGATTGGTGCGTAGATCTGGTCTCCAATTTATCCGATCAGCAAATACAGGAATTATTAAAGAGCGAACATGGCGGATTAAATGAAACTTTCGCCCATGTTTACGCGATAACGGGCAACCAAAAGTACCTTCAGTTGGCCAAACGGTTTTCAGATCAATCTATCTTAAAGCCACTATTAAAAAATACGGATGCGCTGAATGGTTTGCACGCAAACACGCAGATTCCTAAGGTGATTGGTTTTGAACAGATTGCCTTGCTGGACAAAGATCCTTCCTGGGCAAATGCAGCTGCTTTCTTTTGGAAAACAGTGGTGGAACATAGAACCGTAGCCATTGGCGGAAATAGCGTTAGAGAACATTTTCATCCAGCCAATGATTTTTCTTCGATGACAGAATCGCGCGAAGGACCTGAAACCTGCAATTCTTACAATATGCTGAAGCTTACTAAACAGTTATTTTTAGCAGCTCCTTCAAACACTTACCTTGATTACTACGAACGTACACTTTATAATCACATCCTTTCTTCGCAAAGGCCAGAAGGTGGTTTTGTATATTTTACACCAATGCGGCCAGGACATTACCGTACCTATTCAAGTCCACAGGAAAGTTTCTGGTGCTGTGTAGGTTCGGGATTGGAGAGCCATGGTAAATATGGCGAATTAATTTATGCACACAGTGGAAATGATCTTTATGTAAATCTTTTTATCCCTTCTACTTTAAATTGGAAAGAAAAAGGTATTCAGCTTACACAACAAACGCTTTTTCCTGATGCGGAAAATACGACACTCAAACTTCAATTAAAAAACAAACAGCGTTTTGCTTTACATTTCCGTCAGCCAGCCTGGATAGAAAAGGGAAAAATGACCGTGTTGGTCAATGGAAAAAAGGTAATGGTAAAAAGTGATGAAAACGGTTATGCCAGTATCGACCGTGTTTGGGCTGCTGGCGATGTGCTTAATATTTCATTACCGATGCACACCACTACTGAATTTATGCCTGATGGTTCTGATTGGGTGGCTTTTCTGCATGGCCCGATTGTACTTGCTGCGGCAATGGATACTTTAAGTCAGCCTAATTTAACCGCTGATGGCAGCAGGATGGGGCATATTGCTTCGGGAGCACTGTTCCCGATTAGCGATGCACCACTCGTTACAGGAGCTAAAAATGCCTTAGCAGACGAAATTACATTGATTGATAAAAACAGTTTTACTTTCAATGCTCGAAATGCAATCTATCAACCCAAATACAAATCCTTAAAATTAGTTCCTTTTTACAGCCTGGCCGAAAAGCGCTATGTGGTTTATTTTCCCTACAGTAGTCCTGAAGCATTATCGAAACGCGCGATGGCGATTAAGTTGGCTGAAGAAGAAAAGATGAAAATGGAACAGAAAACCATCGATCTGATTAATACCGGAGAGCAACAGCCAGAATCGGATCATAATTTTAAAGGTGAGCAAACCGATAATGGAACCTATCGGGAAAGGCATTTTAGAAATGGGAAAGCATGGTTTAGTTATGTGTTAAAGAACAAAGATTTATTAGGCACCAAGCTGAGTTTAACATATTTCGGAAAGGAAAAGAATAAAAACTTCTCTATCCTGATCAATGGCGTTGCTGTTGAAAATGTAAAGTTAGATGGGAGCAAGGGCGATGTTTTTTATACGCAGGAATATCAAATTCCGAAAACGTTGTTAAAAACAGATTTAGAAGTGAAATTCGTTGCCGATCAGGGATCTGCTATAGCCAATATATATGAAGTAAGGTTGCTGAAGTAGATTTATTTTATGTGGTCTGTGTCCTCACAGACCACGTAGAATCAGGTATTACTTCGCTTTCTTAACCCTTATTGCTTTAATAAAGCCTCAAGTTCTTTTTCTTTGATGGTTAATATGGTGCCATGCCTTAAACCTTTTGGTAAAGAGATTTTATCTGAAACATCAGTCCAGTTTTTTAAATCTACAGATTGGATTGCCCCATATTTATGATCGCGGTACTTATCGAAATAAACCATCCAGTTATTGCCGATTTTTAAGGTTGTTGGTCCCTCAGCCCAGTAATTTCCGGTAATTGGACTTCCTGCCTTACTGTAAGAGCCAGTTAACTGATTGGCATAGGCTATTTTGATATTCTTTTGAGCAGGTTCACGGGTTTCGTCTTTTAAAAACATGATAAACTGTTTACCTTCTTTCACAATAGTAGCATCGATAACATTAAAGCCCGGATCGTAGAGCAGTTTAGTTTCAGAAAAGGTTTTGAAATCTTTAGTGGTAACATAATATAAGCGATGGTTGTAGCCGTTTTCTGCTGTCGAAGCTGTTTCGTTAAATTTGCCTGTAATGGTGGTTGCCCAATAAATCATATAGGTTTTGGTACTGCTATCGTAGGTTATTTCGGGAGCCCATGTGTTCCTGGCGCCATCTTCTTTAATCATAACGGGTAAAAACTGTTGTTCACTCCAGTTAATCAGGTCTTTCGAGCTGGCATAACCAATGCCTTTATCTTTCCAGCTTACTGTCCAAACCATGTGAAATAAGCCATCAGCCCCACGTATAATGCAGGGATCTCTCATTAGCTTATCTTTGCTTACAGTAGGGCTAAGGAACGATTGATCGTTTTTAAGCGCTGTCCAATTGTATGCATCGTTACTATAAGCAAGGTGTAAACCATCCTCACCATTGCCTTTAAAATAAGCAAAGAGATAAACGTCTTTTTTAGACTGTACCTGGGCATTACAGACTGTTGATAACAGCAGTATGGAAAGGTATATTAGTTTTTTCATTGTTTTGTTTTTGTTCTACAGCAATTACGAAACCGCCCAAAGGCATCATGTTAAGGGCTGATTTTCAGTTTTGTATCTGGTTTACTCCTTAACCATTTGAATAGAGAAAGCAATAACCAGCATTTTGCTGGTTATTTTGTATTCATAAGTTTATTTTAATTCGAGAACAACAACAGATTGAGCAGGTAATTCTACTTTTAATAAACTGCCTGATTTTCTTGCACCTGTAAAGTTTGCATTGTGCACCTTGTTCAAATCGTTGAACGTGTTTACATCGGTTAGTTTAGCTGAGGTTAAAATCTGTCCTGTAACTGAGCTCCATTTCAAACCATCTAAAACGGTACTTAACGCAATTTTTTTGTTCGGATCTAAATTGACCAAAGAAATATGGATAGCACCACTGGCATCCTGCGAAGCAGAAACGTTTAAGGCTGGGATTTTTTGATCGCCTACAACATAATCGGGACTGGTAAAGGCAATTGGTAAATATTTGGCATCCTGATGTACTTTGTAGAGATCAAAAACATGATAAGTAGGCGTAAGGATCATTTTGTCCTTTTCAGTTAAGATTAAAGCCTGTAAAACGTTTACTGTTTGCGCCAGATTGGCCATTTTAACGCGATCTGAGTGATTATTAAAGATATTCAAAGTAGTACCTGCAATTAAAGCATCACGTAAACTGTTCTGCTGATATAAGAAACCAGGGTTAGTACCAGGCTCTACATCGGTCCAGATTCCCCATTCGTCAACCACTAAAGCAACCTTCTTTTTAGGATCGTATTTATCCATTATTGCGGCGTGTTTGCTTACCAGTTCTTCCATATGCAAGCAGTTTTTCATGGTCGAAAAGTATTGTGCTTCATCAAATTTAGTAGCTGACCCTTTTTTGCCCCAGTTTCCGGTTGGAAGTGTGTAGTAGTGCAAGGTTAATCCCCACATTTGGTCACCAATATTTTTCATACAGGTTTCAGTCCAGTTGTAATCGCTTGAATTGGCTCCACTGGCAATTCTTTTTAGCGGAGCACCTGGATAATTGCGTGCATAAGTGGCATACCTGCGGTATAAATCAGAATAATAAGCTGGTGTCATGTTGCCACCGCAACCCCAACTTTCGTTACCTACGCCCCAGAAAGAAACTTTCCATGGTTTTTCTCTACCATTTTGGCTGCGGATGGCCGTCATTGGGCTTACCCCATCAAAATTAAGATATTCTACCCATTTGGCCATTTCTTCAACAGTTCCGCTGCCTACATTTCCTGCGATGTAAGGTTCGCAATCGAGCATCTGGCAGAGATCCAAAAATTCGTGTGTACCAAAACTATTGTCTTCAGTTACCCCGCCCCAATTGGTATTAACCATTTTTGGACGCTGGTTTCGAGGGCCGATACCATCTCTCCAATGGTATTCGTCAGCAAAACAGCCACCTGGCCAGCGCAGGTTGGGTACTTTTATCTTTTTTAATGCTTCTACAATATCTAATCTTATTCTTCCTTTATTGGGGATAGTTGAATTTTCGCCTACCCAAAAGCCATCGTAAATACAGCGGCCCAAATGTTCTGAAAAATGACCGTAAATGTGCTTGCTCACCACTTGATCGCCCGCAGGTTTAATGGTTAGCTGGGTTTCTTTTTGTGCCTGCACTAAAATAGAACTGCAGAAAAGTGTTGCAGATAAGAGAAGTTTTTTCATCATGATCTCGTTAAATCTATTGGTTAAATGGGATTTTAATAACATTAAAAGAATAAGGCTTTAAAGTGATGTTGAGCTTTTTGCCTTTTAGGTTAACTGTATTTTTTTGTGGGCTTACCGCTTCAGGATTTTCGAAAGAATTGAGCTGATTCAGGTTGCTGTTCGCTATTTCCTCATTGATACCTTTACTTTTTAGTTTTAATTTTCCTTCAAGGTCGAAATCGATGTTTTGTGCCTGATCGGAGTTATTGGTAATTTTAATGATTAGTTCTTTTTTCGTCTGATCAGTTACAGCAGAAGCATAAAGGCCATCCTGGCCGGTGATGTTCTTCTCATCAAGCGTAATCGAAACTACATCAGTTCCTTTGTTGGTAGAAAACTGTTTCTGAACATAATAATCTGGTGTACCATACGATTTTAAATTATCTACCCAGATCATATCGGGTGCCCATTGCCAGGCATCAATATGGGCAAAGAGTGGTGCATAAGAGGCCATTTGTACCACATCTGCGTTGCGTTCAAGTCCAGTCATTAACGAAGCCGATGCCAATGCACTTTGCCAGTTGTTCTTATTGCTGCCAGTAATATTACCATTGGCATGTACAGCATATTCGCCTACAAAAACCTTCGAACCGTTGCGTGGGTAATTGTCGTAGCGGCCGGCATTTTTCAAAAACCAATCGGCAGGGCGGTAATAATGTTCATCGATAAAATCTGCATTATTGTTTCTTAAAGTAGTATTCAATAAGTCAAAGCGGTCGCCTTGGGGATCGGTACCAGAGCTGTTGATCAGTTTAAAATCAGGATATTTGGCTTTTATGGCTTTAGTGAAAATCGCTAGCCTTTCCAGGTACTGTGGTCCCCAGTTTTCGTTTCCTACACCCATCATTTTTAAATTGAAAGGTTTTGGATGGCCAAGATCTGCCCTCATTTTCCCCCATTTGGTTGTTACATCGCCATTGGCAAATTCGATTAAGTCTAAAGCATCCTGTACATAAGGGTCCAGTTCATCAAGTGAGGCTACCTCAGCAGAGTTGTACTGGCAGGCCATACCGCAATTTAATATTGGGAGGGCATCTGAACCTATATCTTCTGCCAGTTGGAAATATTCGAAAAAGCCTAAACCAAAACTCTGGTAATAATCTGGTGCAACGCGGTTGGCAAATTCCATATTCCAGCGGTTCACAATCAACTGCCTGTTTTCGATCGGGCCAATGGTTTTTTTCCATTGGTACCGGTTGGCGAGATCGGTTCCTTCTACAATACAGCCGCCTGGGAAACGGATAAAACCTGGTTTCATATCGGCCAATAACTGCACCATATCTGCCCTTAATCCTTGCGGACGGTTTTTCCAGGTATCGCCAGGGAAAAGGCTAATCATATCCACATCAATATCTCCATTTCCTTGGAACAGGATAGAGAATTTAGCTTTTGGATCGGTTTCAGTAGCGGTAAAACTTGCAGATTGTTTTTTCCAGTCGCTACCTGTTTGATCAGGGGTTAAACTTCCCTGTCCGATGATTTTATTGTTCACATCTTTTAACATTAACACCAGTTTTACACCTGGTTTTAATTGGCGGTACATCAATGAAAAATCGTAACGTAATCCTTTTTTTACGCCAATACCTTTAAATCCTTCGTTTACAAGCTCAAAATCGTCGGTTTGTTTTTTTACCTGTAAATATCTGGGATTGGCTGTATTTACCTCTTTACGGTTTACCACCAAAATTTCGCCTTCCTGTTGTTTTTTGCGCTGGATACTCCAGCCCATTAGTGGTTTGGCAAATTCGAAAGAGCGGTTTTTAATCAGCTCGGCATAAATGCCGCCGTCGGCACCAAAGTTAATATCCTCGAAAAACACACCCCACATATTGGGTTGCACCTTGGCAATAGTATGGTCTGTTTTAACTTTAATCACTTTTGCAGTTTGTGCCTGCACTTCTGTAATATAGCCAATTCCAATTGAAGCATAGGCTAGGCATGCAGAAAACACACTTTTTACAGGGTAATTTAGTTTCATATGGTTTAATATTTGGAAGATTCTGATGGTAAAAGTAAAATATTTAAAATAATAAACGTCATAAGAACATTTATTTTTTTCTCCTTCAGTCATTTTGTTGATAAATTCTAGAATCTTAGCATTTGAGAAAATAATGTAAGCAAAGGAAATATAGACAGAATTAGTAAAAGGGTTTAGTAAAGTAACTTTTTACTAGATGTTTAAAATTTATCTTTCACAAACCTTTAAAATCTTTCTTATAACATATTGTCATTATAAAAAAGCAGGATACTACAGGATGCACCTTAAAAATATACTATTTACATTCGACATGAATCAGTTAATGGCCATTACCCAGCGGCTGTTATGATCCACTAACCAATAACACATGATGAGCCTTCGTTTCTTCAATATTCTGGTATGACTATGTTTTTTTGAAGGGGTTTTGTGTGCAAAATTTTGTTTTTCCTAATGGACAAATTAATATGAATTTCAAAAAATACATTTTGCTTAGCCTCCTAAGTTCATTAACACTTTGTGGTTTGGCACAGCAAAAAACTGCAGATAAACAATCGGTTAAACTCTTTTTTGAGAAATCATACCTGCAGATAGACCGTAGTTATTACAGCACCGGTGAGGATGTTTGGTTTAGCGCCTATTTGGTAAATGGAAAAAGCAGCAGTTTAACCGCAACCAGCAATAATTTATATGTTGAGCTGCTTTCACCAAAATCAGAAGTTTTAGACCGGAAAATGATCAGGCTGGATGGTGGACTGGGAAAAGGAGATTTTAAACTAAAAGATTCTATTCCTACTGGTTGGTATGGCATTAGGGCTTACACCAATTGGATGCGGAACTTTGGCGATGATTTTGTTTTTCAAAAAAGGATTTATATCAGCAATAACGTGATCGAAAACAGATCTTATTTTACGCGTAATCCAGCTAAGAAAGCCGATGTTTCCAATTCGAAAAAAATGATAGCATTTTTCCCGGAGGGTGGCTCATTGGTTGAAGGATTGACCAGTATCGTTGCCTTTAAAACTAATGATGATGCTGGGAATGGAATTAAAGCCACAGGTAGCATAATTTCATCAAAAGGCGATACCGTAACTACTTTTCAAAGTACCGATGTGGGGATAGGTATTTTTGCTTTTACGCCTAAAACAGATGAGAAATATAAGGTTGAAGGATTTTATGGCAAAGAAAAATTCTCGTCAGAAATGCCGGCAAGTCTTAAAAAAGGACTTTCATTACATGTTACCACCGATTCTTTAAATATCAAGGCAAATATTAGTGCTAATGAGTTAATGTTCGGTGAGTTGCGGGATAAGACCATTTCGCTTGTCATTAAACATGCAGGCGATAATATTTATTCCGGATCAATTAAATTAAGTAAAGCTACAGTATCAGTGTCTATCCCAACTAAAGGTTTACCGAATGGCATTGCAAGCATAACGTTACTAGATGATCAGAACAGGCCAAATTGTGAACGGCTTATTTTTATACAAGAAGAAAATAAAGTGAACTTCTCGCTTAGCCTAAGTAAAAACGTTTATAAGCCGAGAGAGAAGGTGGTTATTAAAGTAAAAGCGACTAATTTTCTTGGCCAGCCTGCTAAAACTGCATTTTCATTAGCTGCCGTTGATGGGCTTATTCCTGATGATGGAAATGATATTGTTTCGTATTTGATGTTACAATCGGAAGTAAAGGGAGATATTAAAAATGCTGCACAATATTTTGATACTAAAAACCCGTCTCGTTTAAAACAGCTCGACTTATTGTTGCTTACCCAGGGCTGGCGAGATTATATCTGGAGAAAACTGGCCGATTCTGCTATTAAAATAAGTTATTTGCCCGAGCCTGGCATCACAATTAAAGGAATGGTAAGAGAGAAACTGGCTGATAAACCAATCCCGAATATGAATATTACCCTGTTTGGCACCAACTTTACAGGCAATAAAATCTTTACCACGAAAACCGATCAGAATGGGCGCTATTTCCTGGATGGGCTGAGTTGGTATGGCAATCAAACAGTAAAAATTTCATCAAAAGATGATAAAGGGAAAAAAGGTGGCTGGTTACAGATTGATACATTGATTAAACCTTTAAATTTGACACCGTTAAAAACGATATCATCTGGAATTTCGAATACCCTGAATGTAGAAATAGGAAAGCGCATGGATTATAACCGGACTTACAAGTTTGGCGATTCGATCAGCCTTAAAGATATTGAAATTAAGGCGGCCCAAAACAACAAGGTAACGTTGTTTCAGGATGTACTTACGTCATTCGGTTACCCTGAAGAGGTTTTCAATATTACAGCAGCCGATTATTCATATAAAGGATTAGAACATTTTCTATTAACAAAGGCTAAAGGAAGTTATCCGGCAGAAGAAAATGATACGCTGGGCAATGAAGGAGTCACTTTTATTGCCAATGGAAAAAGGGTTAGGCCGATAATAAAAGTAAATAACAGAGAGGAACTCTTTACCGAACGCTTAGATTACTACAGTTTAACCATGGATCAGATTAATCAGGTTAAAATTCAGCATTTGTTAAACAGTAGCGGAAAAGATGTGTACCTGATTAGTCTTAATTTGAAAGATGAAGCTTTGCGCGGACCAAATTTAGATTTACTGAACCTTAATTTAAACGGTTATTATGCCGCAAGGACTTTTTATTCGCCAAATTATAGCAGTCCGGCAACACCAAATAAAGATTTACGCACCACCATTTTCTGGTCACCAGCAGTAAAAACAAACGAAAATGGTGAAGCAACCATCACTTATTTTAATGGAGATAATAAAGCCGATATTTTGATCAAAGCCGATGGAATTACAGATAAAGGAGTGGCCGTATCAGCCAAAACAACCTATAAAGTTCAATAACCGATTAGATAAGCCATGAATCAATTGTATTTTTTAATTAAGCTTGTACATTAGCCATGATGATCAAAACCATCAGATTTTCCTGTTTTTTCATCAGCTTATGTTGCACGGTTCAACTTTTCGCTCAGCGCCAAATGGAAAAACTCGACCGGGGTGTAATTGCCGTACGGCAAAGTAGCAATTCTGCTTATGTAGGCTGGCGGATGTTGGGTACTGATGCTGATGACATTGCTTTTAACCTATACCGCAAAAGCGGAAATAACGAAACCATAAAACTCAATCTCGATCCCATTACCAAGAGTACCAATTTTGTAGATGCTGGGGTTAAATTTGATCTTTCGAATAGTTATTTTGTAAAACCAATTTTAAATGGCAAAGAATTGGACGCGAGTAAATCTTTTACATTGGTTGCCAATTCGCCAGTTCAGCAATATTTAACCATTCCTTTAAAAACACCTGTGGGTTATTCACCTAACGATGTTTCTGTAGGCGATTTAGACGGAGATGGCGAATATGAAATTGTACTGCACCAAACAGGGCGGAGCAGGGATAACTCATCGAACGGGCCTACTGATCCCCCAATTTTTCAGGCTTATAAGTTAGATGGAACTTTTTTGTGGGAGATTAACTTAGGAAAAAACATCCGCGAAGGAGCACATTACACACAATTTATGGTGTATGACCTGGATGGCGATGGCATTGCCGAAATGGTATGTAAAACTGCCGATGGAACGGTAGATGGCAAAGGAAAAGTAATTGGCGATTCGACCAAAGATTGGCGCAACCCGAATGGCAAAATATTAGATGGCCCCGAATTTTTAACCGTATTTAGTGGTAAAACCGGAGAGGCATTAGCCACAACAGATTATATTCCTGCCCGTGGCAATATTGGTGCCTGGGGTGGCAGAGGTGGCAATGGCAAAAACGATAATACGGGCAACCGTGCAGATCGCTTTAATGCCTGTGTGGCTTATTTGGATGGCATCCATCCAAGCGTGGTGATGTGCAGGGGCTATTATGGCAGAACGGTTTTAGCAGCCTGGGACTGGCGTAATGGCAAATTAACTTCCAGATGGGTATTTGATAGTAAAGATGCTAAAAATCCATTTTCGGGACAAGGAAACCACAATCTTACGGTTGCAGATGTAGATGGTGATGGAAAAGATGAAATTATTTACGGTTCGATGTGTGTAGATGATAATGGAAAAGGTTTATATACCACAGGATTGAGGCATGGTGATGCCATTCATGTTTCAGATCTTGATCCTGATCGTCCGGGTTTGGAAGTTTTTGGCATACATGAAATAGAAGAAGGTACAAAAGGTGCTGGTGTGGCTGTTTACGATGCCAAAACTGGCGAAATATTATGGAAAGGATCACCTGATGAGGACGTGGGTAGAGGAGTGGCCGATAATATCGACAATACACGTTTCGGTGCGCAGATGTGGTGGTCGGGCTCGAATGGCTTATACGATATTAAAGGCAATAGAATAGGCGATCAGCCAAGATCGACCAATTTTGTAATTTACTGGGACGGCGATTTATCAAGAGAACTTTTAGATGCAAACCATATCGATAAATACAATGGCGGCAGGCTTTTTACGGCTGATGGGGCTATTTCTAACAATGGAACCAAATCTACACCGGCATTAAGTGCCGATATTTTTGGCGATTGGCGTGAAGAACTGATCTTAAGATCGTATGATAACCAAAGTTTACGCGTTTATACCACAACGATACCTACAGAACACCGTAATTATACTTTAATGCACGATCCGCAGTACCGTTTAAGCATCGCCTGGCAAAATGATGGCTACAATCAACCACCACATACGGGTTTCTACTTCGGTTTTGGTATGAAGAAAGCACCTAAACCTAATATTGTACTTGTAGAACCCAAAAAACATTAATAAATACCATAAATAATTATAAAAAATGAAAAAATACAGCTTTATCCTGGCGGGAATGATCATTATTATTTGTTTTTTTGCCTTTATCGCTCAACATAAACCTGCGTTGCATACCATTGGCGATTCTACCGTTCGCAATTCGAATAAAGAAACCTGGGGCTGGGGAACGCCTATTGCTTCACTGTTTGATACCACAAAAATTCATGTCGAAAATAATGCCATGGCCGGAAGAAGTACACGAACTTTTTTGTCTGAAGGCAGATGGGATAAGGTATTGGAAACATTAAAGCTGGGCGATTTCGTTACCATGCAGTTCGGGCACAACGACGGAAGCGCACCTGATACCACAAAAGCCGGCAGAAGAGGTGTATTAAAAGGAACCGGTGAAGAAACCAAAGTATTAACCTGGCCCGATGGAAAGGTAGAAACTGTACATACCTATGGCTGGTATATCCGCAAGTTTGTGCGCGAAACCAAAGCAAAAGGCGCTACGCCGATTGTACTTTCGATGATTCCAAGAAACATTTTTAAAGATGGTAAAGTGGTTCGAGCCAATAACGATTTTGGAAAGTGGGCCGCTGAAGTTGCGAAAGAAGAAAATGCTTATTTCGTCGACTTGAATAAAATCACCGCCGATAAATATGATGCGCTGGGGCCAGATAAAGTAAAACGCTATTTCCCCGGCGACCACACCCATACCAATCTGGAAGGTGCAAAAGTTAACGCTGAATCGGTAGTAGAGGGGATTAAGGAACTAAAAGACTGTAATTTGAAAAAGTATCTGCTTTAATAAGGGAGAAAGACCAAAGGCTAATGTAAGCCACCCTAAAAGTAATCAGTGTAATTTAATAGTCTGTGTAATCATCCCGAAGGTAGTAAATCCAATAATTTGTGTAATCACTCGAATAATAACAATGAAATTAACTAAAAAATATCTAAGCTTAACCCTAATTGGTGCATTCGTCATATTTTCTTCGTGCATAATCCTTAAACAAAAAGATAAACCCACTTTATTCCTCATTGGCGATTCTACGGTTAAAAACGGAAAAGGTAAAGGCGACGGCGCTTTATGGGGCTGGGGAAGTTTTATCGGAGGTTTATTCAACACTGAAAAAATCAATGTAGAAAACGATGCACTTGGTGGTACGAGCAGCCGTACCTTCCAAACCAATGGCTTGTGGGATGCTGTTTTGGCAAAAGTAAAAAAAGGCGATTTTGTGATGATGCAGTTTGGTCATAACGATAGCAGCCCGTTAGATGATACTGCCCGTGCCCGTGGTACCATAAAAGGCATTGGAACGGAAAGCAAGGAAATTTACAACCCGATTAAGAAAAAGCAGGAAGTGGTTTACACTTATGGTTGGTACCTGCGCAAATTTATTAGCGATATTAAAGCCAAAGGTGCAACAGCTATTGTATGCTCGCCGATTCCACGTAATCCGGTTAAAGATAATGCCGTAGTTTTAGTTAACGATAGTTATGCAGGCTGGGCAGAAGAAGTTGCAAAGGCCGAAAAAGTCGATTTTATCCCATTAAACCAGATCATTAAAGATAAATATGCTGCTTTAAGCGCGACTGAGGTAAAGACATTTTTTACAGAAAAAGACCATACACACACCAACGAAGCAGGAGCGAGGTTAAACTCGGCTGCAGTGGTAGAAGGCTTAAGGAAATTAAAAAACAATAAACTGAATAGCTACCTGAAATAAGCCATCGGGCAGGATACTACAGGATGCTTTCCTGCCAATATTATGTTATTTTAACCGCCTAACCAAATACCGGCAGTGATAAACCGTCCAATTTTATGCAGATACAGGTTAACCGAGTTTTCAAAGTGCTGATAGGCATTGCTTTTGTACTTTTAAGCATTACACAAATACATGCCCAGAGCATCTCGCTTGCTGGCAAGTGGCGTTTCAAAATTGATGCTAAGGATGAAGGAATAAAAGGAAAATGGTATTCCACCATTCTTCCCGAATCAGTTAATCTGCCAGGTTCAATGGCCGAAAACTTAAAGGGCGATGACATTACCCTTAAAACAAAATGGACCGGAAGTATTTATGATAGCTCGTACTTTTTTCACCCCCGTTTAGAAAAATATCGTAAACCCGACAGCTTAAAAATACCTTTCTGGTTAACCCCTGCCAAACATTATACAGGTGCGGCATGGTATCAGAAAGATATTGAAATACCTGCCAATTGGAAGGGTAAGAGGTTGGTGTTATCTTTAGAATATCCTCATTCTGAAACAAAGGTTTGGGTAGATGATATTGAAATCGGGACCCAGTATACCTTTGTGGTTGCGCAAAATTTTGAACTCCCGGCAAATTTAAAAGCAGGGAAACATACGGTTACTTTATTGATTGACAATCGCATCAAAGCGATAAATGTGGGGCAGGATTCGCATAGTTTAACCGATCACACTCAAGGAAACTGGAATGGTGTGGTGGGTAAAATGGAGCTGGTGGCTGGCTCGCCTGTGTATTTTGAAGATATTCAGGTTTATCCCAATTTAAAGAATAAATCTGCTAAGATTAAAATCCAGCTTAAAGCTAATACCAACCAATCATCTGCCGGAAAAGTTACGCTTGCTGCTACAACTTTCAATACCACAAATTTACTTCAGGTTAAGCCTGTAACAGTGGCTTACCAAATTACAAATGGTGATGGTGCTTTGGAAATCAATTTGCCAATGGGCGATAAAATAGCTACCTGGGATGAGTTTGACCCGGCATTGTACCGTTTAACAGCTACTTTACTATCTAAAGATGGCCAAAAAGATGAGAAAAAGGTACAATTCGGCATGCGTGAGTTTAAAGCTGTGGGCAGAACTTTTGAAATTAACGGTCGTCCGGTTTTTTTACGTGGTACGGTTAACAATTGCGAATTTCCGTTAACAGGTTATCCATCAATGGATGTTGCTGCATGGGTACGCATTTTTAAAATTTCAAAGGCTCATGGGTTAAACCACATGCGCTTCCATTCGTTTTGCCCACCAGAAGCTGCTTTTATCGCTGCAGATCAAATCGGCTTTTACCTTCAGCCAGAAGGGCCAAGCTGGGCCAATCATGGTTCATCTATCGGAGATAGAAAACCAATTGATCAGTTTATCTACGACGAAACCAATCGCATGACTAAAAACTATGGCAATTATGCTTCTTTTTGTATGATGGCCTATGGAAATGAACCGCGTGGCAGACAAGTAGAATACCTCACCAAATTCAATAATTACTGGAAAGCTAAAGATTCGAGAAGATTATATACAGGTGCATCAGTTGGTGGTAGCTGGCCGGTTATTCCAAATAACGAATATATGGTTCGGGCTGGTGCAAGAGGTTTAGATTGGGGCAGAAAACCAGAAAGTATTTCCACCTATGCCAAACAGATCGAACAGTTTACGGTTCCTTTTGTAGCGCACGAAATGGGGCAGTATTGTGCCTTTCCTAATTTCGATGAAATAAAAAAATATATAGGTGTTTATCGTGCGAAAAACTTCGAAATGTTCCAGGAGGATCTTAAAGACCACGATATGGCCGATCAAGGGCACGATTTTTTAATGGTTTCGGGTAAATTACAAGCCCTCTGTTATAAAAATGAAATTGAAAAAGCATTACGCACACCGAATTACAACGGCTATCAGTTATTGTCGCTAAATGATTACCCAGGACAAGGAACAGCACTTGTAGGTGTTTTAGATGCCTTCTGGGATGAAAAAGGTTATATCGCGGCTAAAGAATTCAAGCGTTTTTCTAACAGCACTGTACCTCTTTTAAAAGTTTCAAAGTTTGTATTTACCAATGCAGAAACCCTGGAAGCTGCCATAGAGGTGGCACATTTTGGTAAAGCGCCCATCGAAAATGCAAAACTCTCCTGGACCCTCAAAGATGAAAGTGGAGCAAATGTGGCAAAAGGTAATTTCAATCCTAAAACCTTAGCTGTTACCAATTGTATTGCCATCGGAGAAATTAAATTTCCGTTAAATAGTATTACAAAAGCAACAAAATTGAAACTGGAGGTTACCGTTGATGGAACTGAATTTGCCAACGATTGGAGTTTCTGGGTTTACCCTGCACAATTGCCACAGGTTAAAAGCAATGTATACTACTGTACCAGTTTAGATGACAAAGCGCAGGCTGTTTTGGCCGAGGGAGGCAATGTTTTTCTCAATGCAGCAGGCAAAGTGGTAAAAGGGAAAGAAGTAGTGCAAACTTTTCTACCTGTTTTTTGGAATACCTCGTGGTTTAAAATGCGCCCGCCTCATACTTTGGGTATTTTATGTGATCCAAAACATGCTGCTTTTAACAACTTTCCGACCGATTTCCACAGCGATATGCAGTGGTGGGAAATCGTAAACAAATCGCAGGTAATGAACCTTGAAGATTTCCCTTCAGGATTTAAGCCAATTATTCAACCAATTGATACCTGGTTTCTGAACCGCCGTTTGGCACTGGTTTTTGAGGCGAAAGTTGGCAAGGGAAAGTTGATTGTTTCTAGTGCCAATCTCTCGCCCGATTTAAAAGATTCGCCTGCAGCACAACAACTCTATTTCAGTTTGCAGCAATATATGATGTCCGATCAGTTTAATCCAAAGTATGAAGTGGCTTTTAATACCATAAAAGATATTTTTGAAAGCCCTTCGAAAATTCAGTTCGATACCTTTACAAAAGATAGTCCGGATGAGCTAAAAGTAAAACCAAAAACCAATTAAGATAAGCCAAACCACTATGAAGAAATTTATATTTACCTCTGCTATACTACTAAGTATATCTGTCCAGCTACTTATGGCACAGAAAATCCCGAATAAAAAGGAGGTTTTAAAAGTATTAAAATTAACGAATGCTTATTTCATGGATAAATGGCCTGATGCGGGGAAATCAATCATAACCAATAGGGAGCGGCCGAGCAACATCTGGACAAGGGCCGTGTATTACGAAGGATTAATGAATCTTTATAAAATCCATCCTAAAAAAGAATATTACGATTATGCCGTTCAATGGGGCGAAAAGCATAACTGGGGCTTAAGAAATGGTATTGTTACAAAAAATGCAGACGATCAGGCCTGTGGGCAGACCTATATCGATCTTTACCTAATTGATAAACAACCCGAACGCATCAAAGATATTAAAGCCTCTATCGATCTGGTAATTAAATCGGGTAAGGTAAGCGATTGGACCTGGATTGATGCCATACAAATGGGTATGCCCGTTTTTGCCAAATTGGGTAAATTATACAATGATACTACTTATTACAATTACATGTACAAAATGTATATGCATGCTAAAAATACCGAGGGTGGTGGCTTGTACAATGCTAAAGATGGCCTTTGGTGGCGTGATAAAGATTTTGTTCCACCTTATAAAGAACCAAATGGTGAAGATTGTTATTGGGCCAGAGGAAACGGATGGGTGGTTGCCGCATTGGTGCGCGTATTGGAAATTATCCCTGAAAATGAAGCTCACCGCAATGAATATTTAAAAACCTACCACGAAATGATCAAAGCTTTGGTGCCAATCCAGCGTGCTGATGGTTTCTGGAACGTAAGTTTGCATGATGCTACACATTTTGGCGGAAAAGAAACTTCGGGTACTGCATTGTTTGTGTACGGCATGGCCTGGGGGGTAAATCAGGGTATTTTAGATAAGGCTACTTATCTGCCTATCATTACTAAAGCCTGGAATGTCATGACGAAAGATGCCGTTCAAAAAAATGGTTTTATCGGTTTTATGCAAGGAACAGGTAAGGAACCAAAAGACGGGCAGCCTGTAAGTTATACCAGTGTACCCGATTTTGAAGATTACGGTTTGGGTTGTTTCCTATTGGCCGGAACTGAGGTTTACAAGCTTACAAAATAATTAAAATGAATTTCAGAAATCTAGCTGGTTTAATGGTATTAATGTTGTTGTTCTTGTTGCCCAAACAAAATATGGCGCAAAGGGCAGGCATTGCTGTTTCTGAAATTAATAGTATTTCATCTTTCCCGATTGTGGATGGAGGAAAAGCGGCATCAATTTACATCGATGAAAAAGATGCTGAAGTTGTTGAGATTGCTGCCGAAGCGTTTAAAGATGATATCCATTTGTTAACAGGTATAACCGCTCGCATTTTTAAAAATAATTCTACTTTAAGTGCTTACCCAATCATTATTGGCACACTTGGACAATCGTTTTATATCGATCAATTGGCTAGGGAAGGGAAAATAGACCGCAGTACTTTATCTGGAAAATGGGAAACTTTTTCAGTTTCAGTAATCGAAAATCCTACTAAAGGCGTAAAAAGAGCATTGGTAATTGCCGGCAGCGATAGACGTGGGACTGCTTATGGCGTTTTCCAGCTGTCGCGGATGCTTGGCGTATCTCCGCTCTGTTGGTGGGCTGATGTGAAACCGGCAACAAAAAAATCGTTATACATTAAAGCTGGTAAACCTTTAATAGAATCACCATCGGTTAAATACCGGGGTATTTTTATCAACGACGAGGATTGGGGAATCCAACCCTGGGCTGCTAAAATGATGGATACTGATGTAAAAGATATCGGCCCGAAAACTTATACCAAAATATTCGAACTGCTGCTACGCTTAAAAGCCAACTACATCTGGCCGGGGATGCATCCTTCAACCAAAGCATTTTATTATTATGCCGATAATCCGGTATTGGCCGATAAATACGCCATTGTTTTAGGCTCTAGCCATTGTGAGCCCATGCTCAGGAATAATGTTTTCGAATGGGCCGAGAATTTTGAGCATGAATACGGTAAAAAACCTGGCGAATGGCGTTACGATCTGAATAAAAACGAAATTGCAAACTATTGGAC
This sequence comes from Pedobacter riviphilus, assembly GCF_014692875.1. Lineage (NCBI taxonomy): Bacteria > Pseudomonadati > Bacteroidota > Sphingobacteriia > Sphingobacteriales > Sphingobacteriaceae > Pedobacter > Pedobacter riviphilus. Next base: position 3,272,904 of record NZ_CP061171.1, on the reverse strand, counting down.
CGACCGGGTAAAACAAGCAAAAAATTATGAATCGATTTATACTGTGGGGATGCGTGGTATCCACGATGGTAGCATGCCAGGACCAAAAGATAAAAATGCAAAAGTAAAGTTGTTAGAAGAAATCATAACTGATCAAAGGGCAATTTTAAGCAAGAACATTACTAAACCTGCAAACTCCATTCCGCAGATTTTTTGCCCTTACAAAGAAGTACTTTCATTATATCAGGCTGGCTTAAAACTACCTGATGATGTGACCATTGTTTGGGCTGACGATAATCACGGTTACATCCGTCAGCTTTCGAACCCTGAAGAGCAAAAACGCTCAGGTGGAAGTGGCGTGTATTATCACATCTCTTATTGGGGTGCCCCGCAAGATTACCTTTGGCTGTCTTCCATTTCTCCATCATTGATTTCTTATGAGTTAACTAAGGCATATCAGTACAAAGCCGATCGCCTTTGGGTCATAAATGTGGGCGATATTAAACCTGCAGAAATGGAAACGCAGTTTGCCATGGATTTGGCTTGGAATGTAAACCAGTGGAAACCCGAAAATGCGGATAATTATGCTGAAAGCTGGGCGGCTGAGACTTTCGGTGCTGAATTTGCAAAACCCATTGCCGAAATAAAAGCAATTTATTATCGCTTGGCGCAGGCCGCTAAGCCAGAGCATATGGCCAATGTTAATTTTACTGATGCCCAGGCCGAAGAACGTTTGGCTGCATACCAAAAGATTTATGATCAGGCTAAAAATTTAAATGATCAGATGCCAGCACGGTTAAAAGACGCTTATTTTGAATTAATTTTATATCCGGTTGAAGGTGCCATGCTGATGAACCAGAAGATGTTATATGCAAAGAAAAGTCTGGAATTAGCCGCAAGAGGAGAAGAATCGGCGTTAACTTATTCGAAAAAATCAAAAGCTGCTTTTGAGCAGATTCAGTTGATTACCAAAAAATACAATGAAGAAATTGCAGGTGGCAAGTGGAACGGAATGATGAGCTGGAAACCACGCGATTTAACCGTTTTTAAAATGCCAAAAGTGGCCGATTCTGTGGCCACGAAGCCCTTAGGTACAGTAGTGAAAACTGAAAATAAAATCATTGTTCGTGCGGCTAAATATGCCGAGAAGTCAGTGCCGAAGGGACTATCTTTACAAACCTTTAAAGGACTGGGTTTAGGTGGCGATGGCATTTCGCTTTATCCTTTTACTTTTAAATCAATTGGCGAAACGGCACTTCAAAATGCTGCTTTTATGGTTTATGATATTGATTTTAAAACCCAGGGCGAACACCAGATAGAAGTGAAATGCCTACCTACGCAAGGCGTTAATAATGGTATTAAAGTACGTTATGCCATTTCGGTAAATAATGATCAGCCACAGGTTATTAATATTTCTCCGGCTTCAGAAAATAATACCTGGAAACAAAATGTATTACAGGGTTACGCTTCGGGCATAACCAAACATGAGGTTAATAAAACAGGTAAATCGACTGTGAAAATTTATATGCTCGATCCGGGCTTGGTAATTAACCAGTTGGAAATACAATAAATATGATGAAGAAACTTTTAGCTTTTGCCTTATCCTTAATTTTTATGCTTGCCATTGCCAGGGCACAAAACATTGGCGATTATAAATCTGGTTTTAAGAAAACGGATAATACCATTTCATTTTTAACGACTAAAGGAGAGGTGAAATTAGAATTCTGTACACCAGAAATATTCAGGTTCAGAAGCAGTTGGAACGGGAAATTCGATGCCAACGAAAATCTGATGGTGATTAATTACAACTGGGCTAATGTAGCGGTTAAAGTTGCAGATAAAAAAGATCATTTCTTGCTTGCCACTTCAAAGTTGGTCGTTAAATTATACAAAAGCCCGTTCAGGGTTGATGTTTTTGATGCCAGAGGTAAATTACTGAGTAGCGAAGTAAATGGAGGGGTAGTTAAAGAAAATACACGGGTTGGGGTAACTAAAAAACTGCAGGCCGATGAGCATTTCTTTGGTTTTGGCGAGCGCATGGATTTTATGGATCGCCGCTTTAAAAAAGTAACGTTAAACGTTGGCCGTGGTAAAGGTTTGCCGCATGCCATTGGTGCCTACAATATATTGGAAGCCAATTATTGCCCCGTTCCGTTTTTTATGAGTACAAAAGGTTATGGTATTTTCTTGCATAATTCTTTTGCTACCGAATGGGATATGGGCGCTTCCAAAAAAGATCATTACAGTTTTAAAGCTGCTGATGGAGAATTGGATTATTATTTCATGTACGGACCAACTTTTCCGGCTATTTTAGATCATTATACCAGTATCACCGGCAAATCGCCGATGTTACCGCAGTTTGCTTTAGGCTTACATGCGGGTACATACAGTGGTGGTACATGGGGCCATGAGGCGCAAACTTCCGATCATTATGTAGTTGAGCTGGCAAAGAAGTACCGGGCATTAGGCATTCCGGTTGATCTGCTTTGGTTAGATTCTACCTGGCGCTTATTCGGCGAAAATGGGGGTAAAGGAGCAACTTCTTTCGAATGGAGGGAAACCTTTAAAAATCCAAAATCGATGTTCGATAGCATTTATGCCTTGAATTATAAAATGGTTGGATTACACCTTCGTCCACGGTTTGATAACGCCAAAAAATTAAACCTGTTAGATCAGGCCAGAGCGCAGGGTTACACTTATCCCGAAAATGGTAAACCCGGCGAATTTGTAAACTTTTTTGATGAAAAGGCTACGCAATGGTGGTGGGATAACGGTGTAATGCGGGTAGCAAAATTAGGCGCTAAATTTCTGAAAACCGATGAAGGAAGTGCTTTTGGTTCGCTGGCCAATGAGAGTGAAAAAGTTGGTCCAACCGGTAAAGATGCAGAACGTTTACATAATCTATTTCCCATCGCTTATGCCAAAGCACCGTTTTTGGAGTTCGAAAAGTTTAACGGTTTTAGGGGATTAAATCAAACCCGCGAAGGTTATTCGGGCATTCAACGTTATCCATATATTTTTGCTGGCGATTGGCCAAGCGAATGGCAATACTTTGCTCCGGTAATTAAAGCCGGCCTAAATGTTGGTCTTTCAGGCGTAGGTTCATGGGCACACTGTATGGGCGGTTTCGAACATCAGGCCGATCCGGAGCTGTATATCCGTTGGGTACAGTTTGGGATGTTCAGTCCGATTGCCCTTGTTTTTGGGATGGATCACCCCGGTTATAAAGAACCTTGGAAAAATGGTGAGGATGCTTTGCGTAATTTCAAAAAATACGATCTGTTGCGTTACCGTTTATTCCCTTATATGTATACTAGTATGCATCAACAATACGAAACAGGTTCGCCGATGATGAGGGCTTTGGTATTTAACCATCAGGATGATGAAAATGTGTACGAAATAGGCGATCAATATATGTTTGGCGATAATTTAATGGTTGCTCCGGTAACTACCAAAGGTGCCATTACCCGTTCGGTTTATCTGCCAGCAGGTACCTGGTTTAATTATTGGACAAGCAAAAAATACGAAGGTAAAAGTTATCACCATGTGGTGGCACCCTTGGATACCATTCCGCTGTTTGTTAAAGCGGGTAGCATCATTCCGATGCAACCTGAAATGGTGTACAGTGGTGAGAAACCAGTAGATGTAATTACTTTGGACGTTTTTCCTTATGGCGAATCAAAATATGAAATGTATGAAGATGATAACTTAAGCTCGGCATACAAAACTGGAAACTTTGCTTTAACTAAGATTACTTCATCATTAACAGCTGCCAATCTTACCCTGAAAGTGGCTAAACCAACAGGTAGTTTTAAACCAACTAAACATAAATACTTGGCTAAAATACATTGGACAGGAAAGGTAAATCCTAATGTCGTTTCAGAAAATGGGGTTAAATTAAGCGTTTTAAAGACAGCAGACCAATTGGCTAAAACTGAAGGTTGGTTTTATGATATAAAAAATAAGATACTCTGGATTAAGTCAGCTGGAGATAACAGTGCTGATTTGACTATTGTAGTGAATTGACGGTTGGTTAGTTCCTTGGTTTGTGTCCCCACAGACCGAAACTGAGGGATTCCAGTTTTGGTATAAAATAATAATTAGTGGTTCGTGGTAACGCTGACCACTAAAGAAATAAAAGGGCTTTAACCTAATTAAACCCCTTAAAAAATAAAATTGAAAACATGAAAATTGCATTTAAGATGAAACTTAAACCCGGTTTTGAAACTGAATATAAAAAGCGCCACGATGAGATCTGGCCAGAATTATCCACTTTATTAAAGGAAAATGGTATAAGTGATTATTCTATCTTTTTAGATAAAGAAACCAATACACTTTTTGCCGTGCAGCAACAAAACGGAAGTTCTTCTCAAGATTTAGGCAGCACCCAGATTGTCCAAAAATGGTGGGCATACATGGCCGATATTATGGAAACCAATGCCGATAATTCTCCAAAAACATTCCCTTTAGAAATGGTATTCCATTTAGATTAAACTTATGCAATTACAACGATTCTGTTCTGTCTTGCTGCTAAGCACATTAACGTTTTGTTTGGCTAAAGCTCAAAAGCCTGTGAAAAATACAGGTAACTGGCCGGTTATCGAAAAGCAGATGAAACCCTGGACCCGCTGGTGGTGGATGGGAAATGCCGTAGACGAACAGAATTTGAACGTAGTTTTAAAAAAATACGCAGATGCCGGTCTTGGCGGTGTAGAAATTACACCAATTTATGGTGCTAAGGGTTTTGAAAAGCAATATTTACAGTTTTTATCGCCGGAATGGATGAATATGTTGCATTACACGGTAAATAAAGCGAATACTTTAGGCTTAGGGGTTGATATGAATACTGGTACTGGCTGGCCTTTTGGCGGGCCGCAGATTAAGCCTGAAAACGCGGCTACCAAACTGATTACCCAACAATATACCCTAAAAGCTGGCGAAAAGTTGACTGAAGCCATTAAAGTTAAAGAAGCCAAACAGGATTTCGCGCAATTACAGGCTTTAACCGCTTACGGTACGAATGGAGAGGTACTCGATCTGCTTCCAAAAGTTCAGGCTGATGGATTTTTAAATTGGTCTCCCCGCAATGGCAGCTGGGATATTTATGCTGCTTTTGCAGGTAAAACCAGGCAAATGGTTAAACGTGCAGCACCTGGCGGAGAAGGTTTTACTTTGGATCATCTCGATAAAAATGCAGTTGATGTTTACCTAAAGAGATTTTCGGATGCTTTTGGAGGCAAACCCCAGGGCATTCGGTCGTTTTTTAACGATAGTTATGAAGTGTATGGTGCCACATGGACACCTACTTTCTTTCAGGAATTTAAGAAAAACAGAGGCTACGATCTGGCAACGCATATTAGAGAATTAACCAGCAAAGATTCTACAAGCGAACATATAGCCCGTTTAAAATCCGATTATCGTGAAACCATGGATGAACTTTTGCTCCATAATTTTACGCAAAACTGGACCAATTGGGCGCACCATCTCAACGCTGTTACTAAAAACCAGTCGCATGGTTCGCCGGGCAATCTGCTCGATCTTTATGGCGCGGTAGATATTCCCGAAACGGAAACCTTTGGTTCGAGTTACTTCCCAATTCCAGGCCTTAGGCGCGATGCAGCGGATATCCGCAACGTAGATCCCGATCCGATAATGAGCAAATTTGCATCATCTGCAGCGCACACAGGCGGCAAAAAACTGGTGTCTTCCGAAACGTTTACCTGGCTAACCGAACATTTTAAAACTTCATTTTCGCAATGTAAACCAGAAGCAGAACAATTGTTCCTGGCAGGAATCAATCATATTTTTTATCATGGAACCACCAATTCGCCAACAAATGTGCCTTGGCCGGGATGGCTGTTTTATGCCTCGGTAGAAATGAACCCAAATAACAGTTTGTGGCCACAAGCACAAGGATTAAACAATTATATAGCCCGTTGTCAATCTATTCTTCAATCAGGAAAGCCAGACAACGAACTTTTGATCTATTGGCCAATATATGATGTGTGGAACAAGGCAAAAGGTTTGGATATGGCCTTAAAAGTGCATGATGTTGATGAGTGGCTGCACCCAACAGCCTTTTATAAACTATCAAAAGAACTTTCTAAATCGGGTTATTCTTTTGATTTTGCATCTGATCGACTGTTAAAGCAATCAACGGTTAACAAAACATTGATCAGTACCAACGCGACTGCTGCGCCATACCAGGTGTTAATTGTTCCGCAATGCGAAATGATCAATCCGGAGACGCTAGATCAAATGATAAAACTCGCCAGCAATGGAGCGAAAGTCATTTTTCAGGTATTACCTCAGGATGTTCCGGGTTTAAATAATCTCGAAACGCGCCGTGCACAGCTAAAAGCCAGCTTGGCTAAATTGATTTTTAGGGATGGCGTGGATGGTATTAAACAGTTTAAAATTGGAGCAGGGCTAATCTTGCTCGCTGACGATGTGCAGAAAGCATTAAAAGCAATTGCAATTCACAGAGAAACGTTAACCGATACTGGCCTTCAGTTCATCAGGAGAAAAACAAATACTGGCAAATATTATTATCTGGTAAACCATACTGCAAAAGATATTGATACCGAACTTTCTTTAAATGAAAGTGGGCAGGTTTTGATCATGGACCCGCAAAGCTCGAATGTAGGGTTAGCGGCAGTACGCGATAAAAAGGTCCGCGTTCAGCTTAAACCGGGAGAGAGTTTGTTTTTAAATGTTGATCAGAATGGAACAGCTAAAACGCCTTGGGTTTATTTAAACAAAGCAGCCAATTCGATTAATCTTAACCAATCCTGGAATTTACATTTTACCGAAGGCGGGCCTGAGCTTCCTGATGACCAGCAGTTAGCTAAACTAGTAAGCTGGACTACTTTGAGCGATCCTAAACTACAGGCCTTTTCTGGTACTGGCGTTTACACTTCGAGTTTTAATCTGAGTTCGAAAACAGCCAAAGAATATGTTTTAAACCTGAACGAGGTTGATGAAAGTGCGCGGGTGTGGATCAACGGTCAGGAAGTTGGCATTTTATGGAGTATCCCTTTTCAGGCCCGCGTTGGGAAATATTTAAAAGCAGGACATAATACAATAAAAATTGAAGTGGTTAATTTGATGTCGAACCGTATCCGTGATATGGACATCAAAAAAATCCAGTGGCGGAATTATCACGAAATCAATTTTGTAAATATTAACTATAAGGATTTTGATGCATCAAGCTGGAATGTAATGTCTTCGGGCTTAATCGGCCCGGTAAGCATTACAGCTTTTAACTAATTGTATCCATCATGCTCGCGCAGGCGTGAATCTTAAAGCTTTGTACAGATCAATATGCATTTTATCATGAAAAAACTCATTATACTCGTTTTGTTTACCGCCATTGGTATAAAGGCCATGGCTCAAGATTATATTATCACCAAATTTGGTGTCGGTGCCGATAGCACCAAACTGAATACCAAAGCCATTCAAAGTGTAATTGACAAGGCTTATCAAAAAGGCGGAGGAACGATTGTAATTCCTAAAGGTGTTTACTTAACCGGAGCACTCTTTTTTAAGCCTAAAACGAAGCTGTTGTTACAAGAAGGTGCTGTGCTTAAAGGATCTGATAATATACAAGATTACCCTTTTATCCCATCGCGTATGGAAGGGAGGAGCCTTAAATACTTTGCAGCATTAATTAATGCCACAAAGGTAGATGGTTTTAGTATTTTAGGTCCGGGAACTATTGATGGAAATGGGCTTAAATTCTGGAAAACATTTTGGGCACATCGCGATTCGCTTAAAAAATTAGGAAAGGAATCTACAAACCTGGAGGTGAGCCGTCCGCGGTTACTTTTTATCTGGGGATGCAATAATGTGAATATTAAGGGGGTAAAATTGCGTAATGCAGGATTCTGGACAACTCATTTATACCAATCTAATCATGTGTTAATCGAGAATTGTGATATCCGCTCACCATTTCGGCCCGTAAAAGCACCAAGTACTGATGGTATAGATATTGATTTTTGTAAAGAAATTACTATAAGAAACTGTTATATCTCGGTGAATGACGATGCTATTTGTATTAAAGGTGGCAAAGGCCCCGATGCACAGAAGCTGCCAGAAAATGGAATTGTTGAAAACGTTTTAATTGAAAATTGTACCATTGGCGAATCACACGCTACTTTAACCATGGGAAGCGAATGTATTCATGCACGCAATATTACCATACGCAATTGTAGGGTAGAGAATAATTGTCCCATTTTAAGGATGAAAATGCGTGGAGATACGTTTCAGCTTTACGAAAACATTACGGTAGAAAACATTACTGGGAAATGTGGTGCAATTATCGATCTAAACCCTTGGAAACAATTTTTCGATTTAGCAGGCAGTACAGCAAAACCATTTGGTACGATTAGAAACATCAAGATCTCAAACATTAAAGTAGAAGCAGCAAAATTTGGTGAAATGGATGGGAATCCTGAAGATAAGGTATCGGGTTTTCTTTTTAAAGATCTGGAAGTAACGACAAAAACACCATTTCTGAAAAACAGGTATCAGGATGTTAAAATTGAGAACGTAATGGTAAATGGAGCGCCATTGGTGGTTAAACCTTAGTTTAGATGATAAATTTAAAGTGGTCTGTGAGGACACAGACCATGTGGGCGAACTTTGTTTTACTGCGTACTTTCTGCTTCGCTACAGGTCACTATCTATCATGCTATTAAGACCCTGAACTAAATTAAGGGTGACGATCGGAAGTAGGAATTTTGCGTTCTCAGTAGCAAATAAATGCGAGATAACCTACCAATCCAATTTCAATAAAGCCACACCTTGCCTGGCTAATTCCATTTCAAAAGCACCGCTTGTAGCATCAAATTTTCTAGGTTTACCAATCATTTTAAGTTGACCAGATTTTTCTAATGCAGCAATCTGTTTTGCATCTGGGTTTTGGGGCGAACCCATTTTTTTCCATTCTGAATAAGAATTACTGTTTTCATTATCAATGCGATATTGAGTTATAGTTACTGTTTTGGTCGGTAGTTTATTTAACAAGATGGAAATAACATCTTTCGAATCCGCTTTATCCTCATCATGGTAATTCCACAACATAACAGCGGCTGTTTTCTCTGCTTTAGTTGCTAAAACACCTATGTCTGTTTGTGGTTTTCTGATGCTCGAATCCAAAACAGACTTTAGATTGTACATGCGGTTGCTTGTGGCTTCAACACGGTTCCCTTTCATCTGGCCAAACATCCTAAATACATTTAGAACAGGTTTATCTACACCATTGGTGGCTAAATCGCGAAAACCTGCAAACCAAGGCTGATTTTCAAATTCGAACGACCAGGTAACAGCGCCTAACAGGTTGATTTTATATTGATCTGTAAGTTCGTAAAGTCGCGCAAAAGAGGCTGCGGTATAACTCGAATACATGGTGCCGTTTCGGTAGGCATTTTCAGGATTGGTACTCATGCCACAGGCTGCACAGCCTTCAGGATCGGATTCGCCGATAATTACAGGGATATTTTTAAGTTGAGGATATTTACTGATGATTTTATAATTGCCATCAATATTACGGAGCTGAGCCCTTACATTCATCACTACGGTTCCATTAGCTACCTTTGGTGAGCCTTTCGCATGAAAAAGAACAGCATCTAAAGGAGAACCGATTTTGCCCGTTACATAATTGGTATCTGTTAAACAATGTTTGATAAAGGCATCCAGGTACTTCGTTCCGCCACCTGTTACGTTGGCACCACCAATTTTCGCAGTAGGTAAGGCGCGTTTTAGTCCATCGGTAGCATAATCGTAAAGTTTAAAGAATTCGGCCTGTGTGCCTTTCCAATAGGCGCCGTCCGGCTCATTCCATACTTCCCAATACCAGCTTTCTACCTCGGCCTTACCGTAGCGCTCTACACTATGTTTAACCCACTCGTATACCAGATTGCCCACTTTTTATAATCCTTTGGAGGGTAGGCCCAACCGGTTAAAATTTCATCGTAACGTGCACCTGGTTTCCATTTGTGTTGGTAGGGTTGAGGTTTGGTTGAAAGTGCCTCAGGCATAAAGCCAATTTGGGCTAAAGGTTTCATCCCCCTTTTTACGTAAGTATCGAAAATCTGATCAACAATTTTCCAGTTGTAAACCGGATTACCTTTGGCATCTTCGGTATAGGCATTCGTCGATCCCCATTTTAAAGCAGGTGTGCCATCTCCAGAAGTTAGTAAATTATGTGCCCGTACATATACCGGAACCGGACTTAATTTAGAAATCTCGGTCAATAATTTCTGGCCATCTTTCATATAGGTGTAATTTGGTTCATCATAACCAAACCAGGCCCAAATGGGTTTCATGGGTGCTATATTCTTGTCGAAATTAACCTCGATGTTGGCTTTAGACTGCGCATTCGTCGTATGGATGAAAGCGGTTAAGCTAAAGAGTAGGAGGTAAGCTTTTTTAAATGTTTTCATAGGTGTTTTTTATTTTGGTCAAGACTTCCGAAGTTTGCCCTGGCACATGGCCTGTCAAAACTTCGGAAGTCTACTTATGGTTGCTCGTAAATTTCTGCTTCTATAATACTTAAACCACCTTTTAGTTTGGTTTCTGCACGGTCAACACCATCATCAAGTTTTTTACCATTTACCTCTACGCCAATATATGAGTTTTCTTTATCTTTTCCGGAGCCCACTAATTGTATGGTCACTGTTTTTCCCTTTGCTGGCTTGCAATTTGCTGTAAAATAACCCAGACTAGGTTTGCTATTGCCTTCGAAAACCACTTTTCGATCAACCAAGATCCTTAACGGATAAATTTTGGTTCTAAAACCATTCAATTTTAGCGAAACTGCTGATACCGTACTTTCTTTTGCTAAAGTATATTTGATCCATGCGGTTGCAATCTTTCCATCATTTACCCAATCGCTCAATTCATTATCATCGAAGCTTAAATTGGCTTTATCATTATTGGCACCAGCTTCGGCAGCAACAATTTTAATCGATTTCCGGGAAATTGTGTATGAGGGGGCAAGGGGTGTTGCACCTTTGCTTAAGTTCGGTTTCAAACCATCGCTTGGTAATTGGTTAGATAATCCCTGAACAGTATTAACTTGTAAAGTTTCAAACGAAAGGCTTGCAGATTGTAGGCCTTCTGCTTTTGCGGTTAAATTAATTTTCCCGGCAGCGGTTGTCGATCTGATGAGCACTCTGTTTACCCCATTTTCTACTGGCAGGTTTTTAGCCAAAATATAATTATCCGGTCCCTGGGCTAAACCACCGCGCCATTCGGCTGGACCGTCTAAACTAAAGTTAACCATATCTGAAGCCGTAGGGTAGCGGTTTCCATCCTGATCTGTTACTTCAACCTGAACCAGCACCACATCGGCGCCATCAGCCTTAAAACCGCTTGGGTTTTTCATTGCAGTAAGTTTTAACCCTACTGGTTTGCCTGCTGTTTTTAATTGTGTTTCTGCAAGCTTTTTTCCTGCTGAAGAATAAGAAATGGCCTTTATTGTGCCTGCCTGGTAAGTTATGTTTTTAAAAGTGAACAGAAAACCATTACTTTTTTCGCCAAAACCAAGCGATTTATTATTCAAAATCAGCTCTACCTTGTCGCCGCTAGCCACTATATATACGTTCTTCTTTACGCCGGCTTTGTAGTTCCAGTGCCCGATTAAATGGATGCCGGTTTTTTTAGCGTCAACCCAGCCATCCCACATTACTTTGTGCGCAAAAAAGGCATCTTTTGGAATACGCATGGCATCCACTTCACCGCTTCTACGATAGTTTTCTTCACCGCGGTGATGGGTATTCGAATCAGAAAATATAATGTTTACCCCGCCAGCACTTACCCTGGTTCCTGTTCCCGGGCGTTCTTCATAATATTCGTTCCAGCGGATTACATCTTCAATAGCAAAAGAATCCTGGTTGCGATTATAATCGCTTGCATCTGCATCCTTGTATTTGGGGCCAGCGCCATTTACATGGAAGGGAGGGGAGAATTCATCCCAATATTTCCGTAGGGCCTCATCTCTCGAATATTCCATAGACCATACGGGTTTGGTTGCGCTTTTATTGATGTACAACATTTCGCCTCCGTATTCGGCTTCGGGAATATCGAGCATTTCTCTCGATCCGATCGCTCTGCCGCCATTTGGGTCGTAAAGGTTTCTAATGTCTTTCATTTCCTGCATATGCGCTGCACTGATCGATTCATTTCCGCATTCGTAAAAAACGATGCTTGGGTTATTTCGGTTGTAAATAATGGCATCTGTCATTACCGCTTTTCGCTGGTCCCAGCGCGTTCCGGTTACATCTTTTTCCGAATCTCCAGCGGGCATGGCTTGGATCAAACCTACGCGGTCGCAAGATTCTATATCCTGTTTCCAGGGTGTAATGTGCATCCAGCGAACCAAATTAGCGTTGCTTTCTACCATTAATTGATTGCTGTAATCGCTTAGCCATGGCGGTACCGATAAACCGATTGCCGGCCACTCATTACTGCTGCGCTGGGCATAGCCCTTCATCATCAATACCCGGTCGTTCAAATAAACCATCCCGTTTTTAAATGCTGTTTTTCTAAATCCGGTTTTGGTGCTCAGCTCATCGATAAGTTTGCCTTCAGATTTTAATCTTGAAGTAACCGTGTACAAGTAGCCGTAGCCCCAGCTCCAAAAGTTTAAGCCTGTTACCAATGCCCCAGCTTTTAAAGTTAGCGTATCGCCAGCTTTGACGGTGGTTACTGCTGATTTAAAAGTTTTTACGATTTTTCCATCGAGATCTTTTAGCTCCACTTCGTATACCAGTTTCTGATCTGCACTGCTTTCATTTTTAACCTGCGATTCGGAAACGATCACGGCCGATTTATCTTTAATATTAAAATCTTTCGCGTAACAATAGTTACCAGTAGTTTTTAAGGTTGAAAAAAGTGGAAGTGTTTGGTATATATTACCTGTAATATGCAAACGGACATTTTTAGAGATTCCACCATAATTGGCATTAAAGTTTTTGTCGTTCCATTGGTAGCCAGAATTGGTTGCTTTTTCTCTGTAGTTCCAGGCGTTATCAATCCTAACTGCTATTACATTTTCTTTGTTCTGATTAATTAATGCACTAATGTCGAACCCGAAAGCCATTACCCCGTTTTCATGTCTTCCAATAAATTTCCCGTTCAGGTAAAATTCACCTGCCTGCCTGATACCTTCAAATTCAAGGAATATTTTACTGCTTGGGGTAGCTTCAGAAATGGTGAAATGCTTGCGGTACCATGCAATGCCAGTCGATAAATCTTCTATCGATTTTTTAAAGGCTTCATCTTCATTCCAGGCGTATGGTAGGGTAATGGCCTTCCATGCTTTGTCGTCAAAATCGATACTTTCTGCACCTGATAAATCACCTATAAAGAGTTTCCAGCCAGGGTTAAAGTTGTAGGTTTTTCTTTGATTAGGTGATTGTTGTGCCAACGCGATAAAGGGCAGGAACGCAACTATTAAAAAGAGGTAAATATGCTTCATTATATTTGGTTATGGGCTTAATTTAATGGATAAAAGGTTGTGTTGGTTCTACAGTTAGTATAAAACATAAACCACTTTTTTCACTTTTATTCGAAATCAACAGGTAAGTAAAACTTTCTTCATCTCTGAATTGGTAGTTAAATGATAATTTCAGTTCCATATCAAAATGAAACACCATTAATAAAAAGGAAATATTTGGTTAAATAGTTTAAACGAGTTTAGCGTTTAAAATTGATAGGGCCATCCTGTTCCATCCTGTAGAAATGGACAGTTATTTAGATAAACAGCTTTAAGCGCTTTTCAAACGTTTGAAATAGTGGTGGAGAGGTCGTAATCAGAAGTAACAAATGCAATACGAAATATGGGGAAAGGTAATGGTAAGATTTTTTAAGAAAAAAGGTTACATGATAAGTTAATTTCTCATCAGATGCTGTCATGTTGTCCAAAGGACTCCTACGGAGAGCCTGTCGTAACACTTCAAAAGTATTTTATAATTGATAGTAGATTTATCCGTTGAAAAAAAGATAAAAAAAAGGACAGACCATCCGGTACTGTCCTTACATCATTAACTAAAATTAAAATCAACGCTTTTAAGTCCTATCCGTTTAGTGGAAAGCGTTTAAACCACTTGCTAAGAATTTTTTATAATTGGCTATTTCGTAATCAGCGCCCTGTGGTGGGGCCAATAATGCTTCTGTTTTTGGATCGAGTAATACATAAAAAGGCTGCGAATTGGACTGGAATTTCCTCGCTTGCAGATCGCTCCATTTTTTGCCGATGGTGCTGAGTTTCTTTCCTTCAGGTGTAATGGTTACATCAGCAGGAGCCAGTGCTGTTTTATCATCCACATATAACTGGATCAATATATAATCGTTACTGATCATTTTATATACATCTTTATCTGGCCAAACATTGGCTTCCATTTTTCTGCAGTTTACGCAGGCATGGCCGGTGAAATCGATTAGTACAGGTTTGTTCAGCCTTTTAGCTGCAGCTAAACCTTCATTATAATCGAAATAGGCATTCAGCTTTAAAGGCGCATGAAATTTATCTGCATATTTATGCGGACCATCATTTGTTTCAGCCTGTTTTCCGGCTAATAAATTGGCGGTATATAGATCGAAATCCTGTGTTTCCTGTGGTGGAAGAAAAGCAGAAATACTCCTTAATGGCGCACCCCACATACCCGGAATTAAGTAAATGGTAAAGGCCAATACTACGGTAGCTAGAAAAAGCCTGGGTACAGAGATAAATGCCAGCGGACTATCATGCGAAAACTTTAGTTTACCCAAAAGATAAATGCCCATCATCCCGAAAATAACAATCCAAAGGCTTAAGAATATCTCTCGGTCAAACCATTCCCAATGGTAGGCCAGATCTACATTGCTTAAGAATTTTAGTGCAAAAGCAAGCTCCAGAAAGCCGAGCACAACCTTAACGCTATTTAACCAACCACCAGATTTTGGTAGTTTGCTCATTGCAGACGGGAATAGTGCAAATAAGGCAAAAGGAATGGCAAGAGCCAAAGAAAAGCCAAACATGCCAATTGCGGGCCCTAATAAAGCACCCGTAGTGGCTGCCTGCACCAATAAAGTGCCTATAATGGGGCCAGTGCAAGAAAAAGATACTAAGGCCAGTGTTCCGGCCATAAAAAATAATCCAGCAATGCCGCCCTTATCTGAATTGGCATCCATTTTATTTACCCAGGAAGAGGGTAGGGTAATTTCGAAAGCACCTAAAAACGAAGCCGCAAAAACAACCAGCAATAAGAAGAAAAAGAAATTGAATATGCCATTGGTAGATAGACTGTTTAAGGCATCGGCACCAAAAATCACCGTAACCAAAAGCCCAAGTACTACATAAATCAGAATAATGAAAAAACCATACAATGCTGCACGCCGAAAGGCTCTTCCTTTTTCTGATCCTTTGGTGAAAAAACTTACCGTAAGGGGCAGCATGGGGAAGATGCAGGGCATCAACAAGGCTGCTAGACCGCCAACAAAACCCGCAATAAAAATTCCCCACAAGGTTTTGTGTTCTTCTTTTGATGGCGTAACAGTTTGTTTAATCGTAGTAGGCGCCGCGGCTGCTATTTTAGCAACAGTATCAGCTGCTTTAATTGTACTATCGGGCGCTTCTGGCTTAATCTCTGTAAAAGTGAGGTCGTCGGTACCGGAGCTATCCTGTGCATATCCATTTAAGGATATGGCACAACAGAACAGCAAACCGAGACAGATTTTTTTTAAGGATATCATATGCTTGAATACGCTATTATTTTACAGGAATACTAAATTCAACCTGCTCTGGTGGTAAACATTGCTTATCGTCGCATACCATAAACTCTACGTTGCCTTTAATGGTTGCAGTTTTGCCATTTAGCTTCACTTTCTGTTGAAATACGACCGACTTTTCGAAATAGCTCACATCCATTTTAAAAGTAGATTCGAATTTGGTTACCGCTTTAGGTTCGATTGTTTTTCCAACCAGGGTATAAGCGCCAGATGCTGGAAAAGTAAAGGTTGTTTTAACAGGGCCTCCATCTTTAACAAATTGCGAATAAAGGTGCCAGCCCTGATCTACAGTGGCTTTGATGAAAACAGTAGCCGTATTTGGGCCGGTTTTTTTAGCGGCGTAACTCCAGGTTACAGGTTTTAAGATTTGGCTGTATGCACTTAGGTTAATCAGGCATACGGTGCATAACAAAAAGATGATTTTTTTCATGTTGTGGTTATTGGTTGTGGTGGTTAGTGTAATCTGCTAAAGGCCTGGTAATCCAGAAAATCTACTTGAGGGGTAATGTATCCTGTTTTAACTGGTTCTAATCTCATTAAATCGGTACTTAAATATTTCTTGTTGCTATCAGAAAAGATGGTTACTACACAGCTGTCAGTTCCCATTTTTTGCTGTTGTTTGATGGCACCTATTACATTGGCCCCTGATGAGATACCTACCGCTAAGCCAAGTTTCTCGGCTAGTTTTTGCGCCATGAGTATGGCATCGCCATCGTTTACCTGTACTACCTCATCCAGCTCACTCAGTTTTACAATTTCGGGAATAAACTCATCAGAAATGCCCTGTATTCTGTGACTGCCTACTTTATAACCCGTAGTTAAAGTAGGTGATTCTGCAGGTTCAAGTGGGTGTATTTTAATATCTGCGTTTTGCTTTCTTAAAAAATTACCTACGCCCATGATGGTTCCTCCGGTACCTACTCCGGCAACAAAAGCATCTGGCGATAGATTTTTCAATTGCAATTGCCCCCAGATTTCCTTACCTGTAGTATGCTCATGTGCTTCTGGATTGGCAATATTTTCGAACTGTTTTGGTAAAAAGATATCCTGATTATTTGCGGCCATCTCTTCTGCAAGTTTAATACTGCCGATAAAACCACCTTCTTCTTTGCTTACCAGAATAATTTCGGCACCTAAACTTTTAATAATATCCATACGCTCTTTGCTCAGCCAGTTAGGCATAATGATGGTAACCGGATGGCCCAGGGCTTTGCCTATTGCTGCAAATGCAATCCCGGTATTACCGCTCGTAGCCTCAACAATACGGTCTCCGGCTTTGATTTTACCTTCAGTATAGGCCTTTTTTAAGGTATAAAGCGCCATCCTATCTTTAATGCTGCCAGTGAGGTTATAATGCTCACATTTAACGTAAATTTTACCTGTACTTCCCTTGTAAGTATAAGTAAGCTCCAGCATTGGTGTGTTACCAATCAGAAGCGATAAATGTTCAAATTTTCCCTTTTTTGCAGAAGTCATTGCATTTGCTGTTAATGTTCCCATGGATGTTTCTTAAATCAATCAGATAAAGCAACTGTGATTATTAATTTCGGTAAAACTCCATATTATTATTATTTGTATCAATACAAGTTGTTTTTTACGTAAATTTTCTGTTTTTTTGATTTATTATTAGTTTTTATTTCAGTTTGGGTTTAATTTTTAAGCACCCATTATCTTTTTTTTCAATCCATTATCGCAAATGATACACGGAGATTTAGACCAGGTTGATATCGAAATTTTAAAATTACTGCAGCATGATGCCGCTTTGACCCATAAAGAGATATCATTAAAGCTGCACAAGTCTATAGCAACCATACACGAACGCATCAGGAGATTAAAGGAACAAGGCTATATCAAAAGAATCGTGGCCATTCTTGACCGAAAAAAAATCAATAGAAATCTGATTGCTTTCTCACATGTGTTGCTGAAAGAGCATACCGCTAAAACCCTGATCGAATTTGAAACAGAGGTTTCTAAGTTTGGAGAAGTAATGGAGTGCCTTCAAATGACTGGGGCTCACGATTTTATTCTCCGTATCGCCACAAAAGATATGGATGCCTACCACGAATTTTTACGGAATAAACTGGCCACACTGCCCAATATTACAACCGTTCAAAGTTACTTTGTACTCTCAGAGCCAAAAAGTGAAACGGCTTATCCGCTGTAATGTTGGTTAAATCATTAACTCAGTCCGCTTGCCTCTTCAACAATGCAACATTTGTGCTACTTTGTAAAAAATATGTAAATTGACCTGTTATTTTTTTGCTTAGTATTGCAAAGATATCCTTATAATAATGAAACCTGATAATTTACAACTATGGCCTGATAGTTTGCTTGTTAGCGATATGCAAAGTAATGATCGGTCTGCGTTCGAAAAAATTTACAACAGGTATTGGAGCAAGTTATATTTATCAGCCTATCATATTTTACGCAATAGAGAGGCCTCTGAAGATATTATACAAGAGATATTTGTGGGCCTTTGGTTAAAACGGGAGCATACCTCAGTCGATAACCTGAACAATTATTTGTTTACGGCCGTTCGTTTTCAGGTGTTTAAAGCCATTAGGGATGGTAAATTACGTACCGATTTACTTCCTGATACCGACCTTTTAGTGAGTGCAAATAATGCTGAAAATGCTTTTGCCGAAAAAGAGATTGCACAACGGCTGGATGAGAGTATTGCGTTATTACCTCAAAAGTGTAAGGAAATTTTCATCCTCAGCCGTAAAGAACACCTTAGTGTAAAAGAAATAGCTGCCCGTTTAAACATTTCGCCTAAAACCGTCGAAAACCAGATTACCATTGCATTACGGCGCCTGCGTACCGATATGGGCGAATTTTTATTTTGGGCCGTATTGTTGCTTGGCGGTATCTGGGGTAAGTGAAAGATATTTCATCATTTAAGGCATATAAGTTCATTTTTAAGGTAGTCTTATACTTCCTTCAGTGACTTATATGGTTAATTTTTTTAAATTTCATTAAATATAATTAGCTGTTAAATAGTTATTTATGAAATAATTAAAATTCTTTTGGGGGGTACTCCTCATTTTGGGTACATACACCAAACCACAAGCAATTGAGAAAAGCAGAATTAATAAGTTTAACAGAAAAATACATAGCCGGTACTGCCAGTGGAGAAGAACGCCTCAAATTAGAATCTTGGTACAATAATCAATTGGACCAAAATACTTTGGCGGGTGAAAAACAGATTGACGAAGAAGAGCAAGTAGAAGTTGGCGAAAAGATTTTTAATAAGATCAATCAAGAAATAGAGCAGCATGAGAGAAAACGTCCGAACAGGTATTTTTATCGCTTAGCTGTTGCCGCCTCATTAATTGCCGTTTTAGGATTTGGTTGGTTTATTTTAAGTGAACGTACTAATCTTAAAAAAATAAATAAATCAGCTAGTTTAATCAAACCTGGAGGGAATAAAGCCTTTTTAACACTTGCCGATGGAACTAAAATTAATTTAGATCAGGCATTAAATGGTACAATAGCCAAACAGGAGGGGATTCAAATTACCAAAACTGCAGACGGGCAATTGGTTTATACCATTTTAGAAAATAAATCAGCGCTAGCTAAACCAGGTTTTAACACCATTAGCACGCCAGCGGGCGGCCAGTATCAGGTTACTCTGCCCGATGGAACTAAAGTTTGGTTAAACGCCATATCATCATTAAAATATCCTACCGCTTTTACAGGCAAATATAGAATAGTAGAGCTTACCGGCGAAGGTTATTTCGAAGTAGCTAAAAACAAAAACAAGCCTTTCAAACTTAAAACATCGAAACAAGAAATAAGTGTTTTGGGTACCCATTTTAATGTAAGTGCTTATGCTGATGACGATGAGATTAAAACAACGCTGGTAGAAGGTGGGGTAGCCGTTAAAAACTTCAGTCCATTGGCTACAGGTTTTTTAAAACCAGGACAGCAGGCTGTTTTTCACGATACGGGTTTCAAAGTGAGCAATGTTGACGTAGAAGAATATATTGCCTGGAAAAATGGCTTCTTTATGTTCAATAACGAAGGAATTAAAGAGGCAATGCAAAAATTGGCAAGATGGTATGATGTTGATATAGAATATGTTGGTGATTTTGATGGGATTTACTTCGGCGGATCTTTTTCGAAACACAACAACCTGCAAGAAACCTTAAAAATATTAGAATCTACTGATAAGTTTAAATTTAAAATAGAAGGAAGGAGGATTAAAATTTTAAAATAACATATGAAATTTTAATCTGAAAAACGGATTTCGAGTGCAATCGAAACCCGTTTAAAGTTTTAGATTAAAATTGTTCCAACAATAACCAAATAGTTAAAACATTGTAAATGTAATAGCAACTGCTATAGGCATTTAATCAACCTAAAACCTAACAAATGTATGAAAATTTACGATTTTAATTTATACGGTTCAAGCCGTATAAAGAATAAAATTCTGTTATCTATGAAGCTAACCATCTTATTGCTTTTTATAGCCTTTTTACATGTTAATGCGGGCAGTTTTGCACAAAAGAACATTACGCTTAATGAAAAAAATGCATCATTACAAAAAGTGCTTAAAGCAATAAAAAATCAAAGCGGCTATAATGTGTTTTTTATCCAGAGCGATTTAAAAAAGGCAAACATGGTGAGCATTGATATAAAAGATATGCCTTTAACCGAAGCCTTAAATCAATGCTTCAAAAATCAGCCTTTAACTTATTCTATACAGGCCAATACCATTGTGGTTAAAGAGCGACCTGCAAATACGGTTCCTGCCAATAAGCCAGAACAGAGTGCGCCCGTAAACAGGGTTATTGATGTGATTGGTACTATTGTAGACGAAATTGGTAAAGGTATACCCGGGGCCAGCATTAAAATAAAAGGCAAAGAGCAGGGTACGATGAGTGATGAAAGTGGAAACTTTAAACTAACTGGTGTGGCTGATGATGCCATTTTGGTCATCTCTTATTTAGGTTATCAAACCAAAGAAATAAAAGCATCAGCTACAGTGAAAGTTACTTTGATGCCACAAAGCAACGATTTAAACGAAGTAGTAGTAGTAGCTTATGGTACACAGAAAAAATCGAGTTTAACCGGAGCAATCGCAACCATTACACCTAAACAATTAAAAGAGCGACCTGTAACCTCAATACAAAATGCCTTACAGGGTATTTCTCCAGGTTTAACCATTTTACAACGCCCTGGCGATGTAAGTGCAAGCGCTACCGGAGGTACTGCTGTTAATATTAGGGGCAGAAGCAGCTTGGCAGGTGCAGGTACTCCACTTTATATTATTGATGGTATTCCTGCTAGTTCGCAAGAATTTGCTACCCTTAATCCAAATGATATTTCGGGCATGTCTGTATTAAAAGATGCATCTTCTGCAGCTTTATATGGCTCGAGAGCCGCGAATGGCGTAATTATGGTAACCACTAAAAGAGGTGGCGGAGAAAAAGCAACCATTGAGTTTAATGCCAACTACGGATGGCAATCTCCAACCCGTATTGCAAAATATTTAGGATCAGTAGACTATACTACGCTTTATAACGAAGCACTCACCAATGTTGGCCGTAGTCCAATGTACACACCGGCACAAATAGAGTTATATAGAAATGGTTCTCAACCAGATTTATATCCAAATACAGATTGGTATAAAGAAGTTTTAAGGCCAAGCGCACCGCAAGGCGATGTGAATTTAAATATCAATGCACCCGGAAAAATAACCAGTAGTTATTTGGGCTTGAATTATTTAACGCAAGAATCGTTGATTCCGAACAAAGATCAGAACCGTTTTAATGCAAAATTAAATACCGAAACCAAGGTTATCGAGAATATACTGAAGGTTGGTACCAATATCTCTTTCATTAATCAGGCTTTTGATCGTTTGGGTAACTTATCGTGGACAGAGTTAAACCGTTCTTTGCCAACTACTGTTTTTCGCCAGAGTAATGGCCAGTGGGGTTCGATAAATAATGGAACAGCAGCCAGCAGCTCACTCCCATATCGTAACCAGGCCCGCATGATTGCCGAATCATCAAAAGGCAGCAACCGTAATAATTTACTCCAAACTGCTGCCAATGCTACCTTAACGCCATTAAAAGGTCTATCAATTAATGGATTGGTTTCGTTAAAATTTACCAACAACAACAGCACGGCCTTTAACAATACCATGACGCCGATTAATAATTTTTTAACCGGCAACCCTATTCCACTACCTGCAGGACAAGGCACACAGAACGATTTAAGGGAGTATTGGTCTAAAAGAAAAGAATTGCTGGTGCAAGCTACAGCAGACTATGAACGTACTTTTGGCAAACATTATGGTAAGATAACAGTAGGTGCATCGCAAGAAAGCAATGTGCTCAGAAGTGCATTTATTGGCCGCAGAAACTTCCCTAATAACGATTTAAGTACCATTATCAATGGTTCTGGTAATGGAGAAGATATCTTATCAGATAATAACAATGACGATATTATTACAGGTGTTTACGGCCTTGCTAATAGAACAGCAGCCGAAGAATGGGCCATGCGATCGATGTTTGGCCGTTTTAATTACGCTTTTGAAGATAAATACCTGTTAGAGGTAAATGCCCGTATTGATTATTCTTCGCGTTTCCGTGAAGATGTACGCAGAGCCTTCTTTCCATCGTTTTCTGCCGGATGGGTAGTTTCAAAAGAAAACTTCATGAAAAACATCAACTGGGTTGATAATTTAAAGCTCCGTGGTTCTTATGGTTCATTGGGTAACCAGGATGTGGTTGCTGTTGGTAACTATTTTAACAGGTTAAATGCAGGCTTTCAATACAGCTTTGAAGGTACCGCACAAGACGGAATCTGGCAGGCAGACGGATCGTGGCCAACCACTACCTGGGAAAAGGTATACATGACCGATTTCGGAGCTGATATTACCTTGTTTAAAGGTAAATTAGACATTACCGCCGATTACTACATTAAGGATACTAAAGATTTATTATTGCGTAATGCCGCGTTGGCAACTTACCCATTAAGGGTACCTTTTACCAATGCAGCAAGTACCCGTAATACAGGGTTTGAGCTGGCTGTTACCCATAATAACCGCATTGGTAAAGATTTTACTTTTAGCGTAGGCGGTAACTTATCATTAATTAAAAGTAAAATCACCAAAATTGGTGATAACAACAATGACCTCTTTGTTGATGATTTATATATTCAAAGAGTTGGTGAATCGCTTGGGTCTTTTTACGGTTATATTGCTGATGGTCTTTTTGTTAGTAATGAAGAGGTTGCTTCACATGCTTTTCAGGATGCCCGTACCAGAGCTGGAGATATTAAATACAGGGATATAAATGGTGATAATGTAATTAATGCGGCCGACCGTACCATTATCGGTAACGACGTACCTTTTGTAAACTATGGTTTTAATTTAAGCGCATCGTACAAAGGTTTTGATTTTAATGTCCTTACTTATGGCGTAGCCAAGGTAAAAACCTTTTTGGGCCAGGAAGCTTCAACACCTTTCTTTAACGGCGCAAATGCTAAAGTTCAGCTGTTAAACCGCTGGACTAAAGAAAACCCTGATCCAAACGCCGATTTCCCAAGAACATTGTTAACCGCAGATGCCGGACATAATATCAATCAGCTTTCATCATTTTACCTGTTTAGCGGTTCTTACTTTAGGGTAAGGGGCATTACTTTAGGTTATACTTTACCTCAAAATGCTGTGAAAAAAATTGGTTTGTCTAAACTGAGAATTTACGGAACAGCCAATAATCCTTTCACTATTATGGCTGATAAACGTTTGGGTGATTATGATCCCGAATCTGCTTCGGGCCGCGGTGGCTATCCGGGTATTAAAACGTGGTCGTTTGGTTTAAGTGCAGGATTATAAAATGAATAGAAAAATGAAAAAGATATATATAGTTACAAGCATATTGTTATCAACTGTTTTAGTTTCTTGTAAGAAAGATTTTTTAGAAAGGCCACCATTAAACCAGGTATCGGAAGCTACTTTCTGGAAAAACGCAAATGATGTTTACCTGGCCGTAAATGGGGTATATAACCAGTTGCCTGGCGATGATATGGTGTACGACGATGCGGCTGCAGATAATGCGCATGCGCAATATCCGTGGGAAAATTCGGCAACAGACGTATCATCAGGTAATGTAAACGCTGCTTTAAAAGCAGGCTGGGATTTTACCGCAATTGGCCGTGCCAATTATTTTTTAGATAATGCAGATAAGGTAACTGCTATTGATAAAACTTTGCTGGAGCGCTATAAAGCGGAGGTTCGTTTTATTAGGGCAAATGCCTACTTCTGGTTGATTTGTAAATTTGGTGATGTGCCATTATCGACTAAAACAGTTGAGCTTGGCAGAGAAAATATACCAAGAACACCAAAAGCAGAAGTGTTAAAATTTGTAATAGATGAGTTAGATGCTATTGCTAAAATTTTACCGCAAAGTTATGCTGGCGGTAAACCAAATGAAAAGGGCCGTATTACCAAAGGTGCAGCCCTGGCTTTAAAAGCACGTGCACACTTATATGATGGCCAGTGGCAACAGGCCGCCGATGCAGCAAGCCAGGTAATGACCTTGGGTTACAGCTTGTTTAAAGTAACCGCCGAAGATGCCCTAAATGCCAAAGATGATTACAGTGCATGGGTAGATTTTGCAAATGCCGATGACGAGAAAAAGTTCCGTTTGGGGCTACGTAGCTACGAAGCATTGTTTCATCAGGTAAATGAAGGAAACGTAGAAGTGATTTTAGACAGACAGCGTATTCCGCAACAGGATGCTAATGCTTTAAATACCTTGTTGCCTTCGGCTGATTTAGGTGGATGGGGCTCAATTGCACCAACACAAGAGCTGGTAAACAGTTACCCAAGTTATAAAACCGGCGATTTAATTACGCCGCCTACACCAGCACAACGTGCTGCATGGTATAAAGCCAAAGATCCGGCATTTAAAAACGAGTATAAAAACAGGGATCCCCGTTTTTATGCCAGTATTTTATTTGACGGAAACCCATGGAATGCCATTGAAGATGGCTATGCCTTTAAATGGACCGAAGGCGCAGGTAATACCGCATTAACAGGTTATAGCGTGCGTAAAATGGTAGACCCGAAAATCTACCGTGATCAGATGGAAAACCATGCCAACAATATCCTGATCCGTTACGCAGAGGTTTTATTAACCTATGCCGAAGCTAAAAACGAGTTAACCGGGCCTGATGGATCGGTGTACGATGCTTTAGACCAGATCAGGACCCGTGCCGGTATGCCAGTGGTAGACCGGACTAAATATGCCTCTCAAGCCACTTTAAGAGAGCTGATCAGAAATGAAAGACGTGTAGAGCTGGCCATAGAAGG
Organism: Pedobacter riviphilus; assembly: GCF_014692875.1. Classification (NCBI taxonomy): domain Bacteria; kingdom Pseudomonadati; phylum Bacteroidota; class Sphingobacteriia; order Sphingobacteriales; family Sphingobacteriaceae; genus Pedobacter; species Pedobacter riviphilus. The sequence continues at coordinate 3,247,826 of NZ_CP061171.1, read as the reverse complement.
ACAACGTTATATGGACATCAGAAGATGGAAAATCGCACCACAGGTAATGAAATCTATTTTTAGTATCAGCGATGCGCTTAAACCTATTCAGGTTAGAACCTGGACTGATAAATTGTATTTAATGCCAATCCCGCAAGATCAGATAGATCTTTCTAAAGGTGTTTTAAAGCAAAACAGCGGTTATTAAAATAATGCATCTACTTATGCACACAATGATTATAGCGGCCAGGTTTATCCTGGTCGCTATTTTTTTTTGATCAGATTCTTTAATTGTAATCAGTTGCTTATTATTAGCGCTGTAATGGATGGTTATTCAAGGGATAAACTAAACTCCCTTCATTTTCTTATGGCAATTATGTGTTTATCAATAATAACTGCCGCAAAACTTTAGGCTTTTGACTAAAAACTCCAGGCTAAATTCTATTTTACCCGCACATTGGCACCCGCCAATCTAACCGTTTCGCTAATCCTTGTTGCTCTGGTTTCTGCTCTTTTGGCTTCTGATATCCATTTTAGTATGGCTTTCTTTGATGAACGGGGAAATTTTTCCCAATGTGTTTGTGCTGGCGTATTTGATTCAAATTCTTTCTTTAAATCATCAGGTTCTATTAGATTTTCCACATCATTTAAAGCATCCCACATCCCATTGACTTTTGCTATTTCGATTGTTTGTAAACCTGCAGGGCTCATCAATCCTTGGGCTATCATATGTAAAGCCTTATTCTTGTTAATTGCACTCCAATTGCTTTTAGGTTTTCTTTTTGAGAAAAATTGATAACGGCTTTCCTCGTCCCGCTTAACAGTCAGGCTGTCAATCCATCCGTAACAAAGTGCTTCATCCACAGCATTTGCATGAGGAAGGCTGCCTTTTGATGCGTCTTTTTTATAGATGATCAACCAAACTGATACCTCTTTTTCATGATTTTCTGCAAGCCATTGGCGCCAGTCGGCTTGGGTTTCGGCATAAAAAGCTTTAACTCCGTTTTTCATTTCTTCCATACGGATCATTGTCAAGGTTAATCGGTTTTTTGTATAAATTGATTAATCTACTCTAAACCCTCACTCCAAACTAATCAACAGTTATTAATTATTGCTCATTTCTCCTTCACACTGTATATCAGTTGCACAACACCTGATGGAGCACTTTTGGTTTCTTTTAGTGTTAGCCAAACCCGATCGGTAATTTCGCTAAACAGTAATTTTCCGCTACCCAATATTACCGGATGTACGGCAAGCTGTAGTTCATCAACCAAACCTTCATTTAAAAAGGTAGAGATCAGTTTTGCACCACCATAAAGCCAAATGTCTTTGCCAGGAAGGTTTTTGATCTCATTTACTTTTTTTTCGATATCCGAATGGATAAAAATAGCATCTGTATCATCGTTGGCTTTAGCACGAGAGAAAACATATTTTTTCTTGCTGTTGATGTTTTGAGAGATCGATTTCATCAATTCATCCTCTTCTTCTCCAGGTTGGTAATTCCCCCATAAATCATAACTGATGCGCCCATAAAAAATCGAATCAATGCTGTCTAAAAAATCGTTGAAATTGGCGTCGCCATCCATAATGCACCAATCAATTTCTCCATTAGGCCCTTCAATGTATCCATCTAATGTAACGGCAAGGTTGAGAATAATCTTTTTCATCTGTATTAATTTTACGGTTTTCGATCTATATTAAAGGCTTTGTTTGTCTTATGGATTTTAATAAAATAAATAGACAGTTAACCTCTAAGTTACAAAATATCGTTTAAAACCGACCTTGAAATTAGATTTGGCATTCGTAAGAACCAGTTAATTTTTCAACTTAACCTTAAGTTAACATATACGCTCTTTCTTTGTTTGGCATTGCCTGATATAAATGCTTTTAACATGATCAAATCCTTTAGTGTTCTCGTACTTTTTCTGCTTTTCATTTCGAATGCGATTGCCCAGGAAGAAAAATTCGAATCGATTATTGCGCTGAATCAAAAAGATCCGACTGCTGCCCTGGCTCAATTAAAAAAAATATACGCCAAATCTATCGATGATAATGATGAACTTTTAGAAGGCAAATGTTTGCAGCAAATGGGCAAGGTTTGTTATACACAGGGTCATTTTAGCCAATCGTTAGAGTTCTTTCTAAAAGCGGATAAAATATTCAACAATGCCAGTCAACCGCTTTTATTGGCCGCTAACCTTAACGATGTGGGCGTGCTTTATTATTACATGAAGCAGAAAGACAAAGCCATGAACAGCTATAGCAAAGCCATTAGTGTTTATAAGAGATCGAATAATTTAATTGGCCAGGCAACCGTTTTGGGTAATATTGGACAGTTATACGAAAAAAGGCAGCTTTATGATAGTGCATTTTACTATCAAAAACTGGCTTTAAAAATAAACGAACGGATTAACGATAAAAGTGGGGCAGCCAAAATACACGAAAACCTGGGCAGTATATATGAAGACCTGGAGCGCTATGATTCTGCTTATGTACATTTTAAACGGTCGTTAAATTTATATCAGGAAGACCATAATGATCTGGGGAGTATTGAAGTAATTAATAATTTAGGAGATATCCTTCGTAAAACAGGCCGGTATAAAGAGAGTATTGTACAAACCGAAACGGCATTGAAACTGGCCGAAAAGATGGGCAATGTTTATCAGTTAAGCTCCTGCTGTAGAGATTTGGGCAAGGCATACGAGCTGTTGAATAATATGGATAGCGCTTACCATTATGTAAAGCTTGGCTATAAGTACACGATCGATCTGTATTCGCAAGATGGCGCCCGGCAGGTGGCATTTTTACAGGTACTTTACGATATCAATAAAAAATCGGATGAGATTAATAAACTGAAAAACGACAGGAAAGTGAACAGGATTATTGCTTTTTCTGCTACCATTGTAGTAGTATTAATAGTCGTTTTGGGTTTTGTGATTTTTAGCAGGCAGCGCTTAAAGTTAAAAGATCAACAGATGTTGGCGCGGCAGAAGGCAATAGAACATGACATGACCAGTCTGGCACTCAAAAATCTTCAGCTCGAAGAGCAAAATCTGAAACAATTATTAGAGGTTAAAAGCAGAGAGCTGTCTACCCATACCTTAAACCTGATTAAACACAACCAGTTTTTGGAAAACCTTAGGGCTACTTTACAGGCGATGATAAAAGAAGATAAGCGCGATCAGAAAAAGCAGATGAACCAGATCCTCACTGAAATTAATCAGAGTTTTAATCACGAACGTAACTGGAAAGAATTTACGATGGCATTCGAACAGGTGCATCATCAATTTCTCGAAAGCCTAAAAAAATATAGCAATGAGCTTACCTCAGCCGATATGCGATTGATTGCACTGTTAAAAATGAACCTCGATTCAAGCGATATTGCAACCTTACTCGGTATATCAACCGATAGCTTAAGGGTATCGAGATACAGGTTAAGGAAAAAGCTAAACCTGGCGCAAGGCGATAATTTATCGGCATTTATCCAGGCTTTATAACCGTTACATCAGCTGTAATATATGACCTGTTTTTTTGATTTTTAAGGGCTTAACAATTTGTTAATGTAACGGTAATAAAAGCATAACGGCGTTTTGTGGCGTGTTTAATTTGTTGATAATCATTGTATTGTGTTTTTGTGTTGCCTTTTAATATATGCTTGTTGTAACGCTGTTGCCTTTATGTAACCTCAATAATTTCTTTGTGTAAAATGGTGTATACACCTTTGCCCCGTCGATAATAAAATGACATGACCAAACACAATGAATAAACGATTACAAATTCTGTTTTTATTTCTCTTTTGTGCAGGCACAGCTAATGCCACAAAACTGAAAGGCCACGTTTACGATAAGCAAACTGGTGAGGCCATTGTAGGTGCAACAGTGGTTTTAGAAAACCCGAGGCGCATAACCAATACCGGATTAGATGGTACTTTCGAATTTAAGGATGTAAAAGTAGGTGCTGCAAAAATTAGTGTGAGCTACATTACCTACAAAACCATAGAGAAAACTTTAGTGATACTGAAAGAGGATAACGATCACTTAAAGTTTTACATGGAGAGTGATTCGAAAAGCCTTGATGATATTACTATTAAATCAAATGTAGTTAGTTCTACCGATCAGGGAGCAAGGCGTTTAGAAAAAAATGCCCCACAACTAATGAATATCGTATCAGGCAGATCGATTGAGATTTCGCCTGATTTAACGGTGGCCAATGTGATGCAACGTATTTCTGGCGCGTCTATAGAGCGCAATAGCAACGGCGATGGACAATATGCCATTTTAAGGGGGATGGATAAACGTTACAATTATACTTTGGTAAATGGTGTTAAAATCCCAAGTCCGGATAATAAATACCGTTATGTTCCGCTTGATCTTTTTCCTTCTGATTTACTCGATCGTTTAGAAGTGTATAAAACGCTTACGCCAAATTTAGAAGGCGATGCCATTGGTGGTGTCATTAATATGGTGATGAAAAATGCACCCGGTAAATTTCAGGTAAATGCAAACATTTCAACAGGTTATAGCCAATTATTTTTCGATCGTAAGTTTACCAGTTACAATGCTTCAGGTATTAATTACAAATCGCCCTACGAAGTAAATGGGAAAACCTATAATGCTACGCAGAGCGATTTTACCAAGGGCACGCTTGATTATAAATATAAAAACCCCGCACCTAATTTAATCGGAAGCTTATCCTTAAGTAAACGCTTTTTGGATAATAAACTCGGGGTGGTGCTGGCAGGAAGTTATCAGAATACCTACCGTGGCAGTAACAGTACTTTTTACAATAATTCTGTTGTAGGTGTCGATCCTTATGCCAAAATTACCAGCAAAAGTTACCGTGAATATTCTGAACAGCAGCAGCGAACAGGCTTACATGGAAAAATTGATTATGTTTTTAATAAAGATCACCAGATCAGTTTGTACAATGTATACGTTAACCTGAAAAATCAACAGGTTAGAGATGCTGTAACCACTACTTATAATGGAGTTTATAATCCAACAGCTGGGAACGCAGAATTGGTTTACGATACGCGTAGTCGCTTAACTGAGCAACAGATTTACAATTCTACGCTGCATGGCGATCATAAATTTTTTAATGATAAATTTAAAGTACAGTGGTCGGCTGTTTATTCTTCAGCCAAAAACGATGTGCCCGATAATACCAGCATCAGTTTAAATGGGGTACAACAGAATTTTCAAAGCAAACGTACCAGTTTAGTTAATACCAACCCCGTTACCCGCAGATGGGAACGTAATACCGATGAGGATTTGGCAGGTTACCTTGATCTGACTTACCATGTTTTAGCTGGCGAACACAAACTGGATGTTATGGCTGGAGGTTTATACCGCGATAAAAAAAGGAGTGGTTTCTTTAATAATTATAACCTCGCTCAGGGAGCAGATCATGCAAATGATATTTATGGTGTAAATTTCCAAAATTACACCGACCTGAATTTGGTGGTAAGCAATCCAACAGGTGCGGTAGCCAATTCGCTTACCTACGATGCAACAGAGCAAACTACTTCTGGATATGGAATGTTTAAATATAATTCGGCTAAATTAGAAGTGATAGGAGGGCTAAGAGTAGAGCATACCAATCAGGGTTATAATCTTCTTTTCGCGGCAGGAGAATCTTTTCCAAAAGGAAATCAGATTTATACCGATGTATTACCGAGTTTAACTGCAAAATATTTTTTAACAGAAAAAGCGCAGTTACATGCTTCTTACTACAAAGCCCTTAACCGCCCAGGTTTTTATGAAATTGTACCCGGAAAAGTTGTAAATGAAGAATTCCAGGAACGTGGCAATCCTAACCTGCAGCGCGCACTGGCCGATAACTTCGATTTAAGGTATGAGCTTTTTCCTGGCGCTTCTGAGCAATTATTGATTGGTGCTTTCTACAAAAGGATAAAAAATCCAATTGAATATACTTTTCAGGCTGATGCCGTTCGCGGCCAAGATATTTATTATAGTCCAGGGAACTTTGGTACGGCCAATAATTATGGCGCAGAGGTAGATTACATCAAATATTTTAACAAAATAGGTGTAAAGGCCAATTATACCTACACTCATTCGCGCATTAACACCACTAAAACCACCAGGGTGATCAATAGCACCACCGGAGATACGGAGCCTGCAAATGTAAACCAGGAACGTCCGCTTTATGGTCAGTCTGCGCATATCGCCAACCTGTCAATATTGTTTAAAGACACTAAAAAAGGCTGGGATGCACAGGTTGCAGGTGCCTATACAGGACCACGCATCAACACGGTTTCTCAATTCTTAAATAACGATTTTTGGCAGGAAGGATTTGTACAGGTAGATGCGTCTGCAGAGAAGCGTTTTAAAGGTGGAATAAGTGTTTTTGTAAAAGCCAATAACATTTTAAATACACCGACAAAACTATTTATAAAAGGTACAAATCCAGCAAATAACGACATCAAAGAAGATTTGGTTAAAAATGGGAAAACCTTGATCAGAAGCGATTATTATGGCCAAAACTACCTTGTTGGCTTTAGGTATAAATTTAATTAATAGCATTTAAAGATACAAAGACATGAAATCAAATCAGATTTTTAAATTATTAATTCTTGTTGTGCTCGCCTTGGCAGGATGCGAGAAAGCCAATATAGATGTTGATACTACAGCTGTTGATGGCTCGGCAATTGGTGAGGTTTCTGGGGTTTGGGCAAAAGGCAGTACGCAGGTAATTAAAGGCGACATTGTAATCCCGGAAGGGAAAACGCTAACCATTGAAGAGGGGGTAACGGTGCTGATGGATACGGTTGCTAAACCAGAAATTGTTATAAAAGGTAATCTGTATGCACTTGGAACTGCAGAAAATCCTATCAGGTTTACGGTAAATGAATTTTATAAAACCTCATCAAAAAAATTTGGAAAGCTTTGGGGCGGTATTTTGGCTGGCCCAACATGCGAGGAACTGGTGCTTGATCACGTAATCCTCGAATATGCAGGCTCTACTACTTCAGATGCTTCAACATCGGTAAAAATGGGACTTTATAAAGCTAAAGCCGGAGAAAACTTACCTGCACTCTGGTTTGCCAATGCTAATGGCAAATTAGTCGTTCAGAATAGCATCTTCAGAAACCTCCAGGAAGATTGTACCTATATTGAAGGTGGGAAGATCATTTTTGCCAATAATGTGTTTTATACCACGGGCGTAACAGGAGGGGAAGCCATGAACTTTAAATCGGGCTGTTTGGCAGATATAGCCTATAACTTGGTTTATAGCACCAATACCAATGCCTTAAAATTATCTAATACTGGAGATAAAACGCCACAAACGTATATTATTGCTTACAACAATACCATGGTGAATACAGGTTGGAGAAGACCAACGGCCAAAGGCGGATCAATCTGGCTGGAGAGTACGGTACGTGCCGATCTGTATAATAATCTTTTCGCCAATACCCGTTTTGGCGTGAAGAGAGATCCAAAAAAGCCAGAAGATAGCCGTTCTGCTTATAGCAATAACTGGTATTATGGCTTCGACCAAACCACCGTAAATCAGTTTCAGCCAACCGGCGATATTGTGGGCGGTAAAAACGATGTAATTAGTAACGTTGCTGGTGCTAATGATCCTAAATTTGTGAATTATCCCTTAAATACAGCGGTTACCAATGCCGATTTCAATACCGCGTGGGACTTTCACTTGCAAGGCAACTCGCCAGCTTTGGGTAAGGGTATTACCAACTTTACCCGCCATCACCAAACCGGAATTGTAATGAAAAATGGTATTACCTATATCTCTCCTGCACCATCTACATTTGTTGGTGCATACGGAACTAAAATATAAAATGAAGCATAATAATATATTAAAACTTGCCGCTTTTGCGGTTTTAAGCCTGACCATTTCTTGTAATGGAAGCGCACAAAACGGAAGTAGTACGGCCGTAAAACCCTTATACGTGTCCGAGCCTGTCGACTTTGATACCGACGATCCTGCAATCTGGGTAAACCCGAACAATCCAGCGCAGTCTTTAGTAATCGGTACCGATAAAGATACCAATGGTGGCCTGTATGTTTTCGATCTGAAAGGTAAAATCATCAAGTCTAAAACCATAAAAGGCTTAAAGCGTCCTAATAATGTTGATATTGCTTATGGTTTGCGCTTGGCCGGAAAAAAGACAGATATTGTGGTAACAACAGAACGTTACACGCATAAACTGCGGATATTTTCTCTTCCTGATATGAAAGCAATCGACAATGGCGGAATTCCTGTTTTTGTAGGTGAAACAGGAGCAGAATACCGCGATTTGATGGGAATTTCAATGTATACTGATCCAAGTGGAAAAATTTATGCCATTGTTGGTCGTAAAACGGGCCCTAAAAACGGAAGTTATCTTTGGCAATATTTATTGGCAGATGATGGGAAAGGCAATGTTAAAGCAGATTTGGTGCGGAAATTCGGCCAGTATAGCGGTAAAAAAGAAATTGAGGCCATTGCCGTTGATAACGAACTGGGTTTTGTTTATTATTGCGATGAGCAGGTAGGGGTGCGCAAGTATTATGCTGACCCAGCCAAAGGAGATCAAGAACTGGCATTATTCGGACAAGGCGATTTTGCTGTCGACAATGAGGGGATCGCCATTTATAAAACCTCAGGAAACAAAGGCTATATCCTGGTATCCGATCAGGGCGCCAGGCAGTTAAAAGTGTACGACCGGGTAGCTAAAACCGATGCTGCCCATCCGCATCCGCTGTTAACCACGATTAAATATTCAGCCAATCAAACAGATGGTATTGACGTGGTTTCAGTTCCTTTAAATAACGATTTTAAACATGGTTTGTTAGTGGCCATGAGCGATGATAAAACCTTTCATTTTTACAGATGGGAAGATATAGCAGGTAAAAAATTGACCAGCGCACAGCCATAAAGACCTGTCCGTTGCAAGCGGGGGACCAATGGCGTTAAGTGTTTTAACCAGATGCACACAGATAAACACGGATTTTCATATCTGTGTGCACCCTTTCTATCTGTGGTTAATTACTTTTGCTTATGACGATGCCTCGGAGAAATTATTATAGTAGTGTAAGGAGGTTGACCTACACCGCAATGTTATTCGATAATTTGTACTCAGATGGGGTAATTCCCGTTTGCTTTTTAAAATATTTCCCAAAAAAAGAGGAGTTACTGAAGTGCAGTTCCATAGCTACCTCCGATATGTTCATTACATGGCTGGTTAGTAGTAGTTTAGCTTCCCTGATCACCATCTCATCAATAACTTCCCCTGCTGTCCTATCGGTTACCTGTTTAACAACCTGCGATAAATGCCTTGGCGTTATGCGTAAACAGTTGGCATAATATATTACACGTTTTTCTTTCTTAAAGTTTTCTGATACCAGCGATAAAAAACGATTGGTGAGTTCTGTTCTGCTATTGTGAACAAAAGGTAATGGGTCTTTCTGTTTGTTTTTGAGAAGAAAGAGATCATACAGCAGTTCCAGAAAGCTATTGTGCACAATGTTTTTAATCTGCGGGTATCTTTAGATACGTTCAGTTTTTTGTGCAGGGCAAGCATATCATAGTAAATGAATGTATATTCCTCTTTTGATAATGAAAATTTATGAGTAGGATCGTTCTGGAACATTCTGTAAGTTTCGCCGCTATTAAAGAATATGCCCTTGGTTTTTAAATAGCTTTTGTTGAAATGGATGCTGATGAAAGAAACATCGCTGTTATCCTTAATCTCATAAACAGCATGTGGAAAAATGAGTAGAATATCTCTTTGATTTAATACATGTTCTACAAAATTTATCTTAAGATTCATCTTTCCCTTTGTGATCAGAATTAAAGCATAACTCGATATACGGAACGGTTCCGAACTGCAATAATGCGGATCGCTACTGTGATGAATTTTTGCCATCAATCCATCATTTAAAGAAAGTGCTTCCTCGTGGTTTTTTTCTGAAAAAGTTTTATTGAGTAACTCTTGTTGCATAAAATCGTTCGGCGTTTTTTAATAATTTCTTAACAGATTCGATTATCTTTTGCACTACAATTTCAGCCATCCTTTATGGATAGTTTTTCGCCCTTTATCTGCCGGAATTTTGCTCTGACAAATGTAATATTCGGGATCAATTTTGCAATTTATTTTTTTTAAAATGACTAATTTCTGATTAAAATTCAATCTTTTGATTAATAAATATTGAATTTTAATTAACTTAAAAACAGTAATTTATGTTGTTTTTTGTGCTGTTTTGTGTCTTTTTTGTTGTTTTACTATTTTATAATAAAAGTCAGAATGTCAATTGGTCAATTCATCTGAATGTCACATTTTGCCGATCCAACTTTTTGACCAATATATCCCACATTTGAACCTTTTTTTGGCTTCAATTCCGCGTTAAAATTGTGTTATCAAATCGTTTGGTTAATGCAGCCTTAATCTATACTGTTGATTTTAATATCCACAAGTAGCATTCTGGTACTGGCCAAACTTTCAGAACAGGGTTTTAAAAACTGAAGAATATAAGTGTACAGCATGCGTAAAAAATTACAAGATAGAATTGCCTCTTTTAAGGATGCGGCGGTGATAAAAGAAAAGGGATTATATCCTTATTTCAGATCGATAGAATCAGGCCAGGATACCGAGGTGGTTATAAACGGAAAAAATGTACTCATGTTTGGTTCAAATTCCTATTTAGGATTAACCAATCATCCTAAAATAAAAGAAGCCGCAAAAGCAGCCATCGAAAAATACGGAACCGGCTGTGCAGGATCGCGATTTTTGAACGGTTCGCTCGATATTCACCAGGAATTGGAAAATCGTTTGGCCGAATATGTGGGTAAAGAAGCTGCTGTGCTTTTTAGCACTGGTTTTCAGGTTAACTTAGGCGTAATATCTTGTTTATTAGATCGTAACGATTATCTGTTGCTGGATGAGTACGATCATGCCTCAATTATTGATGGAAGCCGTTTGGCCTTTTCGCGCACGATTAAATATGCGCATAACGATATGCAGGATCTGCGCCGGAAACTAAGCAGGTTACCGGAAGATGCAGCAAAACTGATTGTTTCTGATGGTATTTTCAGCATGGAAGGCGATTTGGTTAATCTTCCTGAAATGGTAGAGATTGCCAATGAATTTGGCGCCAATATCATGATGGATGATGCGCATAGCCTTGGCGTAATTGGGTTTAATGGATCGGGAACGGCATCACACTTCAATCTTACCGAGGATGTGGACCTCATTATGGGTACTTTCAGCAAATCGCTGGCCTCACTAGGCGGTTTTATTGCGGGGAGTACGGAAACCATCGAATATATCAAGCACCGTGCCCGCTCACTGATGTTTAGCGCAAGTATGCCACCATCTGCTGTGGCAAGTGTGATTGCTGCATTAGATATTATCGAATCGGAGCCCGAACGGATTGATAAACTTTGGGCCAATACAGAATACGCGAAGAAACTTTTGCTCGATGCAGGTTTCGATATTGGGCATAGCAATAGCCCGATTATTCCCGTTTACATTCGCGACAACATCAAAACCTTTATGATTACGAATATCCTTCAA